>JBCCJD010000046.1:0-25499 GCA_039027955.1 Pseudomonadota bacterium
CGCAAGTCGCAGCGCGGCAAAGGCGTCTTCGGGTGACGTGTTGCCCCACTTAGCCATTATCTCTGGCGCATCGGCGCGCAGGAACGGGTTGGTGGCAAGTTCGCGCGCGAGCGTGGTCGGCACTGTCGGCTCGCTGCGAGCGCGCTTAGCGCTGATCTCCAAAGCATAATCGTGAAGCGCGCGGTTATCTGGATCGGCATGCAGCGCAAATTTGGCGTTGGCTGCGGTGTATTCGTGCGCGCAATAGAGCGTCGTCTCAGGAGGCAGCGCTTTGACTTGCTTGATACTGTGCCAGAATTGCGGCGCGGTCCCTTCGAACATGCGCCCGCAGCCAAGTGCGAAGACGCAATCGCCGACAAACGCTATGCCTGCGTCTGGCAGATGGAAGGCGATATGCCCGTTGGTGTGACCAGAGGCATCGAACACTTCCGCGCGCCATGCACCAAGCGTCACGTCATCGCCTGGAGCGATCACGCGATCTATGGCGCTTACCTTTTCGACTTCGGAAGGAGCGATGATCGGTGCGCCGGTCGCGGTCTTGATTGGGCCGTTGCCTTGAGTGTGATCAGGATGCCAGTGGGTGTTCCAGATCTGCGTGATCGTCCACCCTTTGGCCGCAGCTTGGCTTAAGTATTCTTCGCCATCCGGCGTATCGATCGCAGCGGTCTCACCGCTTGCTGGATCATGCAGCAGAAAGCCGTAATTGTCGCTGAGGCAGGCGAATTGATGCACTTCAAGCATCGGCAACCTGTATCGCGGCTGCACCCAAGAGAAAAGGCCCGCCTGCCATTCACGGCAAGCGAGCCTTTCCAAGTTATGGGCGCTGATCGAGGTCGTCTAGCGAGGAAGCTCGCCCGGACGGGCGAGCCCTCCCACTATCAGTCGTCAGACTTCTTGAGCGCTTCGCCCAGAATGTCGCCAAGCGATGCGCCGCTGTCGGAAGATCCGAATTGTGCCACCGCTTCTTTCTCTTCGGCGATCTGACGCGCCTTGATCGAGAAGTTCGGCTTTTTCGAGCGGTCGAACCCAGTGACCATTGCATCGACCTTGCTGCCGACCTGGAAGCGATCCGGGCGTTGTTCGTCGCGGTCGCGGCCTAGGTCGGAGCGTTTGATGAAGCCGGTCGCTCCGTCATCGCCAACCTGCACTTCAAGTCCGCCATCGCGCACTTCAAGCACGGTTACTGTAACAGTCTGGTTCTTGCGCAAAGTGCCAGCCGTGGCTGCGCCATCGGCAGTTGGTGCGCCTTTTTCGAGCTGCTTCATGCCCAGGCTGATGCGCTCTTTTTCGACATCGACATCAAGCACGATCGCTTTGACTTGCTCACCCTTGCGATGCAGCGCGAGGGCGTCTTCGCCGGAAATGCCCCACGCGATGTCGGACATGTGGACCATGCCATCGACTTCGCCGTCGAGCCCGATGAACAGACCGAATTCAGTGGCATTTTTGACTTCGCCTTCGACTTCAGTGCCGACCGGGTGCTTCTCAGCAAATTCATCCCAAGGATTGCGCTGTGCCTGCTTGAGGCCAAGCGAAATGCGCCGCTTGTCGCTATCGACTTCAAGTACGATCACATCGACTTCCTGGCTGGTCGAGACGATCTTCCCGGGGTGAACATTCTTCTTGGTCCAGCTCATTTCAGAGACGTGGACAAGGCCTTCAATCCCTGGCTCGAGCTCGACGAACGCGCCGTATTCGGTGATATTCGTGACTGTGCCTGAAAGCTTGGCGCCCATCGGGTACTTCGCGGCGACGCCATCCCAGGGATCGCTTTCGAGCTGTTTCATACCCAGGCTGATACGCTGCGTTTCCGAATTGATCCGCACGATCTGAACGGTGACGGTGTCGCCGATCGCGATCACTTCGCTTGGGTGGTTGACCCGCTTGTAGCTCATGTCTGTTACGTGAAGCAGGCCGTCGATACCGCCCAGATCGACGAAGGCGCCGTAATCGGTGATGTTTTTGACAACGCCGTCGATCACCTGGCCTTCGACCAGCTTGTCGATCAGTTCGCTGCGCTGCTCAGCGCGGGTCTCTTCGAGCACAGCGCGGCGTGAGACGACGATATTGCCGCGGCGGCGGTCCATCTTGAGGATCTGAAACGGCTGTGGCACTTCCATCAGCGGCGTGACATCGCGCACCGGGCGGATATCGACTTGGCTTCCGGGGAGGAACGCAACAGCGCCATCAAGATCGACGGTGAAGCCGCCTTTGACGCGTCCGAAGATCCGTCCTTCGACGCGCTTGCCTTCGCCGAATTCGTTTTCGAGCTTGTCCCAAGCAGCCTCTCGGCGTGCGCGGTCGCGGCTGAGCATCGCTTCGCCGTCGGCGTTTTCCACGCGGTCGACATAGACTTCGACTTCACCGCCGACGCTAAGCCCGTGGTCGTCTTCGCCGCGTGAGAATTCTTTAAGACTGACCCGGCCTTCTGATTTAAGGCCGACATCGATCACGGCCATGCCGTTTTCGATCGCTGTGATAGTGCCTTTTACGACGCGGCCTTCAAAGCCTTCTTCGCCTGCACCGCCAAGTTGTTCGTTGAGAAGCGCTTCGAAATCGTCGCGCGTTGGCATCGGTTCGGTTGCCATAGAGTGATCATTTCCTATGTTCGTTTTGCTACCGGCCACCGGTTGTCCGGGGTCTTAAACTGCCTCCTGGCGCACCATAGCGCAGGCTAGCAGGGCAAGAGGGCCGAGGCCGCGCAAGGCCGAATTGCCATTACGCGGGTTCCATCAATCAGCAGATTGCGAGAACGAGCGCGCCGATATGTCAGAAACCACGCAAAAGCAAGCTTTGATCGCGCCCCAACATGAGTGCAGACGCTGTGAATAAGGCGGCATTAACGAATTGGCGCAGCGCTGTCCTGTGGTGAAACTCGGCTGTTCGCACGCTTGAGCTCATCAGGCCGCCGCGACACACAAGGCATCAGATAAAGCGGCGGGCGTCACAATGCTCGAAGCGAAGGGGAACTAGCCGATGTCATTGAATTTCGATCCGCGCAAGAAAAGCGCCGAACGACGCACCGCAAAACGCGAACACTGCCGTCTTTCGGTGAGTATGCGTGAGCGCGGCCGCTCGGTCGATCTTGCGGACGTGATTGAAATCTCTGAAGCGGGTTGTGCGATTGATGGCAGTCCGATCCTCGGCGGGTTCCATGTCCCGGTATTCTTATCGTTTTCAGGGATATCGAGTTTTCGTGCACGGTTTGTCTGGACCAATGGGCAGCGTACCGGGCTCGAATTCGATACGCCGATCCATGAAGCCGTGCTTGAGCGCGTGCTGCGGCATGAAGAGGCGCCGGAAACGTTTGTGGCGTCAAAGGATGCAGTGGCCGATGGAGTATCCTCATCAAGGCGCGAGCAAATCAAGCTTGGTTATGCTGAGCAGCCGCTGCTCAAACGCAAGAAGCGCCTGGGCGACCGCGAGCTATCATCGCTGATTGCGCGCAAGACCGAACGCTCGACTGAGCACCGCCGTGAAACCCGCTATCCGATCGAATACGCGACCGCACCCGACACCATCGAAGTCGATGGCGAAGAGCTCGATTTGCGCGACATCTCTTCCAGCGGGCTCGGAATAAGTCTGGTGCTTGACCGAGAAATCGGCGCGCCCTTGATGCTCACCTTTGCTGATTGCGATCCGATCGAAGGCCGTGTGATCTGGCGCAATGGCGAACGCACTGGGATTGCTCTGCAGCCAGGCGCGATCAGTCTTGATTGCGACAGCGCCGATGACACCGAAGCGCAGGCCCACTAAGCGTTTAGCTCAAGCCTTTTAAGCACGGCTTCGAGCACCGTTTCGAAGGCCTGCTCCCGCTTGAAGCTGGTTGTATCGATCACCATCGCATCAGGCGCGGCGCGCAAGGGTGCATCGTCTCGATTGATGTCGCGCGCATCGCGCCGCACGATATCCTTTTCGATTTCGGCCAGCGGGATTTCCTTATCGCGTTCGATCCCCGCCTGCGTCATCTCCAGCCAACGCCGCCGCGCGCGCTCCTGCACGCTTGCAGTGATGAACAGCTTGATCTCGGCTTCAGGCGCAATCACGGTTCCGATGTCGCGTCCATCCAGCACAGCGCCTCCGGGCTGCGTGGCAAAGCTGCGCTGGCGTTCAAACAAGGCGCGGCGCACTTCGGGATGGAGCGAGACCCGGCTGGCAAGCCCGCCAACATCTTCGCTGCGCAAAATGGGGTCATCAAGCAAGTCGTCCGCGAAATGAGAGGCAGCAAGGGCGTCCTTAGCATCGTTGGGGTCGCCTTGATTGATCGCAACCTGTCTGCCGACTGCGCGATAAAGCAGGCCCGTATCGAGATGCGGAATGCCGAAATGTGCTGCCAGACCTTTCGCTATCGTGCCTTTGCCTGAAGCGGTGGGGCCATCGACCGCGATAATCATGAGAAAATATCCCGCGCCTTGGTTGGAGTCAGCATCTTTCGCTCCTGCGCGCGCCACCGAAAATGCAGCACAACAAAGCCAATCGCAGCGGCCGCCAGATTGCTGCCCAGCGATAGCCATTCGACAACGCCATTGTTCCAGAACAGGGATGAGCCAACTGCGAAGCCAAGGAGCACAAAGGCGGCAAAGATGCGGCGAACAAGCGGGCGCACGCTCATGTCGCTGCACTTTCAAGCAGTTCGCCGAACCCGGGAAAGCTGGTTGCGATTGGCGCCGTATCGTCGACCGTCACGCCATCGCGGCTTGCCAGACCTGCGACCGCCATGCTCATCGCAATGCGGTGATCAAGCACAGTCGCGACTGGGGCGTTGGCGCTTCCGCGCAATGGATCGCCGCCATTGCCGTGGATCGTCAGTCCGTCGCGATGCTCCTCAACGCTCGCGCCGACCAATGTGAGCGCCGCCGCCATCGCCGCAAGCCGGTCCGATTCCTTAACCCGCAATTCCTCCAGCCCGCTGGTGCGGGTAGTTCCTTGAGCGAGCGCTGCAGCTACAAACAGCGCGGGAAATTCATCGATCATGGAAGGCGCAAGTGCTGGATCGATATCAATCCCGGTAAGGTGCGAATGGCGCACTCTCAAATCGGCCACAGGCTCGCCGCCGACATCCCTCGTGTTATGCGCTTCTATCGAGCCACCCATCGCGCGCAGCACTTCGATCAGGCCTGCTCGGGTTGGATTAAGCCCGACATTCTCGATCCTGAGATCGCTGTCCGGCACAATCAAGGCCGCAATGATGAAAAACGCGGCGGACGAAGGATCGCCCGGCACGACGACATCGCAAGGTGTGAGGTCTGCTTCTCCTGCAAGCGAGATCACGCGCTCGCCATTCTCGAGCCCGATGTCGAGCTCTACCCCAAATCCGCGCAGCATGCGTTCGGTGTGATCGCGAGTGGCGACAGGCTCGATGACGCGGGTCATGCCAGGCGCATTAAGACCTGCAAGCAGCACTGCGCTTTTCACCTGCGCGCTCGCAACCGGCAGGCGATAGGTGATCGGCACCGCGGGCAGCGCGCCGTGGAGCATAAGCGGGAGAGTGCCGCCAGCAGACGCTGCAAAGCTTGCGCCCATCAGACTGAGCGGTTCGATCACCCGCTTCATCGGGCGGGCGCAAAGGCTAGCATCACCAACAAAGGTGGCGCGCAGACGATGGCTCGCCAACAGACCCATCAGCAGCCGGGTCGACGTGCCTGAATTGCCCATATCGAGCGCTGCTTGCGGCTCCAAAAGGCTCCCTAGACCTGCACCGTGCACGCGCCAAAGCCCATCAGCGCTCCGCTCGATATGCGCGCCAAGCTGTTTCATAGCAGCAGCCGTCGCAAGCACATCTTCGCCTTCGAGTAGGCCTGCGATAGTGCTTTCACCGACAGCAAGCCCTGCAAACATAAGCGCACGGTGGCTGATCGATTTGTCTCCCGGCACTCGGACCGAGCCGCGCAAGGGTCCGGATTGGGCAAAGGTATGAGCGGGCATGATCCCTCGTGCCGGTGACAGGTGATCCGGGTCTTTGACAGTGCCTCATCCATCTGGCAAGGCGCGCCGCGCTCGATCGAGCTGCCTTGATTCTCAGGGCCTGCGATCGCAATAGTTTCACTCGAATGAGAGCCTGTATCGCGTGCAGGCCAAACAAGGACGACAGCAATGCCGAAGCCCGAATGGGGAACCAAGCGAACTTGCCCGCAGACAGGTGAGCGATTTTATGACCTGGGCAAGGATAACCCGGTCACCAGCCCTAATGGCCATCAATGGTATCCCGAGCCGGTGCTTAAGTCGAAGCAGCCGATCCCGTTCGAGGAAGATGAAAAGAAGAAACCCGACAGCGAAGCCGATGCCGATCTGTCAGGCGGCGATGAACTGGAGGATATCAGCGATATCGACGAAGGTGAGGATTCGCCGGACAACGATGTCGATCTCGGCGGCGATGATGATCTCGGCGTGTCCAAAGGCAAAGGCGACGAGGACGACGACGACACCTGATTTTCGGCGCGCGCGCCTCGTATCGGGACAAAACACTTGCAAAGCGAGGCGCGCGCTCATAATGGCACGCGCCTTGCGGCGGTTAGCCTTCGGGCATATATTAAGCGCAGTAATGTGATGATTTGGGGCCTTAGCTCAGCTGGGAGAGCGCAACACTGGCAGTGTTGAGGTCAGCGGTTCGATCCCGCTAGGCTCCACCATCACAGAGTTTCAAGCCGGAGCAATTGCTTCGCACGCTGGCCGACGAGGTTTCGTCCGCCGGCGTTTTTCGCATGGTGTCCGCATTGCGATGCGGAAAGGAGATTGAAGACGATGTTTGACAATCTGTCTGACCGTTTAGGCGGTGTCTTTGATCGCCTCAAAGGACGCGGCGCGCTCAAAGAGCAGGACGTGCGCGATGCCATGCGCGAAGTGCGCGTAGCGCTGCTCGAAGCCGACGTCGCGTTGCCGGTAGCCCGGCGATTTATCGATACGGTCACCGAACGCGCGATCGGTCAGGATGTGCTCAAGTCAGTCACGCCTGGCCAGCAAGTGATCAAAATCGTCCATGACGAACTGATTGCCACTCTCGGCGGCGAAGAAAGCGACGGGGCAAGCGAAGGGCTTGTCATTGATGCCAAGCCGCCCGTGGTGATCATGCTGGTGGGCCTGCAAGGCTCTGGTAAAACCACTACGACTGCAAAGCTTGCAAAGCTGATCCGCGAAAAGCACGGCAAAAAAGCGATGATGGCCTCGCTCGATGTCAATCGCCCCGCCGCACAGGAACAGCTCGCCGTGCTTGGCGGACAAGTCGATGTCGCGACGCTCCCCATTATCGCAGGGCAACAGCCGGTGGATATCGCCCGGCGTGCGATGGAAGCCGCTAAGCTGCAGAATTTCGACGTGCTGCTGCTCGACACCGCTGGCCGGTTGCATGTCGATGAAGCGCTGATGGCTGAAATGAAGGCGGTCTCTAGTGTTTCGGCACCGACCGAAGTGCTGTTGGTGGTCGATTCCCTGACCGGTCAGGATGCAGTCAACGTCGCGCAGAGTTTCTCTGGCGAAGTGCCGCTTACCGGCGTCATTCTCACAAGGATGGACGGCGATGCGCGCGGCGGCGCGGCGCTCTCCATGCGGGCAGTCACTGGCAAGCCGATCAAGTTTGCCGGGACCGGCGAAAAGCTCGACCAGATCGAGCCCTTCCGCCCTGGCTCTGTCGCCGACCGTATTCTTGGCATGGGCGATGTTGTCAGCCTGGTTGAGAAGGCTGCTGCGACCATCGAAGAAGCTGAAGCCGAACAGCTCGCTAAGAATTTCGAGAAAGGCAAGTTTGACCTTAACGACCTGCGCACTCAGCTCAAGCAGATGCGCAATATGGGCGGGCTTGGGGCGCTTGCCGGGATGATGCCCGGCATGAAGAAAGCGAAAGCCGCGATGGCAGCATCCAACATGGACGACCGCGTGTTGCTCCATATGGACGCGATCATCACATCGATGACGCCTAAAGAGCGCGCAAACCCGGCTTTGATGAACGCCAAGCGCAAGCGGCGCGTAGCAGCAGGCAGCGGGACGGATGTGCAGACCGTCAACAAGCTACTGAAAATGCATCAGGAAATGGCCCGCGCGATGAAGCAGATCAAGAAGATGGGCGGATTGAAGGGCCTTGCCGCGATGTTCGGTGGAGGAGGCCCTGGCGGCGCTATGCCCGGCCTTGGCGGGCCGGGTGGGCCTGGCGCGATGCCGCCTGGCGGTCTGCCGGGATTAGGTGGCCCCGGTCCGGCGGGCGGCCTTCCTCCAGGACTTCCCGGACTTGGCGGACCAAAGCCGAAGAAATAACTTTGAACACACGATTTCAGATATTTAGACGTGAAAGGTAGACAATTATGGCAATTGCATTGAGGCTCTCGCGCGGCGGCGCGAAGAAGCGTCCGTATTACCGCATTGTAGCGGCTGACAGCCGCTCACCGCGTGACGGCAAGTATCTTGAGCAGATCGGGACGTACAACCCTCTGCTCGCCAAGGATGATCCGGCTCGCGTCAAGTTGAACGAAGACCGTGCGCGCTACTGGCTCGGCGTCGGCGCACAGCCATCGGACCGCGTGCTGCGGTTTCTAGATGCCGCCGGGATCAAGGAGCGCGAGGCCCGCAATAACCCCCAAAAGGCCGAGCCGGGCGAGAAAGCCAAGGAGCGCGCTGAAGAGAAGGCTGAAAAGCTGAAGGACGCGGAAGAGGCAGCGAAGGCCGCTGAAGAAGAAGCCAAATCGGCTGAGACCGAAGAAGCTGCAGCAGAAGAGGCTCCGGCCGAAGAAGCCCCCGCTGAAGAAGCGCCTGCCGAAGAGGCTCCTGCTGAAGAAGCACCTGCCGAAGAAGCTGGCGAAGAGAAGGCTGAATAAGCCTCGCTCGCCTAGCGCACGCCGGTATGACCAAACCCATCGGACTCGCCGCGATCACCGGCGCGCATGGGATCCATGGCGAGGTGCGTTTGAAATTGTTCGGGGAGGGCGTCGACGCGCTCTCCCGGCACAAGAGCTTCAATGGCGGCGCCTTAAAGCTCAGTAAGATTCGCTCCGACAACAAAGGCGGCGCGGTGGCGCGCTTTGTCGGCATTGCGAACCGCAGCGATGCTGAGAAGCTGCGTGGGACTGTGCTCACGATTGCGCGCGAGGCTCTGCCCGATCTGGACGAAGGCGAATACTATCATGCGGATCTGATCGACCTTGCGGTCGAGACCGATACGGGTGAGCCTATCGGCCGGGTGTTAGCGGTGCAGAATTACGGCGCGACCGACATCATCGAGATTGAGCGCGATCCTGCGCCTGCAAAGGGCCAGAAGATCCTGATGGTCCCGATGACCAAGGCCGCGGTGATCGGATGGGATGAGGAAAGGCTTGTGATCTCAGCCGCTTTCGCGGAAGATTAAAGCCATGATGTCTTCCATTATCGCACTGCTGATATTGATCGCAGTGGTCGCCTTGGTCTCGCTCGTGCTGGCGTTTCTTTTCGACCTGTTCTTTCCCAGGCTCAGCACAATTGGCAAGGCGCTGGTCGCGGCGGTGATTGCTGGAGCGATCCCGACCGTGCCCTTTTATGCTTTCGTCGCCGCGCTCTCCGGGCCCACCGATCCGACCGTCGCGATTATCCCGCTCATTTTTGTTGCGCTGGTCTTGGCGCTGGTGGCTGGTTTCCCGTCCGCTTTCTTCTTGATCCGTAGGCGCAGCCGCAAGAGGGAAACCGCGGTTGACCCGGATGTGTTTGAATGACCACGCTTCATGTCGCGATCTGCCAGGCCGCGCCGATCCCGCTCGACTTTGCCGGAGGTATCGAGAAGGCGATGCGGCTTGCGCGCGAGGCGATCGAGGGCGGGGCCCAATTTGTGGCGTTCGGAGAGACCTTTCTGGGCGGTTATCCGCTGTGGCTGGATGAGGCTCCCGGAGCGGCGCTGTGGGATCATCCGGGGACCAAGGCCTGCCACCAGATCATGCTTGAGGGCGCGATTGTGCCGGGTGATGAGCGGCTGCTGCCCTTGCAGGAACTGTGCGACGAAAGCGGCGCTCTGATCTCGATCGGCGCGCATGAGCGGGTGCGGCAGAGCCTTTACAACAACCAGTTGTTGTTCCGCCCCGGTCTGCCGCCGCTTGATCACCGCAAACTGGTGCCCACCCATGGCGAGCGGTTGATCTGGATGCGCGGCGATGGCTCGACTTTGGGCGTGCATCAGGCGGAGTGGGGCCGGGCAGGAAATCTGATCTGCTGGGAGCACTGGATGCCGCTCGCGCGTGCGGCGATGCACAATCTCGGCGAGAGCGTGCATGTCGCCGCTTGGCCAACCGTGCGCGAGGAATACGCACTGGCTTCCCGGCACTACGCGATGGAGGGGCGCTGCTTTGTGCTGGCCGCCGGGTTGGTGCAGACTAAGGAAGACCTGTTTGAAGGTCTGATGCGCGTGGGCGGCAACGCCGATGCCAAAGCGCTGTTCGAGGCCATTGAGGGCGATGTGCTGAACAAGGGCGGTTCGATGATCATCGCTCCCGACGCGCGGCTGATTGCGCAAGCGGGCGAGGGGGAGGAAATCCTCTTTGCCGAGCTGGATTTAAGCGAGATCGGGCAAGGACTGGCGAGCCTTGACACCGACGGGCATTATTCGCGGCCCGATGTGTTTGAGCTTAGTGTCGACACACGGGCGAAGGATGGGGTGAATTGGGGCTCAGTATGACTCTCATTTTTGGCTTCGTCTTGTTTCTCGTTACGAACGCTCTTGTCAGCTCAGCCTTGGCAATCGGATTTGCGAAGTGGTTGCCGCGCCGTGCGCGCTGGTTGCGATCTGCGGTTGCAGCAGTCCTTGGTCCCGTTTTTGTCGGTGTGATGATCCTGACGCGCGATAGCGCGGAATGGGCGACTGTTTTGGTGTTTACTGTTTTGATCGGAGCCATCGTTTTCTTGATAGGCTTGCCTTGCGCGTATTTTACGTCCCGTTGGCAAGACGGCGTTCGAGCCACGCAAAATCCTAGCGAAGTCTTCAAATGACCTTCGTCGCCACCATCCTCACCCTCTACCCTGAGATGTTCCCAGGCCCGCTGGGCACTTCGCTCGCGGGCAAGGCGCTCGAGCGCGGGGATTGGTCTTGCGAGACCGTCCAGGTCCGCGACTTTGCGACGGACAAGCACCGCACCGTGGACGACACGCCCGCAGGGGGCGGGGCGGGGATGGTGCTGAAAGCCGATGTGCTGGCGGCGGCTTTGGATAGTGTGGCCCAAAAGCCCTCCCACCTTCAGGGGGGAGGGTTGGGAGGGGGGCAGGCGCCAAGCGACGCCGACCAAGAATGGCCCCGCCCCCAAACCCCCTCCCCTGAAGGAGTGGGGGCTTCAGTACCCATCTTCGCGATGACCCCGCGCGGAAAGCCGATCACGCAATCCCGTATCCGCGAGATCGCCTCCGGCCCCGGCGTCACCCTGATCTGCGGCCGCTTCGAAGGCTTTGACGAGCGCCTGTTCGACGCGCGACCGGAGATCGAGCAGGTCTCGCTCGGCGACATTGTCCTCTCCGGCGGAGAACCGGCGGCCCTCGCTATACTCGATGCTTGCATTCGGCTGCTTCCCGGCGTAATGGGCGCGCCTTCAAGCGGGGCTGAAGAGTCGTTTGAGGATGGCCTCTTGGAATACCCGCAATACACCCGACCAGTGACATGGGAAGGGCGCGAGATCCCCGAAGTGCTGCGATCGGGGGATCATGCGAAGATCGCGGCGTGGCGCAAGCAACGCAGCGAAGACGATACACGGTTACGCAGGCCGGACTTGTGGGAGCGCTACGAGAGTGCTCGGGTCCAGTCTGCCTCTGGCGCGCGGCGAAAGAACAAGGAACCGGACCAGTGAACCTGATCCAGCAAATCGAAGCCGAAGAAATCGGCAAGGTTGAAAAAGAGATTCCCGAATTCCGTGCGGGCGACACCGTGCGCGTGGGCGTGAAAGTGAAGGAAGGCAACCGCGAGCGTGTCCAGAACTTCGAAGGCGTTGTGATTGCGCGTTCGAACCGCGGCATGGGCTCCAACTTCACTGTGCGCAAAATCAGCTTTGGCGAAGGCGTCGAGCGTGTATTCCCGCTTTATTCGCCGATCGTCGACAGCATCACCGTGGTCCGCCGCGGTGTCGTGCGGCGCGCCAAGCTCTACTATCTGCGGGGCCGTACCGGTAAGCGTGCGCGTATCGCTGAGCGCCGGGACAACGCGCCAAAGGCGTAAATGCGATCCAAAGGGTTTGACGAATAAGCGCTCCGGTCTATGCCGGGGCGTTTTTCGTTATGGGGACCCCACATTGCTATGCGTTCACTTTTTGCTGCCGCGCTTGTCTGCTCCGGTTTTTTGGGGGCTGCTCCCGTCCTTGCGGATAACCACGCAGTGAGCGCCGAAACCGAGCTCACTTTCGAGCGCGTCTCCGCTTCTCCTTCGCTCAATGGCCCGGCTCCCAGACAGGCTAAGCTGTCGCCCGATGGCCGGTATCTTACACAGCTGCGCAATCGCGACGATGACCTCGAGCGTTATGATCTGTGGGGTTTCGACATTGAGACGAGCGAATGGCGCATGCTGGTCGATAGTGAGCAGATCGGTTCAGGGCGCGAACTTTCTGAAGATGAAAAGATGCAGCGTGAGCGCGCGCGGGTCGGCAATCTCAAAGGGATCATCTCCTACCAATGGGCCAGCGATAGCTCCGGCGTGCTGGTCCCGCTTGATGGCGATCTCTACTTCGCGCGGCTTACCGATGAAGGCGCGAGCGAGATCATCCGCCTGACTGACACCGACGAGAGCGAGCTTAACCCCAAGCTTTCGCCGAAAGCAGGGTTTGTGTCGTTTGTGTATGACCGTCAGATGTGGGTCGGCGCATTCGGTGAAGGCCCGCAGGCGATCACGCCAAAGGAAGCCGATACGATCCGCTGGGGCGAAGCTGAGTTCGTCGCTCAGGAAGAGATGAGTCGCATGACCGGCTATTGGTGGTCGCCTGATGAGACCCGCCTCGTGGTCCAGCGCACCGATGAAAGCCCGGTCGGCATTGTCACGCGCGCAGCGATCGGTGCGACGGGTACCAAAGTATTCGACCAGCGCTATCCGGTGGCAGGCAGCGACAACGCGATTGTCGAGCTGTTCGTGATGGATCCCGATGGCGGCAACCGGGTCAAGATCGACCTTGCCAGCGGGCAGGATCCTGAATTCTACAATGCCGATGATCCCAACGATATGTATGTCGCGCGGGTCAATTGGGGGCATGACGGCTATGTCTATGTCCAGCGCCAGAACCGCGCGCAGACTGTGCTCGATATGCTAAAGGTTGACCCGGCTACGGGCGAAAGTGAAGTGTGGTTTACAGAAAAAGCCGCGCTGCCTGATTACTGGATCAACCTGTCGGACAATTACCGGTTTTTGAAAGATGGCTCGCTGCTGTGGTGGTCCGAGCGCGATGGGTTTGGGCACTTCTACCGGTTCGATGGAAACGAATGGGGCGCGCTGACGAATGGGACCTCGCCGGTGACCTCGCTTGTTGGTGTGAATGAGGAAACGGGCGAGTTCACTTATCAGGCAACCACGGATGTGCTGACGCAGCAGATCTATACCGCAAAGCTTGACGGCAGCGGCGCACCCAGATTGCTGAGCGATCCCGAATATACGAACAGCGCAACGATGGACAAAAGCGGCAAGCTGTTGCTTGTCACCCGCTCAAAGCCTGATCAGCCGCCGCAAAGCTATCTTGCCGCAGCGCTGAACGGTCGCCGGATCACCTGGATCGAGGAGAACGCGCTCGCTAACGATCATCCCTATACGCCTTTCCTGCTCAGTCATGTGATGCCTGAATACGGCACGATCCCAGCAGAAGACGGAACCGAGCTGCATTACATGATGCTGAAGCCCGAGATGGAGGAGGGCAAGACCTACCCCGTGTTCTACTATCACTATTCCGGGCCTGGCCCGCAGATCGTTGATAAGGGTTGGGGCGGCGCGCTTGCGCAGGCGATTGTCGACAAGGGCTATATCTATTTTGCGCTGGATGGACGCGGCACTGCCAATCGGGGAGTTGAATTCGAACAGCCAATCTACCGCGCTATGGGCGGGGTCGAAGTGCGCGACCAGAAGACGGGTGCGGAATTTCTCAAGACGCTTGATTACGTCGATCAGGACAAGATCGCGCTCTATGGCTGGTCCTATGGCGGGTATATGACCTTAAAGCAGCTTCAGGCCGATCCCGGGCTCTATGCCGCTGGCATATCAGGCGCGCCGGTCACGAAGTGGGAACTCTACGACACCCATTACACTGAGCGCTACATGGGCGATCCGCGCGAGGTGCCAGAAGCCTATGAGACGGCAAGCGCGATCCCTGATGCGCGCCAGATCAGCGATCCCTTGCTGCTGATCCACGGGATGGCGGATGATAATGTGGTGTTTGAAAACTCCTCAGAGCTGATCAGTGTCTTGCAGGAAGGCAACGTAGCCTTCGAGATGATGCTTTATCCCGGCTATACTCACCGGGTGGCGGGCGAAAACATCTCCCCGCATCTGTGGAACACGATCTTCCGCTTCCTTGAAAGTCATGGGGTAACTCCGCCTGAGTAAGCGTTCAGCTTGCACGAGCCGCACATCGCGCTATCGCCGCATTCAAGCGTGATTTAGGAGACAACAAAGTGGGTTACCGGGTGGCAGTCGTCGGCGCGACCGGCAATGTCGGGCGCGAGGTGATGCAGATCCTTGCTGAGCGCGAGTTTCCGGCTGATGAAGTCGCCGCTGTCGCAAGTGGGCGCAGCCAGGGTACCGAAGTCGAGTATGGCGACAGCGGGCGCATGCTCAAATGCAAGAATATCGAGCATTTCGACTGGACCGGCTGGGATATTGCACTGTTTGCGGCAGGATCAGGCCCGGCTAAGGAATACGCGCCTAAGGCAGCTGAGACCGGATGCGTCGTGATCGACAATTCGTCGCTTTACCGGATGGAGCCTGACGTCCCGCTGATCGTGCCTGAGGTTAACCCTGATGCGATCGATGGTTATGCCAAGCGCAATATCATCGCCAATCCCAATTGCTCGACCGCGCAGCTCGTGGTCGCGCTTAAACCCTTGCACGATGCCGCGACAATCAAACGCGTGGTCGTCTCGACCTATCAATCGGTTTCAGGTGCGGGCAAAGCGGGGATGGATGAGCTGTTCGAGCAATCCAGAGCGATATTTGTCGGCGATCCGGTTGAGCCTGCAACTTTCACTAAGCAGATCGCGTTTAACGTGATCCCGCATATCGATGTCTTCCTCGACGATGGGTCGACTAAGGAAGAATGGAAGATGGTGGTGGAAACCAAGAAGATCCTTGATCCCAAGATAAAGCTCAATGCGACGTGTGTGCGCGTGCCGGTTTTTGTGGGGCATTCCGAAGCGGTCAATATCGAGTTTGAAAACGAGCTTTCAGTTGAACAGGCCCAGGAAATCCTGCGTGAAGCTCCGGGAGTTATGCTGGTCGATAAGCGCGAAGACGAAGGTTATGTGACGCCTGTCGAAAGCGCGGGCGACAGCGCGACCTATATCAGCCGGGTGCGCGATGACCCGACTGTTGAGAATGGCCTTACGCTGTGGTGCGTATCGGACAATCTGCGCAAAGGCGCGGCGCTTAACGCGGTCCAGATTGCCGAGCTCTTGGGCCGGCGGCACCTGAAGAAAGGGTAAGCGCTGATGGTGCGGCGGATTAGTCTCGGGGTGGCAGCGGCGCTATTGGCGCTCACGGCATGCGACAGCAACGATGTTCCCTCGCCTGCCCAACGCGAAGCTGACGGTTTGCGCCCGCCCAGTCCGCAAGTAACTAACACCGTCGAGTTGCGCGGTGACGGGCTCGCGGCTGGTCCCGAAGCGTTTTATTTTGCCGCTGGTCGCCGCGAAGTCGAAACCGCTTTAAGCGCAATCTTGGGCGAGCCAAGCGGAACCAGCGCGAATGATGAATGCGGCGCTGGCCCGATGGAAATGACCGATTTCGAAGGCGGACTTACCGTCAACATCGCCAATGATGTGCTGGTTGGCTGGCTGTGGCGCATGCCGCAGGAAGGCGATGCACCGCCCACGCAAGACATCGCTTTGGTGGGCGATCTTCAGCTTGGCAGGTCGCGCGCTGAGGCTGAAGCTGCCCGCGGTTTCCTGGCGATTACGGATAGCACTCTCGGTGAGGAATTCTCGCTTGGGACGCAGCTAGGCGGGTTCATCGAAGCGGATCAGGTCTCCATACTCTATGCCGGGACGCAGTGCTTTTTCCGCTAGCGGCCTCATCGGTTTAGAGAGGAACTGACATGACCCGCACTGCCGATCTCTTTTTCAGCTTCCGCTCGCCGTATTCCTACCTCGCGGTCGGACGATATCGCGCAATGGCGGAGGAATTTGACATCGATATCGCGCTGCGCGTCGTGTGGCCGATCGCAATCCGTGATCCCGATATCCTGTTCAGCGGCAATCCCGCTGCGCCGCGCTATATTGTGATGGACTCGTTCCGTTCAGCGCAACACCTTGGCATCCCTTTCCGCTGGCCGCGCCCCGATCCGGTGGTGCAGGATTTGACGACGCGCGAGATTGCTGAAGAGCAGCCGCTTATCCGGCGGGTTTGCAGGCTGGGTCAGGCCGCCAGTCGACGAGGCAAGGGGCTGGAATTTGCCGATGAAGTGTCGCGTATCATCTTCTCAGGCGAAATCGATGGCTGGGACGAGGGCGATCACCTGGCTCAAGCCGCAGCGCGGGCGGGTCTCGACTTTGCCGAACTCGAAGCCGAGGCTGCCAGCGATGCTAAAGCGCTTGATGCCGAAATCGAAGCCAACCAGGACGCTTTGGAGGCCGCCGGTCATTGGGGCGTGCCTACGCTGGTGTTCGATGGCGAGCCATTCTTTGGGCAAGATCGAGTGGACATGGCCCGATGGCGGCTTGAACAAAAGGGTGTGGCAAAGCGATGAGCTTTAGCGGCGGGTGTCAATGCGGTGCAGTCCGCTACACGATAGCGGCGGAAAAGCTCAAAGCCTATGCATGCCATTGCCGGGAATGCCAGAAACAGTCCGCCAGCGCGTTTGGCATTTCGGTTCCGATCTTTAAAGCGAGCCTTGCGATCGAAGGTAAATTAGCGTCATGGCGCCGACCAACGGATATCGGCTCGTACACCAACTGCTATTTCTGCCCCGAATGCGGGACAAGGCTCTTTCACGAAGGTGAGAACCGTCCGGGCCTTGTCACCATCAAGGGTGGGTCGCTTGATGATAGCGATGCTGCTGTGCTCACTGCGCATATCTGGACTAAACGCAAACTCGCTTGGGTAGAGCTGCCAGACAATCTGCCTCGTTGGGAAACGCAGCCCTCAAATCAGAATGAGTGGGCGCAGATGCTGGGGTGGACACGTGAGCGTTGAGTATTTTCCCAGCTTTGACGGTACGCGTCTTGCCTATCACGTGCATGGTGATGGCCGCCCGGTGATTATGCTCCACGGGCTGTTTTCATCAGCCCATATGAACTGGATCAAATGGGACCATCATACGCGACTGGCAGAGGCGGGCTTTGAAGCGGTCATGCTCGATTTCCGGGTCCATGGTGAAAGCGATGCGCCGCATGATCCGGCCGCCTATCCCGCTAATGTGCTGGTCCGTGATGCCGCAACACTCATTAGCGAGCTGGAATTGGAGCCGGGCGGCTATGATCTGGTCGGTTTTTCGCTAGGTGCGCGCACGGCAATCCATGGCTGCGCCAATGGTACGTTTGCACCGCGCCGGCTGGTCGCATGCGGGATGGGCCTAGAGGGGCTTAGCGAATGGGAGCGCCGGGCAGCGCACTTCAAGCGCGTGATCGACGAGTTCGATACGATCAAGCCGGGCGATCCGGCCTATGTCGCGCGCACTTTTCTGAAGTCTCAAGGGGTTGACCGTGTTGCAGCACGCTTGCTTCTTGATGCGATGGAGCCGTTTGCACTCGAAACATTGTCAGCGATCACAATTCCGGCTTTGGTCGTGTGCGGCAAAGAGGATTTCGATAACGGGTCTGGCGCCGAACTGGCTGCACGTCTGCCGCAAGGAGAGTTTGCCGAAATCAGCGGTTCGCATCTCAACAGCGTCACCTTCCCCGATTTAGGCGAAGCGATTGCGCGCTTCTTAAGCGCATCATGAGCGTTTCGAAGCGCGTCTTTTTGAGCTGGTGGCTGGGCGGGCTCGCAGCATTTGCGATCGTACTCTACCTTCATAGCGCATTGGTGATACCAAGCGTGCCCGATGGCATCAGCGCGCATCAACGCGCGCCCGATGGCGCGACAGTCGATGCTATCCAGCACGCTTGGCGCGAAGCTGGTCTGGTCGAAACCGCGCGGATTGCGATGATCGGCGACCTCGTTTTTATCGGCGTCTTTGGGCTCGGCTGTATGCTTGCAGGGATCCATTACCGGGCGAAGAAAGCCATTCCGCTTCAGGGACTTGGCTGGCTCGCGCTTATTGGCGGCGGGGTGTTCATTATCGCCGATTACGCTGAGACCATCGCTCAATTCCTGCAATTGTCACGGTTTTCAGGCGATGATCAGTTAGCGGCATTGGCGTCGGGCTTCAGGCCCATCAAAGTCGCAAGCTGGATCGCAGGATTTATGGCGGTCGCCAGTGCGCTGATTATCGAAAGGTTTTTGCCTCAGCGTGCTTGATCCCGCTCCGGGTGCAGGTCACACGCAGCGCTCACAGCATGAATTGGAATTGGGAATGTTCGCACTGAGGAATACACTGAGGGATACACTGGGGAATAGCTGGTCGGTCGTCACAGGGTTGCTCATGGCGGGCAGTCTCGCGGTCGTCAGTCCAACGCTCGCGCACGCGCAAGAAGCGGCGAGTGCGCCCGAGCGGGTCAGTGCGCGCAATGCCGAAGGGGTGCGTTCAGCGCTTGCATCTGCTGGCTATAAACCCGACCTTGAGCGCGATCCTGAAAATGGTGAAATCAGCATCGGGATCGAGCTTGAAAACTGGATCGCAGCGGTGCTGTTTCGCGATTGCGATGCAACGCTGCCTGATTACTGCGACACGCTGATCCTTTCGATCGGGTTTGATCGCAATACGCCAATCTCGGACGCTGCGGTCACGGCAGCGAACACCAACTACCGCTATGTCTCGGTGTTTCGCACCGCAAGCGGTGATCCTTACATGCAATGGGCGTTGCTGACGCTTGATCGCGGGCTCGACACTCGGGTGTTCCTCGAAGCGGTGAAGCGCTTTGAAGAAGTGGCTGACGCATTCAGCACCGTCGCTTTCGATGACGACAGCGAGACGCCCTCAACGCTCAGCGGGACTTTGTTCGTGGCTAACAAGCGCGGGAACACGCTGTCGAAGATCGATCTTGCAAGCGGCGAGCCCGTGCTAGAATTGCCAAGCTGCACAAACCCGCATGAACTGGCAACGTCGCCTGATGGCAGGCATGTCGCGTTAGCCTGCTATGGCGGGACGACGGTCGACATCTTCTCTGCGGATAAGCTTGAAAAGGTTGCGTCTATCGAACTTGGTGAGAAGGCCGCGCCGCACGGGATCGTGTGGCATCGCTATGGCGATATCTACGTCACCGCTGAAGGGCGCCAATCGATCTTTCATATCGCGGCGCCGCTGTCTGACGCGCCTGTGCTGGAGGAATTTGCGACCGGCCAAGAAGGCAGCCACATGCTGGCCGTTGCGCCCGAAGCGAACACTGCCTGGACGACTGATCTTGGCTCGCGCACTGTCACACGGGTCGATCTGGTGACGCGCCGTGAACCGCTTTCGGTCGCTGTTGGCGAAGAGCCTGAAGGTATTGCGCTGGCACCAGACGGTGAGACGCTATGGGTGTCGGCGCGGCGTTCCAATCAGGCTTTCGCGCTTGATCCTGAAACGATGGAAGTGCGCAAAACGCTCGGCACAGGGCAGTTTCCGCTTAGGCTGGCGATCCGTCCGCAAGGCGACGTGGCGGTCACGTCCAACCTCATAGATGGGAGCCTTACAGTCATCGATCTGGCCAAAGCTGAAGTGGTCCGCACGATCGCTGTATCCAGTCCTGAACAAGCGGAGCAGCGGTTTCAGGTCACGATCCTGTGGTCGGATGACGGCGAACGCGTCTATGTCGCTGAAACCGCCAGCAACACGGTTGCGGAAATCGAGTTCTCGAGCGGTGAAGTGCTGCGCCGCTTGCCGACCGGCGAAGGCGGCGATGGCTTGGCGATCCTGCCATGATGCAGGCTAAACCTCTGGCCGTGATCGGTTGGCGCGAACTGGTTGATCTGCCTGAGCTTGGGCTCTCGCGTATCCCGGCCAAGATCGACAGCGGCGCGCGCACATCATCCTTGCACGCGCTGGCGCTTGAGGAGTTCGAGCGGGAAGGGCAGCGGTTCGTGCGCTTTGCAGTCGATTGGGATGGCGAGCGGCGCGAATGCGAAGCCATCCATGTCGACATTCGCGGGATCACCAGCTCCAATGGCGAGACCCAGCGGCGCTTTGTCATCAAGTCTCCGCTCAAGATCGGTAAGCTCTCCTTTCGAGCTGAGATCAGCTTGGCAGACCGTTCAGACATGAAGTTTCCGATGCTTATCGGGCGGTCAGCGCTGCGCCGTCGGTTCGTGGTCGATAGCGGTTATTCCTGGCTGCAAACCTCCGGGATGGATGCCCGCAAGGGTCATAAGCCGTGATTGCGCGGGATGGAGGTGAGTCATGAAAATCGCGATGTTAGCGCGCAATCCGAACCTTTATTCGCATAAGCGCCTAGTCGAGGCGGCCGTTGAGCGCGGGCATGAGCTCGATATCCTTAACACCACGCGCTGCACGGTGCACATCGCCAGCCATCGTCCCGAAGTGTTCTACAACGGCGAAGCGATGATCGGATATGACGCCGTAATCCCGCGGATCGGAGCCTCGATCACACAATATGGCTTAGCGATCCTGCGCCAGTTTGAAATGCGCGGGTGCTGGCCGCTCAATGAAAGCGTTGCGATTGGGCGCAGCCGCGACAAGCTCAGAAGCTTGCAGATCCTCGCAAAGCATGGACTGGGCTTGCCGCTGACGGCCTATGCCAATGATCCAAAGCAGGCCGAAGAGATTATCAAAGCGGTCAAAGGCCCGCCGGTTGTGATCAAGCTGCTCGAAGGAACGCAAGGGATCGGTGTCGTGCTTGCAGAAACCATGGCCAGCGCCAAATCCGTGATCGAAGCGTTTCGCGGGGCGAACGTAAACATCCTTGTGCAGGAGTTTATCTCCGAAGCAGGCGGTACCGATATCCGTGCGCTGGTGGTCGGAGGCAAAGTGGTCGCAGCGATGAAACGCTCAGGGGCAGCGGATGATTTCCGTTCCAACCTGCATCGCGGCGGCTCTGCGCAGGTGATCAAGATCACACCGGAAGAACGCTCGACTGCAGTGCGCGCGGCTAAGCAGATGGGCTTGAACGTGTGCGGGGTGGATATGCTGCGCTCCAATCACGGGCCGGTGATCATGGAAGTCAATTCCTTACCAGGCCTTGAAGGAATAGAGGCGGCAACTGACAAGGATGTCGCCGGACAGATCATCCAGTTTATCGAAGCCAACGCTAAGGTTGGAGCTACAAAAACGAAGGGTAAGGGCTGATCGAAAGCTTATCGGCTAAACGCTCGACGAAGTGGGTGTGGAACAGCCTTGCGACGTGTGAGTGCTTCGGCATAGGGCTCAGCAAAATCACAAAGAGTTGTTACATGCATCTTCGTTTCCTGCTCACCGCCTTGTTCGCGGCAATTGCAATTCCTGGCGCAATCCCTGATGCACTTCATGCGCAAGACCAGCCGCAGGCCTCGCGACCAGCGCAGCAAACTATCCAGCTCGTAACCCGGTTCGATGACGCGACGATCTCGCGTTTGCTGCTCGATGTGCAGGCAACCTGGACCATCGAGGCCGGGCCAGACGGGCGCTCAATCTACCGCGCGAGCGCAGCGGGAGGGATCAATTTTGCGGTTCTCCCGCGCTCATGCAGCGCTGAACAAGGATGCACAGGCTTGCTGGTGATTGCCAACTTTGCTGGTGCTCAAGCTGACGGACCGCCAGCGCTTGATGAAGTGCTGAACCGCTTCAACGATCTCAACGCGAGCGCCAAGGTCTATCGCGCAGGCGAGAGCGCGGTCGTGCTGCAAAGCTATATCAACGCACTCTACGGGATCAGCTACCCCAATGCGAAAGCGCAATTGCTTGTGTTCGGGCAGGAGCTGCAGAAGCTGCGCGAAGTCCTCACTTCATTGGGCGAGGGGCGCTAGGCGGCTGTCAGCTGCTCTGTCGATCGCCGCTTGCGCGGCTTGGCCCGCAGCCCGGCGCACGCGCGTTAAGCATCAGGACGCGGCGCGAAAGCAGCATTTCAGCAAAGCCCGGTCGTGGACCGTTGATAATCAGCGAGCCATCAAGCGGCCCGTTCGCTAACAACTGCGCATCAGGTGCAGAAAGCAACGCGATCATGGCGCTGCGCCCTTTGCGATCAAGCGGGTAGGCCAGCGCAGGCTGATCGCTTCGCGGGGCGAAAATGAGCATGGCAAGGACCAGCACGATAAGCCCGACCTGCGCTGCGCCGATTATACCAGCGATCAGCGAGAGCCGCCGACGGGCGATCAGGCGTGAAGCGTCGTCAGGCATCGGGCGCGTGATGGCCGAAAGTGCTTGGCGTTTACGCGCCGCACACCCCGGTATGATTACCCGGCGCGCCGCCAGTATGGACTTAACGAAATGGCGGCTCGTTAAAGGCGCGCAGTTTGCGCGAATGCAGCCGGTCACCTTCGTCGCGTAAGCGCTTGCACGCCTCAAGCCCGATCTGCAGATGCGCGGCAATCGCTTCTTCGTAGAACTTGTTGGCTTGGCCAGGCAGCTTGATCTCGCCATGCAGCGGCTTGTCAGAGACGCATAGCAGCGTTCCATAAGGCACCCGGAAGCGGTAACCTTGAGCCGCGATGGTCGCGCTTTCCATTTCGATCGCAATCGCCCGGCTTTGCGAGAACCGCTTAGCCGAGCTTGAGTAAAGCAGCTCCCAATTGCGGTCGTCAGTTGTGACGACTGTGCCCGTGCGAAGGCGCTGTTTCAGGTTTGCGCCCTGTACGCCTGAGACCTCTTCTGCCGCGCTTGCCAGCGCCAATTGAACTTCGGCAATCGGCGGGATCGGGATTTCAGGCGGCAGCACGGCATCAAGCACATGGTCATCGCGCAAGTACGCGTGAGCGAGAACGAAATCGCCGATCTTCTGGGTTGACCGCAAGCCGCCGCAATGCCCGATCATCAGCCAGGCATGCGGGCGCATTACTGCCAGGTGATCGCAAATCGTCTTCGCATTGGAAGGGCCGATCCCGATATTGACGAATGTGATCCCGCTCTTGTCTTCGCGTTGCAAATGATAGGCTGGCATTTGCCGTTTTCGCCAAGCCGTATCGGACAGCAATTCATGCGCATTTTCGGTAGCTTCATGCAGATCGAGCCCGCCTGGGCCGGTTAGCGCGGTGTACCCTTCGCTCCCGATCTTGCGGGCTGCCCAGTCAACAAATTCATCAACATACCGGTGGTAATTGGTAAACAGGATGAACTGCTGAAAGTCCTCTGGCACGGTGCCGGTGTAGTGTTCCAGCCGGGCGAGCGAATAATCGGTCCGTAGTCCGTCGAACAGCGATAGCGGCATTGCCTGCTGTTCATCGAACTCGATCCCGTCAGCGAGTTCATCGCCAATCAGCGCAAGGTCAGTCGAAGGGAAGTGCTGAGCGATATCCTGCGGGGCGATCCCGACCATCGCAGCACCGGCTTCGCCGTCAAGAACATAGGGAAACGGGATTTCCTGGCGTGACCGGCTGACACTCACATCGATTTCATATTCTGCCGCGATCAGCGCCAATTGTTCTTTGAGATAGGGCGCGAACAGATCAGGCCGCGTGATGGTCGATGTGTAAGTGCCGGGTTGCTCGAGCCGACCGAATGCGCGGCTGCGATCAGTGGGCTGGCCGCCGGTCGCGCCGGCACCGGTGTAATGCAAAGTCAGCTGCGGGTAGGCGTAGCTTCCATCCTTGCGCTTGCGGTCAGGCGGGAGCGTGCCGTTTCGACCGAATGCGATGACATCGGCGCGAAGCTCTGCAACCGCGTCTGAATAGTGAGATTGCAGCTGAGCGAGAATTTCTGAAATCGGGGTCATGCAGTGCGGACTACTCCTTCATAGAGGAAAATTCAAAGACAGCGCCAAGACGGCTATGTGCGTGACGTTCGGCTCGCGCTCTTGCGGGCATTGCTTACAAAAAAGCGCGCCAAGCCGATCGGGCTGGCGCGCTCGTTTGTCCTTGTAAGCGGGGTTTGCCGATCAATCAGAAGCCTCTTCGTCTGCTTCCTCTTGCGACGCGCCCTCTTCAAGCAGCTCAGCGGGGATTTCGCCCGGCTCAAGCCCATCATTATCGATCCGCGTGTCTGCCGCGGCTTCTTCGATTTCGCGCTGCTCTTCTTCGAACAATTGCGCCAGCACGTCGATGCCTTGCGATTGCAATTCGGCTTCGTCATCGGAACGCGCGACATTGGCTTTGACAGTCACATGCACTTCCGGGTGCAGCGCGACAGTCACTTCGTGCATCCCGATCGTCTTGATCGGTGCGCCCATGATGACTTGCTTCTTGTTGACCTCGTGACCCTGCTCAGCAAGGCCGGCCACCATGTCGCGCACGTTAACCGAGCCATAGAGCTGGCCCGCGTTCGACGCGGCACGGATCAGAACGACTTCAGCGCCTTCGACCTTCTTGCCTGCGCTTTCGGCGACGGTCCGCTTCTCAGCGTTTTCTTTTTCAAGCCGTTCGCGATTGGCTTCGAACACCTTTTTATTGGCATCGTTTGCACGCAACGCCTTTTTCTGCGGGAGCAGGAAGTTGCGGGCATAGCCGTCTTTCACAGTGACGATATCGCCAATCGTGCCGAGCTTCTCGATCCGTTCAAGGAGAATGATATCCATGTCCTTGCTCCTCTTACTTCACAATATACGGCAGCAAGCCGATATGGCGGGCGCGCTTGATCGCTTTAGCAAGTTCACGCTGCTTCTTGGCCGAAACCGCGGTGATGCGCGATGGCACGATCTTGCCGCGCTCGGACATGAAGCCCTGCAGCAGGCGCACGTCCTTATAATCGATCTTGGGGGCATCCTTGCCGGAGAACGGGCAGGACTTGCGGCGGCGGAAAAACGGACGGGCCATCAGTCACGCTCCTCACGGGTTTCGCGGCGCTTACGGTCGCGCTCGTTCTTGCGCATCATCACGCTTGGGCCGTCTTCGTGTTCGTCGACGCGGATAGTCATATAGCGGATGACATCTTCGTTGATGCGGGTCTGACGCTCAAGCTCTTCGACCACTGCGCCCGGCGCATCGATGTTAAGCATCACGAAGTGCGCTTTGCGGTTGCGATCAATCTTATAGGCGAGGGACTTAAGGCCCCAAGTCTCAGTCTTCGTGACTTTGCCTTCGTGTGCTTCGACGATTTCGGTCGCCGTGGCCGCCAGCGCGTCTACCTGGGCCTGCGAGAGGTCCTGACGCGCGAGGAAAATATGCTCGTAAAGAGCCATCCTTCACGTTCCTTTTACTGCTGCCGATCGCTGGCTTATCCGTCCGCCAA
>JBCCJD010000047.1:0-25262 GCA_039027955.1 Pseudomonadota bacterium
ACGCCCGCCAGGGCTCCGCCTGATGGCTAAAAACCCGCGTCGATGGTGACCCCGAAAGTCTGCGGCTGACGGGTGTTGAAAACAAACACGTTGTCGCTGGGATCATCAAGACCGAGCGCTGCATTGATCGATCCTATATCAGTGCTTTCAGGCGAGCCTTCGTCGAACAGGTTGTTCGCGTACACGGTTATGGTGAGCCTATCGGTCACCGCATAGCCGAGCTGCGCGTTGACGACGGCGGCTGCGTCCACCCTTTCGGTTAGACCATTCCCCAAAGTGGCTTCGTCAAGGTTGAAGATGTCTGAGAAATAGGCGGACTGATAGTTGACATTGGCCCCGGCAAAGAACCCGCTTTGTGACCGATAACCTGCGCCGAGATTGAATGACAGGGAGGGTGAGCGATCGAGGTCGTTCCCGGCCAGGTCGAGAAACTCGTCCGCTGGCGTATCCGGGTTGTCCTGTTGCACGACAAAGTCATCGACATTTGTTTCCAAGAGACCGAGGCTCGCGGAAAGATCAAGCTCTGGCGTGGCTTCGAAATTGACAGACAATTCAAGCCCGTAAAGCGACGTTGCCGCTGCGTTGTCGGTGATGCGAAAGCCCTGATCGTCGGTGAACGAAATCTGTTGATCCTGGTATTCGCTGTAGAAGAAAGTCCCGTTCACGGTCAGTCGCTGATCAAGCCACTGGGTGCGCCAGCCAGCCTCGTATGTGTTGAGAAATTCAGGATCGAAAGTCACGACCTGGAACAATTCCGTTGTCGATATTGAGCGGGTAAGAAATGTCCCCCCAGCGCGGTAGCCACGCCGGTAGCCGGCAAACACCGAGGCGTCCTGTGTTACATTATAGGTCACCACGCCGCTTGGAAGCAGCACGCCGAGACTGTCGGATTGCAACGGTTCCGTCTCTGGCAGAAGCAATGGTGCACCAGCTTCGCAGGGAAATGTGACCAGGTCGGTCGTTGGTAGACCTATGATAAGGCCAGGCGCTGTGGCGAGACAGGTCTCGGGGTCAACTATAAAGGTTGATTCACCGCGCTGTGTGGTGAAGCGTTCATCGTCGTACCGCAAAGAAAAATCGAACGTCCAAGATTCATTGGGTTCATACCGCCAAGCCGTGAAGAAAGCGAAGTTTTCGACGTCTCGACTGGTCGGAGAGCCGATTGTAATGGTGCTGCCTGGCGGATCGATCAGAAACGGTACCAGTTCGCCGATGACCGAGGTCTGTAAGTTGTCGTCGTTTCGTTCGTTCGAGAAATAATAACCGCCGACAAAGCCGGTCAGTTCATCAAAATCGAACTCCAGTCGCGCTTCCGCCGAGTAGGTCTCTTCCTGCCCGTTGACGACCAATACAAGTTGATCAGGCTGGTTGAGCGCCCGCTGCGTACCGTCAATCACACTGTCAGCGTCTTCGTAGGTGCCAAGAAGTTTCAGGGTTACGCTGTCGCTGAACGCATAGGTGATATCTGCGATCGCTTTCCAGGATTCAAAATCGCTCGTGTCCTTGCGCCCCTCGAAAGTTGTCCGCGATTGTGGATCGAAGTTGAGATCACCAGGCGGTGAGATAACCCGTGGCTGATCGCCATTGAGCCGATCATTATACTCCATAGTGAGCAAAGCGCTGAGCCCGCTTATGGCTTCTGGCTGAAAGAGCAAACGCCCGCGCAGCGTCAGGCTTTCGCGAAAATCAAACCGATCGCCGGAAAAGGTGTCGGTGATGAAACCGTCGGATTCCTGATAGTCTGCGCTCACGCGAAAGGCGAGCTGATCGGCAATGATCGGTCCTGAGATCGCGCCGGCGGTTTGCAAGGTGCCAAACTCTGCTGCGCGCAGACGCGCGGCTGCTTCCCAATCGAAAGTCGGTTTCTTGGATTGGAGGACAACCGCCCCGGCGATCGAGTTTCGACCCTGCACCGTCGATTGGGATCCACGCAGAACCTCGAGTTGTTCGATGTCCCATGCGCTGGATGAGCCAAATTCCAAGGCACGGCGGGCAAGAGGCACACCGTCCTGAAACACGTTGATAGCCGCGCCTTGTCCCGCGCCATTTGTTCCCAGTCGGTTAATACCACGAATGCTGATGCCGGCGAGATTACCAGCGATGACCGACACGTTGGGTGTCCGGGCGAGTGCATCGCCAATATCAAACAGGTTTTCTCTATCAAACCGTTCGGCAGTAAACACTTCCACCGATTCAGCAGTGTCTTGCACATCGACATTTTGTTTCGTGCCGATGACGATTATCGGCTCGCGGGCCACCTGACCGGTCTGTGCTGTACCGACATTTACAATAACAAAGCCGCCGTTGGCCGATGACCGTGCGGCCAAACCGCTTCCTGCCAGTGCCCTGGCTAGCGCTTCCTCGACGGTGAACCTGCCCGAAAGCGGCGGCGCGGTTTTGCCCCGCGTCAGTTGCTCCGCAGCTCTAACCGACACATTAAAACGCTGGGCAATGTCGGTTAGCGTCTGGCTGAGCGGCTGACGTTCGGTCACAATCACCTGCTCGTCGCTCGATTGCGCCATGGCGCTGGCAGGATGCGCCATCGTGATCGCAAAGAGAGATGCCACAGTGCCCGCTTTCAATTTGGCAGCGAAGGTCGGTTTGGTCATGAAGGCCCCTGTTTGAAAGCGCGAATGATTCGCATTATGCCTTCAAGACTGATGGGCGTGTGATTGTGTCACCCCCTGCTTGGAAATTTTGCAGGGAGGCTAAAGTGGAGCAGCGGCAGTTTGGTCTTCAGAGCGACTTGGCGGTGAGGCTATTTCCTAGGAAGCAGACGCACACGTTCGTTATCGACCTGTGCTTCGACCGGCAAAATCTCCTCAATTTGCCGCAACAGCAAATCGCGCTGTTTCAGCTGGAACCCGCCGGTGAGCTTTAGGTCGCTGAGAGCCGGATCGACTGTAATCGGAACCGTGGAATAGCGCGCCGCATCTGCAATAATCTTGCTCAATGCTGCATCGGTGTAAAAGACCAGTCCGTCGCGCCAACTTGCAAATTCGCGCACGGCAATCGGCTCAATTGATGTGAGAGCAGAACCGGCAAAGGAAATGCGCTGATAGGCGACAAGCTCGACCGGCGGGCTCGCATCACCTTCAGTTTGCTCTACGTCCGGCTCGATCGCGACGCGACCTTCCCGGACTGATACGATCGCCTCTCCATCTTGGAGCTGAATGTCGAAGACCGTACCAAGCACTTTGACGCGTCTTGATCCAGCGATCACCACGAACGGACGGGAGGGATCCTCGGCAATGTCGAACAGGGCTTTTCCTTCAAGCAGTTCGACCCGGCGAATATCGCTAAACTCGCTCACGGCGAGGCGGGAGGTTGCATCGAGCGTCACACGCGATCCATCGGCGAGATCGATCGTACGGGTTTCGGCAATCGCCGCTTCATAGGTGGTTGGCGCTGGCGCCGAAGCCATCTGCGGCGCAGGACTGCTCTGCTGACTAAACAATGCAAACAGCCAGATCGAGGCCGCGATCGCAATACTGGCAGCTAGAGCCTGTAAACTGCGCTTCTGCCATAACGGTGCTTGCATATCTGACCTTGCGGCTGCGATCGGCATCACGACCGAGCCAGCGTTGCGCCCCAGATCATCGATCGGATATGCTTCAGCCAGACTTGCTCGGACCGCCTTCCCGGCCGTGCGGCGCCACTCAAATTCTGCATGGGCTAACGCCTCAATATGTGTGGCATCTGCGGAACGCCATGCTTCGAAATCAGCGCGCGCGGTCTCGTCGAGTTCATCATTGGCATAAAGCGCGTACCAATAATGCGCCTGTTCGCGGATCAAGGACATATCAGTGCTCATGATCGCTCTTCTTCCGGATCTCCGAGCTCCATCTCGATCTGCGCCATTGCCTTGGCAATATGTTTCACAGCAGCTGAGCGGCTAACGCCTAGGCGTTCACCCGCAGCCTTTGGGGTCAGTCCGTGGACACGGTTGAGGAGAAAGATTTCGCGTCGCCGCTTTGGCATTTCTGCGACTACTTCCATAATCCGATCAAGTTCGTCACTCGCTATCAAGACCCTCTCGGGGTCGAAAGTGTCACTCTCCTCGCCGTAAATTCTGGTGCATACCTCACGGCGATTGGTGTCGCGCATGACACGCGATTTTGTGCGGGTGATCATCAGATTGCGGGCGCTGATCCAGACGAAGCCTTCAAGGTCCCCGATCTCGTCGAGCCGCCCGCGTGCCGCCAGCCGGGCGAAGGCCTCTTGCGCAATGTCAGCTGGATCGGGTGGGCCATCGCCATAGAGCGAACGCAAACCGCGCAGCAACGGACCGAAATAGGAGCGGTAGAGGCGATCAAACGGGGAGCTTGCGGCATCGCCCGCACCAGACGAAGATGTTTCAAGATCGTCCAGCTCAGCCTTTTCGCGCTCGAAATTTTGTCTGCGCTCAATCATTCGATAGTGCAAAACTCAATTGTGCAGCGATGGTCCGGGATGGACCGCCTTCACGCAGGAGTGCTCCTAGCGCGGGAATAAGCCAGGAGACAGATAATTGATCGCGTCCAACTGGCCGATTTGGTCGCAGAATTGCCTGCCCAAGCATGTGGGTGCAGTGTGTCAATCACTTTGGGTGCGAACCCAATAGGTGCGCGGCGCTAGCCTCGTTCAGTCGAACTGTAATCAAGCCGTCAAGCGTAAGCCGGTTCAGCTATTTGCATCTCGCAATTCCCGACAAACTGCTCACACTCCAGACTTGGTCATTGGCACGCGGCTTGAGCTGGGCCGATTGCGGAATTTCTGGTCTTGGCATTCGAAAGCAAAAAAGCGGACACTGGCGCAAGCTGACCACAAAGCACCGTATGAACAGCATCCTTTGGTTTATCGGCCAGGTGCATGGAAGTGTTTGCGGGTCAGGCAGAAGAGGATGGGAGGCTCGTCGAAGTGAGCAGATTTAAAGCGTCCTGAAAGAGCGCGTTGAGTCGGCGAGCGGCCGTTATGGGCTGATCGCGAGATCAAAGGATTTTACGCTCGTTCCGCTGCGCACAATGCCAGATCGTTCCGCGGGGACGACGGTTTCTGGAATTATGCAAACAAGCATCCGATGACGACCGAACGGGAGCGCATTAGACGCCCTGATTGGAAGTAAGAAAAGGGGGACCTCCGGCGCTGCCTGGGGTCCCATTTACGCGGTTCAGGTTCCCCGGCGTTTCCCCGGAACACGTCAACAAGTCGGCGAAGCCCAAAGTGGTTTGGAGTGCCGGACAATCGACCTAAGCCTCCAAGAGGCAGAGGCCAGAGGTTCGAATCCTTCCGGGTGTGCCAGGCGCTTTTCCGATGAGACAGCTTACGCCGCTTTGCGAAGTCTGCTTTTGAGCGGCGTTGCTGGATCAGGTTCAGGCGCAAGGAAGAACTCGCCCAGCCGCTCTAGAACATAAGTGCCTTGCGGGAACGGATCGTCTTGCGGCTGCGCGCAGCCAATGAAGTCGAGCCCGCATTCCTTAGCGCACTCATAATCGGTCATCGCATCGCCAACAAACAGGCAGCGCTTCGCCTCCAGTCGGTCATGCGTCATGATATCGCGGACGATCGGGGCTTTCTTTTCAGGGGCTCCGCGCGCCGTCACGAAGAAGGGGCGCAGGCCTTTGCGATCGACGATTTCCTGCAATTCATCGTGCGGCGTGCCCGAGACGATATGAGCAGGGATATCGCGGCGGCTAAGCAAGCTCAGGGTTTCGGCGACATCAGGCAGCAAAGGGCTCGCAACAACCCGGTCGAGCACGATCTCGGAAAGCTTATCAGCCCACACTTCGACGCCGCCGCGAGACAGTTCAATCCCCAGCAATTGGCGATGAAACCGCGGGATCTTTTCATAGCGCGTCTGCCCGGGCACCTTGCGTTGATAGGCTTCGACGGCAGCGCGGATATCCGGTCCAAACTGGTCATAAAGCTCGCCAAAGGCAGTGATCTTAGCCTCGACGCTGTCGACGATCACGCCGTCGAAATCGAAGAACACGCAGTCATAGTGCGAAAGAGCGGTCGGGCGCATGGCAAATCCAATCTATCCGGCTGGAAGGGTCGAGGCGGCCGCGCCCGTCCTCGCAATAAAGCGCGTAGAGCGCGCGGGCGATGTGGTAGTCTTCGAGGTAATCGAGATCGATCCCGGCAAGCTTTGAAAGCTCGTGCAGGACCGGATCGTCACCCAGGAAATAGTCGCGCGCCAGCATTTCGCTGCGCGGCGCCATATAAAGGCTGTTGGTCACGCGAAACCACTCAGGCAGGTCCTGCGAGATGGTGTGATCGCGGTTTGCTGAATAATTAAGTGCGCCGGTGCGCGACCAGAAATATTCCTGCGCGCGGTTAACCCCGAGGAGCGAGTCCTTCGCCCCGCATACGACTTCGCGTTCGTATGCCTGAAACGCTGTGCAATATTCAGATGGGCTCATCAGCGGGCAAACCACGGTCGCCCATGCGATATGATCATGCGGGATACCGCGGATGATCCCTGTGATGACTTCGCTGAACGGGGCTTGATGGCCGATTGCAAGGCGAGGATCGCGAGCATGCAGCGAGACGCCGAAACGCTTGCCAAGCGACAGAAATTGAGCGTCTTCGCTGGAAAGGTAAATCCTGTGAGGGTCAATCACTTGGCAGAGCTGAGCGAGCTTCCATTCGATCAGGCTCGGCTGATCGCCAAACGGCAACAGGCACTTTTCCGCGATGCGCGAACTGCCGCGGCGAGCAGGGACCACTACAGCAAGATCATACATCGCGTCGGCGCTCTGTTGGTTGGACCGGTTTCATGCGGGCTCCGGCGTGAATTGTGCGCGGTATTCAGCGATCACTGCGTCCCACGTGTCCGGGCGGATCGGGCGGGACACCCGCGCGATGATATCGGCTGCGCTGAGATCGGGGTCAGTCGGAGCGAAGACTTCGTTCGCGAAATGGAATGCAAACCAGCGCCGGGCGAGCGCTTGGTCGGGTCGGCGTCTGTGTCCGCTCAGCACGTCGCTGAGGAAATCAGGCAGCTTGTCATACGCTCCGACCCAGCTACCCGTCTGGAACGCCGATAACCGCAACAGCGGTTTGCCAAACGCCGCGCATGGCGCCCAGCTCTTGGAATTGCAGACGATCATGCCGTCGCAGTGCCGGGCCAGTTCAATCGTGCGGCGTCCTTGGACCGGTCCGCTTTCAAGCAAGACCACTCGGTCATCCTGCGCTGCAATCGCGGCATGAACTGCGATATTGTTGCAATAGAGCTCGTTCAGCGGATGGTTCGTCACCGCCAGCACTGCATCAGCCGGGATCTGCGCCGCGATCGCTGCGATCATGGCGGGGTTGTTGGGGATCGGCAGGTGCTGGTTGAAGAAATTCTCGGCATGTTCGTATTCGAGCGGAAGCGCGATGATCGGGCGATCTGGTGGCAGTCCGGTTTCGGCCAGAAACTGCGTGCGCGTCGGCAGGCTGCGCTCAAGCGGATCGATTTGGTCGGCCCAAAGTTGCGCGCCGATCGCATCAAGCCGCGCATTCTCCTGAGCCGAAAGCTCTGGCATCATGCCATAGTCGAACAGCGTTTCAGCGAGCCTGATCCGATTGACGCCGTTCTTGAGCGGCGGAGCGCCGCCTTCCATCAGGTGCCGCACGATCCCGGGAAAGCGAGCGGGCGTTTTGATGTCTGCACTCCGGCACAGCACCAGATCAGGGGCAAGCCGCTCGACGAACTCGATCAGCGCGTCATCTTCGCTCGCATCAATCCGGAGCTGGTGGTGGTTAGGTCCGTCGAGCAGATGCCAGAACACCCCGTCTGCTTGCTCGATCAGAGGCGCTTGAGCCCGCGACAGGCCTGTGTTGCGCCATTCAGGCGGCGCCATCACATGCACTTCATGCGCTTTTGATAGGGCTGTGATCAGAGGAAAGATGACTTCCTCAAACCACCAACCGGTGACGACCGGCAGATAGAACAGGACCCTTTCCCCAGCGCTGAGCTGGCCCGCGCTTGGCATGTCGGGCCGATCGCTTGAAGGCTCCATCGCAGTCCTTTCCCGCGCTGCCGGGGTCATCCTGGCAAGCTATGGCCCAAGCACAGCAACAAGCATGCCAGTCGCACGCGCATGCTTGCCAAAGGGGGGATGGCGCCGGGTTGGGTGATTGAAGCGGCGAGCTTTCGCCGCAGCGGCAAATGCGTGCCGCGCAGCAGCGCAGCGTTCGGCTAGACTGCGCGCGGTGCCGGCGCGAGTGAGCCGCGCTCGATCACGATAAAGTCATCGCCGATGCTCGCGATATGTTCGCCTGCTGCATTATTCTCAGAGGTATCCGCCTGCGCTTCGATCAAGCGTTTGCACGCTTGTGCGAAATGCTCGGCATAGGGCTGGTGGATTACGCTTACATCCGGTTTGGCGCGTGCCAGGCCGAGCTGGTCTTCCAATGCCAGCAGCGAGAGTTCGCGTGGGATTACAACATTGCTTGCCGATGCCGCTTCGATCACCGCGAGCGCGACCTCTTCTGTCTCAGCAATAATCGCGCTCGGACGAATTGTAGGTCCTAACCAGGCTTCAGCAAGCTCGCGCGCAGCACCAAACTTGAGCGGCGTTTCAGCGGCGAAATGGCTATGCGCACGGCTTCCAGCAGCGACCAGCGCGCGGCGGTATCCAGCCAGTCGCCGTTCTGATCGGGCGCGATCGTGCAGTCCGGCGATGAAGCCGATCTGGCGATGACCTTGCTCCAGCAGAAGCCTGACCGCCGCATCGCCCAAAGCAGCGTCATCGAGACCCGGCGTAACCCGGCCAAATTCGTTGCGCTCGCCAAGATAGGCGGCGGCAATGCGGCGCTGTTCAAGCACTTTGATAACGGCTTGATCATCTTCAAGCGGTGGGCACAAGACGACCCCATCGGGCTTTAGCGCCGTCAAAGTGCGCGCCAATTGCTGGCCGCTATCGCCTTCGCTGTCAGCTGCATTGGACTTGAGCTCGACGAACAGCAGATGATAGCCATGCGGATCGCAGGCCGCCATGCCCGCCAGCAGCATTTCATCGAGCGGCAAGCGACCTGCGCTGCGCCCGGTGCTGTCTTGCGCGAGCGCAGCCAGCACCAGATAGCTGCGGTTGCCTCCCATCCGGCGCGCGGCAAGGTTCGGGACATAGCCAAGCTCATTGATCGCCTGTTCGACCCGCTCGCGCACCACCGGCCTAACGTTCGGGCGGCGATTGATCACGCGCGAGACCGTCTGACGCGAGACTCCTGCAGCTTTGGCGACATCCTCGATCGTGATGCTGCCCGATGTCATCGCGGCTTGCCCCCTCGACTGCACGTTTGATTGACGAGGGTGCCGCAAGGAGGTTGCGAATTGAAGAATCGCCTTGAAGTGGTCGCGTTCACAAGCGCAATTCCTGTGGATTGAGCATGCTTATCGGCGGATTATGCGGGTTGGTGCTCGCTTAGCTCGGTGCGGATGCCGCGTCGCAAGGCGCCATGTTACCAAATCCGCGCGCGAAATATTCAAGCGCGCAGCCTGCCAGCATCGCTGCGCCATGCGGCAGCGCGCGTTCATCGATATACATTCGCGGGTTATGAAGCGCGCACGCGCTGCGCCAGTCATCGCTGCCTTCTTCTGCGACACCGAGGAAGAACATCGCGCCTGGCACCTGCTCCAGCACGTATGAGAAATCTTCTGCGCCCATGATCGGCTCAGGCAGGTCATGCCAGCTGTCATCGCCGCCCAGTTCGCGCGCGACTTTAGCCCCCAGCGCAACCGCACGCGGATCGCATAAAGTAACCGGATAGCCGAGTTCGATTTCGCATTCAGCGCTCACTCCGTGGCCGGTTGCAATCGCGGCTGCGGTTTCACTGACCAATTGATGCGCCCGCTCGCGATGTTCAGCCGATAGCGTGCGGATCGTCCCTGCGACCATCGCTTCATCGGGAATGATATTGTGCGCAGTGCCGGTGTGGATCTGCGTGACAGTCACCACCACAGCGCTGGTCGCGTTGAAGCGGCGCGTCACCATCGCTTGCAGCGCGCTTACAATCGCCGCGGCGGCTGGCACCGGGTCAGCGCAATCGTGCGGCATCGAGGCATGCCCGCCGCTGCCTTTGACCGTAATGCTGAACTGATCGGCGGCGGCCAGCAATGGCCCCGCACGCCCCGCAATCACGCCATGCTTGGCATTGGGCATGACATGCAGCGCGAAGGCGGCTTGAGGCAGCGGGTCTAGGAGTCCGTCCTCGATCATATGACGCGCTCCGTGAAACCCCTCTTCGCCTGGCTGGAACATGAAATCGATCGTGCCAGGCAGGCTCTCGCGCTGGTCACACAACAGCCGCACCGCTCCGACCAGCATCGCGGTGTGCGCATCGTGTCCGCAGGCGTGCATTCTTCCCGGCGTTTTCGAAGCGAAATCGAGCCCGGTTTTCTCCGCCATCGGCAGAGCATCCATATCACCGCGCAGGAGGATGTGCGCAGAACCGCCTACCGCCTTACCTCCGACAAGCGTAGCGATCGCACCAGAGGTCGATGTCCCCGAGCGCCATTCAAGCGGGAGGTCAGCCAATGCGCTGCGAATTTTAGCCATGGTTTCAGGGCATTGCAGCCCGAGTTCCGGCTCCGCATGGATCGCGCGGCGCAGCGCGATAATGTCGGGACCGTGGTTGCGAGCGGCGTCGAGCAGAGCGTCAGTAAGCATGATCGCGAGGCTAACCCGGTTTCCCGGGCAGTCCAGCCCATTTATGACCAATCGTTACAGATTAATCGCCGTTCGACCCTTGAAACGCATCACCGGTCGAGCACTTATGTGACAGAAGAAATTAAGTATGGCATTCCAATGCCATTAATTTGACTGATCTAGGACCACTTTATGGCCGCCTCGATTTACGATTTTGCCCCGCTTTCCTCTGGCGTTGGACCGGGCAAATCCACCAGCGCGCTGGCTCGCCGCGATTATGGCGCGGCGCTTCGCAAAGCGCAGCAAGCTGATTTCGGCGGCTCGCGTCGGTCTTCAGCGCCGCGTGTGGGCGTGATCTACAACCCGCGCAGTCATCGCAATCAAGGCAGCGATTTCGATTGCGGGTTGTGCCCGGACATCCACATCGCGCAGCCGGCTGCAAGAGCACACCTGCCGCGCGCGCTGGCTGACTTCGCCGCGCGCGGGATCGACTTGCTGGTGATTAACGGCGGTGATGGCACTGTGCGAGACGTGCTGACCTGCGGGCACGCGGTGTTCGGCGACAATTGGCCGGTGCTGGCGGTTCTGCCTAAAGGCAAGACAAATGCGCTCGCGCTCGACCTTGGCATTCCCAGCGAATGGACTTTGCAGCACGCGATCGCGGCCTACGAAAAAGGCGTCAGAGCTAGGCGCCAACCGCTGCGGGTAACCGCGCTCAGCTCGTCTGCAGACGAGAACACGATCGGTCCTGTGCACGGCTTCATTCTCGGCGCGGGCGCTTTCACAACAGCCACCCGGGCAGGTCAGACTGCACATCGGCTTGGAGCCTTCAACGGCGTTGCGGTTGCGACGACTGCGCTATGGGCGCTCGCGCAATCGCTGTTCGGAACCAGGCAAAACCCTTGGCGCAAAGGCGATCGCATGCAGATCCGGCTCGGCCGTCAAGGCGCCCCGATGGCCCATAGCGGGCAAGGTGATCCGCAATGGCGGCAAGTGCTGTTCGCCTCGACGCTGGAGCGGCTCCCGGCCGGGATCAATCCGTTCGGGCTTCTGAGGCAAGGTCTGCGGATGATCGCAGTCGATCAGATTTCGCGTCGCACTACGGCCTTGGTGCCTGCGGTTCTGACAGGGCACTTGACCCGAGGACTGCGTGAGCGCGGTATCCATCAGCTTGCAGCCACTCAGTTCACGCTCGAATTGTCGGACCACTTCATTCTCGACGGCGAAGCGTTCGCACCCGGCGAATACCGGATCGAGCAAGGGGCTGAACTTGTCTTTGCCACCCCTTGAGCCAAGCTTTGATGCACGTTTAGCGGACACGGCGCTGGGGCAACGGATCGCGCGCGGTCTCAAGGCCCCGGTCAATCCGGCGATAGCGCAATTCGCATCTGCGCTCGCCGAAGAGGCTGGCGCAAAGGCGGTGCTGTTTTACGGCTCCAATCTGCGCACCGGCTCGCTTGACGGCGTGCTTGATTTCTATGTGCTTTTGCCTGGGCCTGAGCAGTCGGCGATCTGGCCTCGCGTAAGCTATCATGAGCGCGACTTTGATGAGGTGACCCTGCGCGCGAAGGTCGCGACCATGAGCTTGCAGACTTTCGCGAAAGCGGCATCAGGTGCGCTCGCGGATACCACAATCTGGGCCCGGTTTGTGCAGCCCAGCGCGCTTGTGTGGGTGCAAGATGACGAAGCCGAACGCGGCACAATCGCTGCACTGAGCCTTGCGGCGACCACGGCCGCCCGGCTTGCGGTAGCGCTAGGCCCTGAAGAAGCGAGCGAAGAGGACTATTGGCGCGGGCTCTTTCGCGCGACGTACCAAGCAGAGCTGCGGGTCGAACAGCCCGGGCGCGAAGATTCTATTCTAAGCGCTAATGCTGCGCATTTTTCCGGTCTTTTGCCGCTCGCGCTTGATGCAGGCGCGATCAATCATGCGGCCTTGAGTGAACGCTTGAAGATTACGTTGCCGCAAAGCGAGCGACGCGCGGTGTTGGGCTGGTGGCGTCGCCGCAGAAGATTAGGCAAACCGCTCAACGTGCTGCGGCTTGCCAAAGCGAGCGTGACGTTTGCCGGTGGGGCGCGTTATGCCGCCTGGAAGATCAAACGGCATAGCGGCATCGAGGTTACATTGTCGCCGCTGCAAGAGCGCTTTGCGCTGCTGGCAGCTCCGGCATTTCTCGCGGCGTTACGCCAGCATCGCCGGGCAAGCGATAAGCTCAGCCGAAATAGAGCATATTGATCGTCATCGATTTTACCCGGCTGCCTACTGAAAAGCGGGTCTTGTCGACCCCTGGACGTCCGAGATTGAAGATGTTGATCGAAGGGTTGTTCGACATCGCGCCGCCATCGGCTGAAATATCGGTTTCGTTGTTGTTATTGGCATCGTGGCGCGCTGCGAGCGCGTAATTGCCGGAGCTTGGGACTGGCATGCAGAATGTCATGCTGCCTTTGCGTGCAGGCACTTCGATCCGGTTGAGCCAGCGCCCTTTGGCAAGCCAGTCCGCTTTGGTCGCGTGATAGCTCTGCAAGCGGATTTTGCCGGTTGAGCTCTTGATCCCGCGAATAGTGACCCGCACCGCCGGGCCATTGCCGGGCGCGCAGGCACGCATGTTGTTGCCGATTTTCTGGCCATAAGGCCCTTCGGCAAAAGCCGCGCTCGGCCCTGCAAGAACAGCGCTCGCGGCAAGAAGACAGGCCCCCATGCGGGCTGAAGTCAGTATCATCTGGTTCGTCCGTCTGGTTAATGAAAATCTCGGCGGCCCCATAAAGCGTCGTCCGCTTTTCGCCAATCTGAACGGCGTTTTAGTCATCGGCTGCTGAATTTGGCCTGAATTGTCGCGTTCACAAATCGTGGCAACCACTCAGGCAGCTTCTGTGTGGTGGAAAAGCGCGAGATTCCAGCTTGTAGCTCGATTCGCCAGTGACATATGGATGTAATGCGCACGGGAAGGGCGCCGTCATCATGTCATCACCGCTAATCTCACCCTCCATTCTTTCGGCCGATTTTGCGCGCCTTGGAGAAGAGGTGCGCGCAATCGATGAAGCGGGCGCTGACTGGATCCATGTGGATGTGATGGATGGGCATTTTGTGCCTAACATCACAATCGGCCCGGCGGTCATAAAGGCGCTGCGGCCTCACAGCGACAAGCCATTCGATGTTCATCTGATGATCGCTCCGGTTGACGCTTATCTCGAAGCCTTCGCCGAGGCTGGTGCAGACGTCATCACAGTCCATCCCGAAGCAGGACCGCATATTCATCGCACCTGCCAGGCGATCCGCGCGCTCGGCAAGAAAGTCGGCGTGGTGCTTAACCCCGGCACACCGGTCGAAGCGCTCGACAATCTGATGGATGTGGTTGATCTGATCCTGGTCATGAGCGTCAATCCCGGCTTTGGCGGGCAGAGCTTCATCACGTCGCAACTCGATAAGATCGCGCGCATTCGCGATCTGATCACTTCTTCAGGCCGCGCGATCCACTTAGAGGTTGATGGCGGGGTCAATCCGGAGACGGCCAAGCTATGCGTTGCGGCAGGGGCTGATGTGCTGGTTGCAGGCTCTGCTACATTCAAAGGCGGCCCGGCGCATTACGCGGCTAACATCGCCGCGCTCAAAGGGGCGGTCTAATGGAGCAATTGTTTAGCGAGAGTGCCCACAAGCCTCGCGTGCGCAAACGCAGGCAGAAGCCTGCATCCGCGATGCCTCTCAGCGCAGACAGCGAAGCCCAGCTGACGGTCACAGCAGAAGCGAACGATCCCGGGCTCGACAATGTTGCTCCCGCCCGCGCTCTGGCGCTGACTGATGTGATTGCGCCGCGAATGCGCCCGGGCGAAGCCTTGATCCGGCTCGCTTACCATATCGGCGTGCCGCGTCAGGCGCTTGCTGCGCCGTTCCGCCGAGCGGTTCCAGCGCGTTTGCTGGCGACAGTTGAAACCCCGAACATCGGAGATCGCACTTTAGGCACCGCGCTTAGAGCAGGGCATTTCCTGGTGGATGGCGTGAAAGTGCCGCTGGCAAGCCTCGATTTCTCAGGATCGACCCGGCTCAATCCAGGACTTGAGCGATGCGTGCACAGCTTCTCGTGGCTGGCTGATCTTGCGGCTGCTGCCCCGCGAGCAGAAGGCACGGCGATTGCCGCACGGATTGTCAACGCATGGCTGGATGCCAATGCTCAACTCGGCAAAGGCACCGCCTGGACAATCGAGCATACGGGTCTGCGGCTGGTTGCATGGTTAGTCCAAGCGCCGCTGATCCTTGCAGGTGACAATCCCGAACTGCGCAGCCGCTTGCTCGCCGCGATTGAGCAAACCGCGAATTGGCTCGATCGGCGCGCTAGCCGCGCAACGTCCGACCTTGGTGAAGTGGCGGGCTGGGCAGCGATTACGGCGGCAGGTCTGATGCTGCCTGACGGGCGACCGCGGCGGCTCTATGGCGAGGCTGGTCTGATCCGCGCTTTAGGCGAGCTGATCGGCGAGGATGGCGGCGCATTGTCGCGGTGCGGCGCGGCGCAACTTGAGGCAATCACGCTGCTCAATGATGTGATTGCCTGTTATGAAGCGGTCCAGCTTGAACCTCCGCAAGCGCTGGGCGTGATGCGCGAATTGATGGTTCCCCCGCTGCTTGCGCTACGCCACGGCGATGGCGGGCTAGGCAGCTGGCAAGGCCATAACGCGATCCGGGCTGACCGTGTCGGCCGAGTGATCGCTGCAAGCGGGGTGCGCACAAGACCGCTTGCAGATGTAAAGCATTGGGGCTTTCAGCGGCTGCGAGGAGGCGACACGCTGGTGCAGTTCGACACCGCGCCGCCACCCCGGGCGCGGCAAGCACGAACGGGTTGTGCGTCCACGCTCGCCTTTGAGCTGTCTGACGGTCCGACCCGCTTGATCGTCAATTGCGGCGGCGCAGCGCTTGCCGGAGGACAAGTACCAGCTCGGATCGGGCAGGCTTTGCGAGCAACGGCTGCGCATTCGACACTCGTAATCGACAACGCCAACTCGACCGCAGTGCTGCTGCACGGCAAGCTCGGTAAAGGCGCAGATACCGTCGAAGTCGAGCGCCGCACTGTGCGCCGGCAAGGGGGCGAAGCGACACGAGTTGCCGCAACGCATGATGGTTATGCTGTGCGCTATGGGTTGCAGCATCGCCGGATGCTCGCACTGCGCGCTGATGGAGCTGAGCTTGTCGGCGAAGACATCCTTTTGCCGGCTTCGCGCAAAGGCAAGAATGGCAAGGTCGGCTTTGCGATCCGGTTCCACCTTGGGCGCGGGGTCGAAGCGCATCTGTCCGAAGATGGACGCGGTGCCAGTCTGCTGTTGCCTGATGGCAAGCTATGGCAATTCCGGCTGCGCGGTGATGCCGCCGGGGTCGGCGATGTCGAACTGACGTGCGAAGACAGCTTGTGGGTCGATGGCGATGGTCGTCCGGTGCCGACCGAGCAATTGGTGATCGAAGGGTTGACCTCGCGGGGCGGCGGGCAGTTTTCCTGGCTACTCAAGAAAATGGGATAAACGCCGCGATGGCGACACAGGTGATCAAGCGGGCGCTGTTGTCCGTCTCGGATAAATCGGGTCTGGCTGAGCTGGGGGCGGCTTTGGCTGCGCGCGGGGTCGAACTGGTCAGCACGGGCGGCACAGCGCGGGCTTTGCGCGAGACCGGGCTCGATGTGCGCGACGTGTCTGCTCTCACCGGCTTTCCCGAGATGATGGATGGGCGGGTCAAGACGCTCCATCCCAAAGTGCATGGTGGGCTGCTTGCGCTGCGCGACAACGCAGAGCACACCGCCGCGATGGAAGCGCATGAGATCGGCGCAATCGATCTGGTGGTGGTCAATCTCTATCCGTTCGAAGCGACTGTCGCGAAAGGCGCCAGCCGCGCCGAGATCATCGAGAATATCGACATTGGCGGCCCGAGCATGGTGCGTTCGGCAGCGAAGAACCATGCCTTTGTGACGATCGTGACTGATCCTGCGGACTATTCTGCGCTGCTTGATGAGCTTGAAGCTAACGGCGGCGAAACCTCGCAAGCCTTCCGCATCCGGATGGCCGGCAAGGCCTATGCTCGCACCGCCGCCTATGATGCAGCGATTGCGAACTGGTTTGCCTATGACGATGCTTTCACGCACCCGCTTGGGATGGAAGCGCTCGGCGCGACACCGTTCATGCCGACCATGCCGCTCGCCTTCAATCGCAGCGAAGAGCTGCGTTATGGCGAAAACCCGCATCAATCCGCTGCGATCTATGTCCCGCAAGGCACACGCGAAAAAGGCGTGCCGCAAGCGACGCAATTGCAAGGTAAAGCGCTGAGCTACAACAATCTGAACGATGCTGATGCAGCGCTTGAGCTGGCGGCTGAATTCACTGGCGGTGCGCCCGCTGCGGTGATCGTCAAACATGCCAATCCGTGCGGGGTCGCGCAGGCAGAGAGCTTGTCTGAGGCGTGGCAGGCTGCACTTCAATGCGACAGCGTGTCGGCGTTTGGCGGGATTGTTGCAGTGAATACCGAACTCGATGGCGCGACCGCCGCTGCGATCGCGGAGATTTTCACTGAAGTGATCATCGCGCCAAAGGTGAGCGAGGATGCCCGCGCAATCTTTGCCAAGAAGAAAAACCTGCGTGTGCTTGAATGCGCAAGCTTGCCTGATCCGCGCCGCGGCGGGTTCAGCTATAAGACGATTGCTGGCGGGTTGCTATTACAGTCGCGCGATAATGGGGCAGTGACGTCAGACCAGCTGGAAGTGGTGACCAAACGCACGCCGAGCGCGCAGGAGCTTGCCGATTGCCTGTTTGCCTGGACTGTCGCGCGGCATGTCAAATCGAATGCGATCGTCTATGCCAAGGACGGCGTGACGGCAGGCATTGGCGCTGGACAGATGAACCGGCGCGATTCGGCGCGGATTGCGGCTGTAAAAGCGCGCGAGGCGGCTGACACCCATAGTTGGGAAACGCCCCGGACCATCGGCAGCGCGGTTGCGTCGGATGCGTTCTTTCCGTTTGCCGATGGCCTGTTGGCAGCGGTTGAAGCAGGCGCGACAGCAGTGATCCAGCCGGGCGGCTCCATCCGCGATGACGAAGTGATCGCAGCTGCAGACGAAGCTGGTCTTGCGATGGTCTTTACCGGGATGCGTCATTTCCGGCACTAGATTTGCCCTATCGCGTCGCTGACTGAAGGCATTTGCGTGCGCGGCGAAACCTTTTTGCCATTCCCTGCGTAACTTTACGTGATGGCGTAACGAAATGTCGCATGAGCGGCCCATTCATTTTTGCGCAAGCGGTTCGTTCCTATGAGCGGCGCGACTGATCACGAAAAGCTCTTTGAGCCCAACAACCGAGACGACCCATGACTTTGTTCGCTTCTGACCTTTATCGCAATTTCGCCATCGGATTTGTTGGCGCAGCGCTTGTGATCGGTGCGATCAATATGGACAATCTCGGCGAAGCGATCGAGGCCCCGGCATCGGCTGCTGAAACTCTTGGCGCTGAGCAGGCGTTCGAAATTGCTCCTGAGTTTGACGTCACGCAGCCGATCGATGGAGCTGGCGCGTGAACCGGCTCGCTTTGCTAGCGCTTGCCGCCGGACTTGGCGCGCTCGCGATCACTGCTGCTCCGACAACCGCCATCGCAGCAGAAGAAGCTGTCAATGCGCCAGCGCCCAAGCGCGTCGCGAAAGAAGGGGCGGGATTGAAGACCGCGATCTTTGCAGGCGGATGTTTCTGGGGCGTTGAAGGCGTGTTCAGCCATGTCAAAGGGGTAAAGTCGGCGGTTTCAGGCTATCACGGCGGCAGTTCCGGTACCGCGAAGTATAAGTCGATCATTGCAGGTGGCACCAACCATGCCGAAGCCGTCAAGATCACTTACGATCCTTATGTCGTGCGTTATGACGAATTGCTGCGCATCTTCTTCTCGGTGGTGGCCGATCCGACCCTCAAGAACCGGCAGGGCCCTGACGTTGGTACGCATTATCGCAGCGCGCTCGTACCGATGAATGCCGAACAGGAAGCGGTTGCTAAAGCGTATCTGAAGCAGATGGGCCAATCAGGCGTGTGGGGCAGACCGATCGTCACGCGCGTGGAAAGCTTCCGCAAATTCTATCCGGCTGAAGCCTATCATCAGGATTTCATGCTTAAAAATCCGCGCCATGGCTACATCCTACGGTGGGACAAACCAAAGGTGCAGGCGTTAAAAGCCATGTTTCCGAACGATTATCGGTCCAGTTTCCTGCGCGATGCGGCCTGACATTTACGTTCTGACGCGCTAACATGCGCCCATGCACGATATCGATTCCGCAACCGGCACAGCGGCGCTGCATCCGCATGAAGACCATTCCGGCCCTGAGCTGATCGCTGAAGCGCGCCGAGTGCTCATGGATCTGGGCGAACAATGGACGACAATGCGCGAAGCGGTGTTTGCTGAACTTGCGCGTCATGGCCGCCCGGTCTCTGCTTACGATATCGCCGACAGTCTTTCAGTTGCGCGCGGCAAGCGGGTTGCGCCTAACAGCATTTATCGGATTCTCGATCTGTTTGTCGCCAGCAACCTTGCCCTTCGGGTAGAAAGCTCAAACGCTTACCTCGCTAACAGCCATCCAGGCCACAAGCATGACTGCATCTTCCTTGTCTGCGATGAATGCGGCGAAGCGCTGCATGTCGATGATGAAGAAGTGAGCCGCACGGTTCGCTCATTGGCGTCCCGCTGCAGATTTAAGACGGAGCGCCCAGTGCTGGAGATCCGCGGCCTCTGCCGCAGCTGCGTCTGATATCGCTCGCCTTACAGGCAAAAATGTCACACTAAATTGTCAGCGTTCTGCCAACCCGCTCTTTGTGCAGGATTAACCGTTCATCGACAGTTGCGTTTTCACGGTGTAGAGCATGCTTGTATGACTCCTCCGCTTCACACTCCGCTGCTCGATCAGGTGCCTACGCCTGAAGAGCTTCGCCAGCTTAAACCTGAACAATTGCGGCAATTGTCCGATGAATTGCGGGCAGAGATGATTGACGCGGTCAGTGTCTCAGGCGGGCACCTTGGCTCGGGTCTTGGTGTGGTCGAGCTGACAGTGGCGCTCCACTATGTCTTTAACACACCCGAAGACCGCTTGGTCTGGGATGTCGGCCATCAATGCTATCCCCATAAGATCATCACCGGGCGGCGCGACCGGATCCGCACGCTACGTCAGGGTGGGGGGCTTTCAGGTTTTACCAAGCGGGCTGAAAGCGAATACGATCCGTTCGGCGCGGCGCATTCGTCGACTTCGATTTCAGCGGCACTCGGCTTTGCGATTGCCAACAAACTGAACAATAAGCCGGGCCGAGGTATCGCAGTGATCGGTGACGGCGCGATGAGCGCTGGCATGGCCTATGAAGCGATGAACAATGCGACTGAGGCCGGTAATCGTCTCGTTGTTATCTTGAATGATAATGACATGTCGATCGCACCACCGGTGGGCGGGCTGTCGGCCTATCTTGCGCGCATGGTATCCTCAAGCGAGTATCTTGGCCTGCGCAGTCTTGCATCAAAAGCGGTCAAGAAGATGAGCCGCCGGATGCATGAAGGGATCCGCAAAGCTGAAGAATACACCCGCGGTATGGTGACCGGCGGGACGCTCTTCGAAGAGCTCGGCTTTTACTACGTCGGGCCGATCGACGGGCACAACCTTGAGCATCTCATTCCTGTGCTCGAAAACGTGCGTGACACTTCTGAAGGTCCGGTTCTGATCCATGTCGTAACGACCAAAGGCAAAGGCTACGCGCCAGCTGAAGAAAGCGCTGACAAATATCACGGCGTACCGAAATTCAACGTTGTGACGGGCGAGAAGAAAAAGGGGCCAAGCGGTCCGCCCAATTACCAGAATGTGTTCGGCGACACGCTTGCCAAGCTTGCTGAAACCGACACGCGCATCTGTGCGATCACCGCGGCGATGCCGTCGGGCACCGGGGTCGATCGGTTTGCTAAGGCCCACCCCGAACGCAGCTTTGACGTTGGGATTGCTGAGCAACACGGCGTGACCTTTGCCGCTGGCCTCGCCGCGCAGGGTATGCGGCCGTTTGCAGCGATTTATTCGACATTCCTGCAGCGCGCGTATGACCAGGTCGTGCATGACGTTGCGATCCAGAACCTGCCGGTGCGCTTTGCGATCGATCGTGCGGGTCTGGTCGGCGCTGATGGCTGCACCCATGCTGGCAGCTTTGACGTCACCTACCTTGCGACTTTGCCTAATATGGTGGTGATGGCGGCAGCGGATGAAGCCGAGCTCGTCAACATGACGTACACAGCGGCAGAATATGATGAAGGTCCGATTGCCTTTCGCTATCCGCGCGGGTCAGGCACCGGGGTGCCGCTTCCTGAAGTGCCGCAGAAGCTCGAGATCGGGAAGGGCCGGTTGGTGCGCGAAGGCAGCAAGGTCGCCATCCTCTCGCTTGGGGCGCGGCTCGAAGAAGCCAAGAAAGCCGCCGATCAGCTTGAAGCTAAAGGGCTTTCGACGACAATTGCCGATATGCGGTTTGCAAAGCCGCTCGACACGGATCTGATTGAGCGCTTGATGCGGACCCACGAAGTGGTGGTTACCGTTGAAGAAGCCTCGATTGGCGGGCTCGGCGCGCATGTGCTTACCTATGCAAGCGATGCCGGACTGACTGATGCCGATGGTGCAAATCCGCGCCTTAAAGTGCGCACGATGCGCCTGCCGGACAGCTTCATCGATCAGGATGCACCCGACAAACAATATGATGAGGCCGGGCTCAACGCGCCCGATATCGTCGAAACGGTGCTGACGGCGCTGAATTACAATTCAGCGAGCGTCGAACCGGTTGTGTCAGCCGGCGCAGAAGAAGCCCGGGCGTAACGTTTAGTCAGGCTGTTTCAGCTTCGTCACGCTGATAGCGCCTCTATCGAAATAGAGGCTGAGCGGGGGTTCTGAGGCCGTCGGTGTTTCGCTTTCGACACCCGTTTCCCCTTCGACACCCGCTCCGTCTTCTTCTTCATCAAGATAATCGACCCCTTCCTCGATCTCTCGCAGGATCGCGGGAGGCTCTGGCGGTTCCTCACCGCGAAGCAATGCTATGTCTCGGCGACGGCGATAGAGATAGGTGTCGCGGCGCGCGGCGTATGGGTCGACTGTGTCACGGATCGCTTTGATTTCCTCATCGAGTTCAAGCCGCGAATCGAGCGAATTGATCACGAAATAAGGCGCAGCAAATTCCAGCCGGTTAAACGGCTCACCTACCGCGACCGGCAAGAGCAATTGGTCCAGCCCGCTTCCAACTACATCGCGCGCGGTGGTAGCCCCCGTGACCGGCAAATAAAGATAAGGCCCTGGCCCGATCCCGTAAAAGCCCATCGTGTTTGCAAACCCATTGCGGCGATAGGGCAAGTCGATCGCCTCTTTCTCGGCAATGTCGAATAAACCGCCAATCCCCAGCGTCGAATTGATCGCGAGCCTCGTCAGCGTCTCAAAGGTCTTGCCGATCTTGCCTTGCAGCAGAAAATTGAGCGCATTGTTCGGCTCACCAAGATTGCGCACAACATTGCCCAGACCATCGCGGATGGGCTCGGGCAGGCCATCGCGATAAGCATAGGCGAGCGGCTCGACGAACGCTTCGTCGATTTGCTGAGTGATGCGGAAGCTCTCGGCGTTGATTTCCTCGATCGGATCGGCTTCGGAAGGGCCGTAAGTGCCTTCGACGACAATCTCATTGTCTTCGCCATCGTCACCAGATTGCGACTCTGTTTCTTCGCCGGGGGGCTCATCTGGTTGCTGTTGGGCCGCCTCTGACCTTTGAGCGGGAGCGCCGCGCTCCGATTGCGGCGCGAGCGACCAGCCCAATACCAACATGTGGCGCGGGAGCGATACGGGCGGCGATATAGGCGGCGCGGCGGTTATACTCGCTTGCGGCAGGTCTGTCGTCAGGATCACCGGAGGAGGAGGCGCAAGACCGGCCGCTGTTAAAGGCGATGCAATCAATAACAGGGGCATGCCTGGCATCAAGTTCCTCCAATCAGCCCCGCCGCTATAAATGGCACTAAGGATATGAAAATAAACCCCTGTGCGCAGGCCCTGTCATTCCATGCGCATGGTTTGCATTTGCTGATCGCTATCTCGGCTAGGCTCGCTTAATGAAGCATGATGAGCTTGCTTAAAATCGACCGCAATGGTCCTGTCATAACGCTGACGATTGACCGGGCTGATCGAATGAATCCATTAGGGAGCCCGGGCGATGGCGATGAGTTTCGCAGCGTCTGCGACACCATCAATCGCGATCTTGAATGCCGCTGTGTCATCCTGACCGGTGCAGGCCGCGCGTTTTCAGCAGGCGGCGATGTCAAAGCGATGCGCGACAAGACGGGAACCTTCAGCGGCTCGACCCCAGCTCTCTCCGATGGCTATCGCGACAATATCCACCTTGTGCTGCGGGCACTTTATGGCTTGCGGGTGCCAGTGATAGCGGCGGTCAACGGTCCTGCGATCGGGCTCGGCTGCGATGTTGCCTGTCTGGCCGATATCCGGATTGCAAGCGAGAAAGCCAAGTTCGGCGTCACATTCCTCAAGCTGGGCATTATCCCGGGCGATGGAGGCACTTGGATCCTGCCGCGGATCATCGGGCAAGCGCGCGCGGCGGAGTTATTCTACACCGGCGACGTGATTGACGCTGCGACTGCGCTTGAATGGGGCCTCATCAGCCGGGTGATTCAGCCTGATGCTTTGCTGCATGAAGCGGATGCGCTGGCACAGAAAATCGCTGCCCAGCCGCCGCATGCGCTGCGCCAGGCCAAGCTATTGCTGCGGCAAGGCCAGCAATTGAATTATGACAGCGCGCTTGAACTTGCCGCCAACACCCAAGCGATGATGCACACAACTAAGGATCATGCAGAAGGGGTCGCTGCGCTGATCGAGAAACGCTCACCGCATTTCAAAGGTGCATGAGGCCGATGTGGGGTCTCGCGCTCAAGCTGCTGCTCGGCGCCGCCCTCGCCTATCTTGCTGTGCTGACCTTCCTGTTCGCTTTCCAGTCGAGCTTTATCTACCCTGCTCCGCAAAAGGCGCATCCGCCTGGTCCCGGATTTGCGGCGGTGACCCTGACGACGTCCGATGGGCTCGACTTGGCAGCGCATTGGCGTGCTCCTGACAAGGGGCGACCGACAATTGTGTGGTTTCACGGCAATGGCGGATCGCTTGCGGGCTCAGCCGATGAAACCGCTTTGCTCGCAGGCCAAGGTTATGGCGTGCTGCTCGTCAGCTATCGCGGTTATGGTGCCAATCCGGGTAAGCCTTCGGAAGAGGGGTTCTATCGCGATGGCCGAGCGGGCATGCAGTTTCTCGCTGCGCAAGGTGTCGCGCCTGATGAGACGATAATAGCGGGCAATTCGATTGGCTCAGGCACGGCCACGCAAATGGCGCGCGAATTCTCGCCTGCAGCCCTGATCCTGATATCGCCGTTCACTTCGCTGCCTGATGCAGCGGCCGAGGGCATGTGGATGTTTCCCGTCCATGCGCTGCTGCGCGATCGCTACGACAATCGCAGCAAGCTTGAGACAATCGATCTGCCGGTTCTGATCCTCCATGGAACCGCCGATCAGGTCGTGCCGTTTGCGCATGGCGAGGCGCTGTCCGAAGTCGCGCCTGGCGCTGAATTTCACGCTTTTGAAGGGGGCGGGCACACCCTGTCGTTCGAGCTCCAAGCGCAAGCGACTCAGTTCCGCTGGCTCGCTGAACAGGGGCTTTAAAGCGGTTGTCCGCGCAGCCGCCGGACTAGAGCCAGCGCCAGATGCCAGCCGGGATCCCGCCGAGCGGTAGGTGCAACCAGCTCAGCGCGGCAAACAGCGCAAGGCCAAGCCCGAACGGAACCAGTCTAACCTGCGCAAACGCGCTAAGTTTCGGCCAGTAGCTGGTCTTGCTTTCCCAGCTCTTCCACGCATCGCCCATCAGGACTTCTTTCTTGCGGTCCTGCAAATGCGCACCGATCAAAGCGAGCAGACCGATCGCGCTCGCTGTGATCAGTGTGCGAGTGCTCCACCACAAGACCACATGCGACAGCGCCCACAGGCCAAAGCCCCACATCATCGGATGGCGGGTAACTTCAAAGACGCCCTTGGGGTCAGCGCGCGCTGCCGCCTGCGCGCCGGGAACAGGCAAAGCCGGGTTGCCGACGAGCGAGCCTGCAAACAGGATCATGGCTGGCAATGTCAGCGCAGTCGCGATGATCCAGCCAAGATCGCCTGAACCGCCCAGATCGCTTGGCGGAGCGGCCTTAAACGCCCAATAAACCCAGCCAAGCGTCACCAGACTGACGATTGAATAGGCGATCTGGAACCCACCTTCGCCAAGGGTTTTGACCATGCTTGCGCGCAGGGGATGCGACATCGCAAAATGGGTCCCGACGAATGCGATATTAGCCGCGAGCAGCTGCGCTAGTGATCCGTCCATATCAAGCCCCTTGGTAGCTGCGGATGAAAACGCAGCGCCAACCTATCGGCTGTGACAGGCAATCAAAAGAGCATCGAACGACCTTGCCGGGGATCGCTTAGTCAAGTGAGGCTTAGCCGGGAAGGCCAGTGGGAATAATGGTCGCTTGCGCTGTTGCGACATGCACTGGCGCAGCGTCATCCGTCTCGGCCCACACATCGCCGCGCACCACGACCTGGCGTTTGCCCGGTTTGATCACCGAGCCT
>JBCCJD010000048.1:0-25116 GCA_039027955.1 Pseudomonadota bacterium
CGGTTGCCCGATTCAATGAAGCTTTCGACGACCTTGAGGCGCTTGATGATCTTCTTGGGCTTGAGCGTCGACTTGGTGGTCGCCAGCTCTTCCATCAGGTCTTCGCGCTCTTGCTCGAGATCGAGGTCCATCAGCATGACCTTGACCGCTTCGGCGCCGATGTCGGCGCTGAACGCGTCTTCGCCATATTCGTCCTGCGCTTCGAGCAGCTCGTCTTCGGTGAGCAGCTGGTACTTCTCAAGCGGGGTCAGGCCCGGCTCGATCACCACATAGCTTTCGAAGTAGAGGATGCGCTCAAGCTGCTTGAGCTGAATGTCGAGCAGCAGGCCGATGCGCGAAGGCAGCGACTTCAAGTACCAGATGTGCGCGACCGGAGCGGCGAGCTCGATGTGGCCCATCCGCTCACGGCGAACCTTGGTGACGGTGACTTCAACGCCGCACTTTTCGCACACGACGCCTTTGTACTTCATGCGCTTATACTTGCCGCACAGGCATTCGTAGTCCTTCACCGGGCCAAAGATGCGCGCGCAGAACAGGCCGTCACGCTCAGGCTTGAACGTGCGGTAATTGATCGTTTCCGGCTTCTTGATCTCGCCGAAAGACCACGAACGGATGCGCTCTGGCGAGGCAATGCCGATCTGGATCTGGTCAAAGGTTTCCGGCTTAGCCAGCTGGTTGGTGAATTTGGTCAGTTCGTTCATTTCTTCAGTTCCCTATCGGGTGAAACCGTTCTGTGCTGTCTGGTCCGCAGATAAAGCCCTTTGCCGAAACAAAGTGGACTCACCAATGTCGCAAAAGCTACCAGCGCGTAATTGGCAAGAGACGCTTGAGTGAGAGCAATGCCAGCGAGGACAATCGCCAGGATAAAATGCATCTTCACACTCAATTTGCCGCCTCCATGAACCAATCGCTAATCAAGATTACTCCGCTGCCTCCGGCCATTGGTCACCTTCGCCCTCGCCATCCTCGCCGTCTCCGAGCGAAGTGAGTTCGACATTCATGCCCAGCGAGCGCATTTCCTTGACGAGCACGTTAAAGCTCTCCGGAATGCCCGCTTCGAAGGTGTCATCGCCCTTGACGATCGCTTCATAGACCTTGGTCCGGCCGACAACATCGTCCGACTTGACGGTGAGCATTTCCTGAAGCGTGTAAGCGGCGCCGTAAGCTTGCAGCGCCCAGACTTCCATCTCACCAAAGCGCTGACCGCCGAACTGGGCCTTACCGCCGAGCGGCTGCTGAGTGACGAGCGAGTACGGTCCGATAGACCGCGCGTGGATCTTGTCATCGACGAGGTGGTGAAGCTTGAGCATATAAATGATGCCTACGGTCACTTTGCGGTCAAACGCTTCTCCGGTACGGCCATCAAACAGCACCGATTGGCCTGAGGAATCGATGTCTGCCTTCAGCAGCATATCAGTCACATCAGCTTCGCGTGCGCCGTCAAACACCGGCGTACCCATCGGAACACCAGCGGACAGATTGCCGGCCAGCTCAACGATCTGCTCAGTCGAACGGCTATCCAGGTCCTCGTGATATTGCTCGCCGTAAACATCCTTCAACCGCTCTACGACGGCTTCAGGAGGTCTGGCGTGAGCAAAATCCTCTGCCGCGTTCGGGTTGGCGCGGTGCCAATCCTCCAGCGCATCCTTGATCTGCATCCCGACGCCGCGCGCAGCAAATCCAAGATGCGTTTCAAAGATCTGCCCCACATTCATGCGCGAGGGCACGCCTAGCGGATTGAGCACGAGGTCAACCGGCGTCCCGTCTTCAAGGAACGGCATGTCTTCGACCGGCAGGATGCGGCTGATCACGCCCTTGTTCCCGTGACGGCCCGCCATCTTGTCGCCCGGCTGAAGCTTGCGCTTCACCGCAACGAAGACTTTGACCATCTTGAGCACACCTGGAGCGAGTTCATCACCGCGCTCGAGCTTTTCCTTGCGGTCTTCGAACTTGGCATCGATCAGCGCGACCGCATCGTCATATTGCGACTTGACCGCTTCGAGCTGGGCTTGCCGGCCATCTTCTGCAACGGCGAACTTAAACCACTCATGGCGTTCGATCTCAGCCAGAACGTCTTGCGTGATCTCAGTGCCTTTCTTGACCCCTTTCGGCGCAGCGGATGCGACCTGGCCAAGAAGCATGTCACGCAAGCGATTGTATGTCGCTCGATTGAGGATATTGCGCTCGTCCGCCGCGTCCTTGCGCAGACGCTCGATTTCCTCATTCTGGATCGCCCGCGTCCGGTCATCAATCTCGATCCCGTGACGGTTGAACACCCGGACCTCGACAATCGTACCGGCAACGCCCGGCGGCAGACGCAGCGACGTATCGCGCACATCCGAAGCCTTTTCGCCGAAGATCGCGCGCAGAAGCTTTTCTTCCGGCGTCATCGGAGATTCGCCCTTAGGCGTGATCTTGCCAACCAGAATGTCACCCGGATGCACTTCGGCGCCGATGTAAACAATACCGGCTTCGTCGAGGTTGCGCAGCGCTTCCTCACCGACATTTGGAATATCGCGAGTGATATCTTCCGGCCCAAGCTTGGTATCGCGGGCCATTACTTCGAATTCCTCGATATGGATCGAAGTGAAGACGTCGTCTTTCACAATGCGCTCGGAAATGAGGATCGAGTCCTCATAATTGTATCCGTTCCACGGCATGAACGCGACCAGACTGTTCTTGCCGAGCGCCAGTTCACCGAGGTCGGTCGAAGGGCCATCGGCGATTATGTCACCCGGCTCGATCACTTCGCCTACCTTCACCAGCGGACGCTGGTTGATGCAGGTGTTCTGATTGGAGCGCTGGAACTTTTGCAAAGTGTAAATGTCGACGCCTGACTGACCGGGTTCGACATCGCCTTGCGCCCGGATCACGATCCGGCTGGCATCGACCTGATCGACAATGCCGCCACGCTTTGCAGCGATTGCGGCGCCTGAATCGCGCGCCACCGTCTCTTCCATTCCAGTGCCCACCCACGGCGCTTCGGCCTTGACCAAAGGCACCGCCTGACGCTGCATGTTCGAGCCCATCAGCGCGCGGTTAGCATCATCGTTTTCCAGGAACGGAATAAGCGACGCTGCGACCGAGACCAACTGCTTAGGCGACACATCCATCAAAGTGACCTGATCGCGAGGCGCCATCAGGTTATCGCCAGATTGCCGGGCTGAAATGAGCTCTTCAACGAACGTGCCATCATCAGTCAGCTCTGCCGAAGCCTGCGCCACAGTGTGCTTCTGCTCTTCCATGGCGGAAAGATAGATCACATCGCCTGTGACCTTGTTGTCCTGCACCTGACGATACGGCGTTTCGATGAAGCCATATTTGTTCACCCGGCTGAACGAAGCCAGAGAGTTGATCAGTCCGATATTCGGACCTTCCGGCGTCTCAATCGGGCAGATCCGGCCGTAATGGGTCGGGTGAACGTCGCGCACTTCAAAGCCTGCGCGTTCACGTGTGAGACCACCCGGCCCAAGCGCTGAAACGCGGCGCTTGTGAGTGACTTCGGAAAGCGGGTTGGTCTGGTCCATGAACTGCGACAATTGCGAGGAACCAAAGAACTCGCGCACTGCCGCGACAGCGGGCTTGGCGTTGATCAAGTCGTTCGGCATCACAGTCGAAACATCGACCGAACTCATCCGCTCCTTGACGGCGCGCTCCATCCGCAACAGCCCGACGCGGTACTGGTTTTCAAGCAGTTCGCCGACCGAACGCACGCGGCGATTGCCGAGATTGTCGATATCGTCGACTTCGCCTTTACCGTCCTTAAGCCCCACCAGTTCCTTGACGACCGCAAGAATGTCTTCCTTGCGCAGGGTCGTCACTGTGTCTTCGGCATCGAGGCCAAGACGCATGTTAAGCTTAACCCGGCCAACTGCTGAGAGATCATACCGCTCGGGATCGAAGAACAAGCCTTCGAACAAAGCGTCAGCGGTTTCCTTGGTTGGCGGCTCGCCCGGCCGCATGACCTTGTAGATCGCTTCGAGGCCTTCATCGCGGTTCTCGGCCTTGTCCACTTTCAAAGTGTTGCGGATCCAGGGGCCTTTGTTCACTTCATCGATGTCAAGCAGCTCAAGCGCATCAATCCCAGCGCCATCGAGCACTTCGAGATTTTCCGGCGAGACTTCATCCCCGGCTTCGATGTAGATCTGACCGGTGGATTCGTTGATCATATCGCGTGCAGCGTAACGACCAAAAATCTCCTCGGTTGGTAGAAGCAGCTCGGCAAGGCCGTCCTTTTCTGCCTTGTTCGCAGCGCGCGGGCTGATCTTTTGACCAGCAGCGAACACTTCCTCACCGGTCTTGGCATCGACCAAAGCGAAAGCCGGTTTCTGCCCGCGCCATTGCTCTGCAACGAACGGGATTTTCCAGCCGTCCTTGGCCCGCTCCCAGCTCACCGTGTCGTAGAAGAAGTGAAGGATGCCTTCGCTATCGAGATCAAGCGCATAGAGCAGCGCTGTGACCGGCAGCTTGCGCTTGCGGTCGATCCGGACGTTCACAATGTCTTTGGCGTCGAACTCAAAGTCGAGCCAGCTGCCGCGATACGGGATTACCCGAGCAGCAAAGAGGAGCTTGCCAGAAGAGTGCGTCTTGCCGCGATCGTGATCGAACAGCACGCCAGGCGAACGGTGCATCTGGGAGACGATTACTCGCTCTGTGCCGTTGATGATGAAAGTGCCGTTCTCAGTCATGAGCGGCATGTCGCCCATGTAGACGTCTTGCTCTTTGATATCGAGAACAGAGCGCGTCTCTGTCTCCTGATCGACTTCAAACACGATCAGGCGAAGCGTCACCTTCATCGGCGCAGCATACGTGATCCCGCGCTGGCGACATTCAGTTGTGTCGTATTTCGGCTCTTCGAGTTCGTAATGAACGAAGTCCAATTCCGCCGTGCCCGCAAAATCGCGGATCGGGAAGACACTGCGCAGCGTCTTTTCGAGCCCGGAGACGTACCCTATGTCTTTGTTAGAGCGCAGGAATTGCTCATAACTCTCGCGCTGAACCTCAATCAGGTTCGGCATATCGACGACTTCATGAATGTCGCCGAAAATCTTGCGGATACGCTTTTTTGCTGTTCCTTGCGCCTTGCGGCTGCGAACTTTACCGGACGGGGTTGGTACCTTCGCCTGAGTAGCCATAGAAGAGCTGTGCCTCGTTGTTAAAGCTGGAGCGGCATGAGCGACCGCTCACAATGAGCATCATGTTACGCGAGACTTGAACTCTATCGAACGCGAAAATGCCGCATAGCCTGACGTGCCTAAATGCATCCAGGTTGCAGCTCAATTCGGCGTCGCGATATCGTGAAGCCCCGTTTCCATTCTTGACCTGATCCCCGCGCATGAATCGGTCGGCTCGAAACTGGTGCTTGATGGCTAATTAGGAAACGCGTTGGATTTGTCAACGCGCCTTCATTCATAAACGTGCCAAGCTTTGGCAATGTGATCATATGCGCGCCTGTGCGACCCTTTCAGCGAGCGGCATGGCCACCCGAAAAGCCATGGACGCTAGGCGATTATCCGATAAACACTACGGGGAATATTGTTTTTCAATAATATTGATTGACAATAAATCGACTGGCCTTTAGAGAAGACATATTGATAAACAATATGGCATATAAAGGAGATCGATATGAAAACTGCCCTCACTCAGACCCTCGCTGCCTGCGCCGCCGCCATTCTCGCCATCAGCTCAATCGGTGCAATCGTTACCATTCCGCCCGCCACCGCCCAGATCGCGACGCTGGAACTCGCCTAACCTGTCATCGGAAAGAACTCTCAAATGAACGACAAGCCTAACGACCTGCTTTTGCTGGCAGCAAAAGTGCTCACCATAATAATGCAGGTTTTCCTTGGATTTGGCGCCGTCGCCATTGTGCTGGCCCTTCCCTTGATGCTCGTATTCCAGGGCGAGATTAACGCGCAGGTCGCAGCGGAATACGGAAACGCGGTCGACGCTTTCCCGGTGCTCACCGTCATCGGACTTATGGCGCTGATCCTTGGCCTGATTGCCTTGGCCTTCGTATTCTTTGCAAAGCTGCGAGCAATTATAGGAACCGTTGGCGAAGGTGACCCTTTCGCGCCGCAAAATGCCGACAGGCTAAACGTAATGGGATGGCTCATGCTCGCCTGTCAGGTGTTGCTTATCCCCGTAGCAGGGCTCGCATTGATGGTTGCCAAATGGGTTGAGCCGATGGAGAACGCGAATGTAACAATCGATGCTGGCCTTGATATTGAGGCCATTCTGCTGGTTGTCATTCTTTTCATCCTCGCCCGCGTGTTCAAGCACGGTGCAGCAATGCGCGACGATCTTGAAGGGACTGTGTGATGCCACCCAAATCGCACCATAAAGATGAAGGGTCGGCAATCATGGTCAAACTCGATGATCTGCTGCATGAGCGCCGCATGACCCTGACCGAATTGGCAGATCGGGTGGACCTTACTCTGGCCAATCTCTCGATCCTCAAGACCGGAAAGGCGAAAGCGATCCGGTTCTCCACACTGGCTGCCATTTGCCGCGAGTTAGAGTGCCAGCCAGGAGATTTGCTCATCTACAAAGCCGGCAAAGACTGATCGGTTGCGATCCCCACTCCCGCTAAGCTGAACGAGCCATCCATCACCGATAAGGCCCGTTCGCCAATTTGCACGGGCGAGTCTTTGGCGTATTATTCGCGCATGACACTAAGATTGCTCCAATGTACGGCTATAGCCTTCGCGCTCGGATCATCGGGCTGCAGCGTGGATGAGATCCGGATCAACGAGCCCACGCCCACTCCGGTGGCGAGCCCCACCCCAACCCCGACCTCTCCAACCACCGTAACTCCTTCGCTCCCGCGCCTTGCCGCGGGCCCGCATCTGGGGATGATCACCGGATTTGACCCGCTTGACAATGCGCGATCAGCGCTCGCAGCGGATCGCTACGCACAGGCTGCGGCGGCTGGCGCGAGCATCGGGCGGGTGCAGATCGACTGGGCAGAGCTCGAAACCGCACCGGGCGTGTATGACGCGCAGGCCCTTGCAGACGCCTTTGCCGACCCCGCGCTTGAAGGCATGAACCTCGTGGTGCTGCTCTCCACGCTCGACAGCGATAGCCTCACCGTGCCCGAATACCTCCTTGAGGACGGTGCCTTTCGCGATGGGCTGACACTCGCCTCGCCCGAAGTGGTCAATGCCTTTAGCGCCTTTCTCGATTGGCTTGGCCCCCAGCTGACACAGCGCAATGTGTGGCTCCTTTCGGTGGGCAACGAACCCCTCGGCCCGATTGAAGACGGGCGCGCCACCGAAGCCGATGCCGTCGCCTTTTATTCTGCCGCCCTCGATCAATGGAACGCCGATGCACCCGAGATCGGCATTACGCTCACTTTCACCATCGCTGCACCCAGCGGCATCCCTCAATTCTTCGAAGCGGTGCGCTCGCGCGCTGATATCGTGAGCTTCAACTATTATTGCCTTGATGAGAACATCCAGGTCACCGGGCCTGATGATTGGCCTTTGCGCATCGCGCAGCTGAAACAGGATGCAGGCGACCGGGATATCTTCTTGCAGGAATTGGGCTGCCCGGTCGGGTTTGATCCCGGCGGCAGCAATACGGCGATCGGCGGCTCACTCGAAAACCAGGTCGCCTTTTTCGAATATTTCGCAGATCAATTCGCCAATGATCCGCAATTGCGCGCTGCGACCTTGTTCCAACTCATCGATTGGTCGCCTGAGCTTGCCGCGAGCTTTAGCGAGCCGGTGCGCAATGCTGGATCGCCCGTTTTTGCAGATCGACTGGAAGAATGGCTCGCCACTGTGGGCCTCGTGCGCTGGACTGAGCAAACCGACCGCCCCGCATGGAACACCTGGCTTGACGCACTTCGTCAGGTGCGCGACGCTCGCGGGAATTAATCGACCCAGCCATTCAACTTAAAGTTGACTTTCACCGGTCTCGCGGTAATGGCGCGGTCCGGTTGCCCTTGTGGCGATCATCCGTCCGAGACAGTTGCTGAGCGGATTTGGCCGTTCTTAATTTGCAGCCTAGACGGGGATAGAGATTTCAGCCGCGCTGCAAACGCGCGCAATCGAGCCTCGTGGCTCACCCTCCTTCCCCATCGTTGGACTTTTGGTGTCGATGAACGGCATCAAAAAACGTGAGCCGGTCGCGCGGCCTTACAGCTTCGCGGCCATTAGTGAAGGAGTATGGCATGGATCGTTCGCAAAAGGCCGATGCGGTGGCCCAGCTTAACGACGTCTTCAAAGAGGTCGGCGTGGTCGTGGTGACCCGCAACCTTGGCATGACGGTGGATCAGTCCACTGAACTGCGCGGAAAGATGCGTGAAGCCGGCGCTTCCTACAAGGTTGCGAAGAACCGTCTCGCCAAGCTCGCTCTGAAAGACACCGATTATGTCGGCCTGGACGAATTCCTGTCCGGTCCGACCGCGCTGGCCTGGTCTGAAGACCCGGTTGCAGCCGCCAAGGCTGCTGTCGATTTCGCCAAGTCGAACGACAAGCTTGAGATTGTCGGTGGCTCGATGGGCACGCAGGTGCTCGATGAAGCCGGAATCAAGGCGCTTGCCTCGATGCCGAGCCTCGATGAGCTGCGCGGCACGATTGTTGGCCTTATGAACGCCCCGGCGACGAAGATCGCTCAGGTCGTCAATGCGCCCGCCAACAAGCTTGCCCGTGTTCTTGGCGCTTATGCCGCCAAAGAAGACGCATAAGAGACGCTGTTCGCAAGAAACGAAACATCTGGGGCCATGGAAGGCCCCGCCACAATTTTGGAGTGAACCATCATGGCTGATATTGCCAAACTTGTAGAAGAACTTTCAAAGCTGACCGTCCTTGAGGCGGCTGAATTGGCCAAAGCGCTCGAAGAAGAGTGGGGCGTAAGCGCGGCGGCTGCCGTGGCCGTGGCCGGTCCTGCTGCTGGCGGCGGCGGCGATGCCCCGGCTGCTGAAGAGAAGGACGAGTTTGACGTCATCCTCACCGGCGATGGCGGCAAGAAGATCCAGGTCATCAAAGTGGTCCGCGCGATCACCGGTCTGGGCCTCACCGAAGCCAAGGCGCTTGTCGAAGGCGCACCGAAGCCGCTTAAGGAAGCCGCGGCCAAGGCCGAAGCCGAAGAAATCAAGGCGAAGGTCGAAGAAGCCGGCGGTACTGTCGAGCTTAAGTAAGCTTCGTTTTCTTTTCGAAGACAGGAAAGGGCGGTGCCAGCGATGGCGCCGCCTTTTTATGTGCCTTACCGCGGAATAAATCCATCGCGGGTCAAGACCATCGACGACAGCTCCAGCCCGCTAGCACGCGCGCCAGCTGTTGCGACTTGCGCCAATTGATCGAGCATTGCCGGATCGTTCTTCAGCTGATCCATGGCACTGGAGAGAACTTTAGCCTGCAACAAGAGTGCTTCAGCCAGTTCCTGCTTTTCGGCATCGCTTGTTCCCACCAGCGCTTCTGTTGCAAAAAAGACCGATACACCTGCTCTTTCACAGACTGGATGGTTGCAGCATCAGGATCTTCATCTCGCTTTTCTGATACCAGCCATGCATTCATCCACCAAAGAGCATAGGCGTCGCCGACGTTGGAAGCATCCAAACCGTATGGCGCCAAAGATACGCTGACCTCTTCAATAATGCGAGGCTGTGACGCAACCAGTTGCCGGAGGGCCGCTTTGCCTTCCTCACCAGGCGTGCGGGCGACAAAGTTGCGAAGGTTCTGTTGGGTTCGACTAGGATCGCTGCGAAAGGTGAGGCCAGACATGGATGTACCAACTTCGCCATCGTCTGCTGGCGCATCATCGCCTTGCTCGCGCTCAAGCTGCATGAGGTGCTGACTAAGCACATCTTGTTTTGCGAAAGTCGTCATGACCATGGGATTAATTGTGGGCAAGGACATCTGAGCATGAGCCGTGATGGGTATGCACAGTAAATAGAAAGCGAAAATCGCCGCAGTCATTTTCTGGCGCATTTCAATACAGCTCCTCAAGGCGGGCTTTAAAGTCTCGCAGTAGCATTCCCCGCTAGCAAGTCGTATCTTTGATTGGCGGCCACAGTTCATCGCGCGAAGCCGGTCGACTTGCCCCACGGCTTTCGCTGCTAGCGCGATCTACGGCGGGGGGGTGCCGGCGATGGCGCCGCCTTTTTATGCGCCATGGCGGCAATCGACCCAATTGCCGGCGGAGGCTGCGATTAATTCGGTCCTTTAGTCTGCTGTTGCTTCCAACCCCCAATTGCAGCTCGAAGAAACAAGACACCGCAACCAAGAAGACCAGTTATCAGACAAAGAGCGTGGAGCTCAGCTACGGAGAAAAAACTCAGGAGTCCGTTGCCTTGAGCAAACGGAAATAGCGCATTCATATCCGCATGCATGATGGCATCTAGAGCGATGTGCGAGCACGTTCCGAGAAACGCGGTAGAGAATGAAACGCGCCAGGAAATATCGTGATGAGTTATCCTGAGGGTTTCTAAAACGAACAAGCTCACTGGTCGTCCCAAAAAACCTGCTGCCAGTCCGATCAGAACAGCTCCAGCGACAGTGTGACTTGGCCCATGCAGAATCGCATCATTTCGATAGATTCTCACAAGAGCCTCAACATCCATCAGGACCTGAGAGCCTCCAAAAACCATAAAGCTGAAGCGGGGGCCTAGGAGAGACTTCGCCAAGACGCCGGGGCCAAGATGAAAAGGCGTGAAGGGCATACTCACTCCGTGCTGGAAGGTTCGTTGGAGACTAGCCCCTGGGCCTTCGATATCAACCGTCCGCTCTCCACGCCACTTTAGACACTTATCGGACTACCCCTCGTTCGCTCCTTTCGCAGATGTGGCCAGTCAAAGCCCCGATACATTAAACAATGGCGCGCGACGGCAATTGCGCCGCCGCGTCTTGTGAAGCTGCAGGTTTTCGCTTTCCCCGACTCGCGCAGGCGCTTATCCGGGCCGGCTTCATGCGCGAGACAGAACCTCTAGACACCCCGAGTTGGCGGCAGGAATTTCAGGCGACGATTGCGCTCGCGACGCCGCTGGCGCTCGCCAACTTGCTGCAGATGCTCACTTATGCAATCGACGTTATTTTCATTGCGCGGTTGGGTGAGGAACCACTTGCTGCCTGCGCCCTTGCCGTCTCGCTCTTTGGGCTAGTCCTGTGGGCGATGACTGCGCTGACCGGCGCGGTTGCGCCGCTTATTGCCGAAGCACTCGGCGCGCAGGCGCCAGCATTCCGACCGGTTCGGCGGGCGACCCGCATGGCGCTTTGGCTGGCTGCCATAAGCGGCGTGCTCGGCATGGGGCTGTGCCTCACGCTTGAGCCGATCATGCGGGTGAGCGGCCAACAAGAAGCGATTATTGCGCTCGCAGTTGAATACAACTTTGTGATCATCTTCTCGATGGTGCCGATGCTGCTGGCCAGTGTGCTGCGTAACTATGTATCAGCGCTTGGCCGCCCGATCTTTGCAACAGCGATAACGGGCCTCGGCATCTTCGTGAATGCCGCAGCGAACTACGCCTTCATCTTTGGTAATTTCGGCGCCCCCGAACTCGGCCTTACCGGTGCTGCGGTTGCGACAATCATCACTTCGCTGTTCACGCTCATGGCTTATGTTGTCGCGATTTTTGCCGATGCGAATCTCGCCCGCTTCCGCATCTTTTATCGCTTTTGGCGCCCGGACTGGGAACGGTTTGCCCAGATCATCCGCATAGGCACGCCAATCTCACTCACCGTAACGGCGGAAGCGGGCATTTTCGGTGCAGCCGCATTTCTTATGGGCCGCTTTGGTGCGGCTGAATTGGCCGGACATACAGTGGCGCTCCAGCTTGCTGCGCTTGCATTTCAAGTGCCTTTTGGAGTCGGTCAGGCAGTCACCATAAGGGTCGGCTATTTCTACGGAGCACGCAACCCGCAAGGGATCTTGCAGGCGGGATGGGTGGCACTTGCGATTGGAACCGGGTTCATGATGTTCACCGCCAGCGCGATGGTGCTCGCCCCCTTCACGCTCTTGTCGATCTATGTCGATCCGTATGCCGCGAAGAACGCAGCGCTGGTTGGCTTTGCGCTCCAATATCTCCTGCTCGCGGCGATCTTCCAGCTTGCCGACGGCATCCAAGCGGTTGCAGCGGGCGCCTTGCGGGGATTGCAGGACACTCGGGTACCGATGTGGATCGCTATCTTCAGCTACTGGGTGCCCGGTATCGGAGTGTCTGTGAGCCTCGGTTTCTTCACTCCGCTTGAAGGTATCGGCGTCTGGATCGGGCTTGCAACCGGGCTGTTTTTCGCGGCACTTCTGCTGATCCGCCGATGGATGCAACGCGAGCGACTTGGCCTGACACTGAGATCGAGCCCAGCGACCGAAAAATTTTCATGAACCTCGCTTGACTCATGCATGAACCGCAACCACATGCGCCGCACTGGCACTCTTGAGAGGAGAGTGCCAAAGTTCATTATCAACCCAAGAGAAAGGTCATCCCTTATGGCATTTCGTCCGCTGCACGACCGCGTATTGGTTCGTCGCATCGAAGCCGACCAGAAAACCGCTGGCGGCATTATCATCCCCGACAACGCTCAGGAGAAGCCCAGTGAAGGCGAAGTCGTCGCCGTTGGGCCGGGCACCCGTGAAGAAGGTTCGTTCGTTGCACCTGATGTGAAAGCTGGCGACCGTATCCTGTTCGGCAAGTGGTCCGGCACTGAAGTCAAGATCGATGGCGAAGACCTGCTGATCATGAAGGAAAGCGACATTATGGGGGTCATCGCCTGAACGGCTGATCCTCACGCTCTTCCCAACATCTAAATTTTTCAGGAGAAACATCCATGTCTGCAAAAGACGTAAAGTTCTCGCGTGATGCACGCGAAGGCATCCTTAAAGGCGTTGATACACTCGCCAACGCCGTCAAGGTTACGCTCGGCCCGAAAGGTCGCAATGTCGTGATCGACAAGAGCTTCGGCGCGCCGCGCATCACCAAAGACGGTGTGACAGTCGCTAAGGAAATCGAGCTTAAGGACAAGTTCGAGAACATGGGCGCGCAGATGCTGCGTGAAGTTGCGAGCAAGGCGAACGACGCCGCCGGTGACGGCACCACTACCGCAACCGTGCTCGCACAATCGATCGTAACCGAAGGGATGAAGTCGGTCGCAGCGGGCATGAACCCGATGGATCTGAAGCGTGGGATCGATCTTGCGGTTGGCAAGATTACCGAAAACCTCGCCGCTCGCTCAAAGGACGTCTCGGGCTCTGAAGAAATCGCTCAGGTGGGGATCATCTCAGCCAATGGCGACACCGAAGTCGGCCAAAAGATCGCCGAAGCGATGGACAAGGTCGGAAAAGAAGGCGTGATCACCGTCGAAGAAGCCAAGGGCCTCGAATTCGAGCTCGACGTTGTCGAAGGCATGCAATTCGACCGCGGCTATCTCTCGCCCTACTTCATTACCAACCCTGACAAGATGACGGTTGAACTCGACAACCCATACATCCTGATCCACGAGAAGAAACTGTCGAACCTGCAGTCGATGCTGCCGATCCTTGAAGCAGCTGTGCAGTCAGGCCGTCCGCTGCTCATCATCGCGGAAGATATCGAAGGCGAAGCACTGGCCACGCTGGTGGTCAACAAGCTGCGCGGTGGCCTTAAGGTCGCCGCAGTCAAAGCCCCAGGCTTTGGTGATCGTCGTAAAGCGATGCTCCAGGATATCTCGATCCTTACTAAGGGCGAGATGGTGAGCGAAGACCTCGGCATCAAGCTCGAGAACGTAACGCTCGGTATGCTCGGTGAAGCCAAGCGCGTGACGATCGACAAGGACAACACGACGATCGTCGATGGCGCCGGTTCGCAAGACGATATCAAAGCGCGCGTTGCCGAAATCCGCACTCAGATCGAAAACACCACCAGCGATTACGACCGTGAGAAGCTGCAAGAGCGTCTTGCCAAGCTTGCTGGCGGCGTTGCTGTGATCAAGGTCGGCGGCGCGACCGAAGTGGAAGTGAAAGAGCGCAAGGACCGTGTGGATGACGCACTGCACGCGACCCGTGCGGCCGTTGAAGAAGGCATTGTTCCCGGTGGCGGTACCGCACTGCTTTACGCGACTAAGGCACTCGAAGGCCTTGAAGGCGCTAATGATGACCAGACCCGCGGGGTCGACATTGTTCGTCGCGCGCTGCAGGCTCCGGTGCGTCAGATCGCTGAAAATGCTGGCCATGACGGCGCGGTTGTCGCTGGCAAGCTGATCGATGGGAACGATGAAGCGCTCGGCTTCAACGCCGCGACGGATACTTATGAAGACCTCGCTAAAGCAGGTGTCATCGATCCGACCAAGGTCGTGCGCACCGCGCTTCAGGATGCCGCTTCGGTCGCTGGCTTGCTGATCACCACCGAAGCTGCAATCGTCGACCAACCTGAAGACAAGGCCGCAGCCCCGGCCATGCCCGACATGGGCGGTATGGGCGGCATGGGCGGTTTCTAAGCTCAACGCTGACTTAACCTATAAAAACGCCTCGTCGGAGCGATCCGGCGGGGCGTTTTTTTGGCTCCCCGACAACTCCGAAGCGTTGTACCAGCGCCCCCGCCGGACGCTTGATTAGTGAGTTGGTGTATTGGTACAATAAGTCACAATGCTGATCCGAATCATCCTCCCGCTCGTTTTGCTCTCAATCTCGACGACATCGGCTTATGCGCAATCGTACCGTCCTGCTTTTCAGCCCGATGAAATGCGACCTTATTCGACTGATCCGCCAAACACAGTCGTGGTGCTTGGTACCCCTCATTTGCGAGATTTACCTGAAAGCTTCGACCCCAAGACGCTGGAGCCACTCGTCCGCGAGCTCATTGATTGGAAGCCCACTGCTGTAGCTGTTGAAGACCATTCAGGCTTGTTGTGCGACACGATGCGGCGGCAGGCCGAGCGCCACGGCGCGGCATTTAAGAAATGGTGTGACTTCGACCCCGCCCCTTTCAATCGATCTACGGGCTATGACGTCACTGCCGCGAATGACGAGGTTGAAAAAAGGCTTGCCAATTGGGCCGGCAGCCCGGCGCCAAGTATGCGTCGTGAGCTTGCCGCACTCTTTCTGGCTGCCGGGGAGAATATTTCAGCTTTGGTGCAATGGCTGCGTCTGCCGACGCAAGAGCGTAGGCCTGACGGAATGCTGACTGCTAAGATGGCTGCTTATCTAGCAGAGCTGGCGACAGTTAAAGGTGAGAACCAGTTGATCTCTGCTCGCGTCGCCGCCGCCGCCGGGCTTGAAAGGGTCTACGGCGTGGATGATCAGGCATTCTATGTCGGGGCAGAGCCGGTCGATCAAAATGCCTATGAGGCGGCGATCATGGCCGCGTGGGACAATCCGGCTGCGAAGGCGCGACGCCAGATCGAAGAGGGGTTGATTGCCAATCTCGCACAGCCGGACGGAATCCTTGAGATCTATCGCACCTACAATTCGCCCTCGTGGGTCGAAATCGTTTACGCCTCGGACTTTGGCGCGGCCCTCAAAGACAATTCAGACAAGGCCTATGGCCGTCGCTACATTTCTTACTGGGAAACACGCAATATAAGGATGGTCGCAAATATTCGAGAAGCGCTCGGACGAAAGGCAGGGACCCGAATGCTCGCTGTCGTGGGCGCGTCGCACAAGCCTTACTATGAGGCATATCTTGCGCAAATGCACGATGTCGAGCTTGCCGATCCGATGTTGGTGCTGCCTTAGCTATTGTGCATCGCAAGAGGCCCCGATCGCGGCGTTGCGATCTGGGGCCTCCCATTGACCGGTAGGGCTTAGCCCCCCTTGCGGCTTTCCTCCGCCGCTTCGATGACGCTTTCGTCCCAGGTCACTTGGGTCTGTGTTTGCGGATTGAAGCGAGTGTTGGCGTAGCTGGCGGCCTCAGCCGCAGCAATTTCAGCTTCTGTTAGAAACTCGCTTGGCTCCAGAGCGAAGACATCGATCCCGCGCGTGATTTCGGTCCCGTAAATCCGCCCGTTATACCAATATGACGACCAGAAGCCGCCGACGACCAACTGGTCCTCGTCAATTGGGCCCCGGTCGAAATATGCGATTTCTTTCGGATTGGCGCTATCGGTGAAGTCCATCACGCTAATGCCGCCCTGATACCACGACTGCACAAAGATATCGCGGCCGGGCACGGGGATGATGGAGCCGTTATGGGCTACGCAATTCTCCATGTCGGTCTGCGGACCAGGCATCTTATAGTGACTGCGGAACTCAAGCTTGCCTTCGGCGATGTCATAGATCGCATTGGCTCCCCAGTCCATCGGGTCTGACGCCTTGCACCGCGGACGACCGCCGCCGCCCCATTCGTCTGTAAAGATGACTTTCGTGCCATCATTATTGAATGTCGCTGAGTGCCAATATGCAAAGCCCTTATCGAACACTGCATCAATTCTCACAGGGTTCAACGGGTCAGAGATATCCATCAAGATACCGTTGCCTGAGCAGGCACCCGCCGCAAGATTCTTGGATGGGAACACAGTTATATCGTGGCATTGATCAGTACGACGGGTGTATTGCGCCCCGTCTTCGCTCTCGCCGCCTTTCCAAAGTCCAGCAATCTCGCCTGTCTCGTCATCGGCAAAAACACGCGGGCTGCTGATAATCCGCGACTGAGACGGATCAGCCAGCGGTATCTCGATGACATCAATGCTGAAGAGTGCAGTGCGGGTATCAGCCGGATTGTCGATGCAGCGGGCAAGCTCATCCTGCTTACGCACCCGGGATGTCCCTGAATTATAGACAATGATCCGTTCGTCATCGGCGCTGACCACCGAATGCGTATGGCTGCCGCGGCAAGTCTGGACACCGCCAACCTGACGCGGCCTTGCCAGATCGGAGATATCGAAGATCCGCAGCCCCCGGAAACGTTCTTCACTAACGTCGCCTTCGACGCCCTGAAGACCGCAATCAACCCGGCCACGGGTCTGCTCGACACTCATGATCAGCAGATCACCAATGACTGAAACGTCACCTTGGCCGCCAGGACATACGATCGAGCTAAGCAGACTGGGCACGCCTTCGTCGCCAAGCTTGTAGACGTTAAAGCCGTGATAGCTACCAGCGACCATGATGTCGTCGAAGAATGCCATGTCGGTGTTTGCAAAATCGAGCAGCGGTGACCGCTCGGCAAACTGCGTTAAGCTCTCTTCTTGTTCGTCATCGCGACCCTGCGCACCATCTGCATCGCTAGCGCCTTCGAGGGCGGCCTTTGCAGCTTCCTGAGCTGCTGCGAGAACCGCGTCGACCGCTGCTTTGGCTGCATCAGATACCTCGTCTTCGTCGGACTGGTTATCGCGCTCTGGCACGGGCGGGCGAAGATCTGCCGGGTTTTCTGGATCGAAAAAGCCTGCCGGTTTCCCAAGACTAACGACCTTGCGCAAGTTCAAGATCGCTTCGCCAGCACCATCAAAACCTGCGGCCAAGCCAGCACGCGGATCAGTGGACAGCCCAGCTAGCACGCCGTCCATGCGATCTATCTCGGTCTGCTGGTCGTTTTCTATATCGCTGACAAACTGAAACAGCATTGGATCAGCTGCACTGCCAGGCTGGCGCAGAAGCTCTTCGACCATGTCGATTGCACCATCATGGTGAGCGATCATCAAGGTGAGAAACTGCCGGTCAAATGCCGTCCCTTTGAGCGTGGCGAGTTCGGCCATCTGTTCAGGGGTAGCCATGCCCGCCATGCTTGAATGGTCAACCATCGCGTGCTTCGAATGGTCCATGCTCGAGTGATCTTGCATCCCAACCATCACGGTTTTTTCGCCACGCTCCTCAAGCCATCCATTCATGAACTCGATTTCATCGGCTTGGCTCGCTTCGATCCGACCGGCAATTGCAACGATCTCATCAGTGTTGGTGCGGTCTTTGACCAGTTCTGACATCTCGACCGCTTGTTGGTGATGCACAATCATGCCTTGCATGAACATCACATCAGCGTCGGTGTATTTTGCTCCGGCCAGTTTGGTCGCTTCATCAGCCGAAAGGGTCTTACTGGACTGACCTGGCGCGCCGGGCTGCACGATGGGCGCGCTTTGAGCAAAGGCTAAAGTCGACGTGCCAAGCAGCATGGCGGAAACCGCGGCGTGGGTGCTGCGCCTTGCGAAGAGATAATTCATGTCCAGCGTCCTTTGCTTAACTTCCTCACGCTCAAACAGCCTGATCCACGGGCACAGTCAAGACCCATGGGTTGCCAAACTGCCATTGTTTCTGGAAGCTGCGTCAAGAGCGCTTTGAGAACATGGCCCCAATTTGACCATTTAAAGACTCTACATGCCACTAAATTCGAAATTCCGCCTTACACTGGGCACCACCTATCGCAGCTTGCAAGACAGGCGCTTGTGACTGCGAATCGGGCCATCCAAGAGGATGTCGTTCAGTGCTTGGCAACTCTCGATGGAGTATCTCTTGAGCATGGCGCGATCTTTTCCACTTTCCGTTTTCGCTGGGCTGGCGATGGCCACAGCGATATTGGCGACACCAGCCAACGCACAAACGACTGATCTGCTTGCGAGTTTTGACCAGACTCTGGGAACAGAAGTTCGTGCCCCGACGACTTTCGAAGCTGTTTACAATACCGGGTTCGAACAGCGGATTGCAGAATTGGCCGATGGCAGCAGCGGACGGATCGGGGTTTATGCGATCGACTTGACCAGCGGCGAAGAGATTTCAGTGCTGGGCAACCAGCGCTTTCCGATGGCATCCACAAGCAAAGTGGCCGTTGCAGCCACGTTTTTGGCTGGAGTCGACCAAGGACGTTTTAGCCTCACGAGCGAATATCCCCTGTTGATCCCCGTACGCTCTAAACGCTTTTCAACCGAGCGAGCGCCGGTTCGAAAAGGCAATTACGTCGCAGCAAACGAATTGATCGACCTCATGATCAGCAAAAGCTGCAATAGCTGTACAGACGCGCTGTTGAAGGTTGTTGGCGGGCCTCAAGCCGTCAATGAATGGATGCGCGGCGCCGGGTTTACCGAGTTCAATCTATCCCGGGATATCGCCACCTTAGTGCGTGATGATGGAGAGTTTGATCCTGTCGAGCTGATCGACCCACGCGACAGCGCCACTCCACGTACAATGGGCCTCTTGCTTGCCGGTATCTATCAAGGGCGATGGTTGAGCCCTAACAGCCAGCAAGTGTTGATGCGGGCGATGGAGCAAACAACTACGGGCCGCCGCCGGATGAGCGCAGTGCTTCCGGCGAGCGCAGGACTAGCACATAAGACCGGCACGCTTAGCCGGACCGCAAGTGACATAGGGATTTTCAGACTGCCTGATGGGCGGGTCATTGCGGCCGCGATCTATGTCACTGGGCAAAGCGCCAATCTTACCGACGAGCGGATCAATAAACGCACCGCGCGCAAACGGCGTGATGAGAGGATCGCTGCAATCACGCGTGCTCTCTATGATGGATTTTCCCTTCGAAGCCATAACAGCCAGACAGGTCCGCAAAAGTGGACGTCGGCGCCAAGCCCAGGCGGCTAAACCCAAAGCGCGCAGCATTGGATAAAAGAAAAAGCGGCACCGGATTAGATGCCGCCTTCCTTATGTGCATTAGCCTTTAGCAAGCTAAAGGCTAGCCGCGCGACTTATTGTTCGCCCGACATCATATCTTCAGCCTTGGCAGCGGCGTCTTCGGCCGCATCTGATACGGCATCGGCACCGTCAGCGGCGGCATCCGAAACGGCGTCGCCAGCTTCGGTTGCTGCTTCACCGGTCGCGTCAGCCGCGCCTTCGACAGCTTCGCCAGTGGCGTCGACAGCACCTTCAGCTGCATCGCCGAGCGCTTCGGCATTAGCTTCAGTGTCCGCAACCATGGCATCAACGGTGTCACCAGCCTGATCAGCGGTTTCACCGCAAGCAGCAAGACCCAGAGCCGAACCAGCGACAGCCGCAGCAAGAACAAACTTACGCATGATATCAATTCCTTATTCAGCGAGTAAAGGATGCGCAGGATGTTTTAAACCCTGCGCAAAAGCCGGTATCTGACCCCCGACTCTGCAAAGAAGAATAAGGGCCGCACGAAGGCATATCAAGCGAAATAAGGCAATCTCGCCTTATTTCTGCCTCGTTTTGGCCAGATTTTACATCTTTCTGCAGGGCCGAAAATGCGTGAAATCTTATTCAAACCGGCACCAGATCGCGTCGAGATATTCATGTTGAGAATTAGCACGCAATCGCGACTTACGCGATGCGATGTGCGATGCTAGCACGCCTTGATGGCCGATCCGCAACCACACCTCTATCTCGTCGATGGCTCATCCTATATCTTCCGCGCTTATCATCGACTGCCGCCTCTTACCAATCCGAACGGAACGCCGGTCGGCGCCGTCTATGGCTACACAACGATGCTATGGAAACTGGCCGATGATCTTGATGCTGCGACCGACCCCACGCATTTGGCGGTTATTTTAGATAAAGCATCGACCAGCTTCCGCAACGACATCTACCCTGAGTACAAGGCAAACCGTCCCGAACCACCGGAAGATCTGCGGCCACAATTCCCACTAATCCGCGATGCCACGCGCGCTTTCAGCCTGCCTTGCATCGAAGAGGAAGGACTGGAAGCGGACGATTTGATTGCGTCCTATGCGCGAGCTGCGCAACGCCAAGGGTGGAACGTAACCATTGTCTCGTCAGACAAAGATCTGATGCAACTCGTTGGCGAAGCGGAAAGCCCCTCCGGCTGTGCGCGCATAGATATGCTCGACACCATGAAAAGCCAGCGGATCTACATTGACGAAGTCCAAGACAAGTTCGGCGTAGCGCCAGAGCTAGTGGGCGACGTCCTCGCGTTAATGGGAGATACCGTCGACAACATTCCGGGCATCTATGGCGTAGGGCCAAAAACGGCGAGCAAGCTCATTGCTGAGCATGGCTCGCTCGAAGCAGCGCTGGATCAAGCGCCCGAGATGAAGACATCTAAGCTCAAAGAGCGACTAATCGAAGGGCGCGCAGATGCTGAACTGAGCCGGGTATTGGTAACCCTAAAAGAGGACTGCGCGCTACCGCAATCCCTTGACGACATGAAACTGGACGGAATTCCGCCAGAACCGCTTGCGAGCTTTCTCGAGGAACACGGCTTTACATCCCTCCTCAAACGGCTTGATACAGGCGCAGGAAGCCCTGATCGAGCCAACAACCTACATCCCGCACAAAAACAAAAGGCAGGTGATACGGGAGGCGTGGATGGCAACCGTCAGCCGATCCCGGAGCTGCCGCCGGTTGATCGCACCGCCTACACCAAGGTCCAATCGCTTGATACGCTGAACGACTGGATCGAGCGCGCAAAAGCGCTGCGAACCGTGGCAGTCGATACCGAGACCTCCTCGCTTGATGCAATGCAAGCCGAGCTGGTCGGGGTGAGCCTGGCGCTGGATGCAAACGAGGCGTGCTACATCCCGCTTGGACATGGCAGCGCTGACATGTTCGCTGAGCGTCCGCAGCAGATTGATCGCGACGAAGCGCTTGCTGCGCTTAAGCCCCTGCTTGAGCATGAGAGTATTCTCAAAGTCTTCCAAAACGGCAAATACGATCTCAATGTACTGGCACGCTACGGAATTGAAGTGAGCCCGATCGAAGACACGATGGTGATGAGCTTTGCGCTTGATGCCGGCCGCGGGGAGACCGGGATCGGTGGGGGGCACGGGATGGACGAGCTCTCAGACCGACATCTCGGTCACACGCCGCTCTCGTTCAAAGAGGTCTGTGGGACGGGCAAGAAAGCGATCCCATTCGGCGAAGTGCCACTTGATAGAGCTACCGAATATGCCGCTGAAGACGCCGATGTGACGTGGAGACTTCATCAGCTTTTGCAGCCACGCCTCGCCGACGAAGGCGGATCGCGCATTTACCAGCGCGTGGACCGGCCCTTGATCCCCGTGGTCGCTCAGATGGAACGCGAAGGGATTAAAGTCGATCGCGCTCGGCTCGCAAAGTTGTCGGAAGAGTTCGCTGCGCAAGGCAGCGCTCTCGAAGCTCAGATTCACGAATTATCTGGGCAGGAATTTGCAGTCGGCAGTCCTAAGCAACTTGGCGAAATCCTGTTTGAAAAACTTGGCTACAAAGGCGGGAAGAAAGGCAAAAGCGGGCAATATTCGACCGATCAGTCGGTACTCGAAAAGCTTGCAGGAGAAGGAGCTGCGATTGCGACCAAAGTGCTCGAATGGCGGCAGCTGGCAAAGCTCAAATCCACCTACACAGATGCGCTACAAGAAGCGATCAATCCGACCACCGGCAGAGTCCACACCAGCTACAGTCTGGTTGGTGCGCAAACCGGGCGTCTTTCTTCAACCGATCCAAACCTGCAAAATATTCCCATCCGCACTGCGATCGGTCGACAAATCCGCGAAGCATTTATACCAGAGCCCGGTAACGTCCTGCTAGCGGCTGATTACTCCCAGATTGAGCTGAGGCTGGCGGCGCATATGGCGCAAGTCGACACTCTCAAAGCCGCTTTTGCGGCTGGCGAGGATATCCACGCGCGCACCGCGACCGAGATGTTCGGCGAAGTAACCCGCGACACCCGAGCGCGCGCCAAGACGATCAACTTTGCCATCCTATATGGCATTTCGCGTTGGGGGCTGGCAGGTCGTCTCGAAGTCGAGCCAGACGAAGCGCAGGACATGATCGATACCTACTTCCAACGCTTCCCCGGGATTCAGCGCTATATCCTTGAGACGCTCGAGAGCGTGCGTGAACGGGGATATTCCGAAACCCTGTTTGGACGCAAAACATGGTTTCCCAGAATAAAATCAAAGAACCAGGCCGAACGGCAAGGGTCAGAACGCGCCGCGATCAACGCTCCGATACAAGGGACCAGCGCTGACATCATCAAGCGCGCTATGGCGCGCATGCTCCCTGCCCTGCGCGATGCCGGCCTGAGCGAAGTTCGCATGCTTTTGCAGGTGCACGATGAGCTGGTGTTCGAGCTGCCTGAAGGCGATGTAGCACAAGCGTCGCCGATCATTGAGCGGGTGATGGCCGAAGCAGCCCTTCCGTCTGTAACTCTAGATATCCCGCTTGCAATCGATATCGGCACAGGTGCCAGTTGGGATGCAGCACACTGATCGGAAGCGGTTAGCTTGCTTCGCTGTTTCCGTGTTTCTTCTCGCGGGTCGGTTCGAGTGTTTCAGGGACCAAAAAACCGATTGGGTGGGCTTCAGCAGCGCGCTTTTTAAGCTCGCCGCGCATTCTGCGGTACTCAGCCTCCATCTTGGACGTCACCGTCGCACGGCTATCCTTGAGTGCTTCTTCGAAGTCCTGCCCGCTTACCTGCGTAACGGCATCGCCCATTCGCCGCAGCGCTCCGAGACCTGCCCGGCGGACGACATCTTCGAGATCGGCTCCTGTAAAGCGATCGGTCTTGCGCGCGACTTCGCCAAGATCGACATCATCAGCCAGTGGCATCGCGCTGGTATGGATTTTCAAGATATGCTCGCGCCCGGCAAGATCAGGCGTGCCGACATAGATCAGCTCATCAAACCTGCCCGGTCGCAGCAATGCCGGGTCAACCAAAGTTGGCCGGTTAGTCGCGCCCACGACAATAACGGATTGCAGCTCTTCAAGCCCGTCCATTTCAGCAAGGATGGTGTTGACGACGCGCCCGGTCACTTGCGGCTCGCCTTGCCCGGAACCTCTCGCGGGCACCAGACTGTCGATCTCGTCAATGAACACAACACACGGTGCGACAGCGCGCGCGCGTGCAAACAGGCGTGCAATCTGTTGTTCGCTCTCGCCATACCATTTGCTCAGAAGGTCTGAACTCTTCATCGAAATAAAGTTTGCCTCAGCCTCTTTGGCCACGGCCTTCGCCAGAAGCGTTTTGCCGGTGCCGGGCGGGCCATAAAGCAAGAAGCCTTTGGCTGGTCGGATACCAAGCTTGCGAAAAGCGGCAGCGTTCTTGAGTGGCAGCTCGATGCCTTCCTTCAGCTTGTCGATAGCGTCCGGCACACCCCCGATATCGGCCCAGCCAACAGACGGCATCTGCACCATAACCTCGCGCATTGCCGAGGGTTGAATGCGCTTGAGCGCTGAGAAAAAGTCCTCACGCGTGACGCACAAGTCCTCCAAAACATCCTGCGGGATTGTGCGTTCATCGAGATTGAGCCGGGGCATAATCCGGCGCACAGCGTCGATCGCGGCTTCACGGGCCAAGGCAGCAATGTCGGCACCGACAAAGCCATGCGTGACGCGAGCCAGCTCATCCAGCTCGACCGCTTCTTCTAAAGGCATTCCGCGAGTATGGATGCTAAGAATCTCGCGTCGCCCACGCTGATCAGGAACCCCGATGACGATTTCGCGATCAAACCGGCCTGGCCGGCGAAGAGCTTCATCGATTGCATCAGGGCGATTGGTGGCGGCGATTACAACCAGGTTAGCGCGCGCTTCGAGGCCGTCCATCAGCGTCAGCAATTGGGCTACGAGACGCTTCTCCGCTTCTCCGGGCACTTGCGTGCGCTTAGGCGCAATTGAGTCGATCTCATCAATGAAAACAATAGCAGGGGCTACCCGGCTTGCTTCCTCGAAAACCTCACGTAAGCGCTTTTCGCTTTCACCATATCCTGAACCCATGATCTCAGGGCCGTTTATCGTGAAAAATTCAGCATCGCTTTCGTTCGCAACTGCTTGTGCGAGCCTTGTTTTGCCGGTCCCAGGCGGACCATGGAGCAAGACACCTTTGGGAGGATCCACGCCAAGGCGCGTGAACAGTTCGGGATAACGCAAAGGCAATTCGACCATTTCGCGCAGCTGGCGAATGGTCTCCTCCATACCTCCCACGTCATCATAATTGACCGCAGCTCTTGCATCGCGCGGCTCTTCAAACTCAGTGCGCAGCTCGACCTCGGTGCTGTCGTCAATGTGGACGATCCCCTTGGGATTGGTCGAAGCAACCGAAAGCCTGATCTGCGTCAGAGCATAGGCTGGAGCGCGCAGCAATTGCCGCACATCAGGCGGCATGTTCTGAACCGGTTGCTGCCCGGTCGTGGCCACCAGATCGCCGGCGACCAGTGGCTTGCGAAAAAAGTTGCGTTTCAGCGCCTGCGTTGGACCTTGCAGCCGCATTTCGCGCTGCGCGGGAGCAAATACGACCCGGGCTGCAGGGCGCGATTCGGCCTTTGATATCTCTACGTGCTCACCAGACGCCGCTTCTGCGTTACCTCGCTGGAG
>JBCCJD010000049.1:0-24921 GCA_039027955.1 Pseudomonadota bacterium
CCTGCGCCTATCACCAGATAATCGGTTTCTTGAGCTGCCATAATACCCCGTTTTTCTTGCACTGGTACTGCGGCACTGGGATGCGTATGAGCGACTCAGCACCGGGAGAGGGCATGCGTCTATCACGTCAAAACTGTTTTCGCGCTAGGATTTGTGGGGCGCTGGTTTGCGTTGCACTATGCGCTGTGCCGGGATTTGGTGCTACATCGCAAGAGGATGATGAACCGTCCTCAGTTGAAGTTGACACGGCGCGCGCTGCCGAGCCCGCACCGACCAAGGTGCTGAGCGAGCGCGATGTTGCGCGGCTCGAAACCGCGCAAGGCGTAACGCTGCAATGGATTGGCTGGGAAAACCGGGGCCGGATCGATATCAAGCCTGATGCAAACGGAACCTGGCAACTTGCCGGCTTGCAGAAAGGCGATGCCGGTGCAAAGCTTACCCTTGCAGGCGAGATCACCGAGATCGGTGATGGCTATTTCCTGCTTGATGGCCGGATTCAGATCTTTGATACGCCTGGCATCGGCAGAGCCTGTCAGGCTGACAGGATATGGCGTTTTGAAGTGACTGAGAACCGCGCCTATTACCGCTTGCGCGAGTTTGAATGGTGCGACTACCTGACGGATTATGTCGATATCTATTTCGCGCCCGGCTTAAGGTGAGCGCGCTTAGCTGCCGCGCATGATCATGCGGTTATCGACAATCTCAACTGCGCCGATCTGCGCCAGATAGGATTGGCCGAGCAGCGAAATGCGCAAGCCTTCAGGAATGATCACCGCGTCGATATTGCGCCTGACCATCCCGCCAATTTCAACTTCGCTAAGCTGGATCGGCACCCCATAAATCGGACCGTTGGCACCATGCCCGATATGGCGGATTTCGCCGGTGTCCCATTGCACTCCAGCCGCATCGGCGTCTGCTGCGGTGAGCGCGATCACGCTCGCACCGGTATCGACCAGCATCCGCGTTTGCGCTCCATCTACCAGCGCGCTGGCATAGAAATGCCCATCGGCCTGGCGTTCGAGCGTGTGATCGCCGGAAAACCAGCCGGAGTTATCCGGCCCGGAAGTGCCCGACTTCTGAGACACAGCGCTTGTGGCTTCGCCTGCGCTCGGGGACGCGGATTCGCTTCCGGGCAACGGTGCGAAGAACACGGCACCTGCCACCACCACGATCGCAAAGACAAGGGTTCGCTCAAGCATGGCTTTCGCCTTAGCTAAGGAAGCTTAAGGCGGGGCTAAAGCGCTGTGGGCCTAGAGTGTTGCCGGGCGAGGCTCAAATGCCATGTTTGCCGCCGCCATCGCCAGCATCGAGCGGGCGTGGCGCGCAGCAACTTCGTGCGGGTCGCCGTATCCTCCGCCCAGAGCTGAAGCGAGCGCGATGCCGCGTTTGCGCGCTTCACCAACGACATAGCGGTCGCGCCGTTCGAGGCCTTCATCCGATAGTGCCAGCCGCCCGAGCTTGTCATCGCGGTGCGGATCAACGCCGGCCTGGTAAAACACAAAGTCAGGCGCGAATTGATCGATAATGCCAGGCAAATGGTGATCGAGTATTTCCAGATAGCCGTCATCATCGAGGTTATCGGGAAGCGGCACGTCGCGGCTCGATTGTGCCTTGCGCACCGGAAAATTCTTCTCCGCATGCAAAGACAGCGTGAAGATGTCTTCGCGTCCAGCAGTCAAGCTAGCGGTTCCGTCACCTTGATGGACGTCTAGATCGACGATCAGGATGCGCTTGGCATCGCCTTCGCCAATCAGCCGGTTAGATGCGACCGCGAGATCATTGAACACGCAATAGCCCGCTCCGGTGTCAGCCAGTGCATGATGGCTTCCCGCCGCGCTGTTAGCGGCATAGCCGTGGCGCATGGCAAGCTGCGCGGCGAGCCACGTGCCGCCATTGGTGTGCCGCACGCGGTCGCGGATGCGCTCTGTTACCGGGAAGCCGATCCTGCGCTCTTTTGCGCGGGGGACCTCGGCCCGGAAGACTTCGTCGACATAAATGGGATCGTGCACCGCTTCGAGCCATTCGCGCGGCATCGGCTGAGGTGCGTGCTCGCGGATCGCTGCATTCGCGCGTCGCAACTCTTCCATCACGAGGTAGTATTTGTCGAACTTGAAGGTGCCGCGCGTCGGTTGCGGCGCCATGTAATCGGCGTGATGGACAACGTGAAGCAGCGACTACTCCGCCGCTTCCGCTGGGGCCTCAGCTGCGTGCGGATCGAACGCGACCGCTTCGCCCGCTTCAATTGCAGCGGCCTTTTCTTCGACAAGGCGCACAATGTGATTGAGCATATCCTCATCTTCGATGTGATGGTTCTTCATGCCCGAGAGATAGACCATATGCTTGCCGTTGCCGCCGCCGGTCAGCCCGATATCGGTCTCGCGCGCTTCGCCTGGCCCGTTGACGACGCAACCGAGTACGGACAGCGACATCGGTGTCTTGATATGTTCGAGACGCTTTTCGAGCGTTTCAACCGTGCGAATAACGTCAAAGCCCTGACGTGAGCAGCTCGGGCATGAAACCACTCGCACGCCCCGGGTCCTGAGGCCCAGCGCCTTGAGCATTTCATAGCCGACTTTGATCTCTTCTTCAGGCTCGGCAGACAGTGAGACCCGGATCGTATCGCCGATGCCGGCCCATAGCAGCGAACCCATCCCGATGCTCGATTTGACTGTGCCGCCGATCAGTCCGCCCGCTTCGGTAATGCCGAGATGCAGCGGGCAATCGACTGTCTCTGCCAGTCCATGATACGCTGCGACGGCCAAAAAGACGTCAGACGCTTTCACAGCGACTTTGAATTCGTGAAAATCGTGATCCTGCAGCAGCTTGATATGATCGAGCGCGCTTTCGATCAGAGCTTCAGGACACGGTTCGCCGTATTTCTCGAGCAGGTGCTTTTCAAGACTGCCGGCATTGACGCCGATCCGGATCGCACAGCCATTGGCTTTGGCTGCGCGGACCACTTCTGCAACCTTCTTCGAATTGCCGATATTGCCGGGATTGATCCGCAGGCAGGCCGCGCCGCCATCGGCCGCTTCGAGCCCGCGTTTGTAATGGAAATGGATGTCAGCAACGACTGGGATGTTCGCCGCGCGCGTAATCAGCGGAAACGCTGCGGTTGCTTCTTCGGTCGGGCAGGAGACGCGGATGATGTCGCAGCCAACCTCTTCGCAGCGCCGGATCTGATCGATCGTTGCGGCTGCATCTTCGGTCGGCGTATTCGTCATGGTCTGCACTGAGATCGGCGCACCACCGCCGACCGGAACATCGCCGACCATGATTTGGCGGCATTCCCGCCGTTCAATATCGCGCCAAGGCCTTACAGACATGCGCGGGATATAGTCGCGCAAGCATGAAGGGGCAATGACAGGATTACGCCTTGTTGGCGAAGTTCACCAGCGGATGAGCGGCGGGACTGCAAGCCGCCCGATCACTGCCCAGACAAGCACCGGGAGCGTATGCCAGATCCCGACATGCGCGACTGTGTCGAGCGGGCAGGTGATGTTGTATGCCAGCGCTCCAAGCGAGCCAGCGGCAAGTCCGGTTAGCCAGCCTGAACGCTCCAGCGAAACCGGCGCGCCGCGCCGCAGGAACAGCACCGCTGCTATCGCCACCAGAAACCCGGCCATTACGCCATAGGCGCTGCATTCCCAATACCAGGTCAGCGGGTCAGCCAGAACGCTTGGAACATCGCCTGAATGGTCATGGTTTGCTTCAAGCGAAATGACCGTGATGATCGCTGCCACCGGGACGACGCCAAGCATGGCAGCACTCCAATAAGGCGCAGAGCCACGCGCACCGACACGCGGCAGCGCGCCGGTTACCAGCGCTGATGTGCTTGCCGCACCAAGCAGCAGCAGCAGCCCGTTCGTAATCCAGTAAAAGGCTGACGCCTCGCCGGTCAGCATCCCGGTCCAAAACTCGAAGATCGCAATGCACACGATGCTCGCTACCAGCGCGGCAAATGCGATCAGCCATGCGCCATGGGTCGGCCTGACGCGGCTGACCGGAGTCAGATCGTTCGTCAATGAAGCGATCAGTTCTTCGCGGGTCTGGGCATTGCTCATATCAATCTACTTTCTCAACCAAGGTGGCCAGTTTCTTAAGGCCACGATGGATATTCACTTTGATCAAGCTTTCGCTTTGTCCGGTCTTCTCTGACGCTTCGCGGATCGACAATCCGTTGATCTTCACCAATTCGATCGCTTCAGCCTGTCTGTCGGGTAATTGTCTAAATAACCGATCAAGGCTGACTCTGGCCAGTACAACTTCTTCTTCGCTGTCTTCTACGGCATCATCTTCCATCAGTTCCTTGCTGTCGTGCTTGTAAACCTTGCGCAGGTGATCGACCCAGCGATAGCGCGCAATGGCGGCAAGCCACGGCAGAAACGGGCGGGAAGAGTCCCACGTCCCGCGCTTGGTGTAAAACGCGATGAGCACCTCTTGCACCAGATCATCGGTCTGATGCGGAGGCACCCGCCGCCGGAAGTACCGCTCCAACCAGACGCCCACCTCAGTGAGCAGCACATTGCAGGCGGCTTTGTCGCCGTCTTGTGCTGCCCCCATAAGGCGAGCGAAGGTGGTCTCGTCCGCGATCATCAGTCGGCTTTCGGCTCAATCACGCGGTCAAACACCCGGTCGAGACCGAACAATCCGCCACCCCGGCTGATCAGCACCAGCGCCAACGCAATCGGAGTGATCGCCCAGCCCCAGAAGTGGTCCGCTGTCGGGAACACAAAAAGCTGGATCACTAACGTCATGATCATCAGCGCTAGAGCTGAGAACCGCGTGAACAGGCCGACAAACAGTAGCAGCGGAAACGCAAATTCGGCATAGGTTGCCATCGGCACGGCAAGATTGGTCGGAATGGGCAGGCCGGCAAATTCGTTCTCGAACAAGAAGTACTGGACTTCATCGATTTGCAGCCAGGTCCCGTCGACCACTTTGGTTTTGTATGAGCGCCAGAAAATCAGCGCCAGCGCGATGCGAGCGAGCAGCAGCCCGACACTTTCCATGAAGGTGCCGGATAAAAACCCGATCAGACTTCGATACATGGACGTAATGATACTCATGCTTTCCTCCTATTGAGGCGGCCGGGATAGCGATTTGGTGCCTGAGCTATCCCGCCCGTCATCTGGTTTTGGTGATTTCGGCCGCCCGCCTTCCACCCCCCGGTCTGATTTCAAGACTTAGCGAGAAATCATGCCAGCGAAAGGTGTTTGATTGCGCGCGGTCCGATCAGTGCAATATCAGCGTTTGATCGGCTTCAGTGAGCCATTGCCTTTAGGCGTTTTGATCTTCACGCAGCTGCCTTTGTCGACATACTTCCAGGCATTGCCTTGGTAGTCGCGGGTCGAGGTGCCTGCGCAGCTTGTGCCTGGGCCAGCGGCGCAATCGTTCTTGCCTGCTTTTGAAATGCCGTAGCATTTTTCCTTGGCGCCTTGTGCGACCACAGGGGTCGTGGCGAGGCCAGCGGCGATGCCTGCGGTAAGGGCAAGCCCAGCGAAACTCGCAATCGTCTTAGTGCTCATAACTCGGTCTCCTTTATCGTGGTAATGGGCTGCGCCGGTCTCTCGGCCAGCGCTGCCCCGTCATTCGCCGGGCGGTGCGGGCTGGTTACAAAAAGATGAAATTTGTGTGCCTCAAGGCGGGCAGGGCGCATTTTCGCGCGCGGGTGTAACGCGCCACCCTTCCGCTACGAACTGGGACTATGAAGCTTGCCTGCGGCGGGCGCATGCATCGCGCAGGCGAGCACACATTCGCAAATGGCGGTGTGCAGCGCGAGGCTCGCGGTAGTCTTGTGGTTGCGGGTCGCCCGGCAGTCTGGCGGCGCGGCCATGCACTTTCGCGCCATGACCCTGACCCCCCCAAATGGCATGGGGTGCATCATGCTCGCCGGACTGCCGACTAGGTTTTGGATTATTCGTGATATAGGATGAAGAGCATGTCATCAGGCGGTTCCTCGATTGCACCTTTCGGCGGCTTTGGTCTCGGCCTGCGGCGGAGCCATTATGAGGATTTCCTGTCCGCTGACGTGCCGGTCGATTTTCTCGAAGTGATTTCGGAAAACTACATGCTCGAAGGCGGGCGTCAGCTGCGTATTCTTGAACAGGTGCGCGAACGCTATCCCGTGATCCTGCATGGCGTCTCGATGTCGATCGGCTCTGCTCGCGGGCTTGATCGGGGCTATCTTGCAAAGCTCAAACAGCTTGAGCAGCGGATCGACCCGCTATGGGTGTCCGATCACCTGTGTTGGACCCGCACCAGCGCGCATAACAGCCACGATCTGCTTCCGCTTCCGCTGACCGAAGAAGCCTTGCGCGCGGTCTGCGACAATATCGCCGCCGCACAAGACGCGCTGGGAAGGTCGATGCTGTTTGAAAACCCTTCAAGCTATCTCACTTTCCCTGAAGACGAGCTCAGCGAATGGGAATTCCTCACTGAGATGACCCGGCGCACCGGTTGCTATCTCTTGCTCGACGTCAACAACATCTATGTGAGCGCGGCCAATCATGGGTTTTCGGCTGACGATTATCTCGCCGGATTGCCACTTGACCGGGTTCGCCAAATCCATCTTGCCGGGCACGAGCCAGCGACCCCAGAGCGCGATCTGATTATCGACACGCATGATCGCGATGTGTGCGAAGGCGTGTGGGCGCTCTATGCCAAGGCGATGCAGTTCATCAAGCAGCCGGTCGCCACCATGATCGAGCGCGACGAGCATATCCCGCCGCTGGCTGATCTGCTTGCCGAGTTAGGCCGTGCGCGCGTGATCAGCGCAAAAGCGGGCGCGTTGCAGCCTGTATGACCCGCTCTACTGCCTTGCCACTGGCTGAACTCCAGGACGCGTTCATGCGGGCGATCCTCGATGATGACGCCGCGTTGCCTCAGGCGTGGAGCGCGCGTCACGCCGCCGGGATGTCTGTTTATCGCGGGAATTATCGCTCGGCATTGATGGATGCGCTGGCCAGCAGTTTCGAGCATACCGCGCGCTATGCGGGCGCAGACGCGTTTCGCCAGGCGAGCATGCATCACGTAATCCAGCACCCGCCTTCGCATTGGACCATCGATGCAGTGGGCGAAGGCTTTGACGAGACCTGCCAGGAGCTGTTTCGCGAGAATGCCGAAGTGGCTGAGTTGGCCTGGCTCGAATGGACGATGCTGGAGCTTGCCGGGGCGCCTGATTACAGCCCGCTTGATGCTGCGCAATTCGCTCATGCAAGCGCAGGCTTTGGCGATCAGGACTGGCTCGACCTCCGGCTCGAATTTGCGCCGCGCACAGCGGCCCGGCTTGTGTCGTATGATCTGGAGGCCTTGTGGCGCGCGCTTTCTAATGAGGATGCGCTGCCTGAAAATCCGCTGTTATCCGACCGGGCGGGATGTCTTGTTTGGCGAGAAGGCGAGCGGCCAACATTCTTGATTGTCGAGCAAGACAACGCGCGCGCATTTGCCGCGATGCAGGAAGGTGCGACGTATGGCGCGGTGGTGGAACGGCTCGCAGGGGCTGAGCCTGAAGCGAGCGAAGTCCAGATTGCCGCTGAGCGCGCAGGCGGATTTCTAGGCCATTGGCTGACCAATGGGCTTGTCAGCCGAGTTCTGTCACCGGCGTAAACGAAGACGTTGACCGGTCATCTGTGTACGCAGCGCAGAGCTTTTCGCGGCAAGTGCTGGAGCTTATTGAAGGGGCTCCAGCGGTTCTGGCGAGCTAGGGTGCCCATTCGGTTTCCATGAAATCGGCTGCGATTTTGCAATAGGAAAAGGAATAGTCCTGTTGCTTCAGCGTGACGCCTTTTTCGCGCATTGCTGGGTCAGCTTCAGACGGTTCACCTTGCGCCCAAGCAGGCGGGGCGGGACAACATAAGACAACCAACACTACAGGGAGGAAAGAGCGCATAGCTTCCTCACCTATTCTGATAAAAGATAAGTTGAGATGCGACTATTTATTCAGGCGAAGTATCACGCGCACAGCTAATAAACAATCAATGGGATATGGCTCATACAGATTTATTGTATAAATTGAGAAGAGTTGTTATTGTTAGCCAATAACTAAAAGTTAGCTTAGGCGGTGAAAGGCTTTCCGATCATCTGTTCGCTCATCGCCCACAATTGCTCGGCGCTGGCCCGATCAAGCGCATAGCTGCGCACTCCGCTGGTTGTGCTTTCATTGTCGATTTCGGCGACGTGGCAGTCCTCGCAATAGACCCCGCCGCGCCCTTCCAGCTCATCGCTAGTGGCCGCCCAGACCTGAGTCGCAGCGCCTTGAGCTTCGGTTTTCCATTCGAAATCGGGATCGCTCTTGGCGAGACTGGACATCAGCAGATCACGCATCTGTTCGTCCATATATCGCCCCAGATTGGTCTGGATGCCGCCGGGATGCACGGCGTAGGCGTGGATCCCCTCGCCGCCAAAGCGTTCTTCCAGACCGACCGTAAACAGCACATTGGCGGTTTTTGAGCCGCCATAGCTGACGAACGGATCATACTCGCGCTGCTCGAAATGCGGATCATCAAGATCAAGCGGCGCATATTGGTGCCCGCGGCTCGATAGATTGACAATCCGCTTGTGCGTTCCGGCTCTGATCAGTGGCATCAGCTCTTTGGTAAGCTGGAAATGGCCGATATGGTTGGTCCCGAACTGGCTTTCGAACCCGTCGGCAGTGGTGCCTTTAGGCACCGCCATAATCCCTGCATTATTGATTAGAAGATCAATTTTGTCGAACCGCTCGCGCGCTTCATTGCCGCAAGCGCGCACGCTTTGAAGGGAGCCGAGATCGCAGATGATTGTCTCCAACCTCGCTTGGGGATGGGCGGCGGTAATGGCCTCCATTGCGGCATCGAGCTTGGCTTGATCGCGCCCCGCCAGGATCACATGCGCGCCTTTTGCTGCCATCGCTCGGGCCGTCTCTTGTCCCAGGCCTGAATTGCCGCCTGTAACAAAGACCTTGGCGCCTGCCAGATTTTTATCCGCCAGCACTTCGTCCGTGGTCGATGTCTTGCCAAATGTGCTCACGCGTCCTGCTCCCCTTATTAGTATGACGTTAGTGTAGCCGCGTTGCCCCCTTTGCTCTAGACAGCGCGGATTATGAAAAGTGCTATGACCTTCATCGCCGCGATGCTTGCTGCATGCTCATTGCTCGCTCCCGCTGCGGCTCAAACCGATGCACCACAGGAAAGCGCACAGCGCTGGTCGATTGCGATCCATGGCGGAGCAGGGACGATGGATCGCGCGAAGATGACGCCCGAGCAGCGCGCTGCTTACGAAGCGGCCTTGCAAAACGCGCTCGATGCGGGGGCTGCGGTTCTTGCCGAAGGCGGCAATGCGATCGATGCGGTCAAGGCGGCGATCATCCCGTTGGAAGATGATCCGCTGTTTAATGCCGGACGCGGCGCTGTGTTCACTTGGGACGGCGAGAACGAGCTCGATGCCTCGATCATGGACGGACGGGACCGCAGCGCAGGCGCAGTAACGGGCGTGACTACGATCAAGAACCCGATCCGGCTTGCCGATAAGGTGCGCACCAATAGCTCGCATGTCTTTCTGATGGGCGAGGGCGCGCAGGACTTCGCCAGCGAACACAATCTTGAAACCGCGCCGCCTGAATGGTTTGCGACCGAGCGGCGTTTGCGCTCGCTTGAACGGATGAAGGCCAAGCAGATGTCTGCGCTTGATGTCGATCACAAGTTCGGCACGGTGGGTGCTGTGGCGCTCGATAAGGAAGGCAATCTCGCCGCCGGTACATCGACCGGCGGTATGACCGGAAAGCGCTGGGGGCGGATTGGCGATTCGCCAGTGATCGGCGCTGGCACCTATGCTGACAATCGGGCCTGTGCGGTCTCAGCCACTGGCTGGGGCGAGTATTTCATCCGGGTCGGCGTAGCGCAGGAAATCTGCACTCGCATCCGAATGCTGGCGCGGGCAAAAGCGATGGTGGCAGGAGGCGTTGCCGAAGAACGCCGGGTGGAAGACTACGAAGCGCAGATCATCTCCGATCAAGTGATGGCTGAAGTCAAACAACTCGGCGGCGATGGCGGGATCATTCTTGTGACGCCCGAAGGCCATGCGCTTTACAGCTTTAACACCTCGGGCATGTATCGCGGCCGCGCCACCAGCGAAGGGATTACGGAAGTCGGGATCTTTGCAGACGAGACGACCCCGCCTCAAGCGCCGTCAGGCTCGCAGCGATCGGTCATACCAGACGCAGAATAGCCACGCGGCCTGGGCTGTCAGAACGGAAACCAATCGTCCTTCTCGCCGAAATCGGCAAGCAGATCGCCGACACGGGCGAGCGCGCGTTCAGCAACGGGATCAATCTGAGCCATCGGCTCACGCGTGCGGAAATAGGTGGCAAATGTAATCGGGCCGCGTGCTTCTTCGCCTTGGCTTGGCGGCTCGGCAAAGCCGATGTCGACATAAAGGCTGCCTGTGCCTGGCCAGAGCGAAGTTCCCGTCTTGTCGCCCGCCAGCCACTTTTCCGGAAGGCCAGCGCGGACCCGGCGTAATCCCGTTCCGGTCTCGACCATCCATTGTTTAAGCGTCGCGCGCTCCGCTTCGGGCAGCACATCGCCATAGACAAGCTTTGCCACTGTGCGCGCCATTGCCGAAGGGGTGGTGGTGTCGCGGATTTCGGTCGCTGGGACATTGTTGAGTGCCGGTTCGATCCGGTCGAGCCTGCTGACCTCATCGCCCATCGATCGCCAGAACCCGGTCAATGCGGCAGGTCCGCCAAGTTCGCGCAGCAACACATTGGCTGCGGTGTTGTCAGAGGTCGTCTGGGTTGCTTTTGCAAGTTCGCGCAGAGTGGCGCCTTGTGCCAAGCGCTGTTCAGTGAACGGAGAGAAGAAAATCATATCGTCTTCGCTCCACCTCACCAGCTGGTCGGCATCGATTTCGCCGCTGGCGTCCTGCGCCAGCACCATTGCTGCAAGCGACAGCTTGAACGAAGAGCAATGCCCGAAGCGCCGATTGCGATTGATCCCTACCGAAAGGCCGTTTGCGGTGTCGAACAATTCAGCGCCCAGCGTCCCGTCTGCTTCGGCTTCGATGATCCGAAACCGCGCTTGCAGCCGTCCAAGCGGGCTTTGATCAGGCGGAAGGCACGCGCTTAGGCCAAGCGCCAAGCCTGAACCCAATGCCGCGCGGCGGGTGAGGTCAGATCTTCGTGTGGTCATGAAAACTTGTCCGCTTTGCGTTTGCCAAATCGCATATCGCCTTCGAGTTTTGCGCGAAGCTGAGCGTAAAATGCTTCTAGAAACGCGCGTTCATCGCCAGCACCCGGATCCCATCCGATCTTGCGGCAGATCGTCTCATGCACGGCGGCCAGCGCTTCGGGTTGGGATTCGCGCAGCATCCGCTCAAGCGTCTGCAACTCGCGTTCGCCATAAACGCTCAATTCCTCTTCGCCGAAATTGTAACGCACTCCGGTGACTTCGCTGGCGCCGCTGGCTGCGCCTTGAGTGGAAAGCGTATCGACTAAGCGGGTGCGCGGCGCTTCAACCACCCATGTCCCGGCTATTACATCGCCTGCACGCAAAGCGTCTTTGTTGAAGAACGGGAAGAGCAGGAAAACGAAAAACCAGATCGTTGCAGCCCAGATCGTTCCGCCGGTATATTCGTCCATCGCGCTCATCACCAACATCACCAGGATGAAGATGAGCGGGAAGAATATCTCGATGTCGCGCAGCAGATTGCGCGCGATCACCGCTTCGGGCGTCAGCCGCCCGCCTCCGCGCGCGGCCACCCGGATGCCTAGCGCGCGTTTACCCAAAGTGGCGCCGCGCGGGCCCAGTTCTTGGCCAAGAAAATACCCGTACCAGGCAAAAAATCCGAACAGGACATAGAGGATATAGAGAAATTCCGCCGCTCCGGAGAGAGCCTCATCATCCGAGGCGTTCATCTCCTCGAACAATCCGCCAGCGATCCACATCAGGACCATGTTGAAGACAATGAAGGCCGTGAACAGGATAACAAAGTCGAGGATCAGCGCGCCGACTCTGGCTCCGCGCGAGGCAACCACGATGGGTACAGCGATACCTTCAGGGGTGATGAGAGTGCGTTGACGCCGGTTACCTTGTCTCAGCTGAGACGTGCTGACAGGCGCATTCATATCGCCGCCTCATCCACCCGCCGAGGGCGATAGAGAAAGAAATAGGCAAGCCAGAACGTCAGCATCATTCCGCCGATCATGAAGCGATTGCCGGTACCTTCGACCAGCTGACGCGGAAACGCTTCAAGCAAGGCAGCGATGACCATCATCAGCACCACGCCGACCATCACCACTGCGCCGCGCTTGCCCGCAGTCGAGGCTGCTTCAAGCACCGTTTGCGATCCCGGAAACGCCATCGATCGCCCGATATGCAACCCGGCCGCACCAGACAGCACAATCGCGAACAATTCGGTGGTGCCATGCACGCTCAGCCAAGCGGCGAATTCCCAATGGAGGCCTTGGCTGTGAAACACCCACATCATCGCGCTGAAGCTTGCAAAATTGTGCACCAGCAGCATCAGTGAAGGCAAGCCAAAGGCAAAGCCTAACGCGAATGCGAGGATCGAAACGCCTGCATTGTTGCTGAACAGGAAAGCGGCAAAGGATGATAGCCCTCCGGCGTCGTCTTCGACTGCGATGGTATCAAGCAAGGCTTCGCGTGATGCTCCCGGTACCCTTGGGTCGCCAAGCGAAACGGGCGCTAAGCGGTAAAACCACTCCTGATCCTGATCGACCAGCAACCACCCGACAACAGCGCCGGCAATGCAGATCGCAAGCGCAACCGCAACGTCGAACCCGATTTCACGAACCGCTCGGCTCCATCCGCCAAAAAAGAACTCCCGCAGCCACCCGAACAGCCCTTTGCGCGGACCGTAAACCTGAAACCACGCGCGTTGGACCAGGCTTTCCAGGTAAGCCAGCGTGCCAGCATCAAGCGACGTCTCGCGCGCGACCGAAAGGCTTGAGGCCGCGGTGCGATAGAGCGTTGGTAAAGCCAGCAAATCGTCATCAGCGATCCGCTTGACGCCGCCGCGCTCCATGCGCGCGATTATCGCTTCGAGCCGCCGCCAGTCTTCTTCACGCTCAAGCCGGAACCGGTCCGAGCGCAGCGCTGCGCTTTCGATATCAGCGGGCGCTGCGATTTCTCCGCGTCCCAGCCAAGCCGAAAGCCTTGCTGCGACTTTGCTTTTGCGCTGAGGCGCGTTCATCCGATTGCCTCGCTGTTCTTGATCATGAAATACCGGTCGATCAGCTGATAGCCGATTTTCTCCCACGGCGCTTCGATTACATCGACCCCCATTCGTCGTAATCGCTGCAACACGACATTGCGTTGGTGAGCAAGCGTATCAGCCGTCACGCTGCGAGCGAGCGTTGCGACATCGCCTGGCTCTTCGGAAATGATGGTTTCCAGCTCGCTATCCGCGATCGTCACGAACAGGACAAGATGCCGATCAACCAGGCGTCCCACGCTCTCGATCATCAATTCCGCTGCGGTGGGGTCCGTAAAATCGGAAAACAACACAATCAGCGAGCGGCGCTTGAGCTTGGTCGTCAGGGTCGCCAGCGCAAGCGTGAAGTTGGGCTCAGTCGGCTCGTAATCGAGCCCGGCCGCCGCGCTTTGCAAGCGGTAAAAGGCGCGGGTGTCCTGGATGAACGGCGTCATGATCTGCGGACGCTGCGCAAAACCGAACAGCGCGACCTTGTCGCTGCTTTTCAGCGCCACGAACGCGCATGTCAAAGCGGCTGTCACAGCGCGGTCGATCCGCGGCATGCCATCAACGGGCTCGCACATGGCCTGCCCGCAATCGAACGCAAACACGATCTGGTTGTTGCGCTCGCTTTCATTCTCGCGCGCATACAAATGGTTATGCCGCGCGCTCGCTTTCCAATCGATCCGCCGCCGGTCCATCCCCGGTTCGTATTCGGATAGCGCTTCGAATTGAGTGCCTTCGCCCCGAATGCGCCGCGCGATGAGGCCCACTTGCGCATCGCGCAGGAAAGTCTGCAATTCTTTCGAGCGAACCGGTGAAAGATCAGGCCAGATGCGCACGGATGTATCAAGCGCGCGAACCGATTGGCGCGCGCCTAAGCCCAGCGGCCCGGTCCAGCGCAGCCATGCGCGGCTGATTTCGGCGGTGCCACGGCGTTCGGGAACGAGTTCGGCTGTGCCGCTAAACGCGGTCTCTTCCGCATCGAGCGCCAGGTTGACTGTCACGCGGCCACCTTCACCAAGGCGAGGATCGAATTCGAGCGCGGCTTCGATGCGCGAACTCGATGTCCGGCTAAGCCAGGCAAAGACGCTGACCGGACACTTCTGCCCAACTTCAGCGTCGGCCGGCGCTGATACCTCCCACTTGCGGCAATTGCTTGCGAGCATGGCATCAAGCAGGATCAGCGCGATCAACACGCCTGCGGCAACCGGTGCGATGATCCACAGGGCCGGAGCAGTCGCGGCAATCACCAGTGCAACCGGCGCGAAGCCCGCGATAAGCCACGCCGCGCGCTCAGTCGGTACCAGCGGAAGAACCGGAAGGTTGATCCCCAGCTCTGCCATCCGCTTTACCGCGGCGCCTCAGTGGCTTCGACCAGTTCGGCGACCAGCGCTTCGATATCGCGTCCTTCGATTTCCGCTGCCGGGCTTAGCGTCAGACGGTGGCGCAAGACCGGGACGGCAAGCGCCTTTACATCATCGGGGATGGTGTAGGCGCGGCCAGAAAGCGCCGCCCGCCCGCGCGCGGCATTAGCCAGCATCACGGCTGCACGCGGGCTCGCACCGACTGCAAGTTCGGCATGTTCGCGCGTCGCTCTTACCAGCCGCACGACATATTGCGTGATCTCTTCAGCCACTGTGACATGATCAAGCGCTGCGCTGGCTTCGCTCAATTGCGCGGCGTTGGTGACCGCCGTCACACCGAGATCAGCTGGACGCTGCGGACCTTGACGCGCGCCATAGCTGGAGACGATCCGCGTTTCTTCGGTTTCGTCGGGATAGGGCACCAGCAGCTTGAACAAGAACCGGTCAAGCTGCGCTTCAGGGAGCGGGTAGACGCCTTGGTTCTCAATCGGGTTTTGCGTCGCCACCACCATGAAGCGCGGAGGCAATTGGTGGGTTTCGCCGTCAAGCGTCACACGCCTTTCCTGCATCGCTTCGAGCAAAGCGGCCTGCGTTTTAGGCGGCGTGCGGTTGATCTCGTCAGCCAGCAGCAGCTCAGCAAAGATCGGGCCGCGCGTCAGCGTGAATTGGCTCGTCTGGAAGTTGAACAGGTTGGACCCGAGAATGTCGCCTGGCAATAAGTCAGGGGTGAACTGAATGCGCCCGAATTCAAGACCCAGCGCAGTGGCAAAGCTGTTGGCAAGGAACGTCTTGGCGGTGCCAGGCGGACCTTCAAGCAGGACATGGCCTTCGCTGACTAAGGCGACCAGCAATTGTTCGATCATTTCGTCTTGACCGACAATTGCCTTAGCAATTTCAGCGCGGATCGCGTCAGTCAGCGCGCGCAATTCTTCAAGGCTCATGCTCATTTGGCGAGTTTCCCCATCAGCTCGTTAAGCGCCTGTGCAGCGCGAAGTATTTCGGTCGGAGTGTTAGCGTTGCGCAATTGAGCGGCACGCACAGTGAATGGCTCTTCGAGTGGCAAGCGCACTTTCAGTGCAGCATCGATTGCGTCAGGATCAGGTTTGGCAAGGCCGAGCGCATGCGCCAGTCTTTTGGCGGATAACGCTGCATAGGGTTCAGCTAAAAGCCGCAGGCGGCCAGCCCGCACAATCAGCCCTGCGCCATTGCTGACCAAGCGCTGTTTTCCAAAGGCGATCGCTGGAGCGGTGGCAGCGGCGGGCCCGAACCTTAAGAATGCGCGCCAGCCAATGATCACCATCGCCAGCAACAGGCAAAGGGTTGCAGCCAGAAACGGCGGGCGAAACGCCAGTGTCAGCAGGTTCATGGTGCCGCCAAAGCCATTTAAAGTGAGGTCAAAGGTGACGCTTGAACCCGGCCCATAGCCAGCCTCTTCGACTAAGGCGAGCGCGGCCGCGGCGCGTTGCTCATCGGCCAGCCCGTAATTGTTCACGAGATCAGGTTCAACGACGAACACCGTCCAATGCGCATCGGCGTAATAGTCGCTATCTTCTTCGCCAAGCACATTAAGCGCCAGCACATGCCCGGCAGCATCCAGCACGAGCGGCTCATGCAAAGCGTTTCGCTCGGCATAGGTTATCGCAGGTGTCGGGAGTTCGCCGGATAGCGCCAATCCTTCCCAATCGGGAGCCTTGTCTTCCTCTGACATCTCGAGCTTGTGCTCGAATTTGAACGGCAGTGGCAATTTTTCGCTCCAGCCAATCGAGGAGGGATTGCTCAGCGTCACCCAGCCGCGTTTGAATTCATCAGCGACTTCGTCAGGAATATTGCGAGGAGGGCGGCTGGCGAACCATTTCGGCAAGATTACCAGAGTTGGCCCGACATATTTGCGGTCTTCCAGAATCTGGCTGATGTCCTCAGCATCGGTGAAATGCGGCGGCGTAAGGACCAGAAGCTCGTCGGTTTCAAACCCGCTGGGCGAGCGCGATTGCGACACGTCGTAGCCTTCTGCTTCCAGCAGCCGAACCAGCCCGGCATAGCCGTTAAGCCCCTTTGCAGCGGCATGCGCCGCTCCATCATTGCCCTGCATCCCGTCATCGCCGCCCGATATGAAATACAGCATGGCGAGAAACGCACCAAATCCGACCAGCACGACAAACAGCACGGTCGTGCGCCCGAACGGGCCAGCATTGCGGCCGCTAAGGGCAGGTTTTGAAGCGCTTTGAGTGTTCATCAACGCGCTCCTGCGAGCGGTTTGCGATCAAGCTTGGTGAGCGCAAATTCAGCATAGGCAGCGCGGGCCGTCTCCCAGTCGGCCCGATCAAGCGAACGCAGCGCAAACAGACTGCGCTCGACCCGCTCTGAAATTGTCCCGAATGCACTGCGGGCAGCCTCCGAAAGGGCTGGCAGGGCCGCCAATTCGCGGGCAGTGCTCGATGGCTCCACCCAGTCAGGCCGGGCAGTTGCAATCTGATTAACGCTGCGCATCAGCAGCAAATGCGTTGCTTCATCATATTGCCCGGCGGCAGCCAGCCGGTCCGCATCTTCGAGCAGAGCGAGACTTTCTGCTTGATCAGGCTGCCATTCGGGCACCTCTTCAGCCGCGACTGCGTTTTTGCGATTATAGACAAGCGGGCCGAACGTGCGGATCAGCAGGTAAAGGATCAGCGCGGCCAGCAATCCCAGAATGACCCATTGCAGCCATACCCACGATCCGCCGAGCGCTTGGCCAATGGGGGCAAACACTTCGCCGAGCCATTTGAAGAAGTCACGAAGTGCTTCTTCAAATGCACTCAATTCGCGTGGTTCAATCGGCGGGATTTCCACCGGCTCGAACTGGATATCGCCATCATCGCGCAGGTTCTCCCAGCTTTCCCGCGCGCTCGCAGAGGTACCCTCAGCTGGTGCGGAAGTCGCCGGGTCGGAATTGCTAGGGAAGGTCTGCACCGCCGTGGTCATGCCCGGCAGGTGGTGGCACGGCTGATCGCTAGGTGCAACAGGGCATTGTCGTTATTGAAGAAACGGTCTTCGTGGTTTGTTGTCGGCACACATCCAGTCACCCGCGTCGCCGTGCCTGTTGGTACGTTCCCAAAATCCTCAATTCCTTGGAATGGAACGCGCATTCCTCAAGCGCGCGGTCGACCGCCGGATCGCCGGGCGTGCCGATGATATCGGCGTAGAACATGGTGGCGGAAAAGCTTGTGCCTTGCTGATAGCTCTCAAGCTTGGTCATGTTGACACCATTGGTCGCAAATCCGCCCATCGCTTTGTACAGCGCTGCGGGGATGTTCTTAACTTCAAACACGAAAGTCGTGATCGCTTCGCCGGGAGGCAGCGCTTCGGCGGCGACCGGCTGGCCTGCCAGAATCACGAAGCGGGTCATGTTGTCCGGGCTGTCTTCGACGTTTTCGGCAACGATATTAAGTCCGTAGAGTTCAGCAGCGATGGCCGGCGCAATCGCAGCGAGGCTCGGCTCGCCGCGTTCAGCAACGAAAGCTGCCGCTCCTGCTGTGTCAGCATGGCTTAGCGGTACGATGCCGCGTTCGCGCAGAAACAGACGTGATTGCCCGAGCGCCTGAGGATGGCTGTAGGCGGCGCTAAAAGGTCCATCGCCAAGGCCCATCAGCGCATGATGAATGGGCATGAAATATTCGCCCACAATCGCAAGCCCGCTTTCAGGCAGCAGGAAATGGATATCCGCCACCCGCCCGTGCTGCGAATTCTCGATCGGGATGATCGCTTCCTGCGCGCGTCCGTCTTTCACTGCGTCGAGTGCATCTTCAAAGCTGAAACATGGGAGCGGCAAGGCGCCGGGCCGCGCTTCTGTCGCTGCGCGATGCGAATTCGCACCGGGCGAGCCTTGGAAAGCGATTGTTTGCGCTGGATCAGCCGCCGCCGCCGCCCGCATCGTGTCGACCAAGTGCAGCGCTGGCCCGGGAAAACTACGTGTCATAACCGGGGCTGGTAGTGCGGCGGGTAAACAGGAGCAAGCCTGCTTGCAAATCCTGCAATCAGTGATGTCCCTATGGCTCTTGCGCCGCGCTGACCGCGCGATTATTGAGCCGATGGGATGGATCAACAGACATCAGAGCAAGCGCTTGCCGAAACGGCAGCGGATCAGGGCGATCTTGTTAATACGATCGCGGGATGGGTACTGTTTGCAGGTATTGTCGGGCTTGGCCTGTCAGTGCTTAGCGAGAAGTACTTTCACGGCTCCTCGCCTGAGCGGCCGGAGCAACTGGGCTATGTGATCGAAGGGGTTGAAGTTGAAGACACCGCCGCGCCAGTGGAAATGAGCATGGCTGAAGCGCTTACTTTGGTAAGCGCTGAAGACGGCGAGAAGGTCTATGCCAAATGCGCGTCTTGCCACACGCTTACGCCTGGCGGTGCGAACGGTGTCGGGCCTAATCTTCATGCGATCATAGGCGCGCCGGTCGGAAAGAAGCCCGGTTTTCAGTATTCTGGCGCAATGGCCGAGTTTGGCGGCGAATGGGGCTGGGAAGAAATGAACGAGTGGCTCAAGGCTCCCAAGCGGTATATCGACGGCACTAAGATGAATTTTGCTGGGTTGTCCAAAGTCGAAGACCGCGCTGCCGTTGCTTTATTCATGAACCAGGCCGGCTCGAACCTGCCGCTTCCTGAATTCACGGCCGAAGTAGAAGTCGTGGAAGGCGAAGAAGCCGCTGCTGATGCCGATGTTGAAGCAACCGCAGAAGCAGAGCAGAACGCCGCTGAAAGCACTTCAGAAGAAACCGCTGAAGCGCAAGCAGCCGAATAAGCGCCATTAAGGCATCGCGGGCTCAGTCGCGGCCCTTAAACCCTTGCGCAATGACATACCATTCCGATGAGCCTTTGCGGCTCGCGGGAGGTTTAGCGTGTTTCACGCTGGCAAAGTGCTGTTTCAGCAGCGCCAGTAATTCAGTGTCCGTCCCGCCTGCCAGTACTTTGGCAACAAATGCACCTTTAGGAGCGAGTGTCTCAGCCGCGAACCACGCTGCAGCTTCAACCAGGCCCATAGTGCGCAAATGGTCGGTCTGCTTGTGCCCCACAGTGTTCGCGGCCATATCCGACAAGACGAGATCAGGCGGACCGCCCAGCGCCTCTTCCAATGCGGCAGGCGCAGCCTCGTCCATGAAGTCCATCTCGAAGATGGTCACACCTTCAATCGGTTCGGTTGGCAGGAGGTCGATCCCGACAACCGTTGCCTTAGGCGCTTTGGCGCGCACCACTTGCGCCCATCCGCCCGGCGCAATCCCTAAGTCAACCACACGCTTAGCACCTTTAATCAAGCCGAAGCGCTGATCGAGCTCCAGCAGCTTATAGGCAGCCCGGCTGCGATAGCCGTCAGCCTTGGCCTGCTTGACATAAGGGTCGTTGAGCTGGCGTTCGAGCCACCGGGTTGAGGACGCGGTGCGCTTCTTGGCTGTTTTGACCCGGCGATCGGAATTCCGGCCCGCGCGGCTCATCGCCTAGCTCTTCGGTTTGTCGGCGCGCATTTGCTGCAACGCCTTGAGCGAACGCTGGCTCTGTCGCTCCGAAGCCATCAAACTGCGCAAAATGCCTTCGCGAATGCCTCGATCAGCGACCCCTAGGCGCCGCGCAGGCCATAAATCGAGGATCGATTCCAGGATCGCACATCCAGCCACGACCAGATCAGCGCGATCCTCGCCGATACATGGCAAAGTGCTGCGCTCAGCAGGGGACATCCCTGCCAATTGCTGGCTGATGTCACGCATGGCAGGTGCTGGAACGATCAGGCCATCGACCGCTTTGCGATCGTAATGCGGCAACTCAAGATGGAGGCTGGCAAGCGTCGTTACTGTCCCGCTCGTTCCAAGAAGACGTATGTCCGGGCACGCTGCCGCTTTGGCAACGCGCGCGGCAAACGGTGCAAAGCTCTCTTCGACCAGACTGCGCATCCGGGCATATCGGTCAAGCCGCGCATCAAGCCCTGACCCGCCGCGTTGGACGGTATCGGTCAGCGAGACGACGCCCCAAGGCACACTCTGCCAGTCAAGTATGCGCGGGATTTTCGCGCCAGGCTCAAGCAGCACGAGTTCTGTGGAGCCGCCGCCAATATCGAATATCACCGCCGGGCCATCGCCTTGCTCAAGCAGAATATGACAGCCGAGCACCGCCAGACGGGCTTCCTCTTCGGCGCTGATCACATCAAGCGCAATGCCGGTTTCGCGTCGGACACGCTCGATGAAGGCATCGCCATTCACGGCGCGGCGGCACGCTTCGGTTGCAACCGAGCGAGCCAGACGAACATTACGCCGGCGTAGTTTGTCAGCGCACACCGATAATGCTGACAAAGCCCGATCCATCGCCTGATCCGATAATCGCCCAGTGGTCGCGAGATCTTCACCCAGCTTTACCACTCGGCTGAACGCATCGATGACAGTGAAATCCCGGCCTGAGGGCCGCGCAATCAACAAACGGCAATTGTTGGTGCCAAGATCAAGCGCAGCATAGGCTTCGTTGGAACGGTGCGCTGATGCTGCTGCGGGCTGGCCCCGGTTCGAATTTGCAGGCTTGTCTGAAGCGGTCTGCTGTGAACGCCTCACCCGGCTTTCTTCGCCACACAGATTTGCTGAAGCATAAGGTCCGGATGAAGCAGAGGCCTGGACAGCGCCAGAATTGCTGCCGCTTCGGCGTTTCTTCGACTGGAAGGAGCGAGTGTAGCGAAAATCGGCTACTGTGCCGGACTTGCTGCCCCTTTGTTTACCAGCTTTCCTACTCTCGTCCGGCGGAAACGCATCCGCCATAATCATTCATCCATTTCACCTGACGATTGGTCAGGAACTTAGCGAAAGGCTAACCCAAGCCTGAGCTAAGGGCAAGCATAACGCGAAATGGTTCCAAACTGACACGCCTTGCCGCTTGATTTTGTGGTTCGACAAACTTAAGTGCGCCGCTCGCTTCGCGAGAGCGAGCAGCGCTCCTGCAGGCCAATTGCCCCGTCGTCTAATGGTAAGACTACGGACTCTGACTCCGTCAATTGAGGTTCGAATCCTCACGGGGCATCCACGTTATCGCATGATTGTGGTTCGATCGGCGCTTGCCGGGCACCGCCGCCGCGCCTACGGGCTGGCGCATGACCGATAAGCATCCCGATCACGATCTCACGGATCGCAAATTTTACCGCGCCGGCGAAGAAACCCGCTTTGCCGAAGAAGCGCCGGACCGCACCCCGCAGACCGAGCACCCGGCGTACAAGCTTGCCTTTCGTGACCACGATTTCATGCTGCGCGATGAATTGCGTCCGGTGCGGTTTCAACTGGAGTTGTTGAAGCCCGAAATGCTCCTTGACGAAGCGCGGGTTGGCTCGACCTTGGTGATGTACGGTTCTGCTCGGATCCCGTCGCCTGCCGAAGCCGAGGAACGCGTCGCTGTGGCTGCGGCCAGCGGAACTGAGACGGAGCAGAAGATTGCGGCTCGGCTTGCCGCCAAAGCAAAATACTATGATGAAGCATACAAGCTGTCTCGGCTGGTTTCGGAAAAAGCGATCATCGAAGATGGCAAGCGGCAGTTTGTCGTAACCACCGGCGGCGGGCCTTCGATCATGGAAGCGGGCAATCGCGGCGCGAGCGAAGCGGGAGCGGAATCGATCGGGCTCAACATCGTGCTGCCGCATGAGCAGGCGCCGAACACGTTCGTGACGCCTTATCTGAGTTTTCAGTTCCACTATTTCGCTTTACGCAAGATGCACTTCCTCTTGCGAGCGCGCGCGGTCGCGGTGTTCCCCGGCGGGTTCGGGACATTCGATGAACTCTTTGAGCTGCTCACCTTGATCCAGACCGGCAAGATGAAGCCGATCCCGATCCTCCTGTTCGGTAAAGACTTCTGGACGCGGGTGATCGACTTTGACGCCTTTGCTGAAGAGGGCACGATCTCGCCTAAGGATCTTGAGCTGTTCCAGTGGTGCGAGACAGCAGACGAAGCTTGGCAGCATATCGCCGAATTCTATGAACTCGAGCGATAAGAGCCTGATCATTCAAGCTTGCGCACGGCGTGATGGCCTAGGGGGCCGCTCCCTGCGCCAAATCCAGGTGCAGCCTTGATCGCGTGAAGCACGAATTGCCGGGCGAGCTTGACGGCATGATCAAGCGGCTGGCCGTGCGCCAGCAAAGTGGCAATCGCGGAGGATAGCGTGCAGCCGGTGCCATGTGTGTGACGGGTGTCGATACGGGCGTGAGTTAGCCGCTGAACGGGACCATTTCCTGTCACCAGTAAATCGATGATCTGCGCATCATCGGTATGCCCCCCTTTGGCAAGCACCGCGCAGCCATAGGTCTGCCTCAGCTCCTCAGCGGCCGCTTCAGCGAGAGCGGTGGTGCGCAAAGTTCGGCGATGAAGATGCTCCAGTTCAGGCAGATTAGGTGTGATCAAGGTTGCGCGGCCAAACAGCTGTTCGCGCATGATTTCAATCGCCGGATCGGCAATCAGCACCGCGCCAGAGCTTGCGACCATTACCGGGTCAAGCACCACCGGAATAGCCGGATCGATGTCGCTCAGGGCCTGCGCCACGGCGGTGATGATGGCTTCATCGTGGAGCATGCCGAGCTTGATCGCATCGACGCCGATATCGCTTATGCAGGAGCGAATTTGCGTCCCGACAAACTCGCCTGACATCGGCACAATTGCTTGCACGCCGATACTGTTTTGCGCAGTCGCTGCGGTGATCGCGCTCATCCCATAGCCGCCCAGCATAGCGATGGTTTTGAGATCGGCCTGGATCCCCGCGCCGCCCGAGCAATCAGAGCCAGCGATCGTCAGTACGCGCGGAGGTGGCGTGTCAGTTGGCACCTCTCAGTCCCGCTTACGCTGCCGCGCGCACCGCATCGCAGACGCGGTCCACGACCGATTCGACCTGCGCTGAATCGTCGCCTTCCGCCATCACGCGGATGACCGGTTCCGTGCCGGAAGGACGGATAACGAGCCGGCCTCGGCCTTCAAGTTCGCCTTCCGCATCCGCGATCACTTCTTTGACTTGCGCATCATCAAGCGGCTTGCCGCCATCATAGCGGACATTCTTAAGCAATTGCGGGACCGGATCGAACAAGTGGAGGATTTCGCTGGCGGGTTTCTGATTGCGCACCAGGCTTGCGATCACGCGCAGGGCAGCAACCGTCCCATCTCCGGTTGTTGCATGATCGAGCAGGATCATGTGGCCTGATTGTTCGCCGCCGACATTGAACCCGCCGGCCTTCATGCGTTCCAGCACATAGCGGTCACCAACCCGTGTGCGTTCGAGCGTGAGATCAATCTCATCGAGATACCGCTCCAGCCCGAGATTGGACATGACAGTTGCGACCACCCCGCCGCCGCGCAGCAATTGCTTCTCCTGCATTCGCGTCGCGATCAGCGCCATGATCTGATCGCCATCGACTTTGCGACCCTTCTCATCGACGACTATCAGCCGATCGGCGTCGCCATCAAGAGCGATCCCGATATCGGCGCCTTCCGCAACAACTCTGGCCTGCAAGGCTTCGATCGCAGTCGAGCCAACCCCGTCATTGATGTTGATGCCATTGGGATCGACCCCGAGCGTGATGACATCTGCCCCAAGCTCCCAGATTGCGGACGGCGTAACCTGATAGGCCGCGCCATGAGCGCAATCGACCACCACTTTAAGCCCATCAAAACGGGTTGCGCTTGAAAGCGATTGCTTGACCGCATGGATGTAGCGCCCGCGCGAATCCTCAATCCGGCGCGCGCGACCGATACTTTCGGCCGGGGCAAGGGCAAGCTCAGTGTCAAGCAGCCGCTCGATTTCAAGCTCAACCTCGTCTGAGAGTTTAAAACCATCAGGACCGAACAGCTTGATCCCGTTATCGGGAAAGAGATTGTGGCTGGCGGAGATCATCACTCCCAAATCAGCGCGCATTTCGCGGGTCAGGAGCGCGATTGCAGGGGTCGGGAGTGGCCCTGTCATGATCACATCCATCCCGACGCTCGTAAAGCCAGCAACCAGCGCGCTTTCCATCATATAGCCTGACAGCCTGGTATCCTTGCCAATCACGACCCGATGGCGATGCCCGCCGCGCATAAAATAATTGCCTGCAGCCTGACCGACCCGCATCGCTGTTGCTGCCGTCATCACGCCGGCATTAGTGCGGCCTCTGATCCCATCAGTGCCGAAGAATTTTCGTGTCATCGAAGAGCGCGCTCCCGCGTCCAATTGGTGCTGCGATTGTCACCCGCTTCTGACGCGGTTATCGCGCAAAGAAAAGAGCGTTAGCCACGATAGGGGGCCGAATTCTTGAGCAAGCAGGCTGATAAAGCGGTCCTTCAGCGGTTTGACCTGGTGGTGATCCGTCTTCCGGTCGGGCTGACATTCCTCGCGCTTATCCTTGGTCTGGTA
>JBCCJD010000050.1:0-22471 GCA_039027955.1 Pseudomonadota bacterium
CTCGATATTCCGGATGAATACGATTTCATGGACCCGCAACTTATCCGCCTGCTTGAGGTGAGGATGCAGCGCTGGTTGCCGAGCGGCTAAGTGCCAAGGATTTGCATGCAAAAACCCCGCTCGACCGGGAGGTGGACCGAGCGGGGTGCTAGGGTCTTGCGACCCTTGTGTTTGCACCATCTCAAGTGGGAGGTTGGGAACGGATGAGACGGCGCAAGTTGATGTCTTGTGGCTCAACCGGGGAGGAACACTCCGTCGGTGACGTGGATCACACCGTTTGATGTGTTCACGTCAGCCGTGGTCACGGCGCTCGTCCCACCCGCGCCATCGGTGATCACGATCTTGTCGCCTGAAAGGCGCGCGGTCAGCATGGGACCAGCAATGGTCTGGATGCGATATTCGCCGCCATTGGTGTTGATGAGGTTTACCAGATCGCTTGACGTGACCCGGCCAGCCACGGCGTGATAGGTGAGAATGCGGGTCAGCGTTTGCTTGCTCTCAGGCTTCACCAGCGTTGCAACAGTGCCTTCAGGAAGCTTGGCAAAAGCGGTGTCTGTCGGTGCAAAGACGGTGAAAGGGCCCGGGCTGGAAAGGGTCTCTGCCAAGTCAGCGGCCTTTACCGCGGTGACGAGCGTCTTGTGCACTCCGGTGCTAACAGCGGTTTCAACCAGATTGGCTTGAGCGCGCTTTTTGTGATGACCAGCTTCGGCTGGTGTGGCTGGGACCACGGCAATTGCGGTGGTTGCAGCAAGCGCAGCCAAAGCGGCGGAAACGGTTTTCTTCGACAGGTTCGGGATCAAAGGCATTGTGTTCTCCATAATGAGCAAGCCCTCCCGATCTTGCGCTGGAGTTACGATTATGTGCGCGAAGCGGATGCGCTCCTGTGCAAATTTATTCGAAAATTGCTAAAATGCAGGTACTTGCGAGGTTATGCCAAGACCCCGAAGGCCTACAAAAGGCGTTGGCTGATGGGCCAGCGTTTACACTTGTGCCAAGGCACCTTGCGCGACCACAGGGCCTGCATCTTGACCTTCGGGTTTGCCTCCAAGAGGCTCGCGCGTGAGCAGCAATTCAACGCCGTCACCCATGTTCCGCGTGACATCGGCCGGGAGTTCGACCCGGCGCTCTTCCCCTGGCACCACCACACCCAGCGATTGCAGTGCGCTGCCATCGCGCGGCACCAGCCACAATTCGTGATCATGCACGCCGTCAGCGCTCAAACCAGAGGCTGACACCAGCATTTCGTCGCTATCGGGCAGGAAGGTAATCCCAAGGCGCAACTGCGTCTCGCCGATCGGGATCGAGGCCACGAGCGGCGCTGCGGATACCATTTGCACCGGTGCATCCCGATTTGCATCTTGAGGCGGTGGAGATTGGCTTAAGCCAAACACCAGAAATGCGAGCGCAGCCACCGCCGCTGCGGACGACAGGCCAGCAGTCACTTTCCAGCGCTGAAGCTGCTGCTGGAGATCCAATACAACTACATTGTCGGGGTCCGGCTGAGCGGCAAGCTCCTCGCGCCGACTAATCTGCGCAGCAATCTCAGGCCATAGGTCACGCGAGCATTCAATCGGTTGCACTTCGTCGAGCAGCGGAGCCAAATGCGCATTCCACCGTGCGACGCTCGCACTAAACGCAGGATCGTGCGCCGCTTGCCCGCGCGCCGTCAGCAGCTCTTCGCCTTCGAGCAGACCGAGCGCATATTCAGCGGCGAGCATATCGTCATCGCGGTCTGGTCCGCCTGCCGGGTTAGTGGGATCAGTCATTCGCCGATCTCCAGACAGGTCTTCAGTTTCATGAGGCCGCGCCGAATCCAGCTTTTCATTGTTCCAAGCGGCACGTCGGCTCGCTCAGCGAGTTCGGCATATGTGTGGCCATCGAAGAACGCGCTGCGAATATGCATGCGGACGTTGTCATCAAGCGTCTCAAGGCAGGTATGCACGCGCGCTGCGCGCTCGCCATCGATTAGCAATTGATCGGCCAGCGGCATTTCATCGGGTAGCGGCGTTGCTTCTTCGACCGGCACGGCATTGCTGCGGATCTTGCCTGTGCGCAAACGATCGATCGCACGATTGCGTGCGAACGTTGCCAGCCACGATATCGGGCTGGCGCGCTCCGGATCATAACGATCCGCGCGCTGCCACAGATTGACATAGACGTCTTGCAAGGCGTCTTCCGCTTCCTTTCTATCGCCTAAGATACGAAAGCATATACCGTAGAGTTTCAATTGCGTTGCTTGATATATTTCTTCCAGCGCAGACTGGTCCCCGCCCGCTAGGCGGATCATCGCCGCACGCAAGTGCTCACGCGCTTCGTTGACTTGACTGGTGGGCGAAGGTTCAGGCGCAACACTCATTGATGCGCGACCGTGTGATATCGGGGCAAAAAGAAAGGGTTGGGCCGCATCGCCCGATTTTGGACGTAGCCCTGCTGTCTGCTTATCGCGACACCTCTCCCCATAACGCAAGCGATGCCCGCGCCGAACGCGTGGGTCAATGGCGAAGTCTGCAACATTGTGGTGCGTATTGCGCGCGCCGCGTCCGCATAGGTGGCTGAGTTTGGGTTGCTTTAGGGATAGACACACGCAGCCAGCCCGTCGCGCTCGACCACTCGCATACGTCGTTCGATAGTCCGGCCATGACGGGCCAGCCAGCCGCCGGGGGTCTTAACTGCGCGTGTTTTGGGGCTTGGCAGCGCGGCTGCCATGCGCGCGGCTTCGCTTGCACTAAGGCGCGCGGCGGACTTGCCATAGTAGCGCTCGGCACCGGCGGTCACGCCATAAGTGCCGATGCCGGTCTCTGCGACATTGAGATAGACTTCCATGATCCGGTGCTTGCCCCAGACGTTCTCGATCCAGAAAGTAAACCAGGCTTCGAGGGCTTTGCGAAAGTAACCGCCCCCCTGCCACAGAAATACATTCTTAGCGGTCTGTTGAGAGATCGTGGAAGCACCTCTGATCCGCCCACCATTCTTGCGCGCGCGCGCGTTTTCTTCGATTGCCTGTTCGATCGCTTCGGTGTCGAAGCCGTTGTGTTCGCAAAACTTGGAATCTTCAGCGGCAATCACAGCGCGTACCAGATCGCGGTCGATGTTCTCCAGACTTTCCCAGTCTCGGGTCGCGCCATTCTCATCCATCACCATGGTCGCAGTGATCGGCACTGGCAGCCATTTGAAAGCGATGACAAGCAACAGGCTGAGACCGACAAACCAGAGAATGGCTTGAGCCAAAAGCTTCAGAATGCGGGTAGCAATACGGCGCGCCATAGAAGACGCGTTTGCCTGTTTGGACGCGACTTGCAAGCTTCGCTACCACTGTGCGTGCTGGTAGCTTACATCGTCCCAGTAAGCGCACGCATATGATGCGAATAAATCGCACGGGCCATCCGGTTTAACCCGAATTTCGCTGCAAGAGCGCTTGGCAGGATGCCAGTGAAGTACAACTGCGCAAGCTTGCGGGGGTGCTCCCGGAGACCGTCCGCAATGGTCGGTGCGTATTCATAATAGCGCGCGATATCGGCGGCGCCATCTGTTTGATCAGCCAGCCAGTTATCGCGGAACCGGCGCAGGGTCTGAAGCTCCCAGCAATCATCGTCTAGCCCGATGGTTTCGACTGCTGCTGTAGTGAGGAAGCATCCTTCGCGAGGTTCTAGATAGATTGTCGGCTTGCAGTCTTCTTCTTTGTGTAACAACACTGTACGACGCCATGCCTCACTTGAAAACGCAGCCAGCGTTGGCGGAAGCTACCCATGTCCATGACATAATACCCGATCATGGCTTCGAAATCGCCTTCGCCTAAATGCGATGCAACCTCTGGGTCGAACGGCTTTATGCACGCCACTTGTCTTTGTGACGTCCGCTTTTGGGATGAGCCGTCATGATAGACCCCGCCTTTAACAAAGCTCACTCGCGAATTTTGTGGTTGCGCCTCCAAGTGGCAGGTCAGCTTCTCTTTAGCGAGCGCTGACGGGCTTAGTGCGCCAAGAGCTACCAATCCGGCCAGAAAGCGCCGACGACGAAGAAAGGCGAGCGGCATAGTCTTCCCCCTTCAAAGCCGTAAAAACCTATCGCATTTTGGCGCTTTTCGTAAGTTCGCGCTTTGGTTGCCGCGCGCGATTGGCTCTGGCGGTTTGGCGCGAGCGGAGTCAAAAGCCGAGAATGATCATCGTCATCGAAGGGATCAGCGCGGCGGGCAAGACCACTTACGCGCGCTCGCTGGGCGAAGCGAGGTGGGTGCCGGAATTCGAGCCCTTGGGCACGCCGCCCGGGCCCGAGAGCCCGGCGGAGACGCGCGCCTCCTACTGGATTGCGCATAACGAGCGCCGTTTTGCCCGCGCGCTGGAGGTCGAGGGTGAGCACGGTTTTGCCATTTGCGATACCGATCCGTTCAAATCGCATTACGATTGGAGCCTGGCGCGCGCAGGGCTGGGGACGATGGAGGTGTTCGAGGCCGCGAGGCCAAAGGCGCGCGCGTCCTTCGCCGCCGGGCGGTTGGGCTTTGCCGATTTGTACCTGGTGAAGCGCATCGCGCCGGAGGTCGCGCGCCGCCAGAAGGAGAATGACCCCACCCGCACGCGCCGCAATTTCGAACGCCACGTCGCGCTTCAGCCGCATCTGATAGCGTGGTTCGAGGCGCTGGCCGAAGTGTTGCCGGGCCGGGTCGAGTTTGCTTTTCGCGACCAAGAAGCGCTGTTAGCGGGTCTCAAACACAAAGCGCCGGAGGCGAGCCCCCGGCGCTTCGATGTTTCTGTGTTGGACGCTCTTTTTGAGAGCCTACCAAACTGACGCTTACGCCATACCTGGCAGCAAACGCTCCCCGGCAATGCGCTGCATCGCTTTTTGCAGCTTTTCAAACGCGCGCACTTCGATCTGACGAATACGTTCGCGGCTCACATCGTAAACCTGCGAAAGCTCTTCCAGCGTCTGCGGCTTTTCGGTCAACCTGCGCTCAGTCAGAATGTGCTGCTCGCGCTCATTGAGCGAATCCATCGCTTCGACCAGCATTTCGTGCCGGACCTGCGCTTCTTCAGCATCAGCCACCGTCTCGTCCTGAAGCGGGCGATCATCGGTGAGCCAATCCTGCCATTCGCCGGAGCCTTCTTCGCCGCCGCGCATGGGCGTGTTGAGCGAGCCGTCGCCGCCCATCATCATCCGGCGGTTCATATTCACGACTTCCTGCTCAGGCACGCCGAGATCGGTTGCGATTTTTGTCACATCGTCCGGCGACAGATCGGTGTCATCATATGCTTCGAGCTGCTTTTTCATCCGGCGAAGGTTGAAGAACAGCTTTTTCTGAGCGGCGGTCGTGCCCATCTTCACGAGCGACCAGCTACGCAGGATGTATTCCTGGATCGATGCCTTGATCCACCACATCGCATAGGTGGCGAGGCGGAACCCGCGATCAGGTTCGAATTTCTTTACGCCCTGCATCAGTCCGACATTGCCTTCGGAAATGAGGTCGCTCACCGGCAGGCCATAGCCGCGATAGCCCATCGCGATCTTGGCAACGAGTCGTAAATGACTTGAAACCAGCTGCGCGGCCGCTTCCGGGTCTTCATGCTCGGAATAGCGCTTGGCAAGCATGTATTCCTGTTCAGCCGTGAGAACAGGATACTTCTTGATTTCAGATAGATAGCGATTGAGGCTTTGTTCGCCGCTCAACGCTGGGACCGTGGGGGTCTTTGACATACTCACGTTGTTCCTAACCTTTCTTGCGTCGACCGCTCGCGCCGGACCCCTGCTGGGCATCCGACGATCTAGGCCACATGGTTACATATACGGTGTTTTACGCATTTGGCTGCGTTGCTCATCGAATAAAACGCGCCAGTTCGTCGATCAGTTCCCGCATATCGCATGGCAGATCCGCCGAAAATCGCACGTCTTCGCCTGTTATCGGATGAACGAAACCGAGCTCTGCTGCGTGCAGCGCCTGGCGATTAAATCCCAAGCCTGAAAGCAACGATTTGAGGGACTTATGCGGTTTGCCATAGAGCGGATCTCCTAATAGCGAATGCCCAATTGATGCGCAATGAACGCGCACCTGATGAGTGCGTCCCGTCTCTAACCGACACTCGATTAGCGCAGCCTCGGCTAGCGGGTCGAGAACGGTATAATGCGTAATGGCTGATTTACCGCGCGAGGATTTCTTTTCGAGCACCGCCATTTTCTTGCGGTTGGTGTCAGAGCGACCGATTCGCGCATCGATTGTGCCGTTTGCCGGGCGAGGTACGCCATTGCACACTGCAAGATAGCGCCGATGCAAAGTATGTGCGGCAAATTGCGCGGCAAGCCCTTCATGCGCGGCATCGGTCTTGGCAACGACCAGCAGGCCGGAGGTACCCTTGTCAATCCGGTGAACGATTCCAGGCCGCGCAACGCCGCCAATCCCTGACAGGCTTTCCCCGCAATGATGCAGAAGAGCATTTACAAGAGTCCCGTCAGGATTGCCTGCAGCAGGATGGACCACCATTCCTGCAGGTTTGTTTACGACGATCAGATGCGGGTCTTCGAACGCGATGTCGAGCGGGATATTCTGCGCGCGCGCCGCGGGCTCTACCGCAGCCGGGACAGCGATGCGAAACGGTGCGCCAGCCTCGACTTTAGCGGCTGGCGAGCTGGCCACTTTGCCTGAAACGTCGACCCGACCTTCTGCGATAAGCGCCTGGATGCGTGCGCGACTGAGTTCGCTTGCTTCGGCCAAGGCCTTATCGAGTCGGCCAAGACCGCGAATGGTCCCAGTAATGATTTCCTCAGAAGGCATGCTAAATCGCATGAGCGATGCAAATCGAAGTGACAAGGGACGTGATCGACGCGATCAAAGCTGCGGCTGAAGCTGCGTATCCTCACGAAGCGTGCGGTCTGCTGCTGGGTGATGGGGCGCGGATCAGCCAGTTTTTGGAGGCGCGCAACGTCCATGCAGCGCCGCGCACTCATTTCGAAATCGATCCGCAAGCGCTGATTGATGCCTACCGCGCCGAGCGCGAAGGCGGACACAAGGTAATGGGCTATTTTCATTCGCATCCGCACGGCTTTGCTTGCCCTTCGAAAACGGATCGGCAGCAGGCGGCGCCTGATGGCAAGATCTGGGCGATAGCCAGCCGGAGCGACGAGCGGTTCTACCGATCGGGGAAGCGCGGATTTGAAGCGCTAGGCACAGCGATACTCGATGGCTAGAAGGCGCGCATGACATCTCAAATCGATCTCGCCGCGATGCTGTGTTCGCGGCTTTGCCATGACATGCTTTCGCCTGTGGGAGCGCTCTCTAATGGGCTCGAGCTGCTCGCTGATGAGCACGATCCTGAAATGCGAGCCCGCTGTATCGAATTGTTAGAACAGTCAGCCAAGATCAGCACGGATAAGCTCAAATTCTTCCGCCTCGCTTTTGGCGCAGCCGGTGGATTTGGCGAAGCGGTGCCGGTTGAAGAGGCAGAACAAGTGGTGCGCGCGCTAGCGGATGATGCCAAGCGGGTAGAGCTCAACTGGGCGATCCAAGCATCAAGCCTGCCTAAGCCAGCGGTAAAAGTCCTGCTTAATCTTGCACAGATCGCGCTCGATACACTAGTCCGCGGCGGCTCGCTCGATATCGGCGCAGAATTGCGCGATGGCAATGTGGAGATTGTCGCGCGCGCAAGCGCTGAAAAAGTGGCATTCGACGAGACGATCGGCCGTGCTTTGCAAGATGATCTGCCTGTGCACGAGATCACCAGCCGCACTGCTGCTGCGCACATGGTCGCGCTGGTTGCAGCTGAGCTCGGCGGTGGTCTCCAATACAAGCTGACTGACAACGCTTTGGTGCTGGGCGCGGTGCTGCCTGAGCCAGACGGAATGATCGGCTAAGTCGATGCAGCGAGATGAACTGGTACATGCGGTGGTCCCATCGCCCAATTTCGATAACCGCGTTCTGCCCATTACCATGGTGGTGCTGCATTACACCGAGATGAAGCCGGTCGAAGCCGCGCTTGGTAAACTCTCCAACCCGGAGGCTAAGGTAAGCGCGCATTACCTGATCAGCGAGGATGGTGTGGTTACTCAGCTGGTGGCGGAAGAAAAGCGCGCGTGGCATGCAGGCATATCGTATTGGCGCGGGGTAAAGGATGTGAATTCCGCCAGCATCGGGATCGAGCTCGATCATCCCGGGCATGGCGGCAGGTACCGCGAATTTGCCGATGCGCAATTCGAAGCGCTGGTCCCGCTGCTCGCGCGGATCGTCAAGCAGTACGATATCCCGCGCGCTAATGTGGTGGGGCATTCCGATGTCGCCCCGTTGCGCAAGATTGATCCAGGCGAGCTGTTTCCATGGGAGCGGCTGGCAGGATATGGTCTGTGTCTGTCGCGTCCGGACAAGCTCGAATTGGGTGATCCATTCCACAATGAAGGCGCGTTTTATCTCGCATTAGAGCGGTACGGCTATGACATTACCGAAGGGCGAAAGGCGGTCGAAGCGTTCGAACGGCGCTGGCGTCCGGAGCGGATCACAGGTCTGCCCGATGCGCAATTGGGCGCGATCCTGTGGCAATTGCTGCTCGACCGCGACCAAGGCCGCGCGCGTTAGGCTTTTCTAACTTTCGCGGCTGGTGTACGCGACGCCTGTCAGGGGGCCTGAGGCAGCCGCGTTGTCGCATGACACCGAGGAAAGTCCGGGCTCCACGAAGCAAGGGTGGCGGGTAACGCCCGCCGAATGTCGATTATCATATCGGCGTTCAGGGAAAGTGCCACAGAGAGTATACCGCCGATGGAGCCTAAAGCTCACAGGCAAGGGTGAAAGGGTGCGGCAAGAGCGCACCGGGGGCTTGGCAACAAGGCCCGCATGGCAAACCCCACCCGGAGCAAGGCCAAATAGGGGTCTCGCGCCCGTCTTCGGACAGGGCAGGCGAGTTTCGCGCTGAGAGACCCGGGTTGGCTGCTTGAGTGATCTGGTAACAGGTCGCCTAGATGAATGGTTGCCGCCGCGCGGCTGGTTCTTCGGGATACCGCGCGCGGAGACAGAACCCGGCTTATGATGGCCCCCTGATGTTTGGCTCCCCTAGCACCGTTAGGATGCTATGCCGCCACGACCTGCTTTGCTTCCATCGGTGGGTATATCGCATCGAGCGGGCGCGAGCGACCATCAGCGCAGACCATGCGAACATGATAACGCTTCAGCCGGCGCGGCTCAGGCACACCGCAGGAATGCGCAATCACGCCTACTTCCTTACGCATCTGCTCGACACAGTTCTCAACCCGGACCGCTTTGTTGGCAGGATCAAGCCCATTTTGGACACGCGGGTCGAACCGAAAGCGACATTGGTCAACTTGGCTGCCGAAGCGTCCGCAACTCAGTCGCGCTGAGCGCGATTGAACGGCATCTCTTCGCGGTCCATCGCAAAAAAGTACTGGCGGAAGAACTTGCCAAGGTCCGACAAATTTAGCGCATTCGCCCGATCACCGGATAGTTGCGGCGCACGGCATCGGCGGTCTGAGAGCGGTCAATGATGAACAAAGCGCTCAGGGCCAGCACGCCAAGCCCGATAACGACGATGACGCGGTAGAAAGCCGGTCAAGAATGGCGGTCATTGCTAGCCCTCGCGGTGCGCCTGTCGCGGGTCTGTTCGCTCCAGCACCCTTGGAAGGCTACCGCCCATTCAGAGAGGCTACCTAGATTGCGCTCTACTCAAGCGGGGCCGGACAAGCTGGCTCTCACTTTCTGGATCACGCCTTAGACCCGGCCAATGCTGGCATATTCAAAGCCAGCTGCGCGCATATCGTCCGGGTTGTAGATGTTTCGTAGGTCAACCAGCACATGCTCGTTGGCGAGTTCCTTGACCCGGTGAAGGTCCAGCGCGCGGAACGCGTCCCACTCGGTCACAATTGCGACCGCATCAGCGCCTTCGATCGCTTGATAGGGATCATCGCACATCGTCACTTCCGGCATGAGTGGCGCTGCAATTTCCATACCTTCCGGGTCGTATGCCGCGACTTCTACGCCAGCATCAGTCAACGTTTGCGCAATCGCAATTGCTGGCGAATCGCGCATGTCGTCGGTGTTTGGCTTGAAGGTAAGGCCAAGCAGAGCGGCTTTCTTGCCCCGGGCCGCGTCCGCCCCGCCTAACGCTTCGAGCACTTTGCGGCCCATCGCGCGCTTGCGGCTGTCATTCACTTTGACCACAGCTTCGACAATCCGGGTCGGGCTGTCGAAGTCTTCCGATGTCTTGAGCAGCGCTAAGGTGTCCTTGGGAAAACACGAGCCGCCATATCCGGGCCCGGCATGAAGGAATTTCGAACCGATCCGATTGTCCATCCCGATGCCGCGTGCGACATCTTGCACGTTGGCACCGACTTTCTCGCACAGATCGGCCATTTCGTTGATGAACGTAATCTTGGTCGCGAGGAAGGCGTTAGCGGCGTATTTGATAAGCTCGCTGGTCCGGCGGTTGACGAACAGGATCGGCGATTCGTTGAGAAACAGCGGACGATAGACTTCGCGCATCACGTCGCGACCAAACTCATCTTCTGCCCCGATCACAATCCGGTCAGGCCGTTTGAAATCCCCGATTGCCGCGCCTTCGCGAAGGAACTCCGGGTTTGAGACGACTGAAACCTTATGGTTCGTACCACTGTCGTGAAGGATGCGCTCAACATCATCGCCTGTGCCGACCGGGACGGTCGATTTGGTTACCACCACAGCGTCATTCGCCAGTGTTTCGCCAATCTCGCGCGCGACTTGGTGCACGAATGTGAGGTCGGCATGGCCATCGCCGCGCCGACTGGGCGTTCCGACTGCGATGAAGATCGCGCTGGCACCCTTAATCCCTTCAGCAAGGTCGGTTGTGAATGACAGGCGACCGGCGCTGACATTGCTAGCGACCAGCGTATCAAGCCCGGGCTCGTAAATCGGCATGACCCCTTCGTGGAGCCGGTCGATCTTGCTCTGATCCTTGTCGATGCACACCACGTCGTGGCCGAAATCGGCAAAGCATGCCCCCGAAACGAGCCCGACATAGCCTGAGCCCACCATTGCAATCTTCATCGAGATTTGCCCCTAGTTGAATGAGATCCGAAAAGTTCGCTTTGCGCCCGCTTGTCGAAACCGCAACGCGAAGGAAAGCGCCAATCGGCACTGTGTCCCTGAGCGAAGCAGCTATGCCCGAATTTACTTTGTTTGGTCGTCATTCACGATCCTGATCGTACCATCTTGCTCGCTGGTTTGCAGAATGCGCCGAGTGTCTTCTTCAAGCACCAAAGCGGTAAGCACACCTGAGCGGAAAGCACCAGTATCAATCCCGATTCGATTGCCGCAATCCATCACTTCGTCGAAAATCGTGTGGCCATGCACTACAACTTTTTCGAGCGGTCCGGTGTGATTGAGGAAGCGTTCCCTGATCCACAGCATGTCCGAGCGCTTTTGCTCTGCAATGGGGGTCTCGGGATCAATTCCGGCATGCACAAACAGATAATCGCCTGCGATGATCTTCTCTTCGAAGTCGGCGATGTATTCGCGATCGCTTTGCGACACCAAGCGCGGCAGCAGTTCAAAGACTTGCTCAAGCGTCAGCTCATCAAACTGGGGTTTAGGGATGCCATAGCTCATGAGCGTCTCGCGCCCGCCAAATTTCAGAAAATGACGCAGGATATCGATGCTCTCGAACGATTCGAGGAACATGTCTTCATGGTTGCCTGCAAGCACCCGAACATTGCGTTGCTGCTGCCAAGCGCGCGTACGGGCAACCACGCCGGCGCTGGCGGGACCGCGGTCGACCAGATCACCCAGCAGCACGACTTGCGTATCAGCAGGTGTGCTCGCTTCATCGTCGGCTTCGATCGCATCGATCAGCGCTTCGAACAGATCGAGCCGCCCATGAATGTCGCCAATAACGTAAAAACGCTCATTTGCCGGTACGCTTGGTCGGCGCGGCTCAGGGCGGGTTCCAAATATCTGGCGAAGGGTTTTAAGCATGACGAAAGTGGCAATCGAACTGGTAATTGACCGCAAAGTGAGAAGGGCGGAGCGGCGTCGCCTGTAGCGAGCGCCGCGGGGCAACGCGCTCCCTTAGTCATCTCGTACCCGAACAGCAACCAAGCGTGCGCCCGCGCCGCTCGATTTGGCGCCTTCGCTCAATTGCGGCTGGATCGAGCAATGGTCGGCTTGCTAAGCTGCGGCGCGCTTTGCATCAGCCCTATTCGATGAGACAGCACCTATGACGACATTCTTGCACACCATGATCCGCGTGACAGATCCCGACGCCACAGTTGCTTTTTTCAAGCTGATCGGGCTTGAAGAAGTGCGCCGGTTTGACGTTGAGGCAGGGCGCTTCACTCTCATTTTTCTCGCTGCCCCCGGGCAGGAAGGCGTGGCTGAAGTCGAATTGACCTACAATTGGCCTCCAGAGGATGAAAGCGCGCCTGAAACCTATGATGGCGGGCGAAACTTTGGCCATCTGGCATACCGGGTTGAGGATATTTACGCGACTTGCGAGCGCCTTTCGCAAGCGGGACATGTGATCCATCGCCCGCCGCGTGATGGCTATATGGCGTTCGTCAAATCGCCGGATGGGATCTCTGTCGAATTGCTCCAGGATGGGCGTCTTGAGCCTAAGGAGCCGTGGGCCACTATGGAGAATACAGGCACTTGGTAAGCTAGCAGGCGCTGCACTTTCTGGTGCGATTGTGCAGCGCCTGCAGCCGGCTTCAAGCGCGACCGGGTTCTGGCCCGCGATCCTCGCATTCCTCGTCGGGATGCTTCGTGGTCATCCGTAAGACGACATAGCCAAGCACCGCTGAAATCGCTGAGCCTAACAGAATTCCGATCTTTGCTTCTTCAATCAGCAGGTCGTTTCCTTGGAATGCCAAGCTCGAGATGAAGATGCTCATGGTAAAGCCGATCCCGCACAGGATTGAGATCCCCCAGATCTCAGCCCAGTCGGCATTGTCCGGACGCGGTGCGAAACCAGTCTTGTCTGCGATGAAGACAGTTGAGAAAATCCCGACCTGCTTACCGATGACGAGGCCTGCAGCGACTGCGATCGGCAGCGGATCAAGCAGCGCTTCTGCTCCCATGCCAGCGAGCGATACGCCCGCATTGGCAAACCCGAACACAGGCACCACCAGATAGGCGCTCCATGGTGCTAATCCGTGTTCGAGCTTTTCCAGCATGGAATTGCCGTCGCGTCGGCGCAGTGGGATCGTGAACGCCGCAAGAACGCCAGCGATAGTCGCATGTACCCCGGTGTTTAGCACGCAATACCATAGGACCAACGCTAGCAGGATGTAGGGCCAGAACACGCTGATGCGCAGCCGGTTCATGGCAAACATAACCGACAGGACCACCGCAGAAGCAGCGAGCCATTCAAAGTAGATCGTGTCGGTGTAGAACAGCGCGATCACGATGACGGCGCCGATATCATCGACAATGGCCACCGTAAGCAAAAACAGACGAAGCGAGGCTGGCACCCGGTTGCCAAGCAGGCCGAGCACACCCATTGCAAACGCGATGTCAGTCGCAGCGGGAATCGCCCATCCTCTGGTGTACTCGCCGCCGCCTGAAACGCTCATGAAGACCGCCGCTGGCGCTAGCATTCCGATTAGTGCTGCCGCCATTGGTAAGCGCCGCGCGGCCGCGTCGGACAATGAACCGCTTATCATCTCGCGTTTCACTTCGAGACCGACGACAAAGAAAAACACCGCCATTAACGCATCGTTGATCCATAAATGTAGGTCGTAAAGCTTGGGAATCGGGGTCCAGGGAAGTTTCCCATAAAACAATTGCTTGTATTCAGCGGCGAGCGGCGAGTTGGCTGCCAGCATCGCGGCAGCGGCCACAATAATCAGCAAAATACCTGCGGAAGCATCGCTAACAAACAATGCTCTGACCGGAGCAAACAGCCGCAATATCGGCGATTGAACCACTGATTTTGTATCTGACATCTTACCTACATTCATTGAGCTGATTGATTCTGTTGCAAGTGCAAGCAGAGCGCGATAGTCTAACCTTGGGCAAAACGGGGTCGATGTGAGTATTTGGGGTCTAACGGGTTGGCAATGGCTGGCTGTATTCCAGCATGAATTGCTGTTATTCGCAGTTGTATTCTTCTTAATCGGGGCAATAGATGACTTTGCAATAGACCTTAGTTGGTTATGGCTTAAGCTTAAGGGACGCGCGCAAACGCCGCATATCAGCCGCGAGGCGTTGCGCCGAAGCGAACTCACTGGTCCCGCTGCAATATTCATTCCTGCTTGGCAAGAGGCCGATGTAATCGGCGATACTATCCGCCACGCTCTGGCAAACTGGCCACAGCGCGGTTTGCGGCTGTATGTTGGCTGCTATCGCAATGATCCAACGACGATTTCTGCAGCGATCGATGCTGCGTCCGGCGATTCGCGTCTGCGCATCGTTGTGCATGGACATGACGGGCCAACCACTAAGGCCGACTGCCTCAATCGGCTGTATCAGGCGCTGCGTGGGGATGAAGCGCGGTTAGGCATCCGGTTTGCCTGCGTCGTTTTTCATGATGCTGAAGACATGGTCGATCCGGCGGGGCTCGGGCTGCTTGACCGGACGATCGCGGATGGGGCCGATTTTGCGCAATTGCCGGTTGAACCGCTGGTGCAGCAAGGCAGCCGCTTGCTTGGAAGTCATTATTGCGAGGAGTTCGCCGAAGCGCATGGCAAAGTCATGGTGGTGCGCGAAGCTTTGGGTGCAGCTCTGCCAGCAGCCGGGGTCGGGTGTGCGGTATCGCGCGACGCGCTCGAACGATTGTGCAGGCAGCGCGGCGGCCACTCGCCTTTTGCGACCGAATCGCTGACTGAGGATTACGAGCTCGGCCTCACAATCGCTGAGGGCGGGGGCCGCTGCCGCTTCGTCCGCGCACGCGGGGCCGAAGATGGGCAGCTGATTGCGACGAGAGCGTACTTCCCATCCACGCTGAGCGAAGTGACCCGGCAGAAAACGCGCTGGGTGCACGGGATCGCGCTGCAGGGCTGGGATCGGGTTGGCTGGTCTGGCAACGCAATTGAGACTTGGATGCGCGCGCGTGATCGGCGCGGTCCGTGGACCGCCTTGGTCCTGTTGACGGGTTATCTCTTGGTCATTCTTACAGGGCTAAGCTGGCTTGCGGCAAGTTCCGGACTAACCGAACCGATTGTGCTGACGCCGCTCCTTAAAGCACTGCTGGCGGCCAATCTTTTCGCTTTCTTGTGGCGGGCCGTGTGGCGGTTTGCTTTTACTGCGAGCGTGTATGGCATCGGCGAAGGCGTGCTCGCAGTGCTGCGTATACCGATCGCGAATGTGATCGCGATCATAGCAGGGCGCCGCGCGGTGACCGCTTATGCCCGCACATTGCTTGGACGCCGGGTCGAATGGGATAAGACCAGACACGCGCACCATCCCGCTCGGCAGGCACCGACTGAGGAGCAGGCCGCATGAGCGTTGGCAGCATCGCGATCCGTCGGCTTACAGAGCGTAGAGCAACTAACCGCAATGGCCGCTCGCCGAGCCGCCCCCGCCCGCCACAGGCTGTCGGGGCCAGCAGTTCCGCGCCGCCAGGCAATAAGCGTCCGCGGCCGGAGAGAAAGCCAAGCGCGCGGGGTGGGCCGTTCGTCTCGTTCGCGCTGCTTGGCCTGGTCTGGATCGGCGCTCGGGTGGCCTTGTGGGAAAGTCCATTTCCTTTAGCTGCGCTGCCGATCCCGGTCCCCGCTGCAAGCGTCCTGGTGGCCTCAGCTGATCAGATCGAGCAGCTACCTACGCTGGCGAGCGGCGAGATTTTGGAGCAGGTTGGCGGGCCGTTTGTGCGCGTGCCAATGCGCGCGCCGGTCGTGCGGGTCAGCCTTGGTCCTAGGTTCGCATCGCCTCCGGCGACGGAGCTTTCATCATTGCTTTCTCCCGCGCGCCAATTCACCGCGCAAAGCTCGCTGGGCCATACCTTGCTTTGGCAAGCGGCCATGCGGCAATCAGGCAATCCCAGCATGTCAAATCGGTTCTATGGTGCTGCGTTTGCTGCGACGGGTGCGGATGGTGCTACTCCGACAGGTCCATTCGTGCCTGCCGATGCTTCGAGCACCGATCGCTGGTCGCTCGATGCTTGGGGCTTCTGGCGCCAGGGTTCCAATGCGGCGCCAATCTCACAAGGGCGCGTGCCGACTTACGGAGCGAGCCAGGTCGGGGCCAATCTGCAATACCGTGTCGCGCCAGGTTCAGGCCATGATCCTCGCCTGTTTGCGCGCGCATACCGAGCGATGATTGACAATGGCGAGACAGAATTCGCTGCTGGCGCGTCTGCTCGGCCATTGCCGAAAGTGCCGGTGAGGGTAGCAGCCGAATTGCGCGTCACTGAAAGCGCTTTTGGCACTGATCTGCGCCCCGCCGCCTATGCCTTCACAGAGTTGCCGCAGCTAAGACTGCCTGCCGGGTTCGTTGCAGAGGGCTATGCTCAAGGCGGATATGTCGGCGGCGACAACGCAACCGCCTTTGCCGACGGGCAGGCCACCATTATGCGCGAGTTCTTGCGCTTTCCAAGCGATGCCAAACGTCCGTTTCGTCTCAGCCTAGGCGGAGGCGCGTGGGGCGGGGCGCAGGAAGGCGCAAGCCGGGTTGATGTGGGTCCGAGCATGCGGCTTGATATGGCGATCGGTGAAGTGCCGGCGCGGGTTTCTCTAGACTGGCGCGAGCGTGTAGGCGGCGATGCTGCGCCCGATTCGGGCGTTGCCGCGACACTCAGCACCCGGTTTTGAAGCAGGTACGGGGCAGCCGCTAACAAAGTACCGGCGACCGGCGGGGAACACCTAGCCGTGATGACTTTAATCCCGCTGCTGAGTGCGATACCTGCGAAAGCATGGATGTCTATCTGCCGATAGCGAATCTCTCGGTAAACGGGCTGTTTATCGTGCTTCTGGGGGGGCTGACCGGGATCCTCTCGGGCCTGTTCGGGGTTGGCGGTGGATTCCTCACCACTCCTTTGCTGATCTTCTATGGCATTCCGCCCACTGTCGCTGCTGCTTCGGCTGCAACACAGGTCACCGGAGCAAGTGTTTCGGGCGTGCTGGCGCACAGCCGGCGCGGCGGAGTGGACTTTCGCATGGGCGGGGTAATGGTCAGCGGAGGGATCGTCGGCGCGCTGATTGGCGCATTGCTGTTCCGGCTCTTGCAATCGCTCGGGCAGATCGATGTGGTCATCAACATCCTTTATGTTGTGATGCTTGGCGCGATCGGCAGTCTGATGATGCGCGAGGCGATCTCTGCGCTGCGTCCATCGGCGCGTGGCGGAAGTGTTCAAGCGCGCAAGCGGCGCCATCATCCGTTGGTCGCTGGTCTTCCGATCCGCTGGCGGTTCTATCGCTCTGGTCTCTATATCTCGCCGCTCGCACCGCTTATTCTCGGTACGCTGGTGGGCATTTTGACCATGCTGATGGGCGTTGGCGGCGGGTTTCTGCTGGTCCCGGCAATGCTGTACCTGCTTGGTATGAGCGGAAATGTCGTGGTCGGTACTTCGCTGTTCCAGATCCTGTTTGTCACGATGGTGACGACGATGACTCATGCCCTGACCACCAAAGCGGTTGATATTGTACTGGCTGGCTTACTTCTTTTGGGTTCAGTCATGGGCGCCCAATTCGGGACACAGATCGCGCTCAAGGCCCGGCCCGAGCTGCTGCGGCTCGTGCTGGCAGGGATTGTCCTCCTGATCGCGCTCAGAATGCTGTACGGCCTCGGGGTCCAGCCTGATGAGATATATACGGTAACACCGCTGTGACTTTTCCGGGGGCGTGTTCCGCCAGCGACCAGTTTCGTTTTCAGCGTGCTTTGCATAGCGCGATTATCTTGCTGGCTGCATTTACCCTGATGGGACAGCGCGAGCCGATCCTTGTGCCTGAAGTCAGCCAGTCGCGGATTGAAGTGAGGCAAGGTTTCACAGGTGCCAATCTCCTTTTGTACGGCGCGATCATTGATCCTGCCGGGCCAAGTCAAGCGACCGAGTACGACATCGTCGTGGTGGTGCGAGGCCCCTCTCAATCCATCCGTCTGCGCGAGAAAGAGCGGGTCGTCGGGATCTGGATGAACGCTGAAGCGAGCGATTTTCGCTCTGCGCCTTCGTTTTTCGCGGTCGTCTCGTCGCGGCCCGTCAGCGAAATTGTCGATGAGCGCACCGCAGCGATCTATGAATTGGGGACCGATTTCATCCAGTTGAGCCCCACCGGGCAGATTGATCCCGCCAAACAAGCCCGGTTTGCCCGCGGACTTGTCGATCTGCGCCAGCGCGAGCAATTGTATAAAGAAGACCCTGACGGCGTGCGGATCAGCGAAGGGGTGCTGTATCAAGCGCGCATTGCGTTGCCGTCTAACGTGGCGACCGGTCCCTACACGGCGGAGACTTTCGCGATTGCTGACGGGCGTGTGCTCGCTAGCGCGACCGCTAAAATCGATGTAGTCAAAGTCGGGCTTGAGGGCCGCGTGGTGTTCGCCGCTCAGCGGCGCTCGTTCTGGTACGGCCTGTTGGCGATTGTGTTGTCGCTTGGAATGGGCTGGCTCGCCGGGCGTGCATTTGCCCGGCTGTAGCTGGGATTGTCGGGGATACGCTAAGATTGACCCGATCTTAACTTTACGCCTGTTACCTCGCTTCCAGGAAAGAGCCTCGCCAGATTGGCGTCGCGGGACAACAACAGGAAAGTGCAGCAGCGCATGACCGATATGGGTCAACCCACGTTTGATGCCGCGCGCGGAGCCGATCCGGTTCAGGCCGAACCCAATCCGCAAGTCGAGCCCGAAGTGGCGCAAACCAGCTCCAAATCGACGCAGGAAAACGCTGCGCTGCCGATCGGTGTCGTGCTCGAAATCTCGGGCGCAGGCTCGCAGGTGGCGTTCGATCTGCCTCGGCTTTCTGAATGTATGGAAGACGATGATCCTTCGATCGCGCTCGCCGGCCAAGTCGGCAGCCAGGTCAAGATCCGCGTTGGCGATGCGTGGCTGCTTGCAAGCGTGCGCGACCAGCGCAAGGATCGCCGCAGTGAAAGCGGGATCATCGCCAGTATCGACTTTCTTGGCGAAGGCAGCGAGGAAAAGCTGACCGGGCGCATTCATGGCTTCAAGCGCGGGGTCACGCGCTATCCGGTGCCGGGTGCGCTCGCTTATCCCGCGACAACCAAGGATCTTGAACAGATCTACGCCAGCGATGGCCGCGCCAATATCACCATCGGCAAGGTCTTCCCGACCCGCGATATCCGCGCCGGGCTCTACATCGATGCGATGCTGGGCAAGCACTTTGCGCTGCTCGGCTCGACCGGGACCGGTAAATCGACCAGTGCTGCGCTTATTCTTCACCGAATCTGCGAAGCGGCCCCGCAAGGCCATATCGTCATGATCGACCCGCATGGCGAGTATTCGGCGGCGTTCCGTCAGACCGGTCAGATCCTCGATGTCTCGAACCTCCAAATGCCGTATTGGCTGATGAATTTCGAAGAGCATTGCGAAGTCCTGCTGACGAGCGATGGCAATGAACGCCAGGTCGATATGGACATCCTTGCCAAGTGTCTGCTGCATGCCCGCTCGAAGAACCGGCTGGCCGAAGTCATGGGCAAGATCACGGTCGATTCGCCAATTCCCTATCTCCTGTCTGACTTGTCCAATGTTCTGCAGGACGAGATGGGCAAGCTCGACAAAGCGACATCGAGCGCGCCTTACATGCGGATCAAAGGCAAGCTTGAAGAAATCAAAGCCGATCCGCGCTATCAGTTCATGTTCTCCGGTATGCTGGTCGGCGACACGATGGCGGACTTCATCGGCAAGGTTTTCCGGATGCCGGGCGAAGGCAAGCCGATCTCGATCATCGACGTCTCGGGCGTTCCTTCGGACATCACTTCGACTGTGGTTGCCGTCCTTTCCCGGCTCGTGTTCGACTTTGCAATCTGGGGCCGCGATGACAAAACCCGCCCGATCCTGCTGGTCTGCGAAGAAGCGCACCGCTACGTTCCCAATGAGAAGAATTCGGATGGCTCTTCGGTTGCCCGCATTCTCAGCCGGATCGCCAAAGAAGGCCGTAAATACGGTATCTCGCTTGGCCTGATCACTCAGCGTCCGTCCGACTTGGCGGAAGGCGTGCTCTCGCAATGCGGCACGATCATCTCGATGCGTCTCAACAACGATCGCGACCAGGCGTTCGTGAAAGCGGCGATGCCGGAAGGCGCGCGCGGCTTCCTCGATTCGATCCCGGCTTTGCGCAACCGCGAATGCATCATCTGCGGCGAAGGCGTCGCGATCCCGATCCGCGTGAGCTTCGACAATCTCGAAGAGCATAAACGGCCCGCTTCCGAAGACCCCAGCTTTGTCCAGCTGTGGAACTCAAGCGGCGGCGAAGACGAACTGGTAGAGCGCGTCGTGCTGCGCTGGCGGAGCCAAGGCTAGAGGGCGCGAGCCTCACGTCCCGCGCATGTCTCCATACAGGTGAATATGCAGCCGGTCGGACAGGCGAAAGCCGTGTTCAAGGCACATTTGCGATAGCCACACCTGCTTCTCGCGCTGCGCTGCGCTGGTTGTCCCTTCCGCCATCAGGAAGACGTGCCCGGGCTTGAAGCGATAGCGCCGCTGCAACTCGAACACTTCATCGACGTCTTCAGGCTCTGCAATGACGAATTTGAAGAACGCGCGCGGATCAGTCGCATAGGCATCGAGCCGTTCCGGGAGCAGCGCCAGTTCCGCGTCATTGCCTGAATGCGCCAGCTTTGGGCTGACATTGTACTGATCGACCCGGATATCGAGCCGCGCGGGCGCGGCAACAGTGCCGTTGGTCTCGATCTCGACGCTGATGTCGGGAAGATGCTCCAGCATGTCAGCCAGCGCATGGGCTTGCAGCAAGGGCTCGCCTCCGGTGATGACCAGCCGCGAATGGCCGAGCGCTGCGATCTGTGCGGCGGTCTCTTCGGCTGACAGCTTTACCTGATTGGCCGCGCGATCGAATGTCACCGCGTCGCGATGGGGGCGGTTATCGCCGTCGAAATGCCATGTGTAAGCGGTGTCGCACCACGTGCAGGCAAGGTTGCAACGCGACAGCCGGACAAACGCGACCGGTCGTCCAGCGCTTGGCCCTTCGCCTTGCAGTGAAGCGAAGATCTCAGGCCCGCCCGCATCGTCAGTGGCGAGGACCAGCGTCATACTGACCCCGCACTCGCTTCATCGTATGTGATGCACGGATGGAACACATGGAACACAGTCTTGGCGTAAAAATCCAATCGATCACAGACGCGGCTATTGATCGATTTTCTCGATTGAAAAGCGGAAGGCATCGCACAGCGCATAGCGGGCTTATCGCATGTCAGCGAGTGGTAGGAAACTAGCCGAGCCGCGTGAGCGCGCCTTCAAGTCGTTCGACTTCGGCGCTGTGATGCGCAAAGTCCGCTTTGGCCTTTTCGACCGCTTCGGGCTTGGCACGTTCCACGAAATTGGCGTTGCTGAGCCGCCCTTCGAGCGATTTTGCTTCCTTTTGCGATGTCGCGAGGGCCTTAGTCAGGCGCGCCTTTTCGGCGTCGATATCGATGATCCCTTCGAGCGGGATTATGAATATATCGCCAATTGCAGTGACCTGCATTGCGGGACCAGAGGGGGCCTCGCCCATGGTCACCGGCGTCAAGCGCGCGAGGCGTTCGATGGCGGCGCTCGAGCGCTCAATCGTGCTGGTCGCAAGTGCGCTCGCTTCAGGCAGGTAGGCGGCGAGTTTCGCGCCCGGCGGAATGCCGAGCTCGTTCTTGGCGCTGCGGACATTGGTGGTGAGGTCGATCACCCAGTCAATCGCGTTGGTCGCGTCTTTGGAAACCTGCGCGCGCGGGTTGGGCCAACTGGCGACGATCAGGTCGTAGCCCCGTTCACCCCCACGGTAAGTGACCTGCGCGTGCCACAGCTCTTCGGTGATGAACGGCATGAAGGGGTGGAGCATGACAAGGATCTGATCGAGCGCCCATCCGGCGACTTCGCGGGTTTCGGATTGGGGACTCCACCCCTCTCCTTCGTCATTCCGGCGAAGGCCGGAATCCAGATTGGACGGCTTTCCGACGTCGCTCTGGACCCCGGCCTGCGCCGGGGTGACGGGAGTGAGAACAGGCTTGATCAGCTCCAGATACCAGTCGCAGAACTTGGACCACGTGAATTGGTAAATCGCATTGGCAGCGGCGTCGAAGCGCAGATCGGTCATCGCTTTCTCGATCTCTTCGCAGACCTGCTGAACCTCGCCGATGATCCATTGATTGGCGGCAAGGCGCGCGGTCGGGGCCTTGAGCGTGGTCGAAGCGCCGATGCCGTTGGACTGGCAAAAGCGCGTCGCGTTCCAGAGCTTGGTCGCAAAGTTGCGGTATCCTTCGACCCGCTTTTCATCCATCTTGATGTCGCGGCCCTGGCTTTCCATCGCCGCCATAAAGAACCGCAAAGCGTCCGCGCCATACTGGTCAATAAGGCCGAGCGGATCGACCACATTGCCCTTGGACTTCGACATCTTGGCGCCATCGGCGGCGCGCACGAGGCCGTGGA
>JBCCJD010000051.1:0-22304 GCA_039027955.1 Pseudomonadota bacterium
AGGCCTCCGCGAATTTCTCCGGTAGCCATCTTTGGAAGCCATTTGGCTTTCTGCTGGGCAGTGCCGAAGCGCTCGACGGCTGCAGCCATAATCAAGTGCGAGTTGAAAATGCCAGTAATAGCCATCCAATAGCTCGAAATGCGCATCACGATTTTGGCATAGGTCGTCGCCGGCAAACCGAGCCCGCCATATTCCTGCCCGATTGTGGCACCGAACAGTCCCATCTCGGACATTTGCTCAACCAGCTTCTCAGGCCAAAGGTCATTGTGATCGTGGTGTTGGATTACCGGGATAACGTCGCGCTCAAGCCAGCGGTCGATCGTGTCCATGAATGCCTGTTCTTCTTCAGGCGAGATCGCGCGAATCTGATCTTCAAAAATGGGGGCGGTAGCCATTAGGGTGTCCTTACCGATTTAAAGGGGCGTCAAAATCAATCATCAAGCGCGCCAAAACCACGCTTCCACACAAGCACTGAGCGCTTGTAATGACTGACAATCTCGCCGTTTTGATTCTTGGCAATCGTCTTGAAGGTCACAATTCCTTGCCCTTCACGACTTTTACTTTCACGCTTTTCGAGCACTTCGCTCTCACAATAAAGCGTATCGCCGACGAATAGCGGCTTAGTCATGCGCACTTCATCCCAGCCCAAATTCGCTATCGCTTTGGCGCTGGTATCTGACACACTCATCCCCGTCATGAGCGCAATCGTGAGAGGGCTTACCACTAGCGGTTTGCCGAACTCGGTCTTTTTGGACAGCTCATAATCGAAATGCGCCGGATGAGTGTTCATCGTCAGAAGCGTAAACCAGACATTGTCAGCATCGGTGATCGTGCGCCCAGGGCGATGTTCATAGACGTGACCCACTTCGAAGTCGTCGAAATAACGACCTTGGGTTTCGCGGAAGCGTCCGGGCGATACTTCGATAGTGCCTTCACGCATTGACCTGCTCCTCGTGTCGCGCGAGCACGGCGCGATATTTCTTGATAAACGGCGCTTCGAGCATTCGCCCGTTGAAACGGATCGCTTTGCCGCCGCCAGCTTCGAACGCAGCTAACGCTTCGCGCGCTTCGGCAACTTCTGCATCACTCGGAGCGAATGCGACCCTAATCGTGGGTACCTGTCGCGGATGGATCGCTGCCTTAGCAGCAAAGCCGATCATGCGAGCGCGAGCACACTCTTCAAAGAGGCCAGCTTCGTCTTCCAGCCTGATGAACGGAACGTCTATGGCTGGCTTCTTCACTTCAGCGCAGGCGAGAATGAACTGCTGACGCGCGTTTAACAACGGCTCCCAAGACAGCTCCACTCCCAGCTCACCAGAGAAATCGCCGCCACCAAACATCATCGCTGCAACAGCTTCATGACGGGCAATACCGAGCGCATGGCGCAAACCCTTCGGGGTCTCTATCAGCGGTACTAGAGCGGGACATCTTTCACCCAAAGCGCCTATAATAACCTCAAGCTCCGTAGCGCTTTCGACCATCGGAACTAAAAGCGTCGAAGGTAGCTTGTCAGCTTCGATAAGCGCTGCGAGATCACGCACACCCGCCGCTGTCGGAACAGCATTGATGCGGATCGCCCAACCGTCGCTTTCGCTCGCGATCTGATTTAGAGCTGCCTCGCGCGCAGTGCCTTTATCAGCAGTTGAAACAGCATCTTCCAAATCGATAACCGTCAGATCAGCCCCACCAGCTCTCGCTTTGGCGAAACGGTCAGGCCGCGATCCGGGAACGAAGAGGAGGCTTGCGGCTGAGAGCACGATAGTCCTTACGTGAGGCCCTGATGTTACTGGGCGCGAGTTGACGGTACGCCGCCTGACAGGAGCGCTAATTGCAACTTCACAATTTGTCCGGACAAATCTAAAGTCAAGGACGAAATGCCGAAATGTCCGGACAAGTTCCGGAGATGACCGCTTGATGAGGAGGGATTTGATGACATTCGCGACCCGGATTTTTGGCGTAGCAAGCGCACTTACAGGCGCGATCCTTGCCGTGGCGCCAGCTTCCGCACAAACGCTGGATCCAGCCAAACCCGAAGATGCGGTAGAAATCTCCAAACGGCTGCAATGCGGTATTTCTGAAGACGAACCCGCCGTCTATCATTGGTCAGGTAATATCTACGGGCGAAGCCCAGGTCAGCAAGACAAACTGCTCTTCAAAGGCGAAGGGATGAATATCCGGCGCTGTGTTACAATAGAAGACCCCAAGCGCGGGACCGGCTGGCGGATGATCAGTCGGGAAGTTATGCTGATGCTTGATCCCAAGACCGGAGAAGTGGTCGATAGATGGGAGAATCCGTACACCGGCGAAACCGTCGACGTGATGCAGATACACAACGATCCGGTGAACGGTCGCCCGACATTCCCGCGTGATCGGAATGGTGAGCCATTTCGTCTGTCGACAATGCGCGAAGCCGGGCCATATGTGTTCGTGCCGTTCGAAGTACCGCTATTCTACCCCAATCCCCTGGCTGGAGGGTACCAGGACGCGGTTGGCAACAAGTATCATGCGATGGAGATTTTCGATTTTGCTGCGCTGAAAGATGAGCTTTTCGATGGATCGACCCCAACCGCGTACCCGATGATAAGTTGGGTCCGGATGTCCCCATGGGCACCCTGGATGGGTATGGGGGGTAGACCCGGACAGATGGTCTTCAACGCGATGGGGCGTAAGCTCCCCGGCGGCTTTGAAGAACTACCCGATGTGCTCAAAAACGAGATCCGCGAAAACTATCCGATCTATGAGAGCGCACCGCCGAAAGACGATACGCGGCCGAACGAGACGACTTGGACCAAATTCAAAAAGCTTACAGACGCTAAGCGTAAGCAAAACGCGGGCGCCGATGAAGGCAATTTAGCTTACGAGAAATAGGTCAAAAAACAATCGGCTTCATCAAGAAAGGGCGCTTCGTGAAGAAGCGCCCTTTTGATTTTGCCAGCTAGCGTAAAGCCAGGCTTTAGAAAGACGAGACGAACAGCGCGCCAAAACGCCGTCCGGGACGCCGACCCGCAATGAATGCGCGCCTCAGATTGGCATTGACATCAGCAAAACGCAGCACTTGCTGGACCGCATCTTCATCGGTCAGATTGTCGACGTAAAACTGAAGGCGGAAATTGTCGTTCTGGATACCCAGTCGCGCATCCACTTCGATTGAATCGCCGGTCTCAGCTTCGTTATGGACCTGTGCAAAAGCGCTTGAGGTGTAGGTAAGGTTAGCGCCTGCAAAGAACTCCCAGTCATCGTTGACACCGATTTGCGTCGGGGTGGAATAGCTCAGATCAGCAAAGATGCGGTGCTGCGGCGCACGCGGGATGCGTTGCCCAGCAATCGAGCCAAACGCGCTGTCGCATTCATCATCGTCTGGGAATTGGTCTCCAGTCGAACAGTTGACCAGGCCATCATCAGCAACATCGTTGAGAACGCCTTGGTTCTCGTCAAAACCGCGGGTGAATTCGGCATCGGCAAAGGCATAGTTGACTGTCACCACGACATCATCGATCCGGCCAACCAATTCTGCCTCAACGCCGACAATCTCGGCATCGCCAGAGTTTGTTGTAAAGCTGACTTGGTTGGCGGGCAGCAGGATGTTCTCGGTCAACTGGTAGCCGTCAATCTCGGTATAATAGGCTGCAAGATTGAAGATCACCGAGCCATCAAGAAAACTGTTCTTGATGCCGAGCTCGATCGATTTGTTCTCTTCCTCATCGAAAGTCGCGATATCAAGCGTCGGATCGGCAATCTGTGCGGAAATCGCTTCAATGCCGTTAAAGCCACCCGGCTTTAGACCTTCGGCATAGATTACGTAGATCAGATTGTCCGGGGTGACTTGCCAATCGAGCGTCACCCGCGGGGTGAAGGCTGTGAACTTAGCGCTATCTCCGACGGGGTCAGGCCGTTCATCACCAAGATCAAAGGCGAAGGTTTCGATATCGATCGTCTCTTCAGCGTAGCGACCTTCAACCGATAACGACACCGTGTCTGTAAGCCTGAAAGTTGCCGCACCAAAAATCGCGATATTCTCGATCGTGCCGAAGTTCTCTCCGCGCGGTACTGTAATGGTCGGCCCGAAGAACGGCGCAACGCTGCCACAGATCGGGTTGGCAGCACAGCGCGCTTGCTCATCTGCAAGAGCAGCTCCAAAATTGGCACCTGCGCGCGCGGCAGCATCGCTCGGCAATTCGCGAACTGAAAAGCTATCAGCAGATTGATCGAAATAGTAACCGCCGACCAGAAAGTCGAACGCATCACTCTCATAGCTTAGGCGCAACTCTTGGCTGAAATCGACCGTTTCAGACCGGTTCGCAAACGAAAAGTCGAACACCCCTCCGACATAGCCGAACGGGAAGATCGGGCCTGCCGGGCCAAACCCAATCGGAGCGCCGGCAGGAAACCGAGCAAAAACGACCGTTTGAAAACTCTCCGGGCTATAGTCACCGTCAGTTTTCTGGGTTTCAGTTCGAGAGTTGAAGCCGCTTAGCGAAGTCAGCGTCAAGGAATCGGTTAATTCATAATCGAGCCGTAGCGAGACGTTGTAAGTATCCGCTTCGAGGCCCACGTCATTGGGATTAATGAACTGGCGGGAAAAGTCGGTGTTGATCTCACGTGGCTCGATCACACCACAGAAATAACGTCCTGCGCCGTCATAAAGTGCGCCATTATCGAAGAAGCAATTGTTTTCATCCGCAGGCTGGATGAAGATTGCTCCTTGTCCATCATCTGTACGGTTATAATAGCCTCTCAGAAGTGCGGTAAGCGGACCGCCGTCATCGAATGACAGCACTCCCGAAGCCGAGATTGATTGCTGCTGGCCGACCTTTTCACCATCGAACTGATTGGTGAACTCACCCCCGAAATCATAGAAGCGGGCATTCAGCCCAAGCCCAAAGCCGTTGCCAAGCGGTCCGCGGATGCCGGCGGTCACCTCATACCGATCGTTCTCTGCAACATCGACGGCGAGCCGACCTTCCCACTCATCGCCGGGCCGTTTGGAGACGATGTTGATGGCACCCGAATAGGTGTTGCGGCCATAGAGCGCGCTTTGCGGTCCCTTGACCACTTCGAACCGCTCGATCGTGTCGACATCGTAGTCTGCAAGACTGCCTGTGTAATAGATGCCATCGATAAAGAACGCGACGCCGGAATCGCCCAAAATGTTAGCTTGCCCGCGAATAACCGGGCGATTGCCGTTACGTCCAAAGCTCTCATCGAAAAAGAGGCCGGGCGTGATGTTCGCGATCTCTTCGAAGCTGTCGAGCGCTAATTCTGTAATCGTTTCTGACGTCACCACTGCGACGGTCGCAGGAACTTCCTGAAGGTCCTCTTCCTTTTTTCGCGCTGTTACGATGATGGTGGGCTCATCCTCACCAACCGAAACACTGTCTTCTGTATCGCTGACTGTCTGCGCGCAGAGTGCCGTAGGTGTCAGGATCGACGCTGCCAGCAGCGCGCTTCGCATGAGCATTTTCATGGTGTTCCCCTATCAGATTGGCCGCGTCCCAATTCGACCTTTCTCCGTCCCGTGTCACATTACTGCCTTTTAGAGAAAATTTGTCCAGACAAATTTAGTCGTCGCTTGATTCATGAGATACCGGGTGCGTTTTGCGCGCAACACTCCGGTTGCCGTTCAGCTTCGACGTAGGACAATCGTGCTCGATGCGATCAACAAGTAGGCGCCTAAAACGGTTTGGCATTGCCGAGCAAAGCGGTGAGCATCAGCAAGACATAGACGGCCCAAACCCAAACCCTGGTTTTGTCCATTGTCCGCCGCAGAGGGACCTCCGTCTCATCCGAAGACCCTTGCTCAAGTACCGCCGTCAATTGAGCACCAACCGGCTTGAATGTTACATCGATCATGATCGCTGCTACAAAAATCAGACCGAACATCAACGCCTTCCACGCCAGCCAATCAGGCGCGAGCGGTGCATCAAGCAGCAAACTCTGCATCCCGAGCCACAGATAGAACCCGCCGATGATCCAACGCAGCCAGCTCTCGATCGCCCGATTGCGCGCTGCCCGCGGAGTCATGTCGTGCCAATGCGAGTCCCACACGAGCCAAAGCCAGAACAGACCGATTGCCCAGGCACCGAGTACCAGCCACAGCGGTACGTCCCACCAGTTTCCAAGATCGACCACGCTAAGCGAAAGTGGCACCATCAAAGCCCAAGCGCTGCGCGGAACCATGTCGATCTCGACCAGCAGCTTGAGCAGCGCAATCCTCTGATCGAGCGAATACGCCTCACGTTTGCGAAAATGCTGACCGAGCACGAACACTCCGACATCAGCCCCCAGCCACAACACGAATAGCAGCAAGTGCGTGTAGACCAGAGCGGGGTAAATTAAGCCAGCGTATTCCATTCAACCCCCTTCGCAAAAGTGTTGCGTCGGCACCACGCTGCGCGACACAATCATGCACTTTGTCCGGACAAATTGCATTTCCATGCTTGACAAGCAAGAGTTTGTCCGGACAAATTTGGCATCGTGGGATAGCTACTTTGGCCGTTATTGGTCGCCCATAGAACAGGGAAGGAACTCCTCCTAATGATGTCGCACGCTCCGAAAAAACTCGTTTTTGTCAGCATGACTTCCGCCGTTGCTCTGTTGGCAATGCCCGGAACGGCGATGGCTCAGGACACCGAAACAGACGAAACCGCCGAACAACAAGGCGGCGTTTCGACCATCATCGTTACTGCTCAGCGGCGTGAAGAAAGCGTGCAAGATGTGCCGATCGCGATCACTGCTTTCAATCAAGAAGAGTTGGGTCGACGTGGGATCGCGAATGCGCTGGAAGTCGCCCAGTTCGTGCCTAACCTCGTTGGCCTCAATAACACTGGCCTTGGAACGGCGAATTCCTACTTTTTGCGGGGTATCGGCAACACGGAATCGATCGCAACCTTCGACCCGCCGATCGGGACCTATATCGACGACATTTATCTCTCGCGCCAGAACGCCAACAACCTGTCCTTGTTCGATGTGAACCGGGTTGAAGTGCTGCGCGGGCCGCAAGGTACGTTGTTTGGCCGCAACACAACTGGCGGTGCTATAAGCGTTTTTCTGAACGAACCAGGTGACGATTTCGCTGGCTACGCAGAGGTCGGATACGGCAGCTACGACTTGCTGATGGGACGCGCGTCGATCGATATCCCGCTGGCCGACACGTTCGCGGTAAAGGTGTCAGGCTTCTGGCAGGATGATGATGGGTATGCGATCAATACCACCACGGGTGAACGCACCAATGAAAGCGACGGCTGGGGCGTACGGATCGGCTTCCGTGCGGAATTGTCGGACACCGCACGCTGGACCGGATCTTACATCAAGACCGAAAGCGAAGCGGCCAATGTGCTCAATTTCGATTGCGATCCTGCTGACCCGACAAATTGTGATGGCAGGTTTGTCACCACTGGCCTTACAGAAGATGGAAACTTCACAAGCGCTGTGTTCGGCCCGCTTTTAACCGGTCGTAAGAATGACTTCGGGCTCGGTAACTTAGCGACGATGGACTTTGTCTCTTCGAACCTTGAATTTGAATTAAGTCCGGACTGGACGGTGAATATCATCACTGGCTTTGTCGATATAAACCAAGACTTTGCACTCGATTTTGCGGATGGCCGCGCACTTCCTGACGCGAGCAACCCGATCCCAACTGTAACCGGCTTTACTTTCGGCGGCTTTACCATTGCCAACGAAGGCGATCACACTCAGTTCACTCAAGAAGTAAAGTTCACTGGGTCGATTGGTGATGGGCTGCTCGATATAGTCGGCGGCATCTATTATTTTGAAGAAGACAACCGAACCGATTTTGGCGACATTTTCTCGCTTAACCTCGGCCCGGGCGGGCCACCGCCGGATGGCTTTCCGCTGCTTCTCGCCGATCGGGTCATCGACAACACGACTGAAGCGTGGGCGGGTTATTTGCAGGCTGACCTAAACGTGACTGAGCAACTTACGCTCACCGCTGGCATCCGCTACACCGATGAAACGAAGACGTTTGCAGTCAGAGATAATCGCGCGCGGATCGGCGGCGGCTTGTGTTCCGCACCGAACCAGTTTGGCCCTTCGCTTTGCATCGACACAGCCAACCTCATTGCAACCAATGGCAGCGCCATCCCGAATGAACAATCGGTCGACCTGTTCACTCCGCGCTTTGCAATCAACTATGAAGTGAACGATGAGATATTGCTGTTTGCCTCGGCCACGCGCGGCTTCAAGTCCGGTGGCTGGAATGCGCGCGGGACAGACCCGGCCGAATTGTTGCCGTTTGACCCCGAGATTGCGTGGAGTTACGAAGCTGGCGCGAAAACTGATCTGTTCAACCGCGCAGTGCGATTTAACGTCACCGCGTTTTGGCTTGATGTTGAAGGACTACAGACACCATCGGCCTTCATCCGCGATAACGGCTCATTGGCATTCCTCACGCGTAACTTCGCCGATTATCGCAATCGCGGCATTGAAGTAGAGTTGACCACCGTGCCGGTCGACGGCCTCAATCTGTTCGCCTCACTTGGCTATCAGGACGATGAGTATCGGATTGATGAAGACGCCCCAGAACTTGACGAGTTTGGTGTGCAGTCAGTCGCTGCGCAACAGGCTGACTGCTTGGCGCAACTCGCTGGCGGCTTCATCCCTAATGTGAGCGGAACGGCGTTTCCTAACGATATCGCTCCCGCTTGCGGCGTAGGCATTGTCACTCCGAACGGCACCATCGCAGAGCCCGTGCGAACGCCAGACTTCACGATCGCGTTTGGCGGCAGCTATGATATCGAACTTGGCGACGTGACGATCACCCCTTCGGCAAACGCCAATTGGCGCAGCGAAAGCGAAGTCGGCACCAGTGAAGTGACAATCTTTGATCAGTCGGTAACCGGCCCAAGCGGAGCGGTGTTCCCGAGCAACACGCAAGGTTTGGGGGAACCGATCGATCCGGTAACCGGCTCATTCAGCGAAGCTCGCTGGATCGTCAATGCCGGGATCAATTTCAGCCATGTCGGCGGCTGGTCGCTCATTGCCGAATGCCGCAATTGCTTCGATGAAGAGGCGGTGGAAAGCTCACTGGCAAACTTCAGCTACCTCAACCCACCTCGCACCTGGGTCGTGCGCGCACTGTTCGAGTTTTGATCGAGGAGTGCGTCAACGAGCGGGATCGATGCATTTGAGTTGGTCTGCTTTTGGCAAACATGGAGCGGCGGCGGGACTTGTCTTGGCCGCCGCCTCCGTTTGTGACACCGACGCGCTGGCTTCGAACGCTCAGGAATTCGGCATAGCTGAATGGAGCGAAGTGGTCGTGAGTGTGCAAGACCTGACCACCAGTTCATCTTGGTTGATCGAGGACGGCGGCTGGGTCCAAGTCGCAAGCGGCAAGCTAACCGCCAACGAGCTTAGCTACTGGCATTTGGCAGAAGGTGTTTCAGGCGAGTTTCTCAAAATCTGCGCGCCCAAAGCCCGCACCGGGTGCATCCGCTATGTCCGGTTTGATGGCGCTGCAAGTCAACGCCCCATCAGGCTCGCCGCGAGACCATGGGACACAGGCGGCATATTTTCGATAATGCTGCGCACCGACAATGCGCAAACGATGTTTGACGCCGCCATCGCGCGCGGATGGTGGGCGGAAAGCGAACCTTACCGGTTCAGTTTCGGCGGATCAGACTTGGTCAACGTGGTTGTGCGAGGTCCGCACGGCGTAAACTATGCGCTTTATGAGCGTAGAGCGCCGCCGTTCGAAGGGTTTCCGCTCGGCAAGCTCAGCCAAGCCTTCAACACAATGCGCATGGTTAAAAACCAGCGCGACAGCCTTGCATGGTATCGCGACCTCCTTGGGCTTAAGGTTCTGTTCGATGCGCCCTTCACAGATCCAGCGCCGCGAGCGAACAATTTTTCGGTCCCCGCGAATTTGGCAACCAAACTGGTGCGACGCGCAGCGGTGGTTCAGCCGCGCCTACCGGGAGAAGCCGGACGGATTGAGCTGATGGAGTTTGAGGGCTTTGAGGGCCGAGACTTTTCTTCTTACGCATCACCGCCAAATCTTGGGATCATCTCGGTCCGCTATCCCGTATCGCGGCACGCGCCCTACCGCGAGCAACTGGAGCAGAACGGGCTCACCATCACCCATTCGGCGGACGATGTAACAGTTCCTGGCCTCGGTGCAGTCAGCATTTTCGCAGTGCGCGATCCGGATGGTAATCTCACGGAGTTCTACCATGCCAAGTGAGCCGCAGAACGGTGGACTTGCACGACGCCGTGACGTTCTACGTGTTGTCGGCAGCGCAGCTTTCGCGATCAGCGCTTCATCGAGCGCGATTGCTCATACGAGAAATATGATGGCCTCAAGCAATATTCGATGCGACTTTGTTTTGATCCATGGCGCATGGCACGGGAGCTGGTGCTGGGAGCCAGTGCGCGAGAAGCTGGAAACGGCAGGCCATCGCGTCCTCACCCCGACCTTGCCCGGTCTTGCCGAGCGGCAAGCGGAACTCAGACCTGATCTGGGTCTTACAGATCATATTGCGGATGTCAGAGACCTGATTGAGCGCGAAGGTCTCAGCGATTTCGTTTTGGTTGGCCATTCTTATGGCGGGATGGTCATCACGGGTGTTGCCGATGCGCTTAAGGATCGGATTGCCCACATCGTATACCTCGATGCAGCCTTGCCGAAAAATGGCGAAAGCATGGTGAGCTATGGTGCACCGCGTTCTGCCGAAGCGCTTGCAGCTGGTGAACAGGCAATCAAAGGACTAGCGTCTGATGGCATCGCAATGTCGCCATTCCCAGCATCTTTGCTCGGCGTTGCGCAAGATCACCCGCTGCATGACTGGACGGAACGGCAATTAACCCCGCATCCGCTTAAGACCTGGCTCGATCCGATTGTACTTCGGAATGGTGGACCAGAAGGGCTGCCGAAGACATATATCCATTGCACTGAGCCCGCATTGGCGCAGTCGCAATTCCCTTGGCTTGCATCTCAACTGGCGGATGATCCGGCGTGGCGCTATGCCACGCTAAAGACAGGGCATGAAGCGATGATAACCGCACCCCGGGACGTTGCCGCACTGCTGATCGAGGCGGCCGACAGCACCTTACAGATGGGGCAGCCATTATGATGCACCAAGGGGCAAGCCTGAGCGTGGGAGCCGAGCATTGACAGCCACTTCCAATCCTCAGCCACTGCCGGAAAGCGAATTCGCAAAGGGATGGAAGGTCTTGCTCGCTGGAGTGCTGGGCGTGATGTGTGGAGCCTCGCCCATTCCTTTCAACGTAATTGGCTTCACCCCGGAACCACTGCGCGCAGAATTTGGCTGGACACAGACCCAGATCATCCTGCCAATCACGCTGTTTGGCGTAATTGCGAGTTTTCTCGCCCCGGTTTTCGGTTGGATGGCGGATCGTTTCGGGGTGCGTCCGGTGGCGCTGTGGTCGCTGTTTGCGTTCGGGCTGGCTTTCGCAGCGATTTCGCTAACCCCAACCGCAAACGAGGCATCGACGCTTTACATCTATTACGGCTTATGGGTCGTCGTGGGACTTGTCGGGATTGGATCGACCCCTGTTACCTGGAGCCGGGCGATCAATCTTTGGTTCTTCAAGAACCGGGGGCTCGCACTCGGTATCCTGCTCATGGGCACGAGTATCGCTGCGATAGTCGTGCCAAAAGTCGCGGTCTTCATAATCGAAAACTACGGATGGCGCGCAATGTTCGCAGGCATCGGCCTCTTCCCGCTCGCAGCACTGGTTGCGGCCTATTTTCTATTCCGTGAACCGCGCCCCGAGGAGCGACCCAGCGCGATCGAAAGCGGCAGCGGAAAGCTCACCGGCAAGACATTGGGCGCAGCGCTAACCGATTATCGGTTTTACGTAATTTGGCTCAGCATCGCGCTTATCGCAGGCGCGTTTGGTGGGGCTTTCATCAACATGCCAACTATGCTGGGCTTACGCGGAATCGAAAGCCAGAGCGCAGCAAGTGTTATGGGTATCCTTGGTATCGGAATCTTTGCAGGTCGCCTGATCACGGGCGCGTTGCTCGACCGGTTCTGGCAGGGTTTCGTCGCCTTTCCGCTTCTATGTCTTCCCGCCATCTCCGCTTGGATTCTGCTTGGGGACAGCGTTTCCTTTCCGCTAGCCGCGTTTGCTGGGTTTCTACTTGGATTTGCTGCAGGGGCAGAAAGCGATCTCATCGCCTATCTGACCGGACGCTATTTCGGAATGGCCAATTACGGCAAGATTTACGGGATGCTCTATATGCCATTTGGCCTTTTTTCTGCCGCGTCACCGGTCATTTACGCTCAGGTCTATGACCGCACCGGCAATTACGACGCGATCCTAGAAGTTGCGATCTTCGCATTCGTAATCGGTGGCGCGCTGCTTTTGCTGCTGGGGCGCTATCCAGAGAGCTTTCCTGAAGCCGAAACCGATCCTGCAACCCCCGAAATGGAGCCTGCCTGATGGCTACTCTCGCTGTACCCGACGCCTCGGATAACCCGCTCGCGGTGCTTCGCTCTGCGGTAGGCGGAGCGTCGATTATAACCGATGCGCCGACGCTTGCGCTGTTCAGCCATGACGTACTGAGCAATGGCACGCCGCCGCTCGCTGTGTTCCGCCCGGCCAGCGTTGACGAACTCGCTGCCGGTATCGGCGCAGCGACGAAAGCAGGCATCGCAATCGTACCGCGTGGCGGTGGCATGAGCTACACGGGTGGGTACCTGTATGACGGCGGTCCGCACATCTTGGTCGATACGGCTGGCCTGAATGAGATCGTAGAGATCAATCAGACGGACATGACTGTGACGGTTGAGGCAGGCTGCCCATGGGACAAGCTTTATCGCGCGCTTCGGCCGCTCGGTTTAAGGGTTCTGGCTTGGGGTACGCTGTCTGGCATCCGCGCCAGCATCGGCGGAGGGATGAGCCAAAATGGCCTGTTCTGGGGCGCGCGCAATGGCAGCGCGGTGGACAGCGCGATCAGTTTTGACGTGGTTTTGGCTGACGGTACAATCATATCGACCGGGTCGGACTTCTTCCGTCCATATGGTCCTGATCTCACTAGTCTGTTCGCAGCCGATTGCGGCGCGTTCGGCGTAAAAGCTCGCGTGCGATTGAAACTGGTCCACGAAGCAATAGCATTCGCCTATGGGTCGTTCAGCTTTGCCGAGCACGCTCAATTGCTAAGTGCAATGAGCGCCATTGCAAGAGCCGAGCTTGCTGCTGAAAGCTTCGCATTCGATCCGTTTTTGCAAGCGCAGCGGATGAAACGTGACACGCTGCTTAAAGATGCCAAGCAGCTCGGCAACATGGTGAAAGCCCAGGCCAAATCAGGCGGAGTGCTGAAAGCGCTGAAAGAAGGCGCCAAGGTTGCGATGGCGGGCCGCTCATTCCTCGATGATGTCCCGTTCAGTCTGCATTGCGTCGCAGAGGGCCGCTATCAGGACGCAGTCGATGCAGACATGCGTGCTATTGAAGCCATTGTGCAGGAGCAAGGCGGCGAGGTGGTCGAAAACTCGATTCCGAAGATCCTGCGCGCAAATCCCTTTCCTCCACCCAATTCGATGCTTGGCCCAGACGGCGAGCGCTGGGTTCCGGTCCACGGTTTTCTGCCACACTCGAAGCTGGTTGAGGCCTGGGAGAGGTTTCAGAGATTATGGGACGAGCATAACGAAGAAATGACAAGGCTGAAGGTCGAGACCGGTGCGCTGATTGTCGCGACTGGGCGCTCGTCGTGTCTCATAGAACCCGTGTTCTTCTGGCCAGGCGAGCAGAACCCGTTGCACCAGCAAGCCATCGAAGCAGATCATCTGGCGAGCTTGCCGAAGATGCCCGATAGTCCTGAAGCAACCGCTTTGGTCGAGACTCTACGCAGCGAAGTGATCGCGATTTTTAAAGACCTCGAAGCGATCCATTTGCAGATCGCAAGAGCCTATCCACTTGAAGCGAGCCATGATCCAGCAGCTTGGGACATTCTCAATGCATTGAAGCGCCAAGTAGACCCGAAAGGTCTCATGAACCCAGGTTCTCTGGGTCTTTAAATGCCCTTCGGCTTCGATCGCCGTAGAGCAATCGCTGGCGGATTGGTTGCCGCCTGGTCGGCGAAAACACCGCTCGCAGCGGCCCCCATGACTAACGGAGACGACGTGATCGACAATCCATTGAGCGCAGCGAGCTACAGCGCAATGGCGATGCAATTGACCGCTCGCTCGCTTGAGGCCTTGCCCGATGAGGCGAGCGCTCGGGCTGCCATGCTTGACCATATTGAAGGGATTGAACAGCAAATCCGCACGTCATCTATCTTCGTCGCGCAATACTCAGGCAAGCCTGTAAAGCTCGTGGTGTTGCCTGAATATCTCTTCACGTCCTATCCGGGGCGAGTTTCCATTCCCGACTTCGCGAAGAAAGTCGGCTGGGCTGCCGATGGCCCGGAATATGATGCACTCGGCAAAGTGGCTCAGCGGCTCGGCCTATTTTTGGCGGGCAACACTTACGAGACCGACAAAGCTTTTCCCGATTTCTACTTCCAAACCTGTTTTATCGTCGACCCAAGCGGCGCGGTCGTCCTGCGCTACCGCCGGCTGTTATCGATGTTTGCGCCGAGCCCGCACGACGTCTGGGAAGCGTATCTCGACACATACGGTCTGGAAGGCGTGTTTCCTGTCGCGCGCACTGAAATTGGCAATCTGGCCGCGATTGCATCAGAGGAAATACTTTATCCTGAGATCGCTCGCGCACTCGCGCTGCGCGGCGCTGAAGTGTTCTGCCATAACTCAAGTGAAGTCGGCTCGCCGGTTGCAACCAACAAGGACATCGCTAAGCAAGCACGCGCCTTTGAAAACCTAGCCTATGTTGTGTCGTCGAACACCGCAGGGATTTCGGGCACAGCGATGCCGCTCTCGAGCGCTGAAGGAAACAGCCAGGTGGTCGACTGGAAAGGCCGCGTCATGGCCCAATCAGGCGATGGCGAGACCTTCACCGCGTTTGCCCAAATTGACCTTGGCGCACTGCGCGAAGCGCGCCGAACCCCCGCAATGACCAACTATCTGGCGCGTCAGCGCCCAGGCTTGTTCGCTGAGGCCTATGCCGCGGCGGCTGAGCCGTTTCGCGGTCCTAATGGTATGATGAATGATGGCAAACCAGCTATACCGGAGCGCGATTACTTCCGCCGCGCTCAAGCTGAAGTGATCGATCGCCTCGACAGAGCAGGCGCGATCTGATGCGACATCGTAACGTCCGCGGCAAAATCCGCTATTCCTCGACCAAGCCGGAATGGCAGGCAAAGAACGGAAGCGCTGAACGCGGGCGAGAATGGTTCAACTTCTCACATCACGCCGATGGCTCCATCATAATGCGCGCGCAATGCGAGATAGAAGAACCTGAACCGACTGTACTGCGAGATATCACTTGCCACATCGGGGCGGACCGGATGCCGCGCAATCTGCTGGTGCACTTGACACTTGGTGATGAGTTTCTCGGGTCAGGCTGGATGTGGCATGACCCACAAGCCGACACGATCAACTGCGAAAGCCAAGGACCGTCGATCGGCCGCAATTCCGAAGTGCGCGAAGCAGTAGGCGCCTTCGATGGCTTCGGCACGCACCCGGTGGTTGGCGACGGGTTCCTCACGAGGATCATGGATGTCGCGCAGGGTCCGCACAAAAGAAAGTTGCGCGTTTTCCTGCCTTCGCCCGATCACCGAGGTGCAACGCCTCCGCAAATCTCCGAAGTGTTTATCACACTCGAATATGTCGGCGAAGAGGACCGAACAGTCGCCGCCGGGACATTCGCTTGCCGCCATTTCCGATTTGTCGATGACAGCGCTGACGGGATGGGCGGCACGACGCATCCCGATTACGACATGTGGGTTACTGCAGATGACGATAACATCCTCGTCTACGGCAAAATCGATGGGTATATGCAGAACCGCTATGAGCTGGTGGAGCTAGAGCGCTAGACGCAATCGGTCAGTGCGAGACGCGGATCATGACCTTGCCCATGTGCGAGCCACTAGCGAGATGTTCGTAAGCAGCGCGTGCATCCTCAAAGGCGAACGCGCGATCAATCAATGTCTCGACGCCTTTCTCAGCCATCACAGCGAGCGCTTGCTCGAACATTCCCCGATGCCCGCTTGTTATCCCTTTGATCGTGAGATTTTTGCCAAGGATCACACCTTGTCCAAAATCGCCCGCATTCTGCGGTGAGCCAGACAACGCTCCGATTGTCCCGATCCGCCCGCCTGGGCCCGTCGCGGCAATGGTCTGAGCGAAATCACCGAAGCCGATCGTGTCGACCACCACATCGGCCCCGCGCCCACCTGTCACTTCTAGCAAAGCCGCCGCCCAATCCGGGCGCTCACGGTAATTGACCGTGTAATCAGCACCAAGCGCCCGGGCATTGGCAAGCTTGTCATTGCTTGAAGATGTGATGGCAAACTCAGCGTCCATTGCCTTGGCTAGCGACAACGCGAAGATAGAGACACCGCCTGTCCCTTGCGCCAACACCAGCTTGCCCGGACTTGCTTCACCAAACGCAACCATTGCGTGCCATACCGTGCAGGCGGCAACCGCTAGCGTTGCAGCCGTCTCGTCGCTCACTGCATCGGGAAGCTTGATCGCGGCCTTAGCGGGGAGGGTTATGTATTCGGCAAGCCAACCATCGATCGTGACGCCAATATCGCGTCCGAAGATGTGGTAGCCAAAACCGTCATCCGGATCCCAATCGACGAAGTTCGCCGCTACCACACGATCCCCAACGCCAAAGGCCGATACATCTGCACCGACTGCTTCGATCACGCCAACACCATCGGTTAAGGGTATGCGATCGGAAGGTTGGCCAGCGCCATAATCGCCCTTTAGGATCATCAGATCGCGGTAGTTGAGACCGCAAGCTGTAACGCGAACGAGGATCTCATCCGGTCCGGGCGTAGGCACTTCGCGCTCGGTCTGGCGTAACCCAGCAATGTCATTGCAATTACCGATCTCCCATGCACGCATAACGATCAGGCCTGCCTGATCGGTTCAAACACCCGATCGATAAACGCTTTGACTTTCGCGTCACGATCAACGGGTTCACCCGCTTGTACTTCTTCAAGCGCGAGCAGGCGCTCTTCCTGAACCCACACTTCTTGCGCAAGGTTCATCACCACCGCGACAAACTTATCCATCCCTGGATCGGTAAAAAAACGCGGGTTGCCTTGATCATCATACAGGCTGGGCGGCGCGTCTTCGGGCCTGAGGGGAGCATTGCTCATCGTCTCGCTCACTTTTTCCATGCCCCGAAACCGTACCACATCACGCCATCGGCAAGACGCCCAGTGGTCTCCTGACCCACACCTTCAGCCCGGTCACCATGCGCTGCATCGCTGACAGCCTGCTCGCCATAGAGACCGATTGAAGGCACTACAAATTCGAAGAGCTCGCTTTGAGAAAAGCCGGCGCGGGTGCACAGCTCGCTTGGAACTTCGTCGCGAAAGGCTTTGTAATAGGGCTCGTTGTTGTAATAACTGTCCCAATCAAGATAAAACCCGTCAAAGGCCCCCATTTCCTGGTTAGGCGGCAATTCCATATGCACCATAAGCCCGCCCGGCTTTAAAACCCTGTAAGCTTCATCGAACGCCTTGGCGCGTTGCTTTTTCGAAAGCTCGTGCAAAAACATGCTCGACCATACAACGTCAAAGCTCTCATCTTCGAATGCAAGATCATCAGCGCACATCTGCTTGAACGCGATCTCGTGCCCTTGCATCTTTGCCCGAGCGGAACCGTAGGTCAGCGGACCAGGTGCGGCATCGATCGCGGTCACTTCGGCATCGGGATAGGCCTGCTTCCATGGCAGCGTATTGTGGCCGATTGTACAGCCTGTATCTAAGATCCGCTGAGGCGCAAAATCGGGAAAGCGCTGCTTGATGTATTGGCTCATCGATAGTCCGATATCGTCAAGGTTAGCGCCCATCAGCCCCATGGAGAACACTGCAAGGCCGCGATCATAAACCGCCCCTGCTTCAAGACTGTCAGCACCGCGGGTGTAGCTGCCGGGCATCAAGTGCACATCGAGCGCATGGACGTTCTTCGGCACTTCAAGGTTCGGATCGAGCTCAACAGAACCAGCCGCATTTGCAACTCTGGCCGCTTCCTCGCTCAACCGCTCGGCCTCGCGTTCGACGCTCCCCGCGACACTCGCCCAGACCATTTTCTGCGCTTGCACTCGCATCGCGGAATAGATGTTAAACGCTGGATCACCCCGCAAAGCTTGATGTGCATCGCGGCTGGTTTCAGGATCGCGGCCGTGCTCTTTCTTAAAGGCGGGTGCGGCCCGGCGATCATAAGCAGCACGCATATCGCCTGCGAGATCGTTGAGGATCAGACCGCGCATACCTGAAACAAACCGTCCCCGTGCGATTTCATCGGGAGTGGCGTCCGGCTTCATCGGGTGCTTCAGTTCGACGGTCATTCGCTTGCTCCTTCGGTTCTGGCAACATTCTGTAAGGCATCGGGGCCGACCACCGGGGGATCGACCTGGGGAATGGAGTGCTCAGCAAAATCGGCAAGGAAGCTAGCATCGCCAACCCGCCCTTGCATGTCGCCCCGCAAAAGCGCTTCGCGATAGATTGTCACACGGTATTCGCCAGCACTAGGATTAAGCCGTATCGGGCGGATCTTTTCCTGGTAGATCTCGCTGTTCCAGAACGCGCGAGCGTTCTCGATACAGGGAAAGCGCACAGTCAGATTGACGTAGTCAGAAGGAAGGTCGCCTTCGAACACCTCGACTGGGCGCGGCATCGTCACATAGTAACCGCCCAGCTTCTGATACAATTCGCTGTCGGCAATCGCTTTGGCATACTGGCCCATGCGAGCGCGATCGAGGGTCACGCCTTCGACCACCATGTAGACCGGGCTGTCGCACGCCGATTGCGGCGGTGGGGGCGCTTCGCTCTCAGCAACCCCTAGCGCGAGCAGCATGAGTAAAGATGTTGTCATGGACCCTCGATCCTCCATTCATCGCACAAAGTACGCTTCCATGGCCTATCGTCTTTAAACCATTGCCAAGTCCGCGCACGGCTTTGCCCGTCAGGCGCCAGATTAATCATTTCAATGTAATACGCGCCCGGTTCATCCAACCGGTCAAGCTTAAGCATCAAGGTTGCTTCGCTCGGTTGCCAGCAATAGCCACGAAACCGATCCGTGTCCCAGAATAGGCGATCGCCTTTAAGCGTTCCGCCGAATTCATAGACGCCTTCGCGCCCGTCTTCCCAACTCAGCCAATTATGCTGGATGTAATGCCAGGAGCCGCTTTCGGGGAACTCGCAATGGGTCTTCACCTTATGCTCATCGATCCGGACGCCGTCGCTGTCATAATGGCGATACCACCCATCCCACCAGCCATCATGGCTGAGCATCGCTGGCATCGCAGCAGCGAGAGCGGCACGGTTGCTCATCCGACCTGCCCTTCGCGATAGGCATCGATGGGAAGCGGCGTGCCTGTTTGCCGGATGTGCGCTTGTTCGCGCAGGAAGCGCAGCATACCGCTGTCGCCCATTCTGCTTGGGCCCAGGCCACTGCCCTTTCGCGACTGGTTAGCTGCATCGCCCACCATGCTGGTAAGCGCGCCATCCTGAAGCGAGATCGCGCCCGCATCGAGACGCGGCGCAATGGCGACGGCCTCGTCGAGCGATCCAGCAAGTACCGCGGCAGACAAACCATACTCGGTATCATTCGCCTCGCGTATAGCCTCATCTAGGTGGTCAAAGATAGTGATTGGCAGAACCGGTCCAAACGTCTCTTCGCGCATCACCGCCATATCGGGTGTCACGTCAGTGAGGATCGTGGGGCGCAGATACTGTCCACCCTGAAGCTGTTCGACCGCACCGCCGCTCAGCACCCGAGCCCCGCACGCCACAGCTTTATCGATATGTTCCTGGACCTTCGCGCTTTGCGCAGGAAAGATGAACGGGCCTAGATGACCTTCGCTCGGATCAGGAGAAGATATCGCGACGTCCTGGGCGGCAGCAACCAAGTTGGCAAGAAACGGCTCGGCGATCGCGCGCGCGACGTAAATCCGCTCGATCGATTGACAGGCCTGCCCGGTCGCGACGATGGAACTGCGCAAAGCGACGCCTGCAGCCCATGCAGGATCGGCGCTGGCGGTGATGATCATCGGATCCTTCCCGCCGAGTTCGAGATTAGCTGGGATAAGCTGGCGCGCGGCAGCTTCAGCGACCTTACGGCCCGTCGCAGTCGACCCAGTGAAGCAGATGTAGTCGACCTCCTCGATCAGCGCTTGGCCCACATCGGGTCCACCCATGACATAGGCCATAGGCAATTCAGGCACTTGAGACAGCACCTCGCGCATCGGTTCGACAAAGCGCGGTGTAACCTCGCTGGGTTTTACCAGCGCAGCGCAGCCAGCCATCAAGGCCGGGACTGCATCGATATGGCTCAAGATGACCGGGAAGTTCCACGGCGCGATCGCTCCGAACAGCGGGAAGGCCGAGTACTCCGTGACGATCTCGATACCCGGCGTGGCCGATGCGTGTGGACCGCGATCTAGCTCAGCAAACAGCTCAGGACCGCGCGCTGCCCAACGGCGAATATTGCCGGCGCACGCCTGGAGCTCAATCCAAGAGATCGCCGTACGCCCGGTATCAATCGTTAGCGCTGCTACGACTTGCGAAGCAGCGGCATCGAGCGCGTCAGCAAACCTCACAAGAATGGCAGCGCGTCCGTCTGGCCCGATCGCTTCCCAGGCAGGCTGGACATCCCGCAGCCGGGCAGCTTCCACAGCGATCTCTTCGCGAGTGCTGGCTGCAAATTCATAGTCCTGCTCGCCAGTGCGAGGATTATGCGCCATCATGCTCGTTGTCATTGCTGACGCTCCCATTCGGAAACAATTTCGTCGCCGGTTGCGAACCAAGCATCGCTGCGCGCTGTAAGGTCCGCTAGCAGCGCTTCCAAAGCTCCAATGCGGTACGGCAGACCCATGATATACGGGGTAAGCTGGATCGGCAGCATTCGCCCGCCCCCGGCCGTATACGAGTTGCCCTTCGCCTCTGCCGCCAGCCAGCCAAATGCATCGCGCATCATTTCCGCCCAGCTTTCGGCTGAATGCTGTTGTGTTGCTACAATCATTCGGTCGGACAATTCGGTATTAAGCGGCAGGTTTGTAAGGTTTCCAAACCGGTCAGTGTTGAAGCGGTAGGGCAGCTCATCATTGACCCAATCGCAGGTGTATCGAAAGCCATGCTCGACCAGTAAATCAAGCGTGCGCCAGCTTTGCGAGCGGGCGATCGAAAGCCAGCCGGTCGGCTTGACCCCGCTTGCGCGTTGCAACCTTGCAAGACTTTCAGCGATAAGCGCGCGCTCTTGGTCTTCGGAGAGGTCTGAAGTAATCGTCCCATTCATATCGGTCGAATGGGCGATGATCTCATGCCCATCAGCGAGCACGGCTTCGATCAGTTGCGGGTAGCGCTCTGCGACAGCAGCATTGGCGGCGAAGCTTGCGCGAACGCCAACAGCCTTGAAAGCATCGAGCATCCGCCATACTCCCACCCTGCTGCCGTAATCGCGCACTGTGTAATGGCGGTAATCGGGATAGGGCGTGACCATGTGGCCTGGTGCGCGGAAGGGTGTGTCTTCCGGCGTGATCGGAAACCATTCAAGGCTGACGCACAACCATACAGCCACCGTCTTGCCGCCGGGCCATGAAACAGGTGGCCGCGCATGCATGTTCGACCAATCGTAAAGATCATGGTCGTATCCAGCGCGCCGCTTGGGATAGGTGGTGTAACCGTCTGGAAGGCTCATTGCTGGGCTCTCCAGCAGTCAACGATGTCGCCCGCCCGCGCTTTCCATACCCGGTTATCAGCTGCGATATGCCTTAAGGCCTCCTCAAACGGGCCGATCCGGTGCGGTTGCCCGATGAGATAGGCATGAAGCGGAATACACATCACTGTGCCAGAACCGGTACGCTCCCCTTCAGCCGCGAGCCGCTCATATTGCTGGATCAGGCAATCGGCATATTCACGGCCTGACATGCCATAGACATTAAATCCATAATGGTCGTTCACTTCGAGACTGTAGGGGATTGAAGCCAGCGAGCCCTTAGCGACCTTCACCGCCTGCACCTGATCATCGTGATAGAGGTCGCAGGTGTAGTCGAATTTGTACTCCGCCAATAGATCGAGCGTGCGCGGTGTGTGCGTAAGCGCCGGGGCTAGCCAACCGCGGATCCGCTGACCGGTCGCGCGCTCGACAGTCTCGATTGAGTCTTCGATGATCGCGCGCTCTTGTGCTTCGGACATGCCGTAGGAGTAGCGGGTATTGTAGATCCCATGGCTAAAGAACTCCCAGCCG
>JBCCJD010000052.1:0-21098 GCA_039027955.1 Pseudomonadota bacterium
GACCGGCTGGGCGTTATCGACGAGCACAGCAGAGACTTTGCCGGAGCGGTCCGCCGCGATCGGGTTCATAACTTTCATCGCTTCCACAATAAGCAACGTATCGCCTTCGCTGACGGTATCGCCGATTTTGACGAAGTTGGGTTTGCCGGGTTCAGGCGCGAGATAAGCGGTCCCTACCATAGGCGATTTTACGGCATTGGCTGTATCGACACTAGCGCTCGATTCGGGAGCGGGCGCCGGTGCGGATGGCGCAGCGGTAGGTACAGCCGCTTGCGGAGCAATCGAGGTGACGTCGCGATCGACGTAGACTTCATGGCCTATTGTGCGCGCAACTCTGATCTTGCGATCATCGTCTTCGACTTCGATCTCACTAAGACCGGTTTCGTTAAGCAGTTCGGCGAGTTCGCGCACCAAAGCTGTATCAATGTTCATCCCGGATGAATCTCCGGCATTTGGCTTATCTTCAGCCATGGACGCCCCTTTGACGCTTTCTTTTGTACCCGAAAGCAGCCCGACTATTCACGCGGAATGCGGCTGGCAAGTGGCAATCGCGGCAAAAGGCCTAGCGTCCCAGCGGAGGAAATCAGATTTTGCCCGCCGCGACAGCTTCCAGCGCAAGCCGATAGCTGTCAGGTCCATGCCCGGCAATCGTCATGCTTGCAGCCTTTCCGACATAGCTTTGATGGCGAAATTCTTCACGCGTCTTAGGATCGGACAGGTGCACTTCGATAACCGGAACGGTTATAGCCTTCACCGCATCGAGCAAAGCAATCGAGGTGTGGGTGTATGCCGCCGGATTGAGCAGCACTGCGCGGGCGCTTTCAGCCTGCGCTTCGTGGAGCCAGTCGATGAGCATTCCTTCGTGATTGGTCTGGCGCATTTCAATCGCAAGGCCGAGTTCACGCGCGCGATCCTCCAGCATGCCGGCGATTTCATCGAGCGTGGTCGAACCGTAGATTTCGGGCTCGCGCAGGCCGAGAAGATTAAGGTTGGGCCCGTTAAGGACGTAGACCAGATTGGACATCTCGGTGATCTAGCTCGGCGACCGCCACATGCTCAAGCGCAAGCGACAAATTTCCTGGCTAGGACATACAAGGCGAGGGGATTTACTGATCCACCCCTTTGATCTTGCCCCATTGGCGCGCGGCCGTGTAACCGAGATAGCCAGTCCCAAATAGCGCATAGAGTGGCTCAGGCAGGCCGTTGAGATAATCGTTCATGCCGGCTGCGATTTCGCGCGCGGCGGTAGGATGAAACGCCGCGAGTACGCCCATCGGCAGCGCCCACAAGATCATGATGTACATGACATAGAGAAAGCTCGGGCGCGCGCGGCTGGTCCAGGGGTCTTTGGAATTGGCTTCCGCGACGATGGCTTGCAGCCGCGCTTCGATCAGCTCCATTTCCTGACTGCCTTCGAGCTTTATCAGCTCCAGTTTAGCTCTAGCGCGCGCTTCTTTATCGGGAATGATCTTGTCGATGATCGCAGTGATCGGGCCGATCAAAGTCTCAAGAATTGCCATCAGGTACGCGCTCCATCGGTGGAAATGAGTCGCGCACTAACTAACCAATTTGGTATAAGTAGGAAAATCAAAGAGCCAAATTAGCTATATCAACTCACTCAGCAAACGCTCCGCCAAAGCGAGGTGAGGGCGGTCGAGCATCTTTCCGTCCAGCGATACCACGCCTGCGCCCGGATTCTGAGCGAAGGCATCGACGATCGCGCGCGCTTGTGCGATCTCTTGCTCGCTTGGTGTAAACGCAGTGTTGATCGGCTCGATTTGCGCGGGATGGATAGCGAGCATTGCGCGGAAGCCTTGCGCGCGAACGGCTCGGGCGCGGGTTTCCAGCGCTTCAAGATCGCGGAATTCGGGTTGAACTGTCTCGATCGGTGTAACGCCCGCTTTGACTGCGGCCAGCAGACACAAGCTGCGTGCAAGCTCATAGGTGTGATCGTACTCACCGCTGGGACCACGCTGGCGGCTTGCACCAAGCGCGCTGGAGAGGTCTTCGGCGCCCCAGCTCAGCCCCTTAAGTCGCTCGCGGCCGGGATAATCTTCGGCATATTCGCGCGTCGTATACATCGCGCTCGCTGTTTCCGTGATCAGCGCGGCGATTCCGGTCGAGCCAATTGCGAGACCATGCGCCGTTTCCAATGCCGCGAGATAATGGTGCAATTGTGAGATATCCGCTTTGCCTTGTGCTTTAGGCAAAAACACGCCGCCGGGCTGCGCCGGGAGCACAGCGGCCAGATCGGGGAGCGCATCAGGCGTGGTCAGTGGGTTGATCCGCACCCAGACACGCGCTCGATCTGGCGCCTGTGCCAGCTGCTGTGCAACACGTTCGCGTGCCAGCGGCTTTTGATCGGGACTGACCGAATCCTCAAGATCAAGCAGCGCGATATCGGCTGAGCCAGCGATCGCTTTTGCCATCTTCTTTTCGCTGTCGCCTGGCGCAAACAGCCAGCTGCGCATTCTTGTGGCCATCGCTCTTCTCCCTCAGCCCGGAGACTGGAGTACCGTGCTCAGAAAGAACCCTCAATCTCAAGTGTGAAGATTGTCCCGAACCGGCGGCTGCGCGTCTCGCTGAAATCAATCACATCGTTGGCTCTGTCGAGAAACACCGTCCGGCTAAACCGATTGCGGCGATCAACGAGGTTAGCGATATTCGCGCGGAAGGTGAGCCCGGCAATGTCCTTGTGCTCGACGAAAGCGGACACAAACCCGAAGCTTTCGGTTCGCAAGGCGATCTCGTCGAGCCTGACATTCTCGGCGTTGTCTTCCCAGTTCGCTTCGCCGCCAATAGCAAAATCGGTGCCGAAGAAATCGTGCCGGATCGAGCTTTCCAGGTCGATTATATCATTGCCTGACAACTCGCGCGTTGTGCCTAAAAGCGGGTCGCGCACTGATGAGCCGCGTAAGGACAGGCTCACATCAAGTCTTGTGCCTTGCCAGCCGAGTGGCTCGGAGAGCAATGTCAACTCGCTTTCGATCCCATAAAACTGGGCTGACGGCAGATTACCGGGAGCTTGCCCTCCGCCTTCGATTGGTATCTGATCGACGATGTCGCTGATCTCTTCATAGAACGGACGCAGGTTAAGCGAGCCAAGCGCGCCGAGATCGAGGTTAGCCTCAACTTCGAACACCCAGCTTTGCTGAGGCACCAGATCGGCATTGGTGACGTCGACCCGGTCCTGGTTGAGATTAGCCGACGCGATGAAATCAAAGAAATTGAGCTGGCCCACTTCCCGCTCAATCCTCCCGGAAAGATTGAGCTTGGAATTGGCATTCCAGTCGAGAGCGACAAACCCTTTAGGCCGAACGAAGTCGCGTGTCTGTCCGAGTTCGCCGGATTGTCGAAGTTGTGAGTACTCGCCGCCTAAAGAGACCTGCAATTGGAGTTTGGGGGACAAAGCCCGGTTATAGGTGACACCGAAATCGGCTCGGTCTTCTTCGACACGTGCGCTGGCTCCAGGGAATTCAACCGGTTGCAGCACCCCTTCAGCATCGCGCTCTTCGAGGGTCGAGATAATATCCAAAAAATTGCTAACCCCTTCGAGCGCGACCAGCAGATCGCCGCCGAGCGCAGGGAAGCCGTATTCGGTGCGTATGATTGTTTCAGCTTCGTCGGCATCGCGAGTAAAGAGCGAGCCTGTCGGAGGGCTGCCATCGGCAAACTCAATGGTCGCTTGCGACGTGGTTGGGCTGTCTTCGTAACGGTGGTAGCCGATTAGCTTGAGACGTCCAGGACCCAGCTTGAACTCATAGTCAGCGCCGAGTTCGAAATTGTATTCATCTTCCGTTTCCCTGAAATCTCGGACGCGGTCGACCGGCGAGATGCTTCCGCTGCGCTCGGATATCTCGTCGAACCGGAATATAAAGCCATTCACTTCGCCTGTGAGATTGAGCACATTGCCATTGTCGGCAACGCGAGTGAATGAGCCTGACAGGTTGAGCAAGTCGACGTCTTCGTTGCGAAACTCTTCGCGAGTGTCGATCAAGTCGCCCGCACCGTCGAACACAAGCTCAGGTCCTTCATCGCCAAAACGGCCTTGGTCGTTCTCCAGCGCGAGAGTCCATTCGGTCTTGTCGCCCCCGCCGGCTATAGCCACTCGTGCATTGCCCCACCTGAAGGGTGTCCCGAATGATCGGAATTGCGGCGCATAGCGAAACTGCCCGGAAATGCCGCCACTTGAGCTGGTGATGACGTTCAGCACTTGCCCGGTGAGCCCGCCTATTTCGAGGCTCGCTCCGTCAACCAATTCAAGCCGGACAACCTCTTCTACCGGGATGCGCTGCAAGGCGGCAACCGGACCGTTCGATTTGCCCGAAATGCGGCGGCCATTGATAAGGACATTCGTGTCTGCTTGGCCAAGCCCGCGCGCGCCGTCGCCTTCCCGAATGGCAAAGCCGGGGATCTGGCGAGCGATGTCGAGCGCGCTGCGCGGTGCGAAGCGGTCGAACTCCTCCGGTTGAAAGGTGCGCCGGGTAACGCTGCTGCTATCCGAGGCGTCGGCAGTGTCGCGCTGTTGCTCGCTTTCATCTACGTTTTCAGCAGCTGACGTGTTGTCGGTTGTGGGCTGCTCGATGACCGGCGCCTGAGCAGCAAGCGGCGCGGCGCTAGCCGCCAGTGCAGAGCCTGCTAACAGCAAAAAATGCTGTGACGATCCTGATGAGGATGAACAGAAATGCATATACGTTCCTTGCGCAGGGCTGAAACTATCTGACAGCATTTCTCGACCAAAGCTCCACTGGTCGGGACGATAGGATTCGAACCTACGACCCCCACACCCCCAGTGTGATGCGCTACCAGACTGCGCTACGTCCCGGCTCAGTGGAGGCGCGCGCTATAGGAGGGACGTGAAGCAGTGGCAAGACAGTTTCAGGGTTCGTGCGAGCAGCCCTCGACACTGACAGCGATTTCTAAGTATGCGCTTATTGCCATGGCCATTTGCGGGTTGCTTGCATTGCTGCTAGGCGCGCCCACTTAGCGTAAAGACGAGATAGCTTATCGGGCGTCGCCTCCTTCATCGGCATCATTTTGAGGCGCTACCGCGGGGCAATCGATGTGACGGGCTTAGGACTTAATGATTGAAATTCTCACCGCAGCTGCACCGGCGGCAGGAGCGGCGGCTGCGCCACCCGCTTGGATCAATTTTTTGCCGATCATCGGCATGGTTGTGATCTTCTGGTTTCTTATCATCCGCCCGCAAATGCGCCGGCAGAAAGAACATCAGGAAAAGGTAAGCGGGATAAAGAAGGGCGATCAGGTCGTCACGGCAGGTGGTCTCGTCGGTAAGGTTGCAAAGGTCGACGACACATATGTCGAGCTCGATCTTGCCAAAGACGTACGCGTAAAAGCGGTAAAACAAACCATCGGCGACGTGATAGAACCGGGTGGTAAGCCCGCTAACGACTAAGCCCTGCGGTAAAAGAAACACTTGAGATTTAGCTGCGATGCTCGATTTTCCCGTCTGGAAAAGACTGACTTTGTGGGGCCTTACACTGCTGGCATTTATCGCCGCGGTGCCTTCTTTGATTGGGCCGACCGGGCTGACCATCCCAGAAGATGTGCCCACGCCTGAAATCAATCTCGGGCTTGACCTTGCTGGCGGATCGCATCTGCTGCTGGAAGCCAAGTCTGAGGATGTCGCCGCTCAGCGCCTCGAAAATCTTGAAGAGAGCGTCCGGCAGGAAATGCGCCGTGCCGAGCCGCGAATTCGAATTGGTGATATTTCCACGGCGAACGATCAGCTAAGCTTCATTCTTGACGATGCGAGCGACATTGATCGTGCGCGCGGACTGCTCGAACCGCTGATCGAAGGCACTGTCGGATCGACCCGCCAATGGGACCTGTCCGTGGTCGACGGGCAGCGAATGGTGCTCACACCAACTGATGGCGGGACCGCGCAGGCCGTCGATGACGCGCTTGAGAGCGCGACCGAGGTTGTCCGGCGCAGAATCGACCTCTTGGGCACGCGTGAGCCGACTATCATACGCCAAGGCGACACAAGGATCGTGGTGCAGGTCCCTGGTCTGGAAGACCCTGAAGCGCTTAAGGAGCTGCTCGGCAAGACCGCTCAGCTCGAATTCAAACTGGTCGATGAAAGCGCACTGCCGACCAATGTCGAAGCGGGCATCGCGCCGCCCGGCAGTCAGATTTTCCCGTGGGCTGAAGGGACCGACCGTGAAGGCTCTTCACTTGCTGTTCGCCGGCTCGGCGGGATCCGCGGCGACAACCTCACTAATGCTCAGGCAGGGGTAGATCCTGAAACGAACGAGGATGCCGTGTCGATCACATTTGATTCCGCTGGCGCTCGCAAGTTCGCGCAATTGAGCACGGAGAATGTGGGTAAGACCTTCGCGATCATCCTCGATGGCAAGGTCCTGTCAGCGCCCTATTTTCGTGAGCCGATCCTTGGCGGAGCAGCGCAGATCTCGGGGAGTTTTGATGCCGATAGCGCCAACACGCTGGCGATTTCGCTGCGCTCAGGCGCACTGCCGGTCCCGCTTGAGGTGGTTGAACAACGTACTGTCGGGCCGGATCTTGGCGCGGATTCAATCCGGCGCGGGATGCTGGCAATGCTGATCGGCAGCTTAGCGGTGATTACGCTGATGATCGCGACCTATGGCAGGTTTGGGATTTACGCGACGATTGCGCTGGTTTTCAATATCGCTGGCTTGCTCGGGATCATGGCGATCGGCAATTTCACGCTCACCCTGCCGGGTATCGCGGGTTTCGTGTTGACGGTGGGCGCCGCAGTCGATGCGAACGTCCTGATCAACGAGCGTATCCGCGAAGAGCGTAAGCGGGGGCGTAAGGTGATTGCGGCTGTCGAGAACGGTTACAAAGAGGCGAGCCGCGCGATTTACGATGCAAACATCACCAACTTCATCTCCGGTGTGCTGCTCTTGAGTTTCGGTTCGGGCCCGGTGCGCGGGTTTGCTATCGTCTTGATCATCGGTCTTGTTACCAGCGTGTTCACGGCTCTCCTTCTGACCAGGATGTGGGTGGCCGATTGGCTGCGCGGCAAACGCCCGAGCGATATCAATATCTGAGGAAAGCTCTGAACGATGAAGCTTCTAAAACTCGTTCCTGCGAACACCAATATCAAGTTTCTCAAGCTGCGCGTACCGTTCTTTGTTGGCAGCGTGCTGCTGATCATCGCGAGCTGGGCTTTGGTGTTTACGCAAGGCCTTAACTACGGCGTGGATTTTGCTGGCGGGCAGGAAATCCAAGCGACTTTCACGCAAAGCGAAGAAGCTCCGATACCGGACCTGCGCGAGCGGATTGGCGCGCTCGACAATGTCGGCGATCCGGTGGTCCAGCGCTTTGGCGAAGCCAATCAGGTCTCGATCAGGGTTAAGCTGCCCCCTGAAGCCGAAGGCAATCCCGAATTTGCTAACCAGATGACGAGCGCGATCGTCACCAGTCTGGAAAGCAATTATAACGACATTCAAATCGATGCAGTCAATTCGGTCTCGGGCAAGGTTTCAGGAGAGTTCCGTCAGAGCGCTGTGACTGCATTGCTCGCGGCGATGCTGGCGGTGGCGCTTTACATCTGGATCAGGTTCGAATGGCAGTTTGGCGTCGGCGCTTTATTCGCGCTGTTTCACGATGTCTCGTTGACGCTCGGGATGTTTGCGCTGTTCCAGCTGGAATTCAGTCTGCAGATCATTGCGGCGATCCTTGCAATCATCGGGTATTCTTTGAACGACACGATTGTGGTGTATGATCGAATTCGCGAAAACTTGAAGAAATACCGCAAGATGCAGCTTCCCGAGTTGCTCGATCTGTCCGTGAACGAGACGCTTGCGCGCACCGTTATGACTTCGCTTACATTGCTGGTTGCGATGCTCCCCCTGCTGTTCTTTGGTCCGGCGAGCCTGTTCGGTCTTGTCGCGGCGATCACTGCAGGGCTGTTCTTTGGGACCTATTCGAGCGTCTATCTTGCCTCGCCGATCTTGATCTGGCTGGGCGTGACGTCCACCAGTTTTGTTCCTCAGGAAACCGCAGCGGATCGGCAGGAGAAGATTGCGCGCGGCGAAGCCAAATCGGCTCGACCTATCGTTGAATGACCTGATCATAATGCGCGGCGAGCTCGGCTGCGTTTCTCTCCCAGCTGAAACTCTCGGCATGCTGCGCCACCGCTTCGCGCCGAGGTGGGTTATTGAGGACCGCGTTGACTGCACTTGCAACCGCTTGCGGTGTCCGATCTGCTAAGAGACGCCCGGCCGTATCGCTGGTGATGACCTCGCGCGCACCGCCAACGTCGCATGTGACCACTGGCGTACCGCAAGCGATCGCTTCAACCCAGACATTTGCAAGCCCTTCGTTAGCCGTCGGCAACACCATAACGTCGGCTGCAGAGAGCAGCAGCGGCAACAGATAATGATCAACCGACCCGGTGAAATGGACGCGGTCCGATACGTTCAACTCGCTTGCAAGCTTTTGCAGATTGTCCGCTTCTTCGCCCCGGCCCACGATGACAAGGCGCGATCCGGGAATGTCGGGCAGCGCGGCAATCGCTAGGTCGTGACCCTTTCGCTCGATCAGCGCGCCAACGCTGACTAGCAAAGGCGCATTGTCTGGCAGTGCGAAGCCGAGTTCGCTGCTCAATTGGCTGCGCAACTGGGTGTGATCGAAGGGACGGAAGCGGTCCCGGTCGAGGCCAGTGTAATGCACTGTAATGCGCTCTTTCGGCATTCCCAGCCGGACCATCTGCTCAGCCAGGTTTTCGCTCACTGCGAGAAGGCCATTTGCAGCTTTAGCCGCGCGCACCATCTGTTCGCGAGCAAAATCCTGTTTGCCCCAATACGCGATGTCGCTGCCCCGCGCTTTGATCGACAAAGGGAGTGCAAGCGCTTTGGCAAGCGCTGCAGCCGCTGGCCCATCAGGGTAAAAGAACTGCGCGTCGACAAGATCGAACGGTTGGCGTTGATGCAGGGTTTGCGCAAGCGATTGGACCGCTTTCACAATCGCGGCCGGGTTACGGCGCGCGCCGACTTTTGGGATCAATGTAAAACGCGGGCGATGGATGGCGATGCCGCCGTCTTTATCGAGTGGCTCAAGGTCGGAGAGATCGCGATATCGCCCGAGCGCAATAGGCGGCAGGCCGATCGGATTGATCAAAGTGACTTGCCAATCACCGCGTCTCGCCAGTGCTTCAAGCGAGCGCGCTACAAATGTCCCAAACCGGGGTCTGGCCGGATTGGGATAGAGCGTGCTGAGCGCCAGAACATGCTTCACAATCGATCCCTCATCGTCTCACCAGCCTAAGCGGTTCTGGTTAAGAGGGCCTGACCATCTGTCCGCATAGACTGACCGGAATGGATCTCTTGTGCGAGGTATCACAAGCGGCGAACCAGCATCGCAGCAAGACCGATCCAGGGTGGGTTATCCACCACTTGCTGTTTGTGTCCGCTCCCAGCGGGAAGGATGCCGACCATACTGCCTTGGCGATCGATCAGCCTGCCAAAGGCAAACCGCCCGCCCGGGCGCGGAACCAGGCAATCGCGATTGATCGCTTCGCTTGCTGCTTCAAGCGGGATCGGCCTCAGGAACACAGTGTCTCCTGGACGAAATTCGCCGACGCTGGCTTCAACCTGAAGCGCTAACCAGGCCGGTCCATCGCTCGCTTTGGCGAGATCGCTAGGCAAAACCGCTTCGCGCGGTGCGCTCAAAGCCTGTGGGCCTTCCGGGCCAAGCTCAGCAACCACTTGAGGGGTGTCAGAATTGTCAGACCGAACAAGGCTGGCGGGATCGACTTCCAAAGCTGCAGCGATCCGATCCATCCATTTAAGCGACAGGTTACGCATGCCGGTTTCCAAGCGGCCAATCGTTTGTGCAGTTGTCGGCGGATCGCAGGCCTCAGCCAGCTCAGCCAATGTCATACCTTTCGCTTTGCGAATGGCGCGAATGCGATTGATCATGCAGTGCCTCTTGCGATCGCTGTCGGGAAAACGAACACCAAATTGGTAATTACACCTTTCCTACAAACGCTTGAGCAAGGCAAGAGCGATTCACCAATACGGTGAAGGAGGCCTTGATATGCGACGTAAATTGGTTGAACGCGAATTAACCAGCGAAGGCCCCCGGCGCGGTTCTATGGCGGCGGGTAAGCGTCGCACTGTCACCGTCAATCTTGGCGAATCGCCGCTCGCCTGGCTCCATGCAAGAGGGCATCTCGACGAGCGTTTGTTTGAAGCTGGCGAGGCTTTGCGACGCGATTACGAATATGCACAATTGTCACCCAACGTGACGATGCGGTGGGATCCGGTCCGGGCAAAGACGACCGGGTCGGACGGCCTTAACTCAAGCGAACGCCAATTGGCGGCCAAACAGCGTTTCGATGCGGCGCTGCGCGAAGCGGGACGGGGTCTCGAAGATATCCTGTGGCGGGTCGTGTGCGCGGGCGAAGGGCTCCCGGAAGCGGAAAAGACGCTGGGTTGGCCAGCGCGCAGCGGCAAGCTGGTGCTTAAACTCGCGCTTGACCGGGTGGCTGACTTCTATCGGATCAGGTGATGGAATTGGCCTGCGACCAGAGCTGCCTGCGTGCCGCCGTCAGTGTGCCGGTCAAATCTGGATAATCGCGGTCTGATCTGGCAAGCGTTCGGCCATGCGAAAGGCAATCTTGCAGTATGGTCTGTTGTACGGCGCGGCGCTGGCTGCGGTCACATTCGTTCTGCAATGGGCGAAGTATCGCTATCTTGTGCTCAGCATTCCCGGTGAGATCTACATTCTGTTGGTCGCGCTCGTCTTTGCAGGGATTGGGATCTATCTCGGCATTCGACTGACGCCAAGAACCGCTCAGACCGAGTTCGAGCGTAACGAGAAAGCGATAAGTGCACTGGGCCTGACGCCGCGCGAATGCGAAATTCTCGCTTATCTTGCAAAGGGCGCGAGCAACAAGGAAATCGCACGCGCGCTTGAAGTCTCACCGAACACTGTGAAAACGCATGTCATGAACTTGTACACCAAGCTCGAGGTGAATGGTCGAGGCAAAGCGGTTGACGCGGCGCGTGCGCTCGATCTGATACCTTGAGAGTACGAGAACCGAATGAATGGAGTTAATTCACCCATGTGGGTGATGGTTTGCTCAGGTTGATTGGGGGACGGCGTTGGCGTCCAACCTGGAGGAGGCATTCAATGCTGCGATACACGTTCATCTATGGCGCGATCATCGGAATGGTGGTGATTGCATTTATGGTGGCCGTGCTCGCCGTGCAGGGCGGCGATGACGTGTTCTCGTCCGAGCTTGCTGGCTATGCCGTGATGCTTGCTGTGCTGTCGCTCGTGTTTGTCGGTATCAAGCGATTTCGCGACATAGAGTACGGCGGGGTCATCACTTTCGTTCAAGGTGCAGGTGTAGGCATCGGGATCTCAGCCGTTGCCGGACTATTCTACGCGATCGGTTGGGAGTTCTTTCTCTACGCAACGGACTTTGCCTTTATCGAGACCTACTCCAACAGTCTGCGCGCCGAGATTGACGAGCAGGCGTTGAGCTCAAGCGAGCGCGCAGCAAAGCTCGCGGAAATCGACGCAGGCGCAGCCATGTATCGCAATCCGCTGATCCGCTTGCCGATCACCTTTATCGAGATTTTCCCTGTCGGGGTTGCCGTCGCGCTGGTGTCGGCCCTTATCTTGAGAAACTCGAAAGTCTTGCCGGCCAAGGCGCGTTCCTAGCGCCACAAACGTAAGACTTTACGCGCCGGTCCCGTAGAAAAAGCGCTCTTCAGCAATCTTGCCATCGGCAACCGTGTAGATGCCAACCTCTTCCATTTGCGAGCGCTCGCCGTCCATCGTCACATCCATCCCATAACGAACAGCAAATTGATCCCCGAACACGTAGGGACCTTCGGTGGTGGTCGAATGGACTTGCGTGTTCGCCATCCACCAGGCGTGTTTCTTAAGCAGCGCCTCGCGCCCTTCGACGCGCGCCATCGGGCTATCGCCAGGCTCGAGGCTTACGATGTTATCGGACCAGAACGACTGATAGGCTTTGATATCGTCTGCCTTAACCGCTGCGGTAAAATCATTGGCGAGTTGCTCGATCGACATGGCTCTCTCCTAACTAAGATTCTTAAAGAATGCCGAGGAATTGTGGCGGTATCACGAAATCTGCCGGTCCATTGCAAGCGGCAACATGCCAGCGTTACCGCTAGCCTTCGACCCGCTCAGCGAGCTCCAGCCAGCGTTCTTCGGCTTCGTCCTTCTCGCGGCGCGCGTTCTCGATGCCTTTTGAAATGGTTGTGAAGCGTTGCGGATCGGACTGAAACAGATCGGGGTCAGCGAGGATCGCTTCGCCTTTAGCTATAGCTGCTTCGAGTTCATCGATTCGCGCCGGAAGCAGCTCGTAATCGCGCTTATCTTTGTAAGAGAGTTTGTCCGCTTTCGGCTGCTGCACAGGGGCTGGTGAAGGGCCGGGTGAAGGGCTGTTTGCGGCCTTGATCTTTGATCCGGCTGGGCGGCGGCGTTTGGCTTCCCAATCGGCATAGCCGCCCGCGACTATGTCCACTTTACCCGACCCGTCGAGGCCCAGCGTGACAGTTACGGTCTTGTCGAGAAAGTCGCGGTCGTGGCTGACAATCAGCACAGTTCCATCGAAATCGGCGATGACTTCCTGCAGGAGATCGAGCGTTTCAAGATCAAGATCGTTGGTCGGCTCATCGAGAACAAGCAGGTTGGCGGTGCGGGCGAACTCGCGGGCGAGCAGCAGGCGCGAGCGTTCGCCCCCTGAAAGAATACCGACTTTGGTATCGACAATCTTGGGATCGAACAGGAATTCCTTAAGGTAGGCTTGTACATGCTTGCGGTGTCCGCGCACGTCGATCCAGTCGCCGCCTTCGGCCAGAATATCGCGTACGCTCGCATTCGGCTCAAGCAAGCGGCGCTGCTGGTCGATCATCACTCCGCTTAAGGTCTTCGCATGCGTGATGGTGCCGCTATCCGGCGTAATTTCCTTCGTCAGCAGCTTAAGCAAGGTCGTCTTGCCAGCGCCATTCGCTCCGACAATGCCGATCCGATCGCCGTTCTGAATCCGAAGCGTAAACGGTTTGATCACCGCGCGTCCATCGAACGCTTTGGCGATGTTTTCAGCGACGATCACGGATTTCGATTTAAATTCTTCATCGTTCGCGAGCTTGAGTTGAGCTGTTCCGGCGTTCGAGATCATCGCGGCGCGCGCGGCGCGCATCTGATGGAGTTTTTCAAGCCGGCCCTGATTGCGCTTGCGCCGTGCGGTTACGCCGCGTTCGAGCCAGTGGGCTTCAAGTTTGAGCTTGGCATCGAGCTTTTCGGCCGCGCGCGCTTCTTCTGCATAGACCTGCTCTTCCCACGCCTCATAACCGCCAAAGCCCACTTCCTTGCGCCGCAAACTGCCGCGATCAAGCCACAGCGTTGCGCGGGTTAAGCGTTTCAGGAATGTGCGGTCGTGGCTGATTGTAATGAACGCACCCTTGTAGCGCGTAAGCCAGTCTTCGAGCCAGTCGATTGCGCTCAGATCAAGGTGGTTGGTCGGCTCGTCCAGCAGCAGCAGATCGGGTTCCTGTGCCAGCGCCCGAGCGAGCGCAGCGCGGCGTTTCTCGCCGCCACTCGCGGTTGCCGCTTCGCGCGCCATGTCGATCCCAAGCTGCCCGGCGATGCTTTCGACCGCATAGGCGGGCGGGGCGTCCTCGCCGCTGAGCGCGAAGTCGAGCAGGCTGGTGGCCCCGCTAAAGTCGGGTTCCTGCTCCAGAAACACGACGCTGGTATTGGGCTTTACCCGGCGTGTTCCGCGATCCGCTTCGATCCGATCATCGATCAGCTTAAGCAAGGTCGTCTTGCCCGCACCGTTGCGCCCGATCAGCGCCAGTCGGTCGCGCGGGGCGACATGTAGATCGATCAGATCAGCGCCTTCGCCTGTATGCGGCCCGCCGAACAGCCAGCGTCCGCCTTGTTGCAGGCCAAGCCCTTCAAGCGAGAGTATCGGTGGTTGCGCCATGATGCGGGCCACGTAAGAGCTTGCAACACAACCGACAAGGCGGTTCAGTATGACGCAAGCGGGACTGAGGCAGATCCCTTGGCACAGGAGGAAATATCAATGATCCGGAACATGTTGATAGCTTTTGCCGCAGGCACGCTTGTTGCCCCGGCGCTTACTCAAGCGGCTGAAATCGAGATCGAGTCCGAAGGACCGGTAATCGAGCTCAGCGTTTATGAGAGCGTTACAGCAGAGCCTGATATCGTGACCATCGGTGCAGGTGTGACCACCGAGGCCGCTAGTGCAGTTGACGCGCTGCGCGAGAATTCGGAGCAGATGCAAGCGGTTATTGATCGGATCAAGGCGCTGGGCGTGGCGGACGAAGACATCCAGACCACCGGGATCAATCTCAATCCGCGCTATGATTATGACCGCACTTCCCAACGACAGGTGTTCAGGGCCTATCAGGTCACAAACCGGGTCAGCGTGAAGCTGCGCGAAATCGAAGAGACGGGCGCTGCACTCGACGCATTAGTGAGTGCCGGCGCGACGGATCTGACCGGCCCGGTGTTTGCGATCGAAGACGATAAAGCGGCTAAAGATCAGGCTCGCGAGCGCGCGCTTGAACGGGCGACAGAGCATGTCGAAGCGTATGCTGAATTGCTTGGCTTTGACGAGGTGAGAATTCTTGAAGTCAATGAAGCGCTTCAAGGTACCAGTCCCATACAGCAGTCAGCGATGCGTAGCGTAGCGGTTGAAGAATCCCTTGCTTCAGCGCCGCCAGTGCAACCCGGCAGAGTAAGCACAGGGGTCAGCATCACGTTGAAATACGAATTGATAAAGGATGAGCCGAATGAAGAGGAATAGAGTCAACAGTGGCGCCTCGATTTACGAAGCTTGATGAGCCTGAACGAGCAGGCACCTCAATATTCACAGCTTGTTCAATGCTTCGTAATTAGACATGACAGCATTATGAAACGCTTTCGTTCCTTTATGGCCGGCCTCGCAACGGCTCTTGCCCTTGCTTCGCTGGGTGTGTTCCCGGTCTCAGCGGCGGCGCATGACACCAGCGCTTTTGCGCAGGACCCAGAGCGCAGCGCTCAAGGCGAAGCGCGCAAGGAAATGAAGGCGGGCAATCAGCTGTCATTACGGCAGATCGAGCGGCGAATCCTCCCGCAAATGCGCGGCAGCGAGTATCTCGGCCCAGCCTACGATGCGACAGCGCATGCCTATCGCCTCAAATTCATCAAGGACGGGCGCGTCACCTACATTGATGTCGATGCTCGCAGCGGCCGGATCATCGCGCGTTCTCGCTGATTGAGCAGCCACACCTGCGTTCGGTTCGAAGACAGAAACCGGCAAGTGCCGCCTCCGCTCGCTTGACGCATCACGCACAAAAGCCCACGACTTAAACGCTATTATCGCACAAACATGGTGGATTATGCGGATCCTGATTGTCGAAGACGAACCCACGCTTGGCCAACAACTTAAATCGACGCTGGAGCAGACCGGCTATGCAGTCGATTTATCGACCGACGGCGAAGATGGACATTTTCTGGGCAGCACCGAAGAGTATGACGCGGTGATCCTCGATCTCGGACTGCCCGAGATTGACGGCCTGTCAGTGCTGGGCATGTGGCGCAAGGAAGGCCGCAATTTCCCGGTGCTGGTGCTCACTGCACGCGACAGCTGGTCGGATAAGGTAGCCGGGCTTGATGCAGGTGCGGACGATTACCTTGCAAAGCCGTTCCAGACAGAAGAGCTGATCGCGCGGCTGCGCGCCTTGATCCGCCGAGCGTCGGGTAACACCTCTTCGGAACTGACGGCGGGCCAGGTTCGGCTCGATACCCGATCAGGACGTGTCACCTTGAGCGGCGAGCCGGTCAAGCTGACTGCACAGGAATACAAGCTTCTGAGTTATCTGATGCACCACAAAGGTAAGGTGGTGAGTCGGACAGAGTTAATTGAGCACATCTACGATCAGGATTTCGACCGCGATTCGAACACAATTGAAGTGTTCGTCACCCGCATCCGTAAAAAGCTTGGCGCAGAGGTAATTACAACGATCCGTGGCCTCGGTTACAGCCTCGACGACCCCGCAGACGCGCCCCGCGCTTAATTCCGGGTCTGCGCCGGTAAGCGCAAGGTCAGCAGCTCATTCTGCTGCTAGCCGTGATAATGCGACTGGGTCTGCGGCTGCGGTCGCTGCACTTCCAAGCTTTGGTGACCAGTCCCGCGCCAGCCTTGCTCGGCGCATGGGCCTGATCGCCGCGGGCTGGATCATTGTGTTGCTACTTGGAGGCGGGATTGCACTGGAGCGCACAATCACCGCCGAGGTTGAGCGTAGTTTTGACCGGCAGTTGGAGACCACGCTCAACGCGATGGTCGGCAATGCCGAGATCGACGCCAATGGCGATATCTTTTTCTACCGGAGGCTGGGCGACCAACGCTTCCTATCGCCCAACAGCGGCCTGTATTGGCAGATCAGCGCCAACGGTACGGAGGACTTTGCGTCCTATTCGCTGGTAGCCGAATCTTCGCAAAGCCTGTGGGACGGCACGCTCGACCTTCGCGGGCCTGCGGATGGGGAGGACGCTAATCCCGAACCGCAATTCTACGATAGTAATCAGTTCGAAGGCGAACCCTTGCGGATAGCCGAGCGCACGCTGATCCTGCCGGGCAGCGAGAAACGCTGGACCTTCGCTGTTGCGTCAGCGCGCCGAGATCTCGAAGCGCAGATTGCACGCATCCGCTCGATCCTGATCTGGAGCTTTGTGGTGCTGGCGCTTGGCCTGATCATCATGGCACTGTTGCAAGTGCGCTATGGCCTCTCGCCACTGCGCCGGGTGAGGGCTGCGATCCAGCGCCTGCGCGATACAGGCGAAAACCGCATCACCGATCCGCTCCCGACTGAAGTCCAACCGCTTGTCGAAGAGGTCAACGCGCTGCTTGATCACACGGAACGCCAAGCCGAAGAAGCGCGCATGCATGCTGGCAACTTGGCGCATGCTTTGAAAACGCCGCTTACCGTGCTGACTAATGCGGCGACTGCGCGTGCGCCTGATTTGTCCGAAGCGGTGTTTCGCGAGACGAAGACCATGCAGCGGCATGTCGACCACCATCTTGCACGCGCGCGCGCTGTGGGAAGGCGTGCGTTCGGTCATTCGCGCACGGAAGTGCGGACGAGCGCTGAAGCGGTGCGCCGCGCGGTTGAGCGATTGTATCCCAGTGGACGGCTCGATATCGCCGGGAGCAAGGACGCCGAAGTTGCGATTGAGCGGCAGGACCTCGACGAAATTCTTGGCAACCTCATTGAAAACGCCGCGAAATATGGCGGGGGCAGTGTGTTTGTGACCCTCGATGTCGATGCCGACAGCATGCATTGCATTATCCAGATCGAAGATGACGGAACAGGCATTCCCGAACACGAGCGTTCGCGCATTTTCGATCGCGGCGCCCGGCTCGATACCGATAAGCCAGGGACTGGCCTTGGCCTCGCGATCGTGCGTGACGTGGTGCAGATTTATGGCGGCGATGTCGTGCTCGGTACGAGTGAGGATCTGGGCGGCTTACTGGTCGAACTGCGTCTCCCGCGGGCCTGATCGGTCTGGTCAAGCGATCATTCATCACCGGCGCATGCGTCAGCGAAGGGAAGATAGGCAAACTCCGTTAAAGCCGTAAGCGTCACAGACGTCCACTCACGCAAACGGGGTCATTTGCGCACAGACCATGCCGAACGCCGGTGCGCCAGATTCAGATCGCCTCAAGGATGAGGCTGCGCTTGTTGCTCGGCTGGCTGCGCGCGAAGAGGCGGCTTTGCGCGAGGCAATTGAGCAATATGCATCGCAATTACACCGGATCGCCTACCGGATGATGGGCGATCCTCATGAAGCTGAGGATATCGCGCAGGAAACCATGCTGAGATTGTGGGATCATGCGCCGCGCCTGATTGCGAAGAACAGCGACGCGAGTTTGCGGCTGGCTGCGTGGCTGAAGCGGGTCGCGATCAATCTCAGCTATGATCGGCTAAGGATCAGGCAGCGAATTTCCGCCGGCGAAGTGCCTGAGCGGGTCGATGAAGCCGCCTTGGCTGATGCTCGCATCGAAGCCGATGAAGCAAAGCAGCGCGCACGAAATCTGGTTGCTGCTTTGCCTGAGCGCCAGCGCGCGGCGATTGTGCTGACCTATTATGAGGAAATGCCCAATTCCGAAGCCGCGGCCGTGCTCGATATGCATTTGAAGGCGTTCGAATCGCTCCTTCATCGTGCGCGTGCAGCGCTGCGCAAAGCGGTCGCTGAGGCTGAGCGGTCAATGCTCGATCAGGGAGGCGAAGTATGAGCGAGCGCGATACTCTGGGCGGACCAATCAATCCGAGCGATCCGGCTGATGCCGTCTTGATTGGTGCGCTCGATGGATTGCGAGTGCCTGAACTGCCGAGCGATTTTGCTGACCGCGTTATGCTGCGCGCGAGCGACCGTGCAGCGCCGCTGCCTCATTTGCGCAAAACTGTTCGCGGGCCGGTTTGGCGCAGCGCCCGCCGCGCGGCGCTTGGGCTAGGCGCGTTTGGAGCGTTAGCGACTGCCGCAGCGGCGACCGGGCTGCTCGATGATCTACCGATAGAATTGCCGAGCGCTCAGCAAGTCTGGTCGACATTAACCGGTCGCGAAACGGCGGATGCCGCAGCGGTGCCCCCTGCCACAGGGTCCGGCAGCGATCCCGCTATGGCGCCCACAGTGAATGAACCGGTCGTGATCGAAGGACCGATTGATACGCCTGAGGAATTGGAAGAGGCGTTTTCGCGAATTGATCGGGTGCGAGATAACCGGAAAGCGACGAGGCGAGGGCGTGTTGACCGGCAGATTGATAATGTTCTGGAACGTCGCCGCGAACAAGGTCTGCCAGTGCCAAATGCCGAGCAGGAGGAGCGGCTTAAGCAAGCGCTCGATAACTCGCGCACGCGCCGCGATGAACGTGTCGGCGAGCGGATCGAACAGCGACGGGACGGTTTGCGCGAGCGGATCGAGCAAGGGGAAGAGCTGCTTCCAGGCGAGATAATCCGCGAAGAGCAGCGCGGAGCAGGCAACCCTCGCATGCGCGAGCGGATCGAGAGGTTACGCGATCTGCCTCCTGCGCAGCGACGCGGCCGTCTGCGCCAATTCCGGGAGCGGCGTCAGCAGCGCCGCGAAGAGCGCCTTGATCAAGAGCCACAACAAGGCGAGGGGGCGACAGGCGAGGCGGTTGAGGCCGACCCACCAGCGGAGCAACCGGTGCCCGTCGCGCCAGAACAAGCGGTGCCGTCACCCGAGCTCGATCCCCCTGAGGTTAAACCGGTTCTCAAATAAATCTGCACGACCCGCAAAGGGTCTGAGCCGCACGCCCGTCTAGTGAGTGTCGCCGGTGCGGAAATGGTGGAACCGCTCCGGTCGGCAAACCCCGCAATGCAAATTCAGTTCAACCCCGGAGAAACATCGATGAAACCGATCTTTGCCTTTGCAGCGCTCGCTGCGCTGACCACGGGCCACGCCGCGATGGCGCAGGAGGAAACCCGCACGCGCACGTTTGAAGGTCCCAATGTGAGCTCCAGCACCACCACAACCGTCAATCCGGAAACCGGGACGGCAACCCGCGACCGGACCGCGACCAACCTCAACAATGGCAACACCGCGTCGAGCTCCGCCGTGCGCCAGCGGACTGAGACGGGCGCGACTCTCGACGTTTCGCAGACTGGCCCTGGTGGCCGCAGCCGCTCACTTGCTGGCGAGCGTACCCGCACCGACAATGGGTCTACTTTTGATGGCACATTTACCGGACGCGGCGGTAACAGCTATGGTGTGACCGGCGAGCGCAGCCGCACCGGGCGTGGCAGCTCGAGTGCGAGCCAGCGCGTCACCAATTCGGCTGGCGAGACCATCGGTACGCGCAACCGCACAACCACTAGAACCCGCGGCGGAACCAATCGCTCAGTCACCCGGACCAGGCGACCGCGCTGATTGGCCCGCTGATTGCCCCACTGATTGCCAAGCATGGGCTGAGCGAACTCACGGCCCCACAGAGTTTGCCGGCCTAGCCCGCGCCTGATCTTGGTGGAGTGGCGCGGCCCCTAAAAGGACACGGAGTTCTGACCCACTCCGTGTCCTTTTTTTGCAATCGAACGGGTGTCGGCTTGGTTCACCATGGGTTCAATGCGTTCGTGGAATGTCTCAAGTCCATTTTGCGAAGGGTCGGTCATGAAACGCAGCGTCATCGCAATCTCGCTGGCTGCGACGGGCTTAGGCGGCTGTGCCAGCTCTTCTGATCTTACAGAGGCCCGCTCGGTGTTTTACAACCCCTATGCAGCGCTCGAAATCGAGCGTGGTCCGGTTGGCCCTCAATGCGATCCGCGGGTCTTGTTAGAACCCGATTGCCTTATTGATGGGCTGCTTCTCGCCCGCAACGGACGCCTAGCGCTCGACACTGATGGCAATGTTGTATTCTTGACCCGCGAACAAAGGCGCCGCGCCCGCGAGCGCGAAACAGCGCTTCAGGCGCGCGCTGACTTGTTTGAATCACTTGAGAACAGGACACCGCTTCCGCCCGGTTCGCCAGCTTTGCCGGACAATCCTCCTCCGCCACCACCTGAGCCTAGCGAACCTTCCGAGCCGCCAACTCCCGACAGCTAAACCAAAATTGAGGGCCGTAAAGCTCAGCCTTCGCGTGCCTGTTCATGGTGGCGTATTACTTCGTCGATGATGAACCGCAGGAATTTCTCGCTGAATTCGGGGTCAAGGTCAGCCTCTTCCGACAACTTGCGAAGCCGCGCGATCTGACGCTGCTCGCGGGCAGGATCGGCTGGTGGCAAAGCGGCGGTCGCCTTGTACTTGCCCACCGCTTGCGTGATGCGGAAACGCTCTGCGAGCATATGGATTAGCGCTGCATCGATATTGTCGATGCTCTTACGAAAAGCCGCCAAGGCGGCATCGTCAGCCGTGCCTGCCAGAGACGAATCAGGCCCGTCTTCAGGAGCCAAATGCTTGGCGTTCATGTGCGTTTCATTGGACATCACATGCAAAGCTAGCAGCAATTCTGAGCTTGCCAAGCGCGCTGCACTGTCCCACATGCACATGCGAGATGAGTGCCGACATCGTCCCTTTGCCACGCAAAC
>JBCCJD010000053.1:0-19347 GCA_039027955.1 Pseudomonadota bacterium
GTAGTTGAACGGGTTGAAGTTGAACGGCTCAAAACCGGGCTCGACTTGGCCAGTCGCGGGATTGAGCTGCACAAAGCCGTCATTGATTTCGTTGCCCGTCTCATCGTCGATCACGATGTTGTTGAGCAAGCCGCTGGCACCACCAGCAGCCGAAAGACGGATTGGCGTGGTCGTCGAAGAACCGCCAGCATTGCCGCTGATCGAGCTGATGTTGAACTCGGAGAATTCACGATCGCCCTGACGCAGCGGATCACGGTTGGTGTAACCGATGTTGAACACCACGTTGCCGCGGCCGTCTTCGAGGTTTGCACCCAGCGTAAGGTCAGCGCGGAAGATATTGCCATCGCCCTCTTCGGTGATGTTGTTGGTGACGTTGATTTCGGCACCTTCAAAATCACGCTTGGTGATGAAGTTGATCACACCTGAGATTGCGTCCGCACCGTAAGTCGAGCCGGCACCGCCGGTCAGGACTTCGACCTGCTCAAGCAGCGCAACCGGAATAACGTCGAGGTTGACTTCGAGAGTGGTGGTCGACGGGATCACGCGGGTGCCGTTCAGCAGCGAGATGTTCCGGTTTGAGCCGATGCCGCGCAGGTCGATAAGCGTCGAGCCGCCGTTACCATTGTTGGTGTTGGCCCCAACGCTGTTCACGACGCCCGGGATTTCGCGGAGTATCTCTTCAACGCCGGATGTCTGCTGCAGCAGGATCTCGCTTTCGCTGACAACCGAAACCGGGCTTGAAAGCTCCAGGTTGGGGTTGCTAACGCGCGTACCCGTGACGATGATCGCAGGGCTGTCTTCCGCTGCTTCCTCTTCCGTCTCAGCATCCTGTGCGAAAGACGGCGAAGCAGCCAGCGCAAGGCTGACTGCTAGCGATCCCGCGCTCAGTCGCAATTGTGTGGTCTTTTTCATAAGTTGCTTACCCTCAATAATTGAGGCCAAACGGTCACCCGTTTGACACATTGTCGGCAGAACCTCCCACTGTTCAGTCTCAACAGTGTTCCATTTCCACCTTGTGCAGGACAACATTTGTCGGGGTAAGAGCGCGTGTGACGCAATATCCGGCAAACCTTTGTCTCAATTTGGCGAAATGAACCGTTCGGTTCAGCAAGGGAAGAGACGCCGGTCGATTTCAGAAAAATGAGATATCAATGTAGCGTTGTTGCAACACTACCAAACGCCTTACCGCACGAATGCCAGTTTTCGGCGCATTTTCGATCAGCACAGTGATGCAAAAGTGACAATCTTGCTCGTCGGTCTGCTCGCCAAAGTGTTGCAAAAAGGTATCTGCGTGCAGCCCATAGCCGGATCATCTCCTTGCAAGGCACCTGTCGGAGCTTGGAATCCGCACGATGCCAGCCGGGCAACAAATCCTTTGTGCAGGGCGGAACCATGGATGCCGTAGCGTGACAAGGCCGTGTCGCTCAAATCCTCACTTTTGCCCGGTTGATTCAGGCTTCGCGGTCCCATAACCGAATGCCGTTATGCGGTTTCAGCCGCGCTCTATTGGGAAGGGATACCACCATGGCCACAGCTTACATTGTCGATGCAGTCCGCACCGCTGGCGGTAGACGCGGCGGTCGGCTTGCCGGAGTGCACCCGGTCGATCTGCTCGCGCAATCGCTCGATGCACTGGTTGATCGCAGCGGGATTGACCCTGCCGCGATCGATGATGTCGTGACCGGCTGTGTCAGCCAAGCGGGCGAACAGGCGATGCAGGTGGGCCGGATGGGCGTGCTTGCCTCCAAGCTTCCGCAATCAACCCCTGCTGTGACGATCGATCGGCAATGCGGCAGCTCGCAGCAAGCGATCCAGTTCGCTGCGCAAGCGGTGATGAGCGGCACACAGGATGCCGTGATCGCCAGCGGCGTGGAAAGCATGACGCGCGTCCCGATGGGCTCGAACATCACCTTTCACATGAAGGAAGGGCTAGGCCAGCCGATGTCGCCGGGGCTGCAAGAGAAGTTTCCAGGCGTCCAGTTTTCGCAGTTCATGGGCGCGGAAATGATCGCGGCGAAGCATGGTCAATCGAAAGACGAGCTCGACCGGTTTGCGCTGTCGAGCCATGAAAAGGCGATTGCCGCAACTCAGGCAGGCGCGTTCGAGAACGAAATCGTGCCGGTCGAGATCGAAACGCCTGACGGCGATGATGTCCATAAGGTCGATGAAGGCATTCGCTTTGATGCAAGCCTTGAAGGGATTGCCGGGGTGAAGCTGCTGTCGCCTGAAGGGAAGATCACCGCCGCATCGGCAAGCCAGATTTGCGATGGGTCATCGGCGGTGCTGGTGGTCTCGGAAGAGGCGCTCAAACAGCACGGCCTCACCCCGATGGCGCGCATCCACAATCTGACCGTGACCGCGGGCGATCCTGTGATCATGCTGGAAGAGCCGCTGTTCGCGACCGACAAAGCGCTCTCGCGCGCTGGCCTCAAGATTGAGGATATCGACCTTTACGAAGTCAACGAGGCGTTTGCGCCGGTCCCGCTCGCTTGGCTCAAGCATACAGGCGCTGACCCGGACAAGCTCAACGTCCATGGCGGTGCGATTGCGCTCGGCCATCCGCTTGGCGCATCGGGGACCAAGCTCATGGCGACGCTGGTCCATGCGCTAAAGCGTCATGACAAAAAATGGGGGCTTCAGACCATGTGCGAAGGCGGCGGCGTCGCCAATGTGACCATCGTCGAAAGCGTCTAGAAAACAGTCAATCTGGGAGGAAAAGAGTAATGGAAGTATCGAGCAACACCCCGGCCATCGTCACTGGCGGCGCTTCGGGGCTAGGCGCTGCCACGGCCCGCGCGATCGCTGCCAAAGGCGCGAAAGTCGCGATCTTCGACATGAACGAAGAGAAGGGCAATGCGATGGCTGAAGAGCTCGGCGGGACGTTCTGCAAAGTCAATGTGACGAGCGAAGAGGATGTCGATGCCGGTTTCGCCAAAGCCCGCGAAGCGCACGGGCAAGAGCGTATTCTCGTCAATTGCGCAGGCATCGGCAATGCGATCAAGACCGCGAGCCGCGACAAGCAGACAGGGGAGATCAAGCATTTCCCGGTCTCTGCTTTCGATTTCGTCATTCAAGTGAACTTGATCGGGACATTCCGCTGCATCGCGAAGTCTGCTGCTGGCATGATGAGCCTTGATCCGCTGTCGGAAGACGGCGACCGCGGCGCGATTGTCAACACTGCGAGCGTTGCTGCGGAAGATGGTCAGATGGGTCAAGCGGCCTATTCAGCTTCGAAAGGCGGCGTGGTTGGCATGACACTTCCGATCGCGCGTGACCTGATGCGCGAAGGCATCCGCGTGAACACGATCCTGCCCGGCATCTTCAACACGCCGCTGATGAACGCTGCGCCGCCGCAAGTGAAAGAGGCGCTCGCAGCCAGCGTTCCGTTCCCTAAGCGGCTTGGTAATCCTGAGGAATACGCCAAGCTTGCGATGTGCATGATCGAAACCGGCTATTTCAACGGCGAAGACGTGCGCCTTGATGGCGCGATAAGAATGGCGCCGCGCTAAAGCGAGCGGTGGCCGCGTGGCGCCGAGATAAGCCAATCGCCCATGACGAAATGAGAAGCCCCGCTTTACCCGGCGGGGCTTTTTGTTTGCTTTAAATATGCCGTGCTACGCCAAGCCCGCGCTCTCCTGCCCAGCGATTGACCACTTTCCATTCTTCCGCACTCGGATCGCGATTGGCGAGGCCTCGGCACTGGACGATCTGGTTATCGCTATCGAGCTCAATCGTCTGCCGCCGCTGCGTCTTGCCTTTCTCAGGCGTCACCGAAAGGCTCCAGATCGTGCAATAGCCTTTAGAGCACGACCAGTGGTAGCTCCCCACGCAATGCCGCAATTCCTCGCTTTCAAGCGTCAGATCCCTGGCTGTGCGCAATTGCCGGATTACCCAGCGCGCTGTGCCTCCTTCGTGCCAAGGCACTTCCTGCACAAAGCCCTCCACACTTGACTTGGCATATTGGCCGCCGGGCAGAGCTGCCATTTTACCAAGGCTGGTGTGCCACTCCTCCACCTGCCGCATCAGCGTCGTGACCGTGCGCCCGCGCAGCGAAAGGCCGGGCTGGGGCGGGGGATCATGACGCCATTCGCCTGGAGCGACCTCCACCTCCACCGGTTCAAAGCGCTGGTGATGCAGGTAATCGATCACCGGCGCGATCTGGCGCGGGTCCAGCATGGGATTATCCGCGATGAAGCGTAGGAAAGTGAACCAGAATTCCTCGTTCACCATGCTGCGCCCAATGCGCGAGGCGGCGACGGCGTGAATAGCCGCTTCTGAGCAGCCCAGCGCTTTCATCTGCCCCCATCGCAGCGCTTGTTCGATTGCATAATCATCAGGCGCGCTGGCAAAGTGGTGCGCCATCTTCTTCGTCATGGCGATGGGCAGCTTGGCACTGCGCAGGTTGTAGCCGCGTCCAAGATGCACGAACCAGTCGCGATAGCGCCAGCTTGGCCTGTCATTGCGCAGCCACGCGCTTTCCATGAAGACCGGCACATCGCCGTATTTGTCAAACAGATGGCGGGCAAGTTCGCCGAACCTAGTCCGCGTGTTCTTCGATTTGGCCTTCCAATCTTCAAGCGGACGTAGCCACAGAGCCTTGCGATCATGGAGCTTGATGAGCCCGCGCAGCACCGGCACTTGCGGCGTGCCCTGAAGCGTCTCGAACACGAACTTGCCATGAGCTGTGAGCGCAAGCAGCATTTCAAGCAATGATGCGCGCACACCAGGGTCTTCAGCGCTGTTTTCGATCTCGGTCGCGGCCTCTTTGAAGATCGGCCGGTCAATCTCGTCAGCGGTCAGATCGCCAGCGAATACGGCTCTCAGGAAAGCCTTGGGCTTGCGGTGCAGCTTGGCCTGATCCGCCTTGCGCTTTTGCTGTGCGGCGTGCGCTTCGAGCTCCTCGAGCATATCAGCGGATTTTTTATCGAAGCTCGCCTCAAACCCGTTCGCCCAGCACCAGTCGAGATAGGCCTGCGTTTGAGGAAGGCCCAGAGCCATCATGTGCTTTTCGATCCGCGCAGGGGCCGGATCGCATTCGCGCAGAAAGGCAGGGCGGCGGGCCATCGCATCAATGTAGCTGTGAGGGCGATAAAGGAAAGCCAACGGTCCCCAAGCGCAATCGCTACATGTTCAAGATTTCGCTGAATGATGCCGGCAAAGTCAAGGCGATCCGCGAATGGGTCAACACCGTGACGCGCACTCCGCAAGGCATCGCTGCCCATTGATCGAACAGGCCGCTTGGCGCGGTGGCTTAGGCGCTGCAGCCAAGCGGCCTGTTCTTCGATAGTGCGCATGAGGCTCAGGCGGCTTGCTTACCCGCCATGGCATGCACGTCAGCGGCTCCCAGGTGCTGGCCACCGATCGCCCAGTCGCCTTGTTCGAATTCGCTGATCCGGACCCAAGTGACCGGGCGCATCGCTTCGCCTTCGACTGCGATCATCGCTTCGGTGACGTGATTGATGAGTTCGCGCTTTTGCTCATCGCTGAAGACGTCCTTGATTACATCGATAGTTACAAGTGGCATGTGGCTTCTCCTAGATTTAAAGATGTATCGGTCGTTGCCGATGCGCAGGAGATAACGAGCCACCCGTCGCCAAGCTTGACGACGAGCTGAAGATATCTGACTTTTTCCTGACGATTTGCGCTGAGGGGGAACAATTGGCTGCGGCAAGCCTGCCTGTATACCGGTTTGAGGACTTTGAGCTTGACCCGGCGAAGTTCGAATTGCGCCGTTCCGGTAGCAAAGTCGCGGTCGAGCCTCAGGTCTTCTCGCTTCTGGTTTATTTAGCCGAACACCGCGACCGCTTGATCAGCAAGGACGAGTTGATCGAAGCGATCTGGCATGGGCGGATCGTCTCAGAAGCGGCGATCGCAGCGCGGATCAAAGCGGCCCGTAAAGCGCTTGATGATGACGGGACGAGCCAGCGCCTGATCCGCACCGTGCATGGGCATGGTTTTCGGTTTGTCGGCGCTGTTGCTTCGGCCGATCAGATCGCCGTTCGGCCCGCATCCGAGCATCCCGGTGAGATCGAGCGGCACCCGCCGATCGAACGTGATGGCCGCCCTTCGATTGCGGTCTTGCCGTTCACTGTGAGTGGAGATGCCGGACCATACGGCATTATCGCTGATGCGCTGCCGAGCGATGTGATCATGGATCTCGCACGGCTGAACTGGCTCATGGTGATTGCCCGCGGGTCAAGCTTTCAGTTTCGCGAGCCCGATGCGGATCCTCATGTGATCGGTCGAGCGCTTGCGGTGCGATATTGCTTGAGCGGAGTGATCGACGTGCTTGGCGAAGCGGTCACGGTCTCTGTGATGCTGGCCGATACGGGCACCGGGGAGACAATCTGGGCTGAGCATTATCGCAGCGCACTGTCCGAGCTTCAGCAGATGCGTCCTGAGATCGAAGCGAGCGTGGTCGCAGCGCTCGAAGTGCAAATCCCGCGCAACGAGGTTCGCTTGGCTCGCCGCCGTCCAGCGGCTGAACTCGATGCCTGGGCGAGTTTTCACCTCGGGCTCGACCGAGTGTACACCTTTACGCAAAGCGGCAACGCTGATGCGCAGGATCTTTTCGCGCAGGCGCTCATGAGCGATCCGCACTTCTCGCGGGCGATGGGCGGGCTTTCGTTCACGCATTTCCAGAACGCGTTTCTTGGCTATGCCGAAGCCGGAAATCGCGCGCGCGAGCTGGATGCAGCGCGCCATTATGCACAGCGCGCAGTCGAAGCCGACCGGCTTGATCCGTTTGCTCACTTCAATGCCGGGCGCAGCCATTGGATCAACGGCGAAGTCGATCAGGCGATCGAATGGTTTGGGCGCGCAACTGCGCTCAGCCCAAGCTATGCGCAAGGCGTCTACACCCGCGGACTGACACGCGCGTTAGTGGGCGAGGCGTCAGCAGCCGATGAAGACCTCGCATTGGCGCTTGATCTAAGTCCGCTTGATCCGCTCGCCTATGCAATGGTTTCAAGCCGGGCGTTCGCCCATATCCATCTGCAAGACTATGAGCGAGCCGCTGATTATGGGGCGAAGGCGGCGCGTATGCCGGGCGCGCACAAGCATGTCAAAGTGATCGGTGCGCTCTCGGCTCAGCTGGCCGAGCGTGTAACCGACGCGCAGCGCTTGCTGAGCGAAGCGAAGGCGATTGACCCGCAACTGAGCGCTGACGACTTTTTTCGGGCGTTTCCATTCGCCGAGACCGGTGGACGCGAGGCGATTGAACGCACGTTGAAAGAGCTTGGATTGTAGAGCGCTGCGCGCATGGCCTATCGCTTTGCGTAGCGGGGCGACCGGGCGCTTGCCTACAAAGGTGCAGGCGCGCTAGGCCAAGACCATGCACGCAGCCAAGCCCACTGCACCAGGCCGATCAGGTTTGCTGTTTGATCGAGAAAATCGATCACTGGAGCTTTCTGTGATCGATTTGATTTTTACCCTAAGACTGTGTTCCATGTGTTCCAACCGTGCATTTCTGTAGATGAAGCGAGGGCAGAGAATGGCAGCGAGAATTGGCTTTATCGGGGCGGGTATCGCGATGATCGGATCGGCGCCTGCCATTGCGGAGGACTTCGTTGCGCCTTGCGGTGGTCCCGGCGATCCGATCCCGTTCGCGCCGTTCGAGACCACCGCGCCGCACGATATCCTGTTGGAGCAAAAGCGCGCTCAAGTCATGGAAGTGATGGGGGGCGATGTCCCTTCGATGGCATCGATCGGTACATCAATCTGCGGCAAGATTATCGAAGACGGCGCTACCAAACCGGCCCTACCAGATCGGCCAAGTCCGCCAGCAGGATGAAATGAAACAATGACAGAACCGACTCAGATCTTGGTCAGCAAAACAGATGGCATCGCCACAATCACGCTCAACCGCCCGGAGAAGATGAACGCCTACACCACCACAATGGGGGCTGAGATCATCGCCGCGATGGACGCTATCGATGCTGATGACAGCGTGCGGGCTGTGATCTTTAAAGGTGCGGGCGAGCGCGCGTTCTGTGCGGGCGCCGACTTAACCCCGGATGGCGGCGGGCAGGTCTTCTCTGACGGTGCCGATATCGCCGACTTGTCTGATGAGCGCGTGCGTGATGGCGGTGGCTTGCTCACCTTGCGGCTGTTTGAAAGCAAAAAGCCGCTCATCAGCGCGTGCAACGGCGTCGCCGTCGGGGTCGGCGCGACCATGCAATTGGCGATGGATATCCGGCTGGCGAGTTCGACTGCGCGTTATGGGTTTGTGTTTGCCCGGCGCGGGATTGTGCCGGAAGCTGCCTCAAGCTGGTTTTTGCCGCGCATTGTCGGGATCAGCCAAGCGCTCGAATGGTGTTATTCGGGCCGCGTGTTCGACGCTGAGGAAGCCAAAGCGGGCGGCTTGGTACGCTCGATCCACCCGCCCGAAGACCTTGTCCATGCCGCCGAAGCGCTCGGCCGGGAAATCGCCGAAAACACCTCAGCCATCTCGGTGGCGATGACGCGGGCGATGATGTGGCGCTTGATGAATGCCGACCATCCTATGGAAGCGCACAAGATCGACAGCCGCGCGATCTACCGCCTCTCGCGCGGAGCCGACGCCAAAGAGGGGATTGCGAGTTTCCTGGACAAGCGGCGCCCGGTCTATCCTGGCAAAGTGAGCGAGGACATGCCCGATTTCTACCCGTGGTGGGACGCGGCGCGCTACGAATGAGCGGCTGGCTTGCCAAATCACTTGGTTTCATGGGAAACCTCTTGGCATGACGCAGGTAACGCAGAAGGTTAGGGGTATGCTGGCTGATGATGCGGCGGAGCTGGCCGAAGGCACCCCTGAAAGCCAGCTGGCAGGCTTTATGCCGTATCAGCTTTCGGTCGCGTCGAACGCGGTCAGTACTCTGATCGCAGAGCGCTATCGCAAGCGTTTCGCGCTCAAGATCCCGGAGTGGCGCTTAATGGCGGTGCTGGGCGATGCCCCTCAAGCGGCTGCGCGCGGGCTTACGCAACGCGAGCTGACTGATGCGACGCTGATGGACAAGGTGGCTGTGAACCGCGCGGCTAAGGTGCTGGAAGAGCGCGGATTGATCGAACGCTTGCCTAATGCTGCCGATGGGCGTTCGCATCTGCTTGCGCTGACCGGTGAAGGCGAAGCGATCCACCGCGAAGTGATGCCATTGGCGCTCGCAACAGAGCGCGAATTGTTCGAAGGGTTTGCTCCGGCTGAGCGCGAAGCGCTGCGCACGATGCTGGAGCGGATGCGCGCGCGGGCGGGGGCCTTGGCTGAAGCAGGGGCCTTGGCTGAAGCAGGGGAGGGCTGAGCGAGCGGCCTTCGGAAATGCGCGAGCGGCCGACCAGAACACAGCTGGCCGACCGCTTGGCTGGTTAGCGTTGCTTGCTAGAGCAGCGCGTCGGAGATCGAGCAGGCCGCCGGACCCAGAATGACGATGAACAGCACCGGCAGAATGAACAGGATCAGCGGGACGGTCATGATCGCCGGCAGACGTGCGGCTTTCTCTTCGGCCCGCATCATCCGCTCGTTGCGGAATTCAGCTGACAGCACCCGCAGGGCGCTGGCGAGCGGCGTACCGTAACGCTCGGTCTGGACCATGGTGGTGACCACGCCTTTGACCGCTTCGAGGTTGACCCGGTATGCAAGATTGTCAAACGCCTGTTTGCGTTCGGCGAGGAAGGAAAGTTCAATCGCTGTAAGCGCAAACTCGTCGCCGAGCTCAGGATAGGCCCGGCCCAGTTCCTTAGCGACCCGGTTGAACGCGGCATCGACTGTAAGACCGGCTTCAGCGCAGATCACCAGCAGGTCGAGCGCGTCAGGCAGGCCTTTCTGGATCTCCTTGGTGCGCTTGGAAGCTTTGTTGGAGAGGTAGAGTTCAGGTCCCTTGTAACCCAGGAACAGCAGCGCGCTGACCGCGCCAAGACGCATCATCGGGCTCCAATCGGGGAAATACTCGACGACGTAGATCATCAGGAACCCAAGTGCGCCAAACACGATCGGCAACACAGCGCGCAGGCCGATGATGATGACCGCGAGTTCCTTGTTGCGATAGCCAGCATGCGCCAGCTTTTGCTGCACCGCTTCGATCTGGCTCTGCTGCAAAACATTCATCTTGCCCAGGCTGTCTTTGACCTTGTCGGTGGTATCGGACTTGCGCACCAGGCTGGCGCGCTTTTTGGCCGAACTGGTGACAATCCCGGCCTTGAGCTCTTCGCGCCGCTCGTTAAGCGATTTGACGCGTTTGGCCATCGGGTCTTTGATGGTGATCGCGGCGTAAATCGCGAGGATCACTGCGAAAGCGGCCATGCCGGCGAGAATGGTGCCGACCAGTACGACATCAAAACCAAGCAGAGTGGGTCCGGGCGCTTGTTGTATCATGATTGCTACCTGTCCCGCCTCAGATTTCGAAGTTGACCATTTTGGCCATGATGAAGACGCCGATGCTCATCCAAACCATCCCGCCCAAGCCAGCGACAATCAGGCGGTCATCGGTGAAAAATCCGCCGATATAATTGGGGTTGATCCAATAGATGAGGCCAAACACGATGAACGGGAGCGAGCCGACGATGTAAGCGGATGCTTTCGATTCCGAACTCATCGCCTTGATCTTGAGCTTCATTTGCGAACGCTTGCGCAGCACTTCGGCAAGGTTCGACAGCGTCTCGGCGAGGTTACCCCCGGTCTCGCGCTGGATTGCCAAAGTGATGCAGAAGAAGTTGAACTCAGGAATACCGAGCCGATCGGCAGTGTCCTGAAGCGAGTCCTCCATCGTCTTGCCGATCTTGATCCGCTCGACGATCCCTTTGAACTCGATCCCAACCGGCCCAGGCACTTCCTGCGCAACGACCGCAAGCGTTTCGGCGACCGGCAGACCCGAGCGCAAGCCGCGCACCAAGAGTTCAATTCCGTCAGGAAACTTCGCGTTAAATTGATTGGTGCGGCGTCCGATAAAGAAGCCAACCACCATGTGCGGAATGCCTGCACCGATCAGCAAGCCAATGCCAAGCGAGAGGAGCAGCGCACCCGACTGGATGAAAACCACCACGGCAATCGCAAGTGCCAAGCCGGCTGACGTGTAGATGTACTGCGAGACAGTCCAGGTTTTACCTGTCCGATCAAGCCGCACCGCCAGAGCTTCCATCCGGGAGCCGGAGCCCGCCTTCTTGAAAGTCTTTGGCTTGCGCGCAGCGATCGCTTTCTTGAACTGCGATTCAACTTTTGCATCGGTGCTGTCCGAGTGCCGGAAACGCAGCGCTTGTAGGCGGCGCTTCTGCGACTTGCCCGCGCCTGACGATGTCACGACCAGATAGCCGCCGACAATCATCGCGAAGATCACCAGCGTGATGAGCAGGGTCTGGAAAAAGTCCATGATAGTCTGTCCTGCCTGGTCCCTGTTATTCCCGAGCCAAGAGCGGCTCTGTCAGTCTTACGAACGGAGTGCGCGACAGACGCGTGTCACATTGCACGCGGCTGTCATCGCCCCCGCATCATTTACTCAGCCGGTTCGGCCTCGGCTTTGTCTTTCTTCGCCAGCAGCGATTTGAAGTCGAACCCGCCAAGCAGCGATTTCTTCTCTTCGCTGACTGAGGCGAGATCCTCTTCGCTCGCGCCAACCACGCGCTCCGCGAGCTGCTTGATCGCTGCGGTGGCTTTGCTTGAGCTGTTCGCTTCGACAAACACCTGGCCAAGCTTCGCTGCGTTCGACGCGGCTTTGATGTCGTAGGGGATCGAGAAATCGACCTTGCGTTCAATCGACGCTTCAAAATCGGACTTGCTGATTTCAGCGACGCTCGACTGGACCTTGTTTGCAACGATCATCGGGTGCGCGTGCGCGGCATTGGCCTTAAGCCATGACAGGATCCGGATCGTGTCACGGGCCGAGGCCAGTGTGAGTTCGCACGTCAGCAAGACCAGGTTCACGTCAGCCAGCAAATGCGGGAAATTAATCAGCATGTTGCGTGGAAGATCTATCACGGTCATTTCGAACGCCTGGCGGAATTCCTCCTCAAGCTGAACGAATGCCGAGCCATCAGTCATCAGCGGTTGGCTGATAGGCGCTTCGGCTGACAGGATTGAGAGGTTGTCATTCGCGCGGATCATCGCGCGCTCAATGAAAAGCCCGTCAATCCGGCTTGGATTGTCGATCGCGTCGGTCAGACCGCGGCCCGGCTCAAGATCAAGCGCCAGCGCGCCAGTTCCAAAGTGCACATCGAGATCGAGCAGCGCGGTCGGCGATTTGTGATGCTCGCTGAACAGCCATGCCAGCGAAGTCGCCAGGGTCGACGCGCCCACACCGCCGCGGGTGCCGACTACAGCGGTCGAAATGTGGCGCTTCGCCGCTTCTCCATCACCTGATTTCGGCGAGGTGAAGACTGCCAGCGCCTGATTCAGCGAGTCGTGCACTTGCTGTGCAGAAAGCGGCTTCAGCAAGTAGTCGTGAATGCCACTTGAAAGCAGATCGCGATAGAGCCGGACATCGTTGACCTGACCAATCGCGATCACGACCGTACCCGGCTCGCAGACCTCCGCAAGAGCGTTGATGTCATTGAGCGGATCGCCGCTTTCCGACAGGTCTACCACAAGGATTGCGGGACTGGCGCTCACCGAAAGCGATTGGATCGCGTTGCGCAGGCCGCCTTTGTTGCACTTCTCGGGCTGCCAGCCCATTTCGATTACGACCGGGCGCAGCACGTCAAGCGCGTTGTCATCGCAAATATAGGCCGCGAACGGATCGCGATTGCCGGGCAGACCTGATTTCCAGGGAGCATTCATGACTTAGTTTCCTCCGCCTTGACCTTGGCCTTGACCCTGCGCAGCTTGCAGGCCGCCAGCGCCGGTTGGTTCCGCTTCGCGGTAGCTTGTGATCGCCTTGTTGGAAGTCTGCACAAGCGTCTCGCTGTCGCCCTTCTGACCTTCGAGTAGATCTTCAGGATTAGCGATCATCGCCGCGAGATTGCTGTTGGTTGCGCAACCATAACCAGGGCTTGAAGCGTTGAGATAGTTGCTGTCCGCTTTCGTTTCCCAATCAGGACAATCGGGCACGCTGGCACTCGATCGAGTGATCACAACTCGGGCTTGTCCAGGCTCCAAGAAACCGGCGGTTGTCGGTGCCGTTTCGCTTACAATCAGACCATAGCGTCCAGCCAGATCATTGACCGCAGTCGCCACAGCGGCGTTGTTGGCTGGGTCTTCGATCGTGACACGATCGCCATAGCGCAGATCCATCGCTTCAAACCATCCGTTCAAGCGTTGCTGTTCAGAAATCGACAGACCAGCTGTGGTGGTGTCCACGTCGAGCGTGAAATTGGTCCGTTCAACCACCGGCTGCTTCTCGCTATAAAGCGATGTGTTGGTGGGCATGCCAGCGCAGCCAGCCAAGCCAATCGAGAGGGCAAGGGCGCAGACGGTCATGCCAGCCCATTTGCTGTGTCGTACATTAGACATCGTTCTTACCTTTCTCGGTTAGAGACTGAAGCCGGGCGCTGTTGCGTCCGCTTGGCGATCTTTTTTGCGACGTTTCTTTTCAGTCCGACGCGGTTCTTGCGGAGCGTTATTCGGCACAACAGCGGTCGGATCGACATTGCCAACGTCCGGCGGCGGCGCATCACCTGTCGCAGCGCTTGGACCAGGGCGTTGTTCGCCTGAGACGCCGGCATTGTCCTGGTATCCCAGCAATTGCTCGAACTCGTTCGCCGAGCGGAAGCCGTCTGTCGGAAGTACGATGTCACTCGCATTGACCGGTTTCACCAGGTACGGTGTGACAACGATCACCAGCTCGGTTTCGCCGCGGCGATATGAGCGGGAGCGGAACAGGTTTCCGAGGATCGGCACGTCACCAAGCCCCGGCGCCTTGTCGAGCGCGTTTTGCGAGTTGTTGCTCATCAATCCGGCGATCATGAAGCTCTGACCTGAACCGAGCTCGATTGTGGTCTCTGTCCGGCGCACGGTCAGGCTTGGGATTTCAAACCCGTTGAGCGTGACGGAACCTGAGCTCGACAGTTCTGACACCTCAGGACGTACCCGCAGCGAGATACGACCATTGGCAAGCACTGTCGGAGTGTAAGCGAGGCTAACCCCGAAATTGCGGAACTCAACCGAAACGTTGCCTAGACCTTCACTGATCGGGATCGGGAATTCGCCCCCTGCAAGGAAGGTCGCCGTCTCGCCTGAAAGCGCGGTAAGGTTTGGTTCCGAAATGGTCGTGATCAGGCCGATTTGTTCGGACAGATCGAGTGCCGCAAGCACATCGAGGCCAAAAAGCTCGCCCAGCCCACCGATCGTCGTGCCACCATTGGAGTTGATCCCCGGCCCGGTGATGGTCTCCGTCAGGATTGCACCGTTCGCGTCCGTTAGAATCTCCCCGTTGACACCTCGTTGCGGGATAATCAGGCCCGGGTTCTGAACGCCATTGCCGACCGCAAGCGGACCGCTCAATAGAAAATCGCCTTCACCCACCGTCCGGCCGGTGCCGATCGCACCACGAAAACCGCCAGTTGAAAAATCGTATGTCGAGAGGTTGCCGCCGATCGCTCTAACAAGACTGCGGCTCACTTCAGCGAAAGTGACTTTGAGATTGACCTGCAAGGGCGTGGCTGTCTTCAGGCGAGTAATGACATTAGAGTCTTCGCCTAGAAAAGCCTGCACCAGACGCTCGGCTTCAGCGGCATCCTCGGGAGCGGCCACTGTGCCTGTCAGCAGCACGGTATTGGTACCCATCGTAGCCACGCCAACTTTGGCCTGCGGCATTGCCAGAGCGAGCATCTGATCGATGCTGTCAATGTTCGATCCGACCCGGATATTGGCTGAAAAGATGACATCGCCGCGCGCATTGCTGGCATAGATCGTAGTCTCACCGCCAGCACGTCCGAACACATAGAGCTGGCGCTGCGACTTTATCTGCACGTCAGCAACAGTTTCGTTCGCGACGAACACATCAGCCATCGAGCCCGGCACAGTGACTAACTCACCTTTACCGATCGAGATCACGATGTCTTGCGACGGACTGACGACTTGCTGCGCAATCGCAGTGCTGGTCGGAACGCTTGCCAAAGGTGCTGCAAGAAGACTTGCCAACAGCAATCTGGCTTTCAATGGACGTTTCATTGTGTGCCCCCCAATGGGTTTCTGTCGAACCGCGGCTGCGGCGCTGAGAAATGTGTTTGAACCCGGCATGATCATTCCCTTCAGCGGACCAGCGCGCCGGAAGCGGCTGGCACTGTCTGTCCGGCATCACGCAGGTTCTGCGCTTGGCCGCTCAGGATGGATCGCGCCGCACCGGTCTGCGGATCGACCAGAATTTCGGCGGTGTTCTGTCCGCGGGTCACACGGACCTTTGGACCGGAGACCACCTGGTTGCGCCGATCGAGCCCTGGATTGGCAGCACGAGCAGCCTCGGCAGCCCTGCGTGCGCGAACTTCTTCAGGGCTCGGCGGTACGGTTTTGCGCTGGAAGCGTGAGACATCACCGCCGGTTGAGAAGGTCGTTCCCTTGTCGACCGGACGAGCCATTGCAGCCTTCAGAATACGCTCTTCTTCTTCCGGCGTTGCGTTGTCCGGGATTTTGATGTCGCCTGAAGCAATCGCGCGTTCGAGTTCGGCTTGGTTGTCAGCGATCGAACGCAGTACCAGACTAAGCTGACCGACAGTCATGGCGACCGCAACTTTCTCAGCGATCTTCGGCGTGACTTCGATTGTCACCGTGCGGAAGGCTCGGACGACTGTCTTGCCGTTTTCATCTTCGCCTTTTTCGGTGCGCTGGTCGGTGGCAAGCACACGCAGGTTGCGCAGGACCGTTTCTGCAGCTTTCAAATCGCGGCCTTCGCCCGGCACGCTCTGAGTAAGGATCAGGTCGACCCGGTCGCCCGGGAAAACAAAGCCTGCAACACCAGTACGCGCCGACACCGGCACTGTAACGGCGCGCATGCCCGGCCCAAGAGCAGCCGCGAGGAAGCCGCGGTCGCCAGGGCTTACCAAAGTGCCTTGAGTAACCGGCTCACCGACCGTCAGCGGGTCGCGCACGACCGTGCCGAGAAGGCTCGAGACATCCGATTCGCCTTCCAGATAATACGCATCTTGCACCAGGCCTTCAGGCCATGCCTGAAATTCGAGCGCATCGGCGGTGATGATCGTACCAGCTGGTAGCGGCAATTTCGCCACCAGGACTTTCGGTCCGACGGGCTCGGCGGCAACTGCCTCCGGCGCGGGGCCACCAGCGAACATCGTGCGCGCTGCAAAGGCAGTGCCGATCGCAACGACCAGCGCAACAAGCAGCAGAACCAGCTTTTTCCTATCCATGGCTATTCAAGCCCCCTCGTATCGGCCCTAGGTTGGTTATCGGGCGGGTATGGTTTCAATCGTTAAGTCCGAACTGGTTAAGATCAGGTTCACCCCGTGGTGTTCGCGAGCAATTCGGACGGAAAATAGTTCTGGGTCATGACCCACAGCGCGCCGGCTGCGATCGCGACGCCATAGGGAAGCTGGCCCGGCTGTTTGGGCTTCAACACAACCCGGCGCACAACAAACCCGACAGCCATGAACCCGCCGACGACGGCCATGATCACAAGAAGTGTGAGATAGCTGTCGGGATCGATCCATAGCGCTAAGGCAGCCAGAAGTTTGATGTCACCGCCACCAAGCAAACCGACTGCATAAAGACCGATGAGAATGGCGGTGACGAGCAGCGCGAATCCAAACTGCCATGCCATGTCGGGCCACAGCGCCATTCCGCTCGCCCACCAGAACACCGGAGCGCCAAGGGCGATGGCTGCGTTCAGCCAGTTGGCGATCCGGCGGCTGCGAATATCGGTAAACGCCGCCACCAGCAGCGCAATTGCCAAGCCAATCAGCAATCCGTAGTAAACGGCGATCATTTGCGCAGTGCCCCTGAATCGTTTTGGCCAGCATGGCCGACCAGCGATTTGCAGGTGCTACAGCTCAGGACTTACCAAACAGTAACCAAGATCGAAGGGGTGGCATTAGTGACAACTGCGCAGGCGGCCCAAGCGAGCACCGCAGCACAAGCGGCGACGCCGAAGACTGCTCAGATAGACCGCCGAGCGATACCTGAGGCAGCCTTGGAAGGGTATTGGACGGCGCGCGATCGCCAGCCTATTCGAAGGATAGACTGGCCAGGTGCAACACCTGAGCGCGCGCGTGGCTCGATCCTGTTTATGCCCGGGCGCGGGGACCACTATGAGAAGTATCTTGAAAGCCTCGACGAATGGCACCGAGCAGGCTGGCGGGTAACGGCAGCAGATTGGCGCGGCCAGGCAGGGAGCGGGCGCTTTGGTAAAGATACAACAACCGGCCATATCGATGACTTTTCCACCTGGACGGCGGATCTTGCCGCACTTTGGACTGAATGGACCAATGAGGTTCCCGGCCCGCATGTGCTGATCGCGCATTCCATGGGCGGGCATCTGGTGATGCGCGCGCTGGTCGATGAGATGTTGACGCCGCTGCCCGATGCGGTCGCGCTATCTGCCCCAATGCTTGGTATGGCCGGGCCGCAGCTGCCGCTCCCGGTGTTGCATGGTGTTGCCAAGTTCATGACCATGATCGGCGATCCGAGGCGACCTGCTTGGAAAGGCGGAGAGAAACCCGGCGACCTTCCGGAAGCACGGGCCAACCTGCTGACGCACGACCCCGAACGTTATGCTGATGAGCAATTCTGGCGCGAAGCGAGGCCTGAAATTGCGATGGGGCCAGCGAGTTGGGGCTGGCTTGAGCGAGCATATTCTTCCTGGCGCCAGCTGGAGCAAGCTGGCGCGATGGAGCGCGTCACAGTGCCGGTCCTGATCGTTTCGACCAGCAGCGATAAACTGGTCAGCCACTCAGCCAATGTACGAGCGGCGGAGCGTCTTCCCAATGGACAGTTGCTCGCATTTGGTGAGGAGGCGCACCACGAGATATTGCGCGAGGTTGATGAGGTGCGCGACCGTATGATGCGCGGTATCGCCGATTTCCTTGACGTGAAAGCACCGCTCAGCGACGCTGGCTAGGCATGTCTCAAACGATCCATGACTTCGCGATCATTGGCGCTGGTATGGCGGGGGCAAGCCTCGCAGCTGAGCTTGCGCCCTATGCCAACGTGCTGGTGCTCGAAGCAGAAGATCAACCCGGCTATCATTCAACGGGGCGCTCGGCTGCGTTCTGGGAGGAATGCTATGGCGGACCGGGCGTGGTTCCGCTGACGCTCGCTTCAGGCCCATATCTGCGCGAGCATGATCTCCTCAGGCGACGCGGCGCGCTGTATGTCGGGCGCAGCGAAGACCAGGCGGCGATGGACGCCTTTGTCAGGCGTTTTGATGGCACCGGCGTTACCATTGAGCGGCTCGCGCGCGATGGCCTAGTCGAGCGAGTTCCCCGGATACGCCAGGCATGGTGCGACGCAATTTGGGAGCCGGCTTGCGCGGATATTGATGTCGCCGGGTTACATCAGCATTATTTGAAGGCGCTGAGATTAGCCGGTGCGCAGCTCGTTTGCAGGGCCTTGGTAAGCCGGTTTGAGCGCGAGGATGGGAACTGGCGCATCACGACTGAGCGCGGCGAAACCTACCGCGCAGCCAGACTTGTCAATGCGGCAGGCGCTTGGGCGGATACGATCGCGCGGCTTGCGGGCGCAGAACCGCTCGGCATTGACCCAAAGCGTCGAACCGTCGCGCAATTGCGAGTTGCGCCGGCTGCGCCTGATGATTTGCCACTCGTGCTCGACATCAATGGCGGGTTCTACTTCAAGTCCGACAATGGCCGGTTGTGGCTTAGCCCGCACGATGAAATTCCGAGTGAACCGTGCGATGCCGCGCCGGAAGAGCTTGACGTTGCGCTTGCAATTGAACGCTTCGAGAAGGTGACCGATTGGCGCATCGAAGCGGTCGAGCGGCGCTGGGCAGGGCTTCGCAGCTTCGCGCCCGATCGCTTGCCGGTCTATGGTGAAGACCCCGTAGTTCCCGGCTTCATCTGGTTTGCAGGCCAAGGCGGATTTGGAATTCAAACCGCGCCAGCGGCGGCTCGGCTAGGAGCGCAGCTTATGCTAGGGCAAAGCCGCGATGCGATGACTGCAAAGATCGTGCCTTCCGCCTACGCCCCTCAACGATTTAAAGATGTAAACTCAGGGGCTCTTCAGCAGGCTACGCTCTAGCCAATCGTGAGCCGATCTGTAGAGTGTTGCTCGAGCTCCACAACCAACGATGAGAGGGACAAAACATGGCTCACAAGTTCGAGATTTACAAAGACAAGTCTGGCGAGTTCCGGGTGCGCTTCAGCTACAATTCCGAAGTCATGTTTTCGACCCAAGGCTATTCGAGCAAGTCATCTGCGCAGAATGCGATTGACTCGATCAAGAAGAATGGCCCCGACGCGCCGATCGAAGACAACAGCTAA
>JBCCJD010000054.1:0-18659 GCA_039027955.1 Pseudomonadota bacterium
CAACATTGAAGTGATCGACCTCACCGAAAAATTCGCTGAAGCCGACAAGCCCACTGAACTTTATGCGCCAGATGCACATTTCAGCCCGGCGGGTGCGCAGTTGGCCGCCGAAGCGGTGGACGAGTGGATAGCTTCGGTCGAGGCCATCAATCCTCCTGCGAGTGAGTAAGTCAGAATTAGGCAACAAGATTTACCTCTTGCAGACCGCGACTTTCTCGCTGCCCTAGTCTGTTGAAGTGAGCCTTATGCACGCTGAAACCGGTTCTGCGCTTGGCCTGCAAGGGCGCTCACGGGGCTAGCGAGGTTCATCGAGTCTCGTCAAAGTCTCCTTCAACAATGCCAACGGTTCGCCGCAGATGGGCTCGAATTAGCCGCACATCTGACCGTCCTGAAAGTGCTGTTAATCTGCCAGCAAGGTTACGCTGAACATTCGGGAGGCGCGTTGTTGATGCGCACTGGGTCGCGCATGCAAACCTGAGTGATGAATTTATCGGGGGCTTTTCTAGCCGGATTTCAATGAGGGGATTGGGCCGGCAACAGCTGCGCAAAGTATGCAGCTGATAGGTAAAGTTTGAAGGAGTGATATAATGAAACTGACCACTAGCACTTCACGTTTAGCTCTTCTGCTGACCGCTTTGGCTTTGCCAGGCGCTGCGAGCGTTTCTGCACAGGAGCAGGCGCCAGGTGAAAACGGCATTCTAACCACTGTGGTTGGCTCACCGCCAGCTGATCTGACGGGTCTTGCTGATGGCCCGGATGTGGAAGGCTTGATCTCGGCTCGTAACGGCAATGAGTTCCAAGTCACTGGCGCTGACGGCACCAACACGATCATCACACTTGGCGAAAGCACCCAAATTCGTGCGCGTGGTGGCTTTCTCGGTCTTGGCCGCGACCAGTTGGCAGCGGATTCGCTGCTAAACGGGCTGCCGGTCGAAGTGGAAACCGTTGAGTGGGCCGGACGCCTTGTTGCAAGCAAGATCGGGCTCAAAGCGAAAGACTTGAAGACCGCATCAATGATCCGCAGCGGTACTTCGCAGAAATTTGCTGAACAGGGCGCTGCGATCAGCCAGAACGCCGCTGCCACCGAAGCGCTGCGCGGCCGATTTGGCGATATCGACCAGTACAACCTCAAAGGCACCACCAACGTCTACTTTGACACCGGCAAGTACAACCTCTCTGACCAGGCTCGCAACGAGTTGTGCTCTGCCGCAGGCGAGGCTGAGCAGATGGACAACGCGTTGTTGCTTGTGGTCGGCTACACCGATTCAACCGGAAGCTATGAGATCAACCAGGAGCTGAGCGAAAAGCGCGCGGGTCGGGTGGTCAACTATCTCCAGCAGCAATGCGGCTGGAAGCCTTACCGGATGCTCACGCCGACTGGCATGGCCTCATCTGATCCGGCAGCTGACAACAATACTGACGAAGGCAAGGCTCAGAACCGCCGTGTCGCAGTCAACATCCTTGTCAGCAAGAGCGTCGACGGACTTTAAGACACAGGTTGAGTGGGCGGCGTCATCTGGCGCTGCCCACCAATACCTTTATCCGGCTGCTGCCAATCCCTGCATCCGGCGTAGATAGCGCGCCAATACATCGATCTCGAGATTGACCTGCGCGCCGACCTGAAGATCCCCCAAAGTGGTCACATCGCCGGTATGCGGGATGATGTTAAGCGCAAAGTCGCACATCCCATCAGGTCGGTCACGCACGTCGTTGACGGTCAACGAAACTCCATCGACTGTGATTGAACCCTTTTCGGCAATGAAGGGGGACATCTCTGCCCGCGCGCGGATCGCGATACGCCACGAATCCCCTTCCTGACGGGCCATCACAACCCCCCCAATCGAATCGACGTGCCCGGTAACAATATGCCCGCCAAGCTCATCGCCGAGCCGCAGCGAAGGCTCGATATTGAGCCGTGCGTCTTGGTGCCACATCGCGGGAACGGTCCGCGATACTGTCTCGCGCGAGACATCTACTTCGAACCATGCGCCCGATTGCTCGCTGCCCCGGTCGACCACTGTCAGGCATACACCCGAGCAGGCGATTGATGCGCCAATGTCGATCCGCGCGGGGTCGAGCGGCGCAGAGATGCGAACGCGCAAATCGCCGCGCTGATCTGTATGAGTTATCGTTCCGATCGCGGTGACAATTCCGGTGAACATTCTGGCAGGCCCCTTTAATCGCGCAACCGCTGATACGAGGTGAACTCATCGCTGCCAAGCATGCGTCTCTCGATCAGCTGCCAGCGACCATGGGCAGATGACAGATCGCTGAGGCCAAGTCCGGCAAGGCTGCGCTGCCCATCGCCGATCAGAAGCGGAGCGCGATAGAGATGCAATTCGTCGACCAGATCTCGCTCAAGAAAGCTCGCCGCGGTTTGTGCACCGCCTTCAACGTAGAGATACTGGATGTCGGTGAGCGTGCCGATCTCCTCCGGTGACTTGATCGCTTCTGCTCCTTCAGGCACCGCGCCGCTTGTCAGAACGAACCGCTGCGGGCTGCGCTGTTCGAGCCCTGCAAGCCTTACATCAAGTCGTGGTTCATCATACCGCCAGGTCGCGCCGCCGACCAAGATAGCGTCATGCCATGCGCGCTTGGCGTGAACATGAGCTCTGGCTGGTTCACCGGTCAGCCATTGGCTTGTTCCATCAGCGAGCGCGATGCAGCCGTCGAGTGAGGTTGCAAGCTTGAGCGTTACGTATGGCCGTGCGTCTCGCGCTTGAGTGAGATAGCCAGCAAGGCTGCGCGCGGATGCTTGATCTTCGAGTACATCGATCTCGATCCCCGCCGCTTGGAGCCGTGCGATCCCTTGGCCCGCCGTGCGCGGATCAGGATCATGCTGGCCGATCACAACGCGTGCAGGCTGCTCGGCGGCAACGAGGTCGCAGCAAGGCGGACCGCGTTTTGATTTGTGCGCGCAAGGCTCAAGGGTGACATAGAGCGTTGATCCTACCGCTTGTCCGGGAGCCAGCAGTTCGAAGGCATGGGCTTCGGCATGAGGCCTTCCACCAGGCTGCGTCCAGCCGCGGCCTAAGACCCGCGAACCGGTCTCAGGCGAACTGACTAAAAGGGCTCCAACGCCTGGATTGGGATGCGCAAGTGGCCTCGCTCGCCCAGCGAGCTGAGCGGCCGCGGCCATCCATGCGCGATCGCTTTGTATGCGGTCGGCTATTGCCCGCCGCTTTCCGCTGCGGTCTGGTCAGCACTCGCGGTAATATTGCCAGCCCGCTCGGCTACGAGTTCACGCCGCTCAGCAAGTCGTTCGGCTTCAGCGGCCTCTTCGGCTGCGCGGCGAGCATCGGCTTCCGCTTCGATCCGTTCGACATCCATGCCGCTAGCGGCACCCAACGCCTTGTACATCTCGCGCTTGCGCTGCGCGAGCCGTTCAGCCTCCGCTTCGCGTAATTCCTTAAGCTCCTGATTGGCTCGATTGGATGCGATGATCTCGTCATCACTGCGGTTGGGGTCGAACGTTGTGATGTAGGTAATCGTTGGGCGTTCCGGCGATTTGTAGACCGTTTCGGACGATGCCCAATAAACGATCGCAAGAATGGGCAGGGTCGAAGCAAACAGGATCGGCCAGCGATGCGGGTTGGGTTTGCGGAATTCTCGCCAGAAATCGGTCAGACCAGGCTTTGGGTTGAAGCGCGAATTTGACAGCATCTTATCAGTATAGGTGCTTGTCTGCCGGCATACCAGTGCCGCGTGTGATGGATCATTGGGCAGGTGAGCCAAAGCGCGGAGCCACAGGCGCTCTCGCCGCTATGGGTATTGCACCGTTATCGGGATACGTCCGCGTAGATTGCCGCTCGCGGTGGTCGCGTGATCGATCACTAAGGTAGCGCTGAAGCGAAACTCCAATCGTCCATTCCCATCGAGTACAGGCAAGCCCGGCAGAGTGGTCTCGAAATTGCGAATGGAGGCATTGCCTCCGGTCCCGTCACGCATTGCGACTTGGCCCGGCAGATCGATACGCACCGCTGCATGGGGCGCGCCGGTAATCACAGCGTGTCCGGTGATCGGCATTCCGCCAAGATCGTTGATATTGCCGAGCAGTCGTTTCTCGCCGGTCGCCAGATCGAGGGCGACCCGGCCTTTGCCTTTGCCAAGCAGCACAACTCGCCCAAAATCGATATCGCTTTCGATGCTGATTGCGAGCGTCTGACAGTTCTGGGGGGCTGGTCGGCTGCGAACAGGCCCATCGCTTGCCGTATCGCGGCATGCTGGCGGCAAGCCGCATTGCTCACAACCGTTTTGCGCAAAGCTGCTGCTCGCGGATGCGAACATGCTTGCCAAGGCACCCAAGACCAGAATTCCGATCCGAAACATGACCGCTTTTTAACCGAACACGGTTAACCAATACCTACGTGTTTTCTCTGGTCAGCCAAAGCTGGTGTAAAGCGAGCGTCCGTGCTGTTTGAGCCAAAAGTCTGCCTGCTTGATGTCATCATCAAAGATACGTTGAAGCAGCGCGTGGAAGGCTGGACTATGGTCGAAGTGGACAAGATGCGCCACTTCATGCGCCACCACAGAGCGACGCACGAAATCTGGTGCTTGAATGAGTCGCCAATTGATTCGGATCCGTCGCTTGTCAGAACAGCTGCCCCAGCGCTTCTGCGCGCGCGACAAGGCAACCGGCACCGGATCAAGATCGGCCGCTGCGCAATAATCGCGCATGTCAGCGTCAATCAGCGGAAGCGCTTCTCGCTCCATCCACCGTTTAAGCCGTTCCGCAAGACCCGCTTGTGGACCGCCAAGGTGCAACTCATCGCCGGTGAGATGGGGGCGGCGCGGCGCACCGTTTTCCCACTTTACCTGCACTTTTTTGCCGCGAAAAATCAATGTGCTGTCAGGTCCTGGCGGTTTGCGTCGCGGGATGCACGCGTGCTGGGCTGCGAGCCACTCAGCTCTGGCATGAGCGAAAGCAAGCGCTTCATTGCCATGGGCCCAGTCTGGCAGCGTGATACGCACTTCGCTGCCATCTGGTGCAAGTCGCAAAGTCAGCCGCTTAGCCGTTCGATGGCGGCGTAGTACGATCGGGATTGTCTCGCCATTGAGCTCAATCTCAGGTTCGATAACCGCGCGTTTCAGCCAATCGATCATTCATCGATCTCCGTCCTGCGCGCATGACGGCGTGCTCGCGGCTGTTCCCACTCGATAATGTGATGCTCCAGCGGTCCGGCTTCGCTTTCGCTGATCACGCGCCCTGCAACCGATATGCCCGCTCGCTTGACGCTCTCACGATCGCCGCTGATCAGATAATGCCAGCTTGGCAGCGGACGACCAGCAGCGCGCACCCGGTAGGCGCAGGTCGGCGGCAACCACGGCACATCCTCGACAATCTGCAAAGTCAAACGCAGACAGTCAGGGACGAAGGCTTTGCGATTGCGATAGTCGCTGCATCGCGCCGTGCCTGTGTCGAGTAATTTGCATGCGACATTTGTGTGCGAGATTTCTCCTGAATCCGCGTCTTCGATCTTGTGTGTACAGCACCGCCCGCAGCCATCGCAGAGCGCTTCCCACTCAGCGCGGTTGAGCTTGCCTAAAGGCAGCTCCCAGAATTTCTTCCTCAGCTCGCCCAAAGCTCGATTTCCGCCGCAACGGCTTCCGGCCCAAGGTCGGTAGGCAAGGTTGCCAGCGGCTCACCTTCGGGCCCAAACAGGTAAGTGAGCGTTGAATGGTTCATCAGATAGCCGCCGCCCGGAGTGTCTTCTCCCTTTGAATAGGCCACCTTAAAGGCGGACGCAGCGGTTTCGATTTGCTCCGGTGTCCCGGTCAGCCCGATCAGCCTGTCAGAAAATGCGCTGGTAAACTCTCCAACGATCTCGGGCGTGTCGCGTTGGGGATCGATAGAGATAAAGATCGGTGTAATCTTGTAGGCCAAGTCCGGTGCGTTTTCGCTCGCAATGTTCAGGCCTTGGGTCATCCGCTGCACATCGGTCGGGCAGATGTCAGGGCAAAATGTGAAGCCGAAATACACAATCCGGTACTGCCCTTCGAAATCGCTCCAGCGCACGGTTTCGCCAGCGCTATTGGTCAGCTCGAAATTGCCGCCGATATCAGCCCCGGCGAGCGGTGGCTCAGGCGGTATCTCCGGTTCAGCGGCGCAACCTGCAAGGCTGAGCGCGCCCGCCAGCGCAGTCCCAAACACCGCGCGATGCACCTTACTGCGAAGGGCTGGGGCGGTAAATCTCAGCGAAGGCTTGGCGGGAGGGTTCATGCTCTGCTAACTGCCTGTCCTGCAATGAGCACAGCTGAAATCAAGGCTGTGCTGTGTCGCAGCTTAATTAGTGTCTGACAGGAAAACGGAAAGGATCAAAGCGTGGGGGCTCACGTTTTGCGCAAATTTCATCTCCATCTTGCGCTCTTGGCTATGCTGGCAGGTTCGTTTTCTCTTTGGAGTGTTGCCAGTCCAGCATCTGCGCAACTGTTCTCTGAAGGCTACCAGTTCCTTGAAGCGGTGCGCGAGCGCGATGGCGATGCTGTAACCGAGATGCTCAACCAACCGGGTACAACCATCATCAACACGCGTGATATCACGACAGGCGACACCGGTTTGCATGTCGTCACTCAGCGGCGCGATACACTATGGGTCAGGTTTTTGATCCAGCGCGGAGCCAATCCGAACATCCGCAACAACAAAGGTTCCACTCCAATTCAGATCGCCACCACTTTAGGGTTCATCGATGGAGTGGAGGAATTGATCAAGGGCGGGGCGCAAGTTGATGTCGCTGATCAACAAGGCGAAACGCCGCTTATCTCAGCAGTTCATCAACGCAGCGTTCCGTTGGTGGCGCGGCTCCTGAAGCAGGGGGCTGATCCTGATCGCAATGACAATTCAGGCCGTTCAGCGCGGGATTACATGGAGCTCATGAGCAGCAATACGCTGCTGCGCCAGGAATTCGAAGCAGCTGATGCTGAACGCGAGAAAGCGGGAACCAAGCAGCAATACGGGCCTTCTTTCTGAGATGACCGAGACTCCCGATTTTGCCGATATGACCCTCGCCGAGTTGCGAGTGGCACTTGCCCCTGACATCGCCGCTTCAGCGATTTTTGATGGCTGGAATGAGACCGCGATGCTGAGCGCTGCGGAAATGGCTGGCGCTGATCCTGATGTTGCCAAGCTCGCCTTCAAAGGCGGTCCGATGGAGATGATCGAGGCTTGGATCACCTCAGTCGATCAGGCGATGGAAGCCGAATGGCCTGCTGAAAAGCTCGGCGAGCTGAAAATCCGTGAGCGGATCCGCACCCTCGTTGCATTCCGGCTCGAAGCGGTCACCGATATCGATGAGGCGGTACGCCGCGCGCTTACCATCATGGCGATGCCGCAGAATGCTCCGCGCTCTTTGCAGTTGGGATGGAACACGGCTGACCTGATGTGGCGGCTGGCAGGCGATACGTCGACCGATTACAACCACTACACCAAGCGCGCGATCCTTTCAGGGATTTACTCGGCAACGCTGGCGGTATTTGTCAATGACGACAGCGAAGGCAAAGCGCGCACTTATGAGTTCCTTGACCGGCGGATCGATGGCGTGATGCGGTTTGAAAAGTTCAAGGCAAGACTGACGGGGCGCGATATCGAACTGCCGAGCCTGACGCGGTTTCTAGGCCGTTTGCGCTACCCCAGCCGCTAACTAGTGCATCGTGCGCAACCTGATGCGTGGATAAGCTGCAAGGCTTGTCGCGCCGCCTGCAATCGTGTCCTATCTGTGACTTGAGAATCGCGCGGCTAGGCCGGGCTGAACTAGTGACGGGAAGGATATTCGAATGGCGGGTTCGCTCAACAAGGTCATGCTGATCGGCAATCTGGGGGCAGACCCAGAAGTACGCAGCTTTCAAAATGGCGGGCGTGTGGCCAACCTAAGAATCGCGACCAGCGAAACCTGGAAGGACCGTAACTCAGGAGAACGCCAGGAACGCACCGAGTGGCATACGGTTGCGATCTTTTCCGAAGGTCTGGTCAATGTCGTCGAGAACTACCTCAAAAAGGGTTCGAAGGTGTTTGTCGAAGGGCAGCTCCAGACCCGCAAATGGCAGGATCGCGATGGCAATGATCGCTATTCGACTGAAGTCGTGCTGCGCGGATATAATGGCACGCTGACAATGCTTGACGGCCGGGGTGAAGGCGGCGGAGGCGGCTTCGGCGGCGGCGGTGGCCGGTCGAGCGGTGGCTCGGGCGGCTATGGTGGCGGTAATCAAGGTGGCGGTAATCAAGGTGGCGGCTCGTCGGGCGGCTGGGATCAAGGCGGCGGCTCAGGTGGCGGTTCAGGCGGCTATGACGACTTAGACGATGATATTCCGTTCTAAACCAGGGATGTGGCTGGTTGGTCGTACCGGTCCTGAGTTTCTGAAAGGGGCAAGTTAGTCCTTCTTCAGTGCGGCAAGCGCTTCCGCTAATGGACCGGCGGGCGTCGCCTCATCCGAAAGATTGGCATTCTTGCGCGCTTCATCGGCATTTGGACCTTCTGCGTAAGGATCAATCGCAAGTCCAAGTGTCTGCGCTACCGCTTCGCCCAGATCGAAGGTATCGCCTTCGTAGCGAATTTCTTCGCTCACGCTCGCGAACAGATCGACTTCAATGGCGCCCTCTTCATTTGTCGTGAACTCGGGATCAACGACCGCGCGATCAGGTCCTACAAAAAGCAAATCGAGCGTTTCGCTGATATTCACTCCGAACTCTTCACCTGAGACAGCGCAGGCTTGCTTGATTTGCGCTACAAGTCTGCCGTTCGCCGCGATCCCCTGTTCGGTCTTTTGAAGGGTGATTTCGGCATTTATCTGATCGATTGCGATGATCCCGAACCGCTCTGCTAACGCTGCGCACTCGGCTTGGTTCGCATCGAGGGTGATCATCTCCGCGGGTAACGGTCGAACCTTGATAAGCCTAGAGAATTCGGCTTGCTGGTTGGCGTCTTCCGGGCAAGGATCATGCGCGCTCACCAGATCCCGCTTGCCTTGATCAGGTCCTCATCGCTGTTGCGAGCCAGGCGTCCGGACAACGCCAGCAGCTTCTCCGCCACACAGGAAGCTCTGGCACTCTCGTCTTCATCCTCGCGGAAAGTGACGTTGCGTGCGACCGCAGCGGTCAACCGCTCGCGGTCCTGAGCGACAAGCGCACTGCGATAGGCTCCAAGTCGTCCACCCAGCACGCTCATCAGCTTGCCGACGCGTTTTCCGACGACCACGTCATTGACGCCGAACTCGCGTAATTGTCCGTCCATATCCTCGACAAACAGTTCAGCGAGAAGCGCGCTTTCGGCACGCATTTCCGAGGCCTCTACGCGAACCATGATAGTGCACAGGATAGCGGTGATGAGATCGAACCGGCCCCCCACTGTGTCCGCGACACCGCAATCCTTGTAGAAGGATGGCTCGCGCGCAAGCTCCACCACTCGGTGCCATAGCGGGCGGATGCTTTCGCGCGGGTCAGGTTCAGTGCCAAGCAGGCGGGATAGGAAAGACATCGGGTTCGGGTGCTATCGTGTGGTTCATCAATGAGTTCACGACACAAACCATCGGGGCCAGGTCATGTTCCTTAGCCGACTGTGCTCTTTTGCACGACGCAGGGCTGTTTATGTATCATCGTGTCGGGCCAATATGATGCATTCAGCCTCGATTCAATTGGGCCTACCCACAGATCGCGCGACACAACATTGCCACGATCAATTGAGCGTATTAGAGGCTCGCTTAGATAAAAAGGGTGCTGCCAGCGCGTAGCAATGAATGGAAGAATGCAGCAATTGGCTCAATCAAAGCACTCCACGCGCGATTGCATGGCTAACGAGAAGAGCAGTGCGAAGCGGCGCCGGGTCACGGCACTCGGATGCGCGATTATCGGGCTCACCGCGTTGAGCGGGTGTTCTTCGATCCGCGAATCCCGCGGCTATGTTACTGACCAGGTGTTGCTCGCGGCTATTCAACCCGGCATTGATAATCAGCGCTCAGTCGAAGGCACCCTTGGAAGGCCGACTTTCACCAGCCAATATGGCGACCCGACTTGGTACTATGTCTCCAGCGTAACAGGGCGCAAGCCGTTCGTGCGTCCGAAGATCCGCACCCATGGCGTGCTGGCTGTGAAGTTTGATCAGGCAGGTAATGTCGCAGGGATCGAACGCAGCGGAATTGAGGACGTTGTGTACCTTCAGCCTGATGGCGACAAGACGCCAACCTTGGGCCGTGAGCGTACGTTCCTTGAAGATTTGTTCGGAAATATCGGCCAAGTGGGCGGAGTTGGCGGCGCGCCGGGCGGTCCGGGCGGCCCTTAATGTGTGTGACCGCTGCACTGGCTTGATCGCGATGCGGCGACAACCATATCGCTTCCATGAATGAACACATGGCTAGCCACGGCCTTACTCAGTGGCACGGCACCACCATTGTTGGAGTGAAACGCGGTGACAAGACCGTAATCGCTGGCGATGGTCAGGTTTCCATGGGGAACACCGTGATGAAACCGAATGCCCGCAAAGTCCGACAGATCGGAGCGACAGGAGAGGGCGGCAAGGCGCAAGTTATTGCTGGGTTTGCCGGCGCGACCGCTGATGCCTTTACCTTGTTCGAACGGCTCGAAGGGAAGCTTGAGCAATATTCTGGGCAATTGCTGCGGGCGGCAGTGGAGCTGGCAAAGGACTGGCGCACGGACAAATATCTGCGCAACCTGGAAGCCTTGATGATCGTTGCTGACAGCGAAACGCTGCTGGTGCTGACCGGCAATGGCGATGTGCTCGAGCCTGAAGGCGGGATCGCAGCGATCGGTTCAGGCGGCAATTATGCCCTCGCTGCTGCGCGGGCTTTGGCTGACTACGAAGACGATGCAGAGCAGATTGCGCGCAAAGCGATGGCGGTCGCTGCCGATATCTGCGTGTTCACAAACGGTCAGCTTACACTCGAGACCATCTGACACTGCCTGGTTAAGAGGCTCGCCAGCCTGCAGGTCACGCTATTCCACTCGCGCCTCCGTGCGTACAAGGCTTGAACGCAGCCATGGCCTCGCCACATGTTTGGATGCGACAATCAAGAAAGACCTATGGACACCTCCACCAAGATCACCATCACGCCTGAAGCGCTTACGCCTAAGCAGATCGTTGAGGCGCTCGACAGCCATATTATCGGGCAAAAGGATGCTAAGCGTGCCGTGGCAGTCGCGCTGCGCAATCGCTGGCGGCGGCAGCGTTTGAGCCCCGAATTGCGCGACGAAGTAACGCCTAAGAACATCCTTATGATTGGGCCAACGGGCTGCGGAAAAACCGAGATCAGTCGGCGACTTGCGAAGCTCGCCGAAGCACCGTTCGTCAAAGTCGAAGCGACTAAGTTTACCGAAGTGGGATATGTCGGACGCGACGTAGAACAGATCGCCCGCGACCTTGTTGAAGAAGCAATCCGGCTAGAAAAGGACCGCCGCCGCGAAGCTGTGCGCGAAGCCGCATCCGAAGCTGCGATGCAGCGGCTTTTGACAGCACTGGTTGGCGACAATGCCTCCGAAGCGACCCGCGAGAGCTTTCGCCAGCGGATCGTCCAGAACGCGATGAACGATGTCGAAGTCGAAATCGAAGTCACCGAAGCCCAGGCTATGCCGTTCGATATGGGCAATATGGGCGGCAATGTGGGCATGATCGATCTATCAGACATGATGGGCAAAGCGTTCGGCAAGACCCCGACTAAGCGACGCAAGTTCCGGGTGCCCGATGCATGGGACAAGCTGGTCGATGAAGAAGCCGAAAAGCGCATGGATCAGGACGATGTCGCCCGCACCGCGCTTGCAAATGCCGAAACAAACGGGATCGTTTTTCTCGATGAAATCGACAAAATCGCCGTCAGCGACGTGCGCGGCGGTTCAGTCAGCCGCGAAGGGGTGCAACGCGATCTTTTGCCGCTGATCGAAGGAACCACCGTCAGCACAAAATATGGTCCGATGACGACGGATCATGTGCTGTTCATCGCCAGCGGTGCCTTCCACGTGGCAAAGCCATCGGACATGTTGCCAGAGTTGCAAGGGCGCTTGCCGATCCGGGTGGAACTGCGTGCGCTGACCGAAGAGGATTTCGTCGCGATCCTGTCTGACACCAGAGCCAATCTGGTTGAGCAATACCGCGCGTTACTTGAGACCGAGCAAGTCGCACTCGACATGAGCGAGGATGCCATCACTGAGATCGCGCGGATCGCGGCACAGGTGAACGAGAGTGTCGAGAACATTGGCGCACGCAGGCTCCAGACTGTGATGGAGAAGCTGCTTGAGGAGATCAGTTTCGAAGCCGAGGAGCATGTCGGCGAGACCATTATAATTGATGCGAACTATGTGCGCGAGCGGCTCGCAGATCTTGCCGGAAACACGGACCTGTCAAAATACGTGCTGTGAGCGAAGGGCCAGTTCACGATCTCACTTCGATGCTGAAAGAGTTGCGTCCGACGCTTGATCAGACGCCCTATCGCTTCATCGTTGAGGCGCGAGATGCACCAGCAGGCGATACGGCGCACGAGGCGTTTGCCATTATTCGCGAAGCCGAGGGGGTAACGTATATCTGCCCGGCTTCAGACATGAACGGCTCTGAATACGCACGGATCACCTTGCAAGTGCATTCGGACCTCGCCGGAGTGGGCCTAACTGCCGCGATAGCAACCGAGCTGGCGCAAGATGGCATCGCCTGCAACATGGTAGCCGGATTTTACCATGATCATGTGTTCGTCCCGTGGGCTCATCGCAACCGAGCGATCGCGATCCTTCAAGGCCTGTCGCAAGACGCAGGTCGATGAAACTAAGCGCTTAGCCGGTGCTCGTTTATTGAGCGCTTGAGTGCCGCGTCAGTCCGCGCTTTAGTTGCGATAGAATGTTTGCCATCAAGGCTACTTGCATGATCAGATTGATACGTTTGGCAGGCTTGGGTGCTCTTACCCTTGGAGTTGCCGCATGCGCCTCCAGTGATACGCCGCTTGCCAGCGCTGGTGCGTCATTGCCCTCTTTGCCTGCGCCTCCGAAGCTGTCTGCACCCAGAATCGAATACACGCGTTGGACGCTCGACAATGGCCTCGAAGTGATCGCGCTGCCTGACAACACCACGGCCAATGTAACCACTTCGCTTTGGTACAAGGTCGGCTCCAAGCATGATCCTGAAGGGCGCGCAGGCTTTTCGCATCTGTTCGAACATATCTTGAGCCGAAAGACGCTCAATATGCCTTACAACATGATCAATCGCCTGACGGAGGATGTCGGCGGGCAGCGCAACGCATCGAACTGGATCGACCGGACCAATTATTACGAGACAGTCCCCGCGCAATATCTTGAGACCATGCTTTGGACGCATCGCGAGCGGATGGCGTTTCCGGTGGTGGATAGCGATGTGTTTGAAAAAGAGCGTGCAGTGGTCAAGGAAGAGCTGCGCCAGCGCGTTCTTGCTCCACCCTACGGCCGGTTGCAGCGCTATGTGATCCCCGAAAACGCCTATGACGTGTTGCCGATGCGGCGGCCAGGAATCGGGTCGATCGAAGATCTGGATTCGGCGACATTGGACGATGCGCGGGCGTTCCATCAGGCTTATTATGGTCCCGATACTGCGACCTTGATTGTGGCAGGCAATTTCGAACTGCCTCGGCTCAAATGGCTGGTCGAGCAGTATTTCGCTGATATCCCTCCACGCGCAAACCCGTTGAGCCTCGAGATCACAGCGCAAGAGCCGCGCCGCACCAAACCGCGCAGTATTGCAGCGACCGCGCCTAACGTGCCGTTGCCAGTGGTCGGCGGGATCTGGAAAGCACCGCCGGTCACAGATCAAGACGCAGCTGCGCTCGAAGTGCTTTCGACCATTCTTTCAGGCGGAAACAACAGTCGCTTCCATTCAGCGTTGGTTCGAACCGGCAAAGCCGTGAACGCTGCTCATTTTGAATCGATGACCATGCATGGCGGTTATATCGCAAGCTACGCCGTGCTTAGTCCGCTTGCCGATCAGGAAGAGGCTAAAGCCATCTTGGCGGCCGAGCTTGGCAAAGTACGCACAACACTGGTCTCGCCGGCCGAGTTGGCTGAAGCCAAGAACGAGATATTCTCTAATGCCCTGGCGCGTCGCCAAACCGTGCGCGGGCGCGCTTTCGAGCTTGGTGAAGCGCTGGTCGCGACCGGAAATCCCGACGCGGCTGATCTCCGGTTGGAGCGGATCGCTGCTGTCACCGCGCAGGATGTGCAGCGCGTGGCCGCGAGATGGCTCGATCCGATGGCCAAGGTCGCCATGACGTACCAGGCCGGCGAAGATGATCCCGCCGCCTATGCCAACCCCTATCCTCGTCCCGATTACGGCAGCGTTCCGCCCGCGACGGGAGAACCGCTGAGGGTTCTTCCAGAGGCTGAAAGGATGGCTCCGCCGCCGCCGGGCAACGCGCCGATGGTCAAGCGCGCACCCTTTGTAGAACGCACGCTCGATAATGGGATACCGCTAGTCAGCGTTCAGACCGGGACTGTGCCGATTGCAACGATTACGCTGGTTTTGCCAGGCGGTGATGCCAGCGATCCGCAGGGCAAAGCGGGCCTCGCTGAGATGGCTGCGAGCCTTGCCGATAACGGCACTAACACAGCGAACGCCGGAGCTATTGCCGCGCGGCTCGAATCGCTTGGAGCAAACCTTTCCATCCAAAGCGGGCGAGATGGTACCTATGCTAGCCTGACTGCCCCGATCGCGACTTTGTCTGAGGCAGGAGCCTTGCTGGTCGATGTCATGCAGCATGCGCGCTATCCTGAGCCTGAAGTGGAACGCGAGCGCAAGCGTGCACTCGACGGGTTCACGTCTTTGCTTAAGAATCCCGGCGAGCTTGGCCGGCTTGTTGCATCGCGGGTGATGTATGGCGATGCGCCCTACGGCAGGGTCCGTAATCGGACGAGCCTATCCTCGATTACGCGAGAAGACCTGCTTAAGCATCGGCAGACCTATTGGCATCCTGCCCGTGCCAAACTGGTCATCAGTGGCGGGATTTCGTCCGAAGGGGCGTATCAGTTAGCCGATGAGCTGTTTGCAGGCTGGACATCCGAAGCACCGCCGCCGCCACCTGTGAATAATCCTGCTGGTCCAAGCAAGCGAGCGCGCACGGTTGTGATCGATATGCCCGATGCCGGTCAGGCCGCCGTGATTGCAGGGGTGCGAGCCATTTCGCGCTCGGATGAGGACTTCTACCCGCTCTGGCTTGCCAACACGGTGCTCGGAAGCGGTTCGAATGGTCGCTTGTTCAATGAAGTGCGCACTAAGCGCGGGCTTTCTTATGGAGCCTATTCTTCGCTCGGCCAAAGCCTTGATCAAGCACTGCTAACGGCGCGCGCGCAGACCAAGAATGAGACCGCCGATGAGGTTGCGAAGGTCTTTTTCGAGCAGTTCCGATTGCTCGGCGAAGCCCCGCTGGACAATGCAGAGCTTGAAAAACGGCGGCTCTTTTTAGGCGGCAGGATAGCGCGGAGCCTGGAAACGAGCGGGGGCTTCAACGGGCAAGTCGCAAATCTCTTGTTACGCGGCATCGACCCGTCGGAGGCGTTCGCAATCGCGGATCGTCTATCTGCTGTGAGTCCTGAAGATGCAGCGCGTATGGCGAAGCAATATCTCTCCGAAGAGCGTGCATCGCTGGTCGTGGTTGGCGATGCGTCGCAATTCTTGGAGGACTTGAAAACCTTGCGCGGCGAGGTCGAAGTGATCGCTGCGGAGGAGCTTGATCTGGCGTCGCCGAGCTTGCGCAACGTCTCTGGCGCAGCGGATGCGCGTTTATCCAATTAATTGCCGCGCGAACCTCAGTGGCAGGGCTTATTCTGCCGCTTCGGCTGGCTGCGTTTCAGCGCGCTCGCTGGCCTGTTGTGCCCACATCTCGGCATACAGTCCGCCTTTCGCAAGCAAGCTCAAATGGTCGCCCGCTTCCGCCAGTTCGCCTTGGTCAAGCACCAGGATCCGGTCGGCATCGGCAATTGTCGACAGTCGGTGCGCGATTGCAATCGTCGTGCGTCCGCGCGCGAGCCGTTTAAGGGTTCCGAGGATTTCCTGTTCGGTGCGGGTATCGAGGGCGCTGGTCGCTTCATCAAGCAGCAGGATCGGCGGGTTCTTGACGAGCGTGCGAGCAATCGCGACGCGCTGCTTTTCGCCGCCAGATAGCTTGAGGCCGCGCTCACCAACCATGGTGTCAAATCGATCCGGCATGCGTTCAATCAGCGGCATGAGCGCAGCATCGCTTGCCGCTTGCGCGATTGTCTCATAATCAGCGCCTTGTGCACCATAGGCAATATTGTAGCCGAGCGTGTCATTGAACAGCACGCTGTCCTGAGGAACGATCCCGATCGCAGCGCGCACGCTGTCTTGCTGCACTTCGGCAATGTCTTGTCCGTCGATCAGAATGCGGCCGTCTTGCGGATCGTAGAAACGGAACAGGAGCCGCCCAATCGTGCTCTTGCCAGCGCCGGAAGGGCCAACGATGGCCAAGGTCGAGCCTGCATAGACATCGAAGCTCAGTGCTTTGAGAATGCGGCGATCCGGCTCATAGCCGAACGTCACGTTGTCGAATGTCACTGATGGCTTGCGCACAATTAGCGCAGGCGCGCCGGGAACATCGCGCACTTCGATCGCGGTATCGATCAACCGGAACATTGCAGCCATGTCGACGAGCCCCTGACGGATGGTGCGATAGACCCAGCCAAGCAGATCAAGGGGCCGAAACAGCTGCATGAGATAGGTGTTGACGAAAACCAGATCGCCGACCGTAAGTTGGCCACGGCTCCAGCCCCACACAGTGTAACCCATCGCTCCCACCATGAGCGAATTGGTGATCAGCGCCTGCGCAATGTTGAGGAGGCCAAGCGAGTTTTCAGACTTGATCGCTGCCTTGGCATAAGCGCGGGCCGCCTGACTGTAACGAGCCTCTTCGCGGCGCTCAGCTCCGAAATATTTGACTGTTTCGAAATTAAGCAGCGAATCGACCGCGCGTTGCAAGGCCTGTCCATCCAGGTCATTCATCTCGCGCCGCAGCTTAGTCCGCCACTCAGTGATCCAGCGCGTCACTGCGACATAGCTTGCGACCGCCAAAGTTGTCGCAGCAACCAGTTCCCAGCCGAAACTAATGTAAAAGATCACGCCGACAGCGACCAGCTCGATCGCAGTTGGAGCGATATTGAACAGCAGGAAATAGAGCATCTGATCGATGCTCTTGGTCCCGCGCTCAATGATCTTAGTGACTTCGCCGGTGCGCCGAGTGAGATGAAACCTCAAAGACAGCTGGTGCAGCCGTTTGAAGACGTCTTCAGCAAGGCTGAGCGTGGCCATCTGTCCGACCCGCTCGAACACGATATTGCGCAGGTTATCGAACAAAAGAGCGGTAAACCGTCCAAGCACATAGGCCGCAACGAGAGCCAATGCGACGGTTGCGCCTGTGTCGAGCGCATTGGCCGCATCGGTTCCTTCCATTGCATTAACGGCGCCCTTGTAGGCGAAGGGAAGCGCCAGAGTTACCGACTTCGCGGCAACGACCAGCACCAGCGCCATCGCTATGCGCCAGCGCAAGGAGGGGTTATCGCGTGGCCACAGGTAGGGCAGGAAACGTCTTAGCGTATGCCAACCCTCCGCCTCAGGCGGTGACGCTGAAGCGTTAGAGGGCGGGGTGGTAGCAGCCATGACGCCCCGTCATGTGGGCGCACCGCCTGCTAACGGCAAGGCTCAGTCGGTTGCTAGAATGAACTGCGTACTCCGCGAAGACGGGATTGGCGCTCCCGCCGCATGGCTCGAGCGACGTCGCGCGGTACGTCGAACAAGATACGCTGGCGCGAGAAATCAATCGCCACACGGTCAAACATTTTAAGGTGCTGCATGCCGAGCGAGAGCACCGGCTTGTCTTTCAAGCCGAGCGCTTCGAACGCGGGAGCATCCGCAAAGGCGAGCGGAACATTTCGAAGCGAAAGCCCTTCAATGCTGAGCGATCGCACGACCGACATCTGCCCGATCATTGAAACGCCGTTTACATCGGTGGTGGTGACTTCCTGCTCGCGCTTGGCGCGAATCCGGTCGCGCAGGACATTGTTGGCAAGGCTTGCCTGTGCACCTGTATCGATGATCACTGTCGCGCGAACGCCTTCGACCAACGCGTCTGTGATAAGCAATTGCCCCAATTTCTGGCGGGCCCGCACAATGATCTCAAAGCCGCGGCGGTAATTGTCCTTTTCGGACACATCCTCCAGCGCGATCGACTTTTCGCGAAAGTCGATCAGCACGCGAAAGTCCTGCAAGCTATCGAGCCCGATTATCCCATCAGCGCCGACATGCTCGCGATTGAGAACCGGCGCGATCAGGTCTTCGATGACGTGCGAGCCTACCGTGAGCTGATTGACTTCGACCACATCAACCGGGCGGATGCTTGCCATGCCAACCAGCGTCGCGGTGCCGAACGGAGTAAGTGCCAGCGATTGATTGATCTGATGCGTGACCGCCGTCGCCTGGCTACCTGTATCAATCATGAAATCAAACGGGCCGCTGCCTTCGATCATGACTGGCACGGTGAGGCGCTGATTGCGCTCGCGCTCAAGATCCAGAATCTCGGTCGCCGGGTCGGCAATGCTGGGCGCGATCGGTTGCGGCTCAGCGATCGGCCCTTGAACGATTCCCGTGATCGGTGCGGGTTCGGCCTTAACCGGTAAAGCAATCGAGAGCAGCAGCAGCCCG
>JBCCJD010000055.1:0-18136 GCA_039027955.1 Pseudomonadota bacterium
GACCAAGTCTACGAGCAATATCGCCTCGCACCGGAAGTGACGCGACAACGGCTTTATTATGAGACGATGGAAAAAGTGCTCGCCGTCACCGATAAAACGGTGGTCGAAGCTGATGGGGTTACACCCTATCTCCCGCTCCCTGAGCTAAAACGCCGGGCGCAGCAGTCGAGCAGCACCGTCACCGCAGCGCCAGCACAGCCTGCCGCCAACACTCAGACACAGGGGCAATAATCATGGGCACTGTGTGGACCACTTACCGCATTCCGATCATCATCGCCGCGCTCGCTTTGGTGGCACTGATGATGAGTGCATTCATCGTGAATGAAGAAGAGCAGATCGTGGTGATCCGGACTGGCGAGCCTGTCCGCACGGTCAACACGCCGGGTGGAACGACAGGCGCAGGCTTTTACGTTCGTATTCCCATCGTCGAATCAATCCGCCGCATCGAAAAGCGTGTGCTCGACCTTGAGATGACTGATGAAGAGGTGCTTTCCAACGATCAGCAACGTCTGCTCGTCAACGCCTACGCACGGTTCCGGATCGTCGACCCCATTCGGATGGTAGAGCGCGCTGGGACAACAGATGGTGTGCGCAATGCGCTCGAGCCGATCCTCAACTCAGCGTTGCGACAAGAACTCGGTCGCCGCACCTTCGCGGCAATGCTAACCGCTGAGCGCGGCAACGCACTCGCCAATGTCCGCTCAAACCTCGATCGCGAAGCACGCCAATACGGCGCTGAAGTGATCGACGTGCAGATCAAGCGAACTGACCTTCCCGAAGGACGCCCGCTGCAATCAGCCTTTGAACGGATGGAATCGGACCGCGAACGCGAAGCGCGTACGATCCGTGCGCAAGGCTCGCGAGATGCTCGGATTATCCGCGCCGAAGCCGATGCCGAAGCCGCGCGGATCTATGCTGAGAGCTTTGGCAAGGATGAAGGCTTCTACGACTTCTACCGCGCAATGCAGAGTTATGAGCAAAGCTTTGCTAAAGGTGAAGGCCGCGGCGACAGCTCAATCATTCTGTCACCGGACAATGAATATCTTCGGCAGTTCAGAGGTCGCCGCTAAGATCGTGGTGGAACCGGTTGGCAAGGATTGCTCATGCGGGGGCCAACTGAGCGATCCGACCAACCGTCAAGTCAGACCGGCGAATGTCGGGAGCGTTCAAACAGGGTTCAGCGCATCTTGGCCCATTGTGGCAGCGTAGCTCAGATCAATCGCAAGGCCGGCACAAGCTATGTCTTGCAAGCAGAATAAGGAACGAGAGGACGTGAACAACTTGCGGTATGTGTACGGTTTGACCAGCGCATTGTTGGTGGGAGGCGCGGCAGTCGCGCTCATTTCGAGCCAGCCGCTTGGCGCGCAAGTCGCCCAGAACGAAGCCGATGTGATGAGCGAAATCGTGCCCCGGGCAGGCGCTCCCTCGAGCTTTGCAGACCTCACTCAGCAATTGCAGCCTGCGGTGGTCAATATCGCAACCCGGCAACGGGTCGAAGTGACCCGCAATCCTTTCGCCGGAACCCCGTTTGCCGAGTTCTTCAATCGCCGCCAGACCCGCGAAGCGCAATCGCTCGGTTCGGGCTTTATTGTATCGGCCGATGGCTTCGTTGTGACCAACAATCACGTTATCAATCCGCCCAATAGCAACGCGACGCTCGAAGAAATCACCGTCACCATGCCTGATGGGACAGAATACGAAGCCGAGTTGGTCGGTGCCGACCCCACTTCGGACTTAGCGGTGCTTAAGATCATGTCCGACACCACTTTCCCGTTCGTCCGGTTTGGCGATTCCAGCCAAACCCGCGTGGGCGAATGGGTGGTTGCGATTGGCAACCCGTTCGGGCTTGGCGGGACAGTAACGAGCGGGATCGTCTCAGCTGTCTATCGCAACACCGGCCAAGGCGGCGCCTATGATCGCTATATTCAGACCGATGCCAGCATTAATCGCGGCAATTCGGGCGGCCCCTTGTTCGATATGCAGGGCAATGTGATTGGCATTAACAACGCAATTTTCTCGCCATCGGGCGGCAGCGTCGGGATCGGCTTTGCAATTCCTGCTGAAATCGCTGCGCCGATCGTCGATCAGCTCAAGGATGGGCGTGAAATCGAACGCGGTTTTCTTGGTGTTGAACTCGGACAGGTGAATGACGATGTCGCTGACGCTCTTGGCCTTCGCCGAGATCGCGGCGAGCTTATTGGAGACGTAAGCCCCGATAGTCCTGCACAAAAGGCGGGCATCCGGCCCGGAGACATTGTCTTGAAAGTGGCTGATAAAGAGGTGACGCCTGATCGCACGCTTTCATTTCTTGTCGCCAACCTCGAGCCTGGAACCAAGGTTCCGCTCGAAATCCTGCGCAATGGTCAGGAAAGACTGACCTTGACCGTGACTCTCGGCAAGCGTCCGCCCGAACAGGAGCTGGCTCAGCGCAACCAGATCTTTGACCCGGACTCCGATGAACCGATGAACCCGGAAGAGTCCGACGGCACGATCGAGGAAAAGCTAGGCTTGCAAGTGCTTACGCTTACCCCGCAGATTCGCCGCTCGCTTAACCTGGATGAAGAGACCGTCGGTTTGGTGATCGGCGCGGTTGACCCCAATTCAGATTCTGGCCGCAAGGGTCTGCGCCGCGGCGATTTGATCCTTTCAGCCAATTACGAGGAAGTCGGAACGATCGAAGCGCTGCTTGAACAGATCACTGCGGCTGAAACCGACAATCGCGATGCTGTTCTTTTGCGGATCCAACGCCGCAACCAAACTCCGCGCTTTGTTCCAGTGCGGCTGCGCTGACTGTTGACAATTCCTTTTTTGACTCGGTCCTCTGATCTACTACCATTCGTAACAATTAGTGAACCTTGACCATAAACCGACCTTCTATAAATCCTATTTGATCCGGTGCATTCTTACTGTATCATCTGAAGTGGGAGTCGTAGTAAAGGAAAGTCGAAAGTGAAAATCTTTGTTACAGCTTTTCTAAGCACAATGATGCTTATGGTCCCTTCAAGTGTGCTAGGACAGTCGGGTTGTAAAATTACAGATTTGCAATGCAGATTTGATTATGCCGATTTAAGCGGTGATGGCGTACTGGACTTCGCAGAGTACGCGCTGTATGTGGGCGAAAGGTACGGATGGGGGCCGGTCGACGCTTCATTCACTTTTCAAAATGGCGATGTTGATGGTGATAACTTGTTGACTTTTCCCCAATTTGTAAGGGCGATAACTGGTGGCCTTGTCTAGTCTGTAAAGTCGTAATTGGTTCGAATCATACCTCGAAAAAGGGCGATTAAGGATGTTGCTTGTATTCGGCCCACGATCATTGATTATTGGCGCGGAGATGGTGATGGAAGCCTGTCAGGCCGTTCGCTCGGCCCGCTATCATTATCGTCCTGTAAGGCGCCGCCGGTCGCGCGCTCCAGAAAGTCCTCGCTGACCGCGGGCGGCGGCTCACTCGGCCCGCTTTGACTGGGCCCACTTTGACTGGGCCCACTTTGACTGGGCCGGATTTGATTGGGCCGCTGTTCGCCGGGCACTTGACCTCTGCGAATGACGCGGGGCTCTTGCGGCGCTGGCTGGTCTGACCGGGGAAACCCAGCTGAATCGCCTGGCTGCTCGCCTTCGACATCGAACGGGCTTTCCGCCGGATCACGCCGTCCCGGCTCGATCAGATTGCCTTGCTCATCGATGAAGTAATAATCGTCCGGATCGCCGAACATGAACTCTTCATCGGGCTCTAGCCGCCACTCAGGCAGGTTGAGCTCAGTGTCGAATTCCTCCACCGCACGATCTTTGACGGCGTAGCGCATATAGGCCGAAAACGCGCGCGCAGGCGCACGGCCACCCTGAAGGCCGGGCACCGCCTTGGCATCATCACGGCCCATCCAAACCCCTGTGGTGATGCCGGATGAGAACCCGACAAACCAGCCATCCTTGTTGGCGCTTGTAGTCCCTGTTTTACCGGCAACCGGCCGCCCGATCTGCGCGGCGCGCCCGGTCCCTGTGTTGACTGCGGTTTGCAGCAAGTCAGTGATCCCCGCCGCGACGTAATCAGGCACTAAAGTCGTTTCGCGGGTTTTCTTGCGCTCGTAAATCACATCACCGGCAGCGGTTGCGACTTTGGTTATGCCATAGGGCTCAACCGCCATGCCTTTCGCTGAAATGGAAGCGAACGCGCGGGTCATATCAATAAGGCGCACTTCCGATGAGCCGAGCACCATCGAAGGGAAAGTTGAAATCGGCGTGCTGATGCCAAATCGCCGCGCCATCGAGGCAACGGTTCCAAAGCCGACTTCATTGCCGAGCTGTGCTGCTACCGTGTTGATCGAATAGGCAAACGAGGTTCGCAGATTGGTATCGCCCACATTGCGACCATTGGCGTTGCGCGGGCTCCACCCGTCAATCGTAACAGGCACATCCTTGACGGTGTCTTCGGGTGTGTAGCCCGCTTCAAGCGCAGCAAGATAGACAAACAGTTTCCATGAGGAGCCCGGCTGGCGCAGCGCATTGGTCGCGCGGTTGAAATTGGTCTCGACATAATCGGTGCCGCCTACCAGCGCGAGGATCGCACCATCGCGGTCGACACTCACCAAGGCCCCTTGCGAGCCGTCGGGCGTGTTGGCATCAATCGCGGCGGTCGCAGCGCGCTGCATCCCGACATCGATCGTGGTCCACACCTCAATCGGCGCAAAGGTTTCAGGCAGCAGAATATCAAGCTGCGGCAGCGCCCAATCAGTGAAATAGCGCACCGAATTCTGGCCCGCCTGCTGCTTTAGCTGGACCGCATCAACGTCAACCGACGCTTCGCTTGCGCTGATATAGCCCTGTTCGCGCATCAAGCGCAGGACAACTTTAGCCCGGTCGACCGCGGCCTGCACATCGGCGGTTGGCGAATAACGACTTGGCGCCTTTACAAGGCCCGCAATGATCGAAGCTTCCGCCACGCTCAGTTCGGTTGCCGGGTGGCTGAAGAACTTCCGGCTGGCGCTGTCGATCCCGTAAGCGCCCCCGCCGAAATAGACTTTGTTCAGATAGAGTTCGAGGATTTGCTCTTTCGAGAATTTCCATTCGAGCGCCATCGCCAGCACGGCTTCGCGCGCCTTGCGATCGATCGTGCGATTGGTGTTAAGGAAGATGTTGCGCGCAAGCTGCTGCGAGATCGTGGAGGTCCCGCCAACCCGCTCGCGGCTTCCTGTAAAACCTTCGATAATCGCGCCGGTGGTTCGGATCGGATCGACCCCGTAGTGATCATTGAAGCGCTTGTCTTCAACCGCGATCATCGCGTTTTTCATGTTCTCGGGGATTTCGTCATATTCGAGCCACTCGCCAAAGCTCGGACCCAATTCGACAATCTCGCTGCCATCACGCGCGCGCACCAGGATGGTTTGCGCATTCTGCGTGGCCTTAAGCTGGTAGAAACTCGGGATCGAACGCGCAGCAAAGCCGACTGCGCAAACGACGAAAATCGCTGCGATGGCGGCCAACGCGCCGCCATACAGCGTCACTCGCTTAGTCCAGCGCCATAGCCAGGACGGCTTCTTCTCAGCAGTTTTCGCGGCTGACTTCGTCTGCTTGGTCTGTTTGGCATCTGAGCCCGAGGCACGCCGCTCGGTCGCAGCACGGCGAGCGCCCCGTTTCCCCTTGTTTTGCAGTCGATCACCCCGTTTGGACATAGTGTTCCTTCAAGGCTGGCTCAGCCTTAGCAATCCAGCCCTTTGACCCGTATCCACGCTGTGCATATCCAAGTTCTAACCGGGGGTGAACACTGCGCCTCGGCAGCTTGCGCAGGCTAGCCGCACAAATCGCTCGGTTGGCCGCGCGCAGAGCACAGCAAGGCGCTACAGTGGCGCATGATAAAAGCTGACTATTGCTCGTCAGCGACAAACTCAAGCGCAGCGGAATTGATGCAATAGCGCAAGCCGCCTTCTTCAGGCGGACCATCGGGAAAGACGTGGCCCAAATGACTGCCGCAATTGCCGCACAGCACTTCGGTACGGATCATCCCAAAGCTCGTATCGCGGCGCTCTTCGACCATCCCTTCATCAGCAGGCTTGGTAAAAGCAGGCCAACCGCACCCGCTGTTGTATTTGGCCGCGCTGATAAAGAGCCGCGTACCGCACGCCCCGCACATATATTCCCCGTCTTCGTAGAACTTGTCGTATTTTCCCGTGAAAGCACGCTCAGTCCCGGCTTCGCGCAGAATGTGGAATTGTTCCGCTGAAAGCCGCGCGTGCCATTCCGCTTCCGTTATGGTCTTGGGATCAGTCATGTCTCTCTCCTGAGGCGCCCTGCCGACCATTTAGGCGGTCGCCCTAGGTATTTCACCCATCGACGAGAGCATAATGCGCTGGCGGCTTGATCACATCCATCCGCTCGCTCAGCAGCGGTCGAAAGCTCGGGCGGCTCTTGAACACGGCATACCACCCACGGGTCTGCTCATGGCCTTCCCAGTCAATTCCGCCGAGGTAATCAGCCACTGAAATCTGTGCGGCTGCGGCCAGATCAGCCAGGCTCATGGTCGAGCCAGCCAGCCACGGACGATTGTCGATCAGCCAGTCGATATAATCGAGATGTTGATGCGCCAGCCGCATCGCTGCGCGAAGCGCTTTGCTGTCAGGCGGCTGCCGCAGAATAATACGCTTCTTCATCCGCTCTGACAAAAGCGGCGCCGTCACATCAGTGTAGAAGTTCTCATCGAACAACGCGGTCAGCCGGCGGATTTCGGCTCGTGCTGCGGCATTGCCGTTCAGCATTGGTGAGCGCTCGACGGTCTCTTCAAGATACTCGCCAATGGCCCGGCTGTCAGGGATCGCAAGCCCGCGTGCTTCATCCACCAGAACCGGCGTGCATCCGGCCGGATTGAGATTGTAGAACTGATCCGACGCTGCCCAGGGGTCTTCGCGCATCAATTCATAGGGGATGTTCTTCTCGCCCAGCAGCAGCCGGATCTTGCGACTGAACGGACAGAGCGGGAATTGGTAAAGAAGCCACATTGTGACCGTTCTCTTGCCTCAAGCTTAGCGCAAAATCCACCCGCTCGCGCGGCGAGATGCGCGAGTTTTCAGACCCCCGATGCTCTCAGCATGACAAGGCACGCAGGCATGATCTGCTCGATTTCATCGCTATCGACGATCCGCTGCGCTTCGCGGCTGACCAACGCGCTGATCCCGGTCCGGTCAAGCCCGGTCTGATCCATCAGCTGTGCCAGCGAGCGGACGAAGAATTCGCGCCCACGGGTCTCCAATTGAGGCCACTTAAGCGCCGCTTCATTGCCGTTTGCCTGCCCATGAGAAACCAACGCGAACGCCGCAGAGCAGCTCAGCAAAGCGCGGTTTTCTTGAGACAATTGCGCGTCATTTGCAGGCGGGGGAGCGCCTGCACTTTGCAATGCCAGCAGGCTGGCCATCAGAACCGAATGCATCATTGCGTTTGGCTTATAGCCGCGAGCCTGAACCTCATGCTACCGCGCGCTGGTCGAATCCAAAAACCTGAGAGGAGAACAGGTAAATGCTGAACCATGTCATGATTGGCACTAACGATATTGAACGCGCCAAAAGCTTCTACAACGCGGTGCTTGGCGTGCTGGGTGCAGGCGAACCCTTCGTCAATGTCAGCGATAGCGGGCATACGCGGCTGTTCTACATGCACAATGGCAGCAACTTTGCGGTCAGCGAACCGATCGACGATGAACCGGCGACCTGTGCCAACGGATTTACCATCGGCTTCAAGTGCGACTCGCCCGAACAGGTCAAGGAATTGCACGATGTTGCGATCGCTAACGGCGCGACGAGCGTCGAGGATCCTCCCGGACCGCGCAGCAGCTCAATGGGCACGATGAACCTGTGCTACTTCCGCGATCCCGATGGCCATAAGGTCTGCGGCATCCATATGGGCGGCTGACAAAAGGTCGGCTAGGCAGGTGCGCGAGCTTAGCGGCTGAGTTCGTAGACCGCGTATTCAGCCCGCCAATTCGCACCCAGCGCGGCAATACGGCGCTCATCTGCAAGGAACCAGGCGCGCTCGATCCGGGCGCGCCTGTCTTCTACCAGGTCGCAGAAATCCTCGATCGTGACGTGGTGGATGTTTTCAGTCTCATACCAGTTTGATGGCAGCGCGCGGGTCACTGGCATGCGGCCGCCAAACAACAGCGCAGTGCGGGTGCGCCAATGCGCGAAATTGGGAAAGCTGACAAAGGTGCGCGTCCCGACCCGCAGCAATTCATCAAGCGTCCGGTCAGGCCTGACGGAGGTCTGCAGCGTCTGGCTCAAAATGGTGTAATCAAACGCTTTATCGGGATAGTTTACCAGATCGCGATTGGCATCGCCTTGTACAACCGACAGCCCGCGCGCAACGCAGCGTTCGACCTTCGCCGGGTCAAGCTCCATGCCCCGCGCATCGCAGTGTTTCTCGCGCTCCAGCACATCCATCAGATCGCCATTGCCGGTGCCGATATCGAGCACGCGCGATTGCGGCGCGACATTCGCTGCGATGATCGCCAGATCAGGTCGCAAAGACGCGTTCATTCAAGAAAGCCCTGCACTACGCGGTCAAGCTGACGGTGCTCGAGCAGAAAACTGTCATGGCCATGCGGCGCGCTGAGTTCGACAAAGCTCACTTTCGCTCCAGCGGCGTTAAGCGCGTGGACGATATGACGGCTTTCAGCGGTGGGATAGAGCCAGTCGGTATCGAAGCTGACGAGGCAAAAGCGCGCCGATGTCTCGGCAAACGCATCCGCCAGCGTGCCGCCATGCTCTTCGGCCAAGTCGAAATAGTCCATTGCCCGAGTGATATAGAGATAGGAATTGGCATCGAAGCGCTGGGTAAACCCGCTGCCTTGATAGCGCAGATAGCTTTCGACCTGAAAATCCGCATCGAACCCAAAGCTTTTTTCTTCACGGTTCTGCAAACGCCGACCGAACTTTTCAGTCAGCCCGGCTTCCGAAAGGTAAGTGATGTGCGCTGCCATGCGCGCCACTGCGAGGCCGTTATCAGGCGCCGTCTCAATGCCATAATAATCCCCACCTGACCAAGCCGGATCAGCCATGATCGCTTGCCGTCCCACTTCGTGAAACGCGATATTCTGAGCTGAATGGCGCGCAGTCGACGCGATTACCAGCACCCGCTCCGCTCGCTCAGGCCAATTGGCGGCAAGGCTCAGCGCTTGCATGCCGCCCATCGAGCCGCCGACCACGCCATGCAAACGCGCGATCTCTAGGCCATCCAGCAGCGCAACCAGCGCGCGCACCATATCGCGAACCGTGATGACCGGAAATCGCATCGCGTAAGGCGCGCCATCAGCCGCGAGGCTCGCGGGGCCGCTCGAGCCCAGGCAACTGCCGATCACATTGGCGCAGATGACAAAGAAGCGGTCGGTATCAATCGGTTTTCCCGGCCCAACCATGCGTTCCCACCAGCCCGGCTTGCCTGTCACCGGATGCGTGCTTGCAACATACTGATCACCGGTCAAAGCGTGGCAAATCAGCACTGCGTTGGACTTGTCAGGCGCAAGCGAGCCATAGGTCTCGTAGGCGATCTGCGCGTTCGACAAGATCTGCCCGCTATCAAGCGGCAGGTCTTCGGGAAGAGGGAAAATCGGCGAAGAATTGGGCACTGTGCAACAAACCAGCAAGAACGAAAGTGCCGCAACACAGCTCAGCACATATGGGAAAAGATCGGTCGCGCCCCTTTAACCGGCGTTCTCGCGCTTGTCGAAGGGCTGATTTTCTTTCAAGCGGTCGGCGATGAATGCACGACCTTCTCCCAAACCCTGGATCAGCAAGATTGCGGCCTATGTTCCTGGCCATGCGGTCAGCGCCGATGGCCGCGCGCTGATCAAGCTATCAGCCAACGAAAACCCGCTTGGCACTTCGCCTGCGGCGCTGGAGGCATTGGCTGAAGCGCGTTTGGAAGCGGCCACCTATCCCGATCCTGACGCAACCGCCTTGCGCGAGCAGCTTGCACAGCTGCATCAGCTCGACCCGGCGCGGATCGTCTGCGGGACAGGCTCGGACGAACTTCTAAACCTCGCTGCGCAAGGCTTTGCCGGGCGCGATGAAAACGGGGCCGATGAAGTGCTGTTCAGCCGCTATTCGTTCTCGGTTTACGAGATCGCCGCGCGGCGCTGCGGAGCAGTGCCAGTAATCGCGCCTGATCGCGATTACATGGCAGATGTCGATGCCTTACTCGCGGCAGTGAATGAGCGCACGAGAGTGGTGTTTCTTGCTAACCCCAACAACCCGACCGGAACCGCGATCTCGCCTGATGAAGTCACGCGGCTTCATGCTGGCCTAGCCAAAGACGTCCTGCTGGTGCTGGATGAAGCCTATGGCGAATATCTCGCACCCGCTCAGCAACGCACCGGCTTTGATCTGGCTGATCGATTTGAAAATGTGCTGGTGACCCGGACTTTCTCCAAGATTTACGGGCTTGCCGCAGAGCGGATTGGCTGGGCCACGGGCGCGCCGGGACTGATCGACACGCTTAATCGGATCCGCGGCCCCTTCAACGTCACCGCAGGAGGTCAGCGCGCTGCGATCGCGGCGTTAGGCGATCAGGCGTTTGTCGAGCGCAGCCGGGTGCATAACGAGGCCGAATGTGCGCGCTTGACAGAGGCGATCACAGCGCTTGGCAATCACGGTCTGGTCGCGGTGCCTAGTGCTGCAAACTTCGTGCTGGTCCGCTTTACCGGCGACCTAAGCGCGGAAACGGCGCGCGATGCGCTCGCCAATGCAGGCTATGCCGTGCGTCATCTGCCGGGACAGGGCCTGCCGGAAGCGCTGCGGATCACCCTTGGAAAGACACACGATATGGACCGGGTGATCGCAACCATGCGCACGCTGTGCGGGGAACCGGCATGACGACTTTGCCACAACGGATCGAGCGGGTTGCGATTATCGGACTTGGCCTGCTTGGCGGCTCGATCGGGCTTGCCGTGCGTGAGCGCGCAAGCGAGATTGTGACGACAGGCTACGACCGTGACCCTGCTGTCCGTAAAAAAGCGCGCGAATTAGGCTTGGTATCGAAGGTATGCGAGAGCCTTTCCGACACGGTCGCTGCGGCTGACCTTGTCATCTTGTGTGTGCCGATGGGCGCGATGCAGGAGGCCGCTCGCGCGCTCGCTCCGCATGTCGCGGATAACGCTATCATCAGCGATGTCGGGTCTTCGAAAACCGGGCTCGCCGAGCTGCTTGGCCAAGAGCTGGCGCACCATGCAATCATCCCGGCACACCCGGTCGCAGGCACAGAGCAGAGCGGGCCAGAGGCCGGGTTTTCCTCGCTGTTTAACAATCGCTGGTGCATCCTCACGCCGCCTCAAGGCTCAAACGAGCAGGCCACTGCATTGCTCAGCGAGTTCTGGACACGGCTCGGAGCGCGGGTCGAATTGATGGATGCCGAGCATCACGATCTGGTGCTCGCAGTGACCAGCCATATCCCGCATCTGATCGCTTACACCATCGTCGGCACTGCGAGTGATCTTGAAGACGTGACCCGCAGCGAAGTGATTAAATATTCCGCCGGCGGGTTTCGTGATTTTACCCGGATCGCAGCGTCCGATCCGGTGATGTGGCGCGATGTGTTCTTAAGCAACAAGACCGCTGTGCTCGAAGTCCTGGGGCGTTTCACGGAGGATCTGACTGCGCTTCAGCGCGCGATCCGATCAGGCGATGGCGATACATTGCATGACCTGTTCAGCCGAACCCGCGCTATCAGGCGACAGGTGATCGAACAGGGTCAGGATGATGATCGGCCTGACTTTGGCCGAGCGGATCACGATTGAGTGCGTTGATCGCAGCATGCACGCGCGCTTCGATCTCGCCGCGCGGAAGACCGGCGGGGATCGTCTCGCCGACCCGATAGGTGATCGTCCCAGGCAGCTTGACCAGGCGGTGATAGTTCGGCCCGCTATTGACTGCGATCGGCACGACCGGAACTTGAAGCAGCTTGTAGATCCCGGCAAAGCCGGATTGCAGCGCTGGACAATCGCCGTGCTCGACCCGGGTGCCTTCCGGAAAGATCACCAGCGGGCGTCCTTCGCCCAGCCGCTCTCGGGCTTTGGCGACCATCTCGCGCAAGGCCCTTGCGCCTTTATCGCGCGCCACCGGGATCAGCCCATAAACCCTCGCCGAAAACCCCCAACCAGGGATCGCAAACAGCTCTCGCTTAGCAAACACAGTCGGGAAACTGAGCAGGCAAGGCATATCGATCGCTTCGAAGAAGCTCTCATGCTTGACAGCCACCAGCACCGCTTCATCAGGCACTTCGCCTTCGACGACAATGTCGATCCCGAGCAGGGTCTCAACGCACCAGCGATGCCACACACCCCAGGTCGAAACCACACGTTTGAGGGCTTCCAGACCAGCCGGGATCGCTAGCACTGACGCGATTACGAGAACGGCGGTAAAGCCATAAAACAAAGGATAAAACAAAAGGCTGCGAAGGAACGCCAAACGCTCTCTCAAATATTGATCAAACCAGCAACAGAGCTGGCGAGCAGCTTATTATACTCAAGAAACAAACTGGCAAGGTTGGGTTCAGAGCGGACCGCGTCGCGCACCACCTGCACATCGCTTGGAAGCGTCCGGTTAAGCTCGCCTGCTGCTCGGCGCATATGCCAGTCTGTCGTCACGAGACGCAGCGATGTGATTTTGTTGGCTTTCACCCACTCAGCGGTTTCAGTCGCATTGCTGCGCGTATCAACGGCTCTAAAGCCTAGCGTGACACAGCATTCCATCCGAGCTTCATCGACGTCGAATTGCGCGGCGAATTCGCTTGGCGTCACTTCGCGATCCACGCCCGTCACGAGCATCCGTCGAGCAAGGCCAGCATCGAGCACGGCAAGTCCATGCGCGATCCGTCCGGGCCCTCCGGTGGGTACAATCACCGCATCGGTCTTGCGCTCTTCGGCTGGTTGCGGAAGCGAAAGCGTGAACCACAAAAAGCCGAGCGCCCAGATCAGGAATACGCTTGAGATAATCCGACGTTTCATGCCGGGACCCTCACACCATAGAACGTAGCGCTATGGCAATGGTGATCCGCGCGGTAACCAAGGCCAGCAAGACGCCAAGCACCGGAATTGCCGCGATGATCAGCCAATCAAGCCAGCCGAGCCCGCCGCCACTGATCATCCCGCTATCAAGCGCAGCAAACTGCTGGCCTAAAAGCCAAACGGCGGCAAGCCCTAAGAACAGCCCAACCAGTCCGCCAAACGCCGCATCGCGCATGACCGAGCGCTGGAACACGCGCGTGATCTGCGCTTCGGTTCCGCCGAGCAAGTGGATGATCTCAACGGTCTCTTGGTGATTGGTGAACGCACTGCGGGCCGCTAACCAGACCGCAGCAGCTGTCGCCAGTGCAATGAGCGAAATCAGGCCTAGCGCAAGATATTGAAGCGCTGTGAGTGCATTATAAACCGGTCGCAACCAGTCCGATTGCGCATCGACCCGGGCAGATGGCGCCACTTTCTTCACGCGCTCTTGCAAAACCGCTATCTCATCAGCGCTCGCTTGCCGCGACAATTCCAGATCGATCAGCGCTGGAATAGGCACGTCGTCGCTCGTAGCCCCTGCGCCTAGCCAGGGTTCGAGCAGGCTGGCAAGTTCCTCTTCAGGCACGAGCCGGAGCGAGCGGACCAAAGGATCCTGCTCAAGCGCAGCCACTACGGCGTCGGCCTGCTCGGCGCGCAATTCGGGGTTAGCTTCGATAATCTGCACAGTCGCAGCATCGGCAATCTCGGTGCGCGCGCTTTCAGCGAGGTTGCGCAGCGACAAACCGCCTGCCGCAGCGATCACCACAAGCGCAATGAGGATTGCGATCACCCACGGGATCGGCCCGCCAAACCGCGCTGCAGGCAACAGACTAGCGGCTGAACCGCCGCTTGCGGTGGGAGGTGTCGTCTGATCAGGCAATGCCGCTTCTGGGATGGTATCAGGCGAACTCATTGCGCAGCCTATATTCCCGTTCCCGCAGCGCTCATCCGAGGCGCGCCGCTCGCGGGGGCCGGATCAGGCCTTGGCGGGAACCGCAAAGCGCCAGTGGGATCGGACAACCGGCCTTTAGTAAGGCGCATGATGAGCGAATCCGGCACTTTCTTGAGCAAATGCACATCGTGCGTTGCTACCACCACCGTTGTACCTACCCGATTGTTGAGCGCTTCGAACAGCCGCAGCAGCTTAAGCGCCATTTCCGGATCGACATTGCCGGTCGGCTCATCTGCGATCAGCATCCGCGGGCGGGCAATGACTGCACGGGCAATCGCAACGCGCTGTTGTTCGCCGCCTGATAAAGTCGCCGGTTTCGCCTGCGCTCGGTGAGACAAGCCGACCCAGTCAAGCATTTCGGAGACCGCCTTAAGCAGCCGAGGTTCTTCGGTCCCTGACAGCCTGAGCGGCAAAGCGACATTATCGAACGCAGACAAATGCTCGACCAGTCGGAAGTCCTGAAACACCACGCCCAGCCGCCGACGAAATTCCGGCACACGGGTGCGCGGAAGCGTGATCATGTCCTTGCCAAACATCCTGATCGCGCCGCGCGAAGGCCGCTGGGCGAGATAAAGCAGCTTTAAAAGGCTCGTTTTACCAGCACCGCTTGCTCCGGTCAGGAAGTAGAAACTGCCAGGAAACAGAGTGAAGCTCAGGTCGCTCAGCACTTCAGGATCGGTGCCATAGCGCAACCCGACATTGTCGAACTTGACGATTTCGCCTGACCGGTCGTTCATCGCGCGGGAATATCAGGGCGATGCCGAGGGGGGAAGTCCAACCGCGCTAAAGCCGCTATAATGCACTTACCATGTGGAAAAACTCGGCGATTCGCTCTTCGCAAAAGGTGAGCCCCTTGTGCCTCGCGTGGGCGAGCGTATTGCATTTGTAACAATGATAATATCCTGCCCAGCCTGCGCCACACGCTATGTTGTGCCCGATGCTGCGATTGGCAGCGAAGGGCGCACTGTGCGCTGTGCGAAATGCAAACATAGCTGGTTCCAGGAAGCCCAGCCGCTTGACTTGCATGATGAGGCGTTTCCTACCGAAGTGCCTCGAAAGACCAAGCAATCAGCGTCAGTTGCATCCGGCTTGCAGGCCGCAAGCCCTGCCGGGCCAAGCGTCAATCACTGGCGTACGAGTGACGAGCCCGCTGCCCCGCAACCAGCAAAGGCTAGCGAACGCGCCACCGAGGCGCCCGATCCGACGATCGCTGCACGTGCGTTTCGCAACGGCATGGCGCGACGCGAAAACCCCGCGGAAAACGATGAACCGCCCAGCACTGCGTTCGAAGCGCCATTCCAGCGCGAGCGCCCGCAAGAAGAACCAGCAAAGCCTGCTTCTGCTCCAGAAGAGACTCGCGCGAGCGAACCGGCTGATGTTCCAGAACCCTCGCTTAAAAGTGCATTCGATTCAGATAGCGACCCTTTTGCTGAAACTGCGCCAGAGAGCGAATATCCCGAAGAGACCGGCTTTGACGACGCCGACGACGTCTCGCATTTCGAATACAGCCCGCCTTTTAGCGCGCGGCGCAACCCGCTCAAGATGTGGACAGCAGCAGCCATCGCATTCGCGTTGTTGGCGAGCGGGACCGTGCTTGCCGTAAGCTATTACGGCCTGCCTGACTGGCTTCCTTTCAAGCAGCCGACTTTCGGCATCGGTCAACCTGATTTGGTCCTTGATTTCCCGCCAGCGCAGCAACGCACCGAGACGCTTGAAAGCGGGCAGGAAATCTTCCGCGTGCGCGGAACGATCGCTAATCAGGGGTCTGAAAAGGTCTCAGTGCCAAATTTGCTGGTGGTGTTTCGCGATGAGCGTGATCGTCAGGTTGGCAATTGGATCGTCGTTCCGCCTAAGCGCGAATTGGTCCCTGGCGAAACGCTGAACGTGACTGAAGCGATCGCAGATATCCCGGCGGCTGCCAACGTCGCTGAAATTGGCTGGTCGCTTAACTGAGCTCAAGGCAACGGGGCTGACTTTGGCCTGGCTCTTGTTAGCTGAATTCGATCCACACGGTACCGGCAGGATCGCGCCGACGCTGCGGCGCTAGGCTTTGATCGGGGCGCGCAACTTCGCGTGCTTCATTGTCGACGACGCGGATCATGGCAGGTTTGAGGATCCTTGCGCTTACTGTGACTGGAAGAGCCACAGGCATGCTTGGCGCGGCAGCGCCGCCTTGAGCAATCACCAGAAGAGCTGCGACCATACTCATGATTTGGCGAGTTAAGGCCGCGTTTACTTTATGTGCAAGCAATTCGGTAACCCGGTCCCGGCGCGGGACATGGCCTCCGGATCGATTGAGCGTTGAGATATGGCTCATCAGGCGTCCCGCGATGTTCGAGCGCGCTGGCGCAGCCAAACCACTTGCACCGGGGAAGGCTCGTTGCTAGAGGCGCGCTCCTACCGCGGAGCCAGACGGGGTCTGGCTTCGATTTTTGTGTGCGGTCGTGGCGGAACTGGTAGACGCGCAACGTTGAGGTCGTTGTGGGCTAACGCCCGTGGAAGTTCGAGTCTTCTCGACCGCACCAACTCCTTAGAATTGTAATTGTGCTTCAAGGGTTTGGGCCGGATTCTGAAATCCAACCCACCCTCCAGCTCGCCTCAAATCATGCGTCCGCCTATTCCCGAAACGCTATTAGAAAAACGCCATATCCGTGGTACTAAGCAAGGGCGGTGTGAACAGCCGCATGTATAAAAACAAACCAGCTAGTCCTTTCAAACGCTTTGGCTCCGGCTGGCATCTCACCGGTAATCAAGACAACGAAGCAGCTCGCTCCATCGCTGTGATTGACTGGTCCGGACGCAGTGACGAGGGAATTTAAACTTTCTGGAAGGGCATATTTCGAGAGTCTTTCGGTTTCTCAGATGAATCATGGAGTCGGTCTTGCAGGCCGAGCAGTCACGTGGTGTAGCTAGAAATAGCGCAAGTATGGGGATTTAGGGATGTTTTGGCTTTTATTTGCGAGCGAACCTATCGTCTTGGAGCTTGAGGGCCCGGAGGCAGTCACCGAAACACGATCAGTCATAACTTCGAGTTGCTCTGAGTCGCGTATTGTTCAATTTGAGTTCTCAAATCGTTGGATCGCTGGTGAGCGTGGGCGCGTGACCAGTGTCACGATCGATGGCGTTGAAGTTCCTGATGCTGCGGAGGCTCTCGAAAAAACCGCCGGTAACCGAGGGATTGAATTCATTTCGCTGCGTCATTGCGGAAGCAATGCGTCTGAGTTTCAAGTCGCTGGGGTCATGTCACTTTCATCGGTTGAGTCGGCGAGAGACGGTAAGGCGGATGAAATTTCTTTTACACTCAACAGCTCGGAAATTGACATCCTATCCTGACGAGGAAGCTACCTTCGCAAACGCTTGGGGCAGGTCAGAAAACTGGGTTGCCTGACCGCTCCACGCGGGTGAATAGTAAGGTAATCCAAGGACTGCATAGCCTTCGGCAAGGAAGAGCGGCGCCTTGGCTCTGGCACCTGTATCGCCGCCTTCGCTTCCGCCGAGAATGATGATCGTTGGGTGCGGACCATCGTTCGGCGGAGCAACGAAGAAAGCACCAGGCAGGCTTGGGCCCACTTTTGTCTCAGGTATGGAAGCCGGAACGTCGGCTTTCACAGACACCTGCGCCTCGATCGGCGCGGCGATGACTAGTCCTATGGCCAAGATTCCATGGCTAACAAACCGTGTGGTCATCAGCGGCACCGAAACCATATCGTCCTCCTTAATCCCTGCATGAGCCCTGGCTGTTATCTGCCCTCAATGTCGCTGTGCTGATCTCAAACAGATGCGTAAACTTAGACTCGATGCATAGCGAAAGCCAAGGAGATCATCGGTTGGGGCCCGCAGTGGCGCTTGAAACGAATCAACTTGAGTCGCGACTGAACGCCGACTGCGACGCAATAAGAGCACTTCATTCAATCGGGATTCCAGGCCTGCGCGCTGGCGGGCCGCCGCTTCCGTCTTTGGTCTTCGCGCCCTTGCGAGCCTTAGGCCGTGGGGGCTGAGCCAGGCATTCGACGCGGACCGGATACGACATCGACGCGGTTTCGGTGTCGTAATTCTGATCATTCAGCGTGTCGTTCTTGCGAATGACATCGGCCTTCATAAAGAACGCCGCCTTTGCATGCGTGCTCCACGCCTGGCCAAGGACGTCGGCTTCCGACATGCCCGCC
>JBCCJD010000056.1:0-17668 GCA_039027955.1 Pseudomonadota bacterium
CGCGCAATGAAGCTTGCGGTTGAAGCCGGACGCGAGGCCTATCTCGCTGGGCGAATGGGGCGGCGGATGTATGCCGATCCTTCAAGCCCGCTGGCAGGGCTCATCTGAAGCGGTTCTTTTTACTCGGCGCCAGCGGCATGCTCTTACAAACAGTAGCTCGGACCTAACTCTAAATTAACCAAGCACCGCGAAACTCTTCCTCGAACAGGGAGACTTTCATGCCCACGCTTAGCGCCGCCTCGATGGCGATCGGGGAAATGCGAGAATTCGCAAGCTTCACGCCGGACGAGCAGCGCTACATAAAGCGCAGTCTCGATATCGGTCTTGGGCGCAATGATGCCTTTCGGCTATGGGGTCGCGGCGAGCGCGACTGCATTGTGATCCGCCGCCAATATGTCGCCTATGAGCAGCTGAGCGCGGTCCGCTCGCTGGTGCCGCAGACCGATGTCGATGCCGAACCGCAACACTTTATCGGTGCTTTGGTGCGTTTGGCTCTGTTTGATCTGGGACAAGCGCAATTGGTGAGTTTCTCTGCGTTCCGGTTTTTGTATGAGCGACTGCTTGGACCCCATGCCCGGCCGTATCTGCCGGCGGCATTCTGCGCGGCGGCAGCGCTCCCACAGATCGAGCCTGACCGGCGTAAAGTCTTGCTACAATCGCTTAGCGAAGCGGCCGCAACGGCGGCGGGATGGTCGACAAGGGCGCCGAGCTTCTATCCCGAATTTGTCGAGGATGTAGAGGCGGTTTGAGCCAGAGCTCAATACAGTCCGTCGATCCGCTCCTGATAGCGCTCACGGATCTTGTGCCGGCGGATTTTCATCGACGGCGTCATTTCCTCGTTGTCGATCGCGAAGGCTTCATCGGCAAACTCAAACTTGCGAACCTTCTCGATCACTGAAAGCTCTTTGTTGGTGCGGTCCACAGCCGCGCGGACGGCTTGCTTGAATGCTGGCAGGCCTTGCAGCGATTTTAGGTCGAAGTCTTCGCCGTTCGCCCGTGACCATTCGAGAGCCCATTCGGCATCGGGCACGATCAACCCAACGACGTAAGGCCGCTGGTCGCCTGAAACCATGGCTTGCGCGATCTCGGGTTGTAGCGTTAGCATGCCTTCGACTTTTTGTGGTGCGACATTGTCGCCCTTGTCGTTAACGATCATATCCTTCTTGCGATCGGTGATGACGATCCGACCCTTGTAATCGAGATGGCCGATATCGCCGGTGTGCAGCCATGGGGCATCTTCGGGCTGAGACGGGTCGGGTTTGAGCGTGCGCCGCGTCTCCGCTTCATTGCGCCAATAGCCGTGCATCACGAGTTCGCCGCGGCACAGAATTTCGCCATCCTCAGCGATTTTTAGCTCGACCCCGCGCATCGGCGGGCCGACCGTATCCATTTTCAGGCCGACTTTCGGACGATTGCAGCTGATCACTGGGCCAGCTTCGGTCTGGCCGTATCCTTGCAGCATGGTCAGCCCCATTGCGTCGAAGAAATTGCCGACCTCCGGATTGAGCGGCGCACCACCCGATACAAGCGCTTTCAAGCGCCCACCGAACCGCGCGCGAATCTTGGGCCGGAGCGTGCGTTCAACGACAAAATCAAGCGGGCGATCACGCTTGCGTTTCCGGCCCTCTTTGGCCTTGTCGCTGATCTTAAGCGCGCTGCCCATCATGAAGCGCGCGACTTTGCCTTGCTTGTCGATCTGCTTGATGATCCGCGTGCGCAGCACTTCAAACAGGCGCGGGACCACTACCATCATGGTCGGTTGCACCTCTTCGATATTGGAAGCGAGTTTTTCCAAGCCTTCGGAATAGAATATCTCGGCACCCACCGAAATCGGCAGATATTGGCCTCCGGTGTGCTCGTAAGCGTGGCTGAGCGGGAGGAATGACAAGAAGCGTTCGTCATCCAGCCCGAAATCGTTGATGAAGATTTCGGCAGCCCCTGCCGCATTGCACAGGATCGAGCCATGATGCTGTTTGACCCCGCGGGGCGCGCCGCCTGTGCCGCTAGTGTAGATAAGGCAGGCGGTTTGGTCGCGGGTGATCGCCGCAATCCGCTCATTAACCGCCAGCCTTGCTGCCGCTGCATCGCCTGTCACAAGGTCTGCCCAATGGTGATAGTCGAAGGCAGGAGACTGTTTGCGGTGCAGATCTTCGATCCCGATTACATGTTCGATCAACCCGGTCGAACCGATCGCTTCGACCAGCGGACCAAGCAGCTTTTCGGTTGAAACGAACACCGCGCGGGCGCCCGAATTATCGAGAATATGCGCGTGATCACGCCGCGTATTGGTGGTGTAAGTCGGAACCGAGATGCATCCTGCAGCCATGATCGCAAGATCAGCGATGCACCATTCCGGTCGATTTTCCGAGACAAGTGCGACGCGATCGCCATCAGCCAGACCAAGCTGGCGTAGGCTTTCTGCAAGGATGCAGACCTGCTCTGCGACTTCGCGCCAGGATTGCGTGGTCCATTTGCCGTCCTGCTTGCGACCGAGGAACGGCGCGTCACCCTTTTGGTCGGCGCGCTGTAGAAACAGCTCGACGAGATTGCTTGCGCGATCAATGTCCTGCAAGACAGGATCGTCGGCCGCGTTCACAAGCGGCGCTGCGCTGTATGGATTGGGGGCGTGCATGGAAAACCGGCTCCTCTCCCCTGCCGAAACGCGAACGAGCGCCTCTGGTCCAAGGGGATCTTGATGCGTATTGTCTGCTAAATTAACCCTTCAGCGCGGCACCGGCAAGCGGTGGTGACCTATGGGCGATCGGGCAAAACCTAGGTTCGCTTATGTTTACAACGGCTTACTCATAAATGAGCTTAGCGGCGACACGCGGGTCGGTCGCGACTTCCCAGCCTCCGTCGGCTTTGCGATGCAGGGCATTGGCTTTGAGTGGCGGGCTAAATGCGCGGATTTCGCCGTGACCAAGCGCGCTAAACTCGTCGCGCATACCTTCGAGTGAGGAGTCCTTTTCAATGATGACCCGCGATCCGAAGGCCATTACAAGCGGCAAGCCAAGCGCCTCTTGCGCGCTCAGTTCGAAGTCAATCACGCCGATGATCGAGCGCGCGACTTGCACCGGAATAGTCGGTCCGCCAGCGGCCCCGATGATCAGGACAACCTGGCCATCTTCGTCGAACACAATTGTCGGCGCCATCGATGAACGAGGGCGTTTGCCGCCTTCGACCCGATTGGCGACCAACTTGCCATCTTCCTCGGGTGTCGAGCTGAAATCGGTCAGCTCGTTATTGAGGTAAAATCCACGAAAAAAGAGCCCCGAACCAAAGGCGCCTTCGATGGTGGACGTGTAGCTGACTGCATTGCCCGCGCTGTCGACGACTGAGAAATGCGTGGTGCCTTGTTCCTCGGGCTCAACCCCCAGTCCTCTCGCCATCGGCGCGCCTGGCGGAGTGCCTGGCGTCGCTTCAGCGAGGGCCTTGGCAGGATCGATCAGCGCGCTGCGCTTTGCGAGATAAGCAGGATCAATCAGCCCGGCGACAGGCACATCTACGAAATCTGCATCGCCCAGATACAGCCCGCGATCTGCGTAAGCGACCCGCTGTGATTCGAGGAAAAGATGCCAGAATGTCGCGCTCTCAGGCCCCAGCGCCGCAAGATCGAACCGTTCAAGCTGGCCCAGCATCTGCGCTACCGCGATGCCGCCTGAGGACGGCGGGCCCATGCCGCATACTTTATAAGTGCGATAGCGCGCGCACACCGGATCGCGCGCCTTGGTTCGATATGTGTCGACATCCTTCGCAGTCATCCGCCCATCTTGCGGCGTCTCTTGCGCGACATAGGTCGCGAGGTCTTCGCCCATGCCGAAATACAAAAAGCCCGTACCGGACGTGCTGAGCGTCTCCAGAGTGCGGGCTAAGTCCGGGTTTCGCACAAGCGTACCGATCGGAAGCGGCTCGCCATCATCCCCGAAGAACACAGCTTTGGCTGCGGCGGTCTTGTCTGCCCGGCCTTTGCTGCGCGCGAGCGATTCGTGAAGGCGGCGATTCATCACGAAACCATCGCGCGCTAGCGCAATGGCTGGCTTGAACAATTCGGACCACTCAATTGCGCCATGCGCTGCATGCGCTCTTGATGCGAGCGCCATGTTGCCAGGTACGCCGACGCTTAGCCCTGAAAGAACCCGCTTTTCTCGCGGTAGCCGCTCGCCTTCGGCATCGAGAAACCGGGTGGGCGTCGCGGCAGCAGGCGCTGTTTCGCGGCCGTCAATGGTAGTGACCCCGTCTTTGCCAGCTCGGACCAAAAAACCACCGCCACCAATACCTGAGCTTTGCGGTTCAACCACAGTCAGCGCAAGCATCACTGCGATTGCTGCATCGGTGGCTGAACCGCCCTTTGCGAGGATGGCTTCGCCTGCCGCGGTCGCGCGGGGATCGGCCGCGCTCACGGCTCCTTGGCCACTGGCTTGGTCGGGCGATGCTGGCGAGACGGGTGAGACTTCGTAAGACGAGCAAGCGGCAAGGCTGAGCGCGCCGATGGCGCAGACTAAAACGCGTGTGATCATGGCTGTGTCGCTATTCGCTTCCGACCGCATCGGCAAGCCGAGTAAAGCCTTCGCGTATCATCAGCTTTTCTAGACCAGCGACAATCCGTCCGCCTAAGCCTGGACCTTCATAAACCATCGCGGAGTAAAGCTGGATCAGGCTCGCTCCTGCTTTAATCCGCTCCCAGGCGTGTTCCGCTGAGGCAATTCCTCCGACGCCAACTAACGGAATGGCGCCGCCTGTCGCTGTGCGAAAGTCGCGCAGAACCTGCAGTGCAAGCGGGCGCAACGGTGCGCCTGAAAGACCGCCCGTCTCACTTTTGTGATGTGAGCGAAGATCAGGCCGCGAAATCGTCGTGTTTGAGACAATCAACGCGCCGAGCCCTTTATCGAGAGCAATTCTGGCAATCGCGTCGATATCGGCGCGCGCTAGATCCGGCGCGACTTTAAGGAAAATCGGCGGGAGCTTGCCTGAAGAGCTGTCATCACGCGCCGCCAGCACGCCGTCTATCAGCGCAGTCAGCGCTGCTTCATCCTGCAATGCACGCAGACCCGGCGTATTGGGGCTGGAAACGTTGACAGCAAGATAACTTGCAAAGGGCGTCATGAGCCGCGCCATTTCAGCATAGTCTGCGATACGATCGGCCGAATCCTTGTTCGCACCGATATTGACGCCGACGATCCCGGGCTTGTGGCTTCGGGCGCTGAGCCGCGTGAGGGTGGCCTTGGCCCCTGCATTGTTAAATCCCATCCGGTTAATCACAGCGGCGTCTTCGACCAGACGGAACAGGCGTGGCCTCGCATTCCCGGGCTGAGGAAGCGGAGTAATTGAGCCAACCTCAGTAAAGCCAAAGCCTAATGCGAGCAGCGGATCAGGCACTTCGGCGTCTTTATCAAACCCAGCCGCTACACCTACCGGATTGGGAAAGGTCAAACCCGCCACCTCAATTGCGAGAAGCCCCGGCTTAGCCAGCGAAGAGGGGGCACCGCGGCTCGGCAGCGCTTTGAGCCCTGCAATTGCGAGGCGGTGTCCGGTTTCCGAATCAAGCGCGAACAGGCCGGGTCTGAGCAATCGAAACAACATGCAATTTGCCTATCGCGATTTTTTTTCCGGTGTCGAGTGGACAGGCCAGATTGCGCTTGTCAGCGCTAAGCCCTTCGAATGCTGAACCTGCATGGTTTGCGAGCATGGCTAACAAAAAGTGATTGCTGCACTCCGGGTTCAACCTTGTCGTTTGCATACAATTATCGCCATGCTTCCCCGGTTACATCCTCCCTCGCGACCCGAAGGGCTCGGAGCAGCAATGCGAAGAGTTCCTCAACTCAAATGGGCGGCCTCTTCGTGGGGCCGCCCTTTTTTTGTGTCAAAACAAGACAAGAGCGCCTACACCCTGCCTGCAAACCGGGCGCGATGAGACAAAACGACGATCTTGAAGCCGCCGCGCAAAGCGCGGACGAAGCCGTGCGGGGGGATGAGGAAGGCTTCAAGCTTACCTCAGCCTCTTTGATCCATGTCGATTACATCGCTCCGCCCGCAGCGCTCAGTGACTATATCACGACGCTCTATCATTTTCGCTGCGATGAAGAGATCATCCGTGATGTCCAGCCCGCTTCAATCGGACATCTGTGTCTGTTTCCCAAGGGTAAGGGCTTCATGCATTTTCGCGGGGGGTATCGTGATCCAAATCCTCTCATCGCGTTGCTGACCCCGCTTTCAACAGCAACTCCGATTGTCGTTGATGGGCCGTTTCATGCCTTTGGTGCTGCGCTGACACCGCAAGGCTGGGCGGCGCTGACTGGCTTGCATGCAGGCGAGCACAAAGATCGACTGCGCGAAGCGCGCGACTTTCTCGGAGATGACGTTGAAGAAATGGGCGCTGAGATAATCTCAGGCTATTTGTCAGGGGGTCTCAGCGGGCGGGACTGCGCGCTGGCTATCGGCGAGTATATCGGTCGCAAAGTGCGCCCGCTCAATCAACGCCATGTCGACTTGATAAGAGTGACAAATGCCTGGCTTGGGTCCTCTTTCAACCCGCAAGTCACCGATTTGATGGATAAGGCGTCTTATTCCGAGCGGCAGGTGCAGCGTCTGATCGAGCGCTATTTCGGGCTCGCGCCTAAAGACCTTGCTCGCAAATATCGGGCGTTGCGCGCTGGCGCTTTGCTTTCATTTCCGAGCCTGACGCCTGAATATGAAGCGGCGCTGGGTGACGCCTTTTTCGATCAATCGCATATGATCCGCGAAATCAACCGGTTTGTCGGCCGCACGCCAGCCCGGTTGGCGAATGATGATGCTCCATTCTTGCGCGAGATGATCGCGCCCAAGAACCTTCGGGAGCTTGACCCGCGCTGGGGTCCGGACGATCAGGTTTTGCGGCCAATTGTCGAGATCGGCAAAGATCAGCCTGAAGGATAGCAGATGCGCTGCATACTCCCGCTTGCTTGCCTGCTTTTAGGAGGTGCGGCGCCGCTGCCGAATCGTTAAAGCGCTCGAGCGCTATATCACCACGCCGGGCCAAGCGAGCGCCTACATGATCGGAAAGCTCCAGATAATGGAATTGCGCGAGCTGGCGCGAACCGAGCTGGGTGAGGATTTCGATTACCGCGGATTCCACGATGCGGTTCTGCTGAGCGGACCGGTGCCCTTGTCGATCCTCGAAGAGAACGTCAAAGATCGGATCGCCGCGTGGAAATCAGGCTGAAGGCTCTGGTTTGTCGCTCACTGGGCGCTCCATTTTGCCGAAAAATTTCCGCCCGGCCGAAAACGACTCGCAACACGCGATTGCCGTTGAAAGCTGTGCGCGTTACGACTATTTGGAAATCAGACCGATTCAGTCAGATTTAAGAATAACTCGCAATAGCAAGGATTAACGCGGCTCGATGCGCCTTTCCAACCTCGCCGACTATGCAGTGATTACTATGTCCCAGGCCGCGCGCCATTGCGGTTCGTCGCGCGTCAGTGCGGCTGAATTGGCAGGCGAGACCGGGCTGCCAGTCCCGACCGTACAGCGCCTCGTTTCGAAGCTGACAGCGGCGGGCTTGCTCAGCTCAACGCGCGGTGTTGGCGGCGGCCTGCAATTGGCCCGCCCTGCCGCTGCAATTACGGTTGCCGATATCGTAGAAGCGATCGAAGGGCCGATTGCGCTGACCTCTTGCATCGATCACGGCCATTGCGATTACGAAGCGGGCTGCTCGATGCGCCCGCACTGGCCGATCATCAATCGCGCGCTGCGCAGCGCTCTTGCTGACGTTACGCTTGACCAATTGCGCACTCCGCCGACTGCGCATCCCCTCCTCACTCCTCAGGAAAAAGTGGCATGACCGACAATTTCGATCTTCACAACCATGACGCTGACATTGCCGAAGCCGAACTGGATGCAGAAGCCAAAGCGGCGGCGGCCAATGCAGCTGAATATGAGCATGGCTGGTCATCCGATATCGAGACCGAATTTGCGGAAAAAGGTCTCAATGAAGACACGGTCCGCTTCATCTCAGCCAAGAAAGGTGAGCCGCAATGGATGCTGGACTGGCGGCTTAAAGCCTTCCGCCAATGGCAGGAAATGCCTGAGCCAGACTGGGCGAAGGTCGGCTACCCTCCGATCGATTATCAGGACGCCTATTATTATGCAGCGCCTAAGAAAAAGCCGACGCTGAAATCGCTTGATGAACTCGATCCCGAGATCAAGGCGGTTTACGATAAGCTCGGCATTCCCGTCGCTGAGCAGGAAGTGCTCGCGGGCGTTGAAGGCGCGCGCAAAGTGGCCGTGGATGCGGTGTTTGATAGCGTCAGCGTTGCGACCACCTTCCGCGAAGAGCTGCAAAAAGCTGGCGTAATCTTTCTCTCGATCTCCGAAGCGATCAAGGACTACCCGGAGCTTGTGAAAAAGTGGCTCGGCCGCGTCGTGCCCACGCGCGACAATTACTTTGCGTGCCTCAATTCAGCGGTCTTTTCGGACGGCACATTTGTCTATGTCCCTGAAGGCGTGCGCTGTCCGATGGAACTCAGCACCTATTTCCGCATCAATGCGGAGAATACCGGTCAGTTTGAACGCACTTTAATTGTCGCGGAAAAAGGCGCTTACGTCTCCTATCTCGAGGGCTGCACAGCACCGATGCGTGATGAAAACCAGCTCCATGCCGCTGTGGTCGAGCTGGTCGCGCTCGAGGATGCCGAAATCAAATATTCAACGGTCCAGAACTGGTATCCCGGCAATTCCGAAGGCGTAGGCGGGATCTATAATTTCGTGACCAAGCGCGGGTTGTGTCAGGGCGATCGCTCGAAGATCAGCTGGACTCAGGTTGAAACCGGCTCTGCGGTGACGTGGAAGTATCCGTCCTGCGTGCTCAATGGCGAAGACAGCGTCGGCGAGTTCTACTCGGTCGCGGTGACTAACAATTTCCAGCAAGCCGACACTGGCACCAAGATGATCCACAACGGCAAGGGCTCGCGCTCGACCATCATCTCCAAGGGTATTTCGGCGGGCAAGTCGAACAACACCTATCGCGGCCTCGTCCGCGTCGGCCCCAAAGCCGAAGGCGTGCGCAATTTCACCCAGTGCGACAGCCTGCTGCTCGGCGATGAATGCGGCGCGCACACGGTGCCCTATATCGAGGTCAAGAACCCCGCTGCCCAGATCGAGCACGAGGCAACCACGTCGAAGATCAGCGATGATCAGATGTTCTACGCCCAACAGCGCGGGCTAGACGAAGAGGAAGCGGTGGCGCTGATCGTCAACGGCTTTGCCAAGGATGTGCTGAAAGAGCTGCCGATGGAGTTCGCGGTCGAAGCGCAGAAGCTGCTGGCGATCTCTCTGGAGGGATCCGTTGGCTGAGTTCAATTCAATGACTGTCAATGAGCGTCTTTTCACCGCAGGTTTGCTCGAAGACTTTGATGCCGCTGTAGCGTCCGACGACTTATCCTCTATCAACAAGGTGCTTGAGAAAGTCGGCCTTCGTCAGGACGAGAAGGGCATGAACTGGCCGCTTGATGAAGGACCCAAAGGTCCTCGCAAAACCCTCGGTCTCAAAGACGCTTCCGATACCGAGCCCAATCTCAACAAGAAGGGGCGCGGCTGGAAGATATCGGATGCACGCCTCGATCAACTGCATTCGCAAGCGCGCGAACTCCGGCGGCATTCCTCTGAAGCACATAAGGCGCTCGCTAAGCGTTTCGCCGCAGCCGATCTTGGCCGCCACACCTTCAAGCGCCACGCCGTCGTCGGCAGCGCGATTGTCGACTTCAATTGCCATTCGCTCGGCATGGCGGTCGATATCTTCGAAGACGGAGAGAACGAGGCGCTCGCCGCCCGCCGCGACAAGAGCCTGGAGGCTGTCGGCATCAAGGTGATGCGCATCAAGGCCAGCGAAGTGCTCGAGAATATGGACGGCGTGCTCGCGCGGATTACCGCCGGGATGCGCCAGCGCCTTGAAGACAAACGCCAACACCGCATCGCTTCGCGTACGAACTAACGAAAGCTCCTGGGACCTGAGACGAATATGCTGACTACTGCTGCCACCACGATAATCGCCCCGCTGCTTGCGCTTCAGGCGCTTGGCGAAGACGCTGTCGCGATCAAGAATGACAACCCTGAAACCTGGACGGTTGAATATCCGCGCGTCATCCGCCCGTTCGTAGTTGAATACCGTCAGTGCCTTAATGTCTCGAACCGGGTCGTGACCGGCGAGGCAGATTTCGAAGAGCAGCACAGAGCCGATCTCCCCCGCTGCGCCGAAGCGGCTCAGCGGCTGATTGGAGAATCAAACAGCGCAATGGATGGGGCCAAGACCACCATCAGCCCTGCAGAAGTCAGCCAGCTATTCGCCAACATTGGCCAGATTCACATCGCGCGTGGTCGTGATCTCGACCAACAGTTTACTCGCAGGCTCTCTGCTGCTGCCCGGGCCGAGGATAGCTATGAAGCGACTAAGCCCGAGGGTTTGATCATCGAGCTGCGGGATGCCTCAGTTGTGAAGGCGGCAGTGGAGCAAGCTTCGTCGCTTGCGACCTCAGATACTAACCCGGCGGGGACCAAAAATGCTGGCAATTAAAGACCTTCATGCCGAAATCGATGGCAAAGCGATCCTGACGGGCCTGACGCTTGAAGTGGCGGCCGGTGAAGTCCATGCGATTATGGGGCCGAACGGAGCGGGCAAGTCGACCTTGGCGCATGTGCTGGGCGGTAAGCCCGGTTACGAGATTACCGGCGGGTCGGTCATGTTCAATGGCGAAGACCTGTTCGAGCTTGATCCGCATGAGCGGGCCGGAGCAGGCTTGTTTTTAGGCTTTCAATACCCGGTCGAAATCCCGGGTGTCTCCAACGTCCAATTCCTACGCGAAGCGCTCAATGCTCAGCGCAAATATCGCGATGAAGAGCCGCTGTCAGGCGGCGATTTCCTTAAGCTCGCCAAAGAGAAGGCAGGCCTGCTCAAGCTCGATATGGAAATGCTCAAACGGCAAGTGAATGTCGGGTTCTCGGGCGGTGAGAAAAAGCGCGCCGAGATGGTCCAGATGGGCATCCTTGATCCTATTTTTGCAGTGCTTGATGAGACTGACAGCGGGCTTGATATTGATGCTTTGCGTGTCGTCGGTGAAGGCATCAATACGATCATGCGCCAGCCCGGCAAAGGCGTGCTTTTGATCACGCACTACCAGCGCTTGCTCGATGTAGTGAGGCCTGACCGGGTGAGCGTGCTTGCGCATGGCCGGATTGTCGAGACCGGCGGCCCCGACCTTGCGCTGCGTCTTGAGCAAGAAGGTTACGATGCAATCATGGCTGAGGCAGCGGCGTGAGCGAGACAGCCACTCTTCCTACCCGGCGCGATGAAGCATGGCGCTATGCCGATATGGCTGCGCTCGAACGGCTTGGCGCTGAAGCGCTTGAAAACTGGCAGGATATCGCGGTTCCAGCTGGCGAAGCGCATCGGCATGTGGCCGTTATAGGGTCCGCCCGGCCTGAATTGCGGCGATTGCGCGTTAACATCGCTGAAAATGCGCGGGCTGAGTTTTTTATTGTGAACGCAGGAAGCGCATCGGCTCGCTGCGAGATCGCTGTGACGCTGGCACGCGGTGCGCATTTCGAGTTTGGCGGGGTGACAATCGGCGGCGGCGATGCGACCCGTGAATTTGTTACGACCTGCCATCATGCGGAAACTGAAGCGACCAGCAATCAGATCATTCGCAGCGTTCACTGGAGTAAGGCCAGCGGCAATTTCCTGGGCGAAATCAAAGTCGCGCGCGACGCGCAAAAAACCGATGCAGCGCAGGATTTCAAAGGCCTTCTGTTGGAAAGCGGAGCGAGCGCTAACGCTGTGCCGCAACTCGAAATCTATGCCGATGATGTCAAATGTGCGCATGGGGCCACTGTCGGCGAACTCGATGAAGCGGCTCGGTTTTACATGGCTGCGCGCGGTCTTTCTCCCGAGCTCGCACAGCGGCTGCTGGTTCAGGCGTTTATCGGCGATGCGCTGGTGGAGCTGGGCGAGGAGGCGGAGCGCACGCGGCTTCTTGATGCAGCGCTGACTGCGCTCGAAGGGGCCGTGCTATGAATGCTCCGACCCTGATCGACCGGGATCTGCGAGCGGAGTTTCCCGGTTTGCGCACCGCCGAAGGCAAGCCGTGGCATTATCTTGACACGGCAGCCACGGCGCAGAAACCGCGCCGCGTTATCGACGCGATGAGCCGCGCGTTAGGCGAAGACTATGCGACGGTTCACCGAGGCGTCTATGCACGCTCAGCCGAGATGACGCTCGCTTATGAAGCCGCACGGCAGACCGTCGCACGCTTTATAGGTGGGCACGAAGATGAGCTGGTGTTCACGCGCGGCGCGACCGAAGCGATTAACCTCGTCGCGAACACCTGGGGCAAAGCCAATCTGAAGCCGGGTGATCGGATCTTGCTGTCGCAGCTTGAGCACCATTCGAACATCGTCCCATGGCAGATGATCGCGGCTGCAACCGGTGCGCAGATCGATGTCTGCCCGCTTACGCCGGACCACCAGATTGATCTGGCTGCGGCTGAGCGGATCCTTACAAAGCGCCACAAGCTGGTTGCTTTCGGACATGTCTCTAACGTGCTTGGCAGTGTGCTCGATGCGCCGCGCGTCGCGACGATGGCGCATGCGGTCGGGGCAAAACTGCTCCTCGATGGCTGTCAGTCTGCGCCGCATATGCCGGTTGATGTCGCCGCTCTTGGATGCGATTTTTACGTCTTCAGCGCGCATAAACTCTATGGTCCGACCGGGATCGGCGCTTTGTGGGCGCGGCCCGAGCTCCTCGCTGACATGCCAGCCTGGGAAGGCGGCGGCGCGATGATCGAGAAAGTCAGCTTCGCGGGCACCACTTACGGCCCTGCGCCGCAGCGGTTCGAAGCCGGAACGCCGGCTATTGCCGAAGCGATCGCGTTTGCTGCTGCGGCTGAATATTGCGCGGAGATCGGGCTGGAGCGAATCCACCAGCAAGAAGCCCGGCTGACCGCACGGCTGCGGCGCGAGCTTAGTGCGATGAACGATGTTACGGTTTTTGGCCCCGCTGATGCGTGCGGGATCGTGAGCTTTGCGATTGATGGGATTCACCCGCACGATCTCGGCACGATCCTTGATGAAGGCAATGTCGCAATCCGAGCAGGGCACCATTGCGCGCAGCCTTTGATGGACTATCTTGAAGTTCCGGCGACAGCTCGAGCGAGTTTCGGGCTTTATTCCGACGACGAAGACCTTGATGCCTTGCTTGATGGCATCGCTCGGACCCGCCGCATTTTTGGCCTTAGCGCAACATAGGAGTGAGCCGATGAACAAGCCGTCCGATGAGCGTGAATTTGTCGCAGCGCCGGCCCCTAACGACGTGTTGGTGCCGCCGAAGCCGCCTCGTGCGCGGGTGACTGACGCAATCGATCTCGACACCGCCGTCGATAGCGCAGCTGATGCGCCCGTCCGGCGCGAACGCGACTATCTTGAGGGATTTGCCGCCCCTGCTCCGGCAAGCTCGTCTGCGACGGGTAATGAGGATTTGAAGTCTGACGTGGTTGAAGCGCTCCGCGAAATCTATGATCCTGAAATACCGGTCAATATCTATGACCTCGGGCTCATTTACGGGGTTGACGTTGATGACGAAGCCGATGCGACGGTCACGATGACGTTAACGACGCCGCATTGCCCTGTCGCCGAAACGATGCCGGGCGAAGTCGAGTTACGGGTCGCTTCGGTGCCGGGCATTCGCGATGCCGAAGTCGAGCTGGTCTGGGATCCGCCATGGAGCCCTGAAAAGATGTCAGATGAAGCCCGGCTTGAACTGGGGATGCTCTGATGGCTGATACCAACACAACCACACGCCCTGCTGCCGTCATCCTGACGCCGGGCGCTGAAGCGCGCATTGCCAAACTCATGAGCGAGGCGCCTGCTGAAGCGATCGGTGTCAAGCTATCGACCCCGCGGCGCGGCTGTTCCGGCCTTGCCTATTCGGTTGATTACGTGACGGAAGAAGCCAAATTCGATGAGAAGATCGAGACCCCCGGCGGCTTGTTCTACATCGACGGAGCGAGCGTTCTCTACCTCGTCGGCTCGACCATGGATTGGCAGGAAGACGACTTCACCGCCGGGTTTGTGTTCAACAACCCCAATGCCAAAGGCGAGTGCGGCTGCGGCGAGAGCTTCATGGTGTAGATGCCGTGCTTCGTCGAACTTACAAGTCACCTTGAATGCCATCCGGACAAGGCCCGGGGGCAAGTCCAGACATCCGCGCTGCTGCATCACGTGACGCACCCGCTCATCCGATTTGTCCCGCGCGGCGGCGATTTCCCGACCATACGCGCTACACCGACCGGGTCTCGATCGATGCAGGCGTGCTGACGCCCGTCATCGCGCTGTCTGCCTGCGTATTCTAAGCCCACCGCCAACGCCACTGGCGCGCGCGGGGTAAGACCGGCTTTGCGGCGCTCAGCGCGAAGAGTGTCAGCCTTCCTCGATAATCCGCGCAATCAGGCGCCGCTCAAGATCATCGACTTCGCCATCGGCTTCGATCATCTGGTTAAGCCATTCCTGCTCGGCATCCGTCACTTCAGCGCCTGCTTCAGCCCGGGCGACCACTTCGGCGGCTGCGCGTTCGGAGATCGCTCCCCCTCTACGCTTGCCGAACACCACGCCCATCGCATTAGCGAAGTTGCCGGCGGTTCTTGGGGCTTCGCGTACCACCGCGCCCATAAAACGCGCCACATTGGCTTCATTGTCGCCGATGAACTGCTCAAGCTCCAGCTTGCGGCCGTGGCTGAGCTGCGCATTGCCGAGCGCGAAACCTTGGAGATAATTGCTTACCCCGTCGAGAAACAGCTCGTCCCAATCAGGCGCGTTCTCTTCAGCGAGCGTCTTGTCTTTCAAGCGGAACAGCATTTCCGCTTCGAACCGGCTCACCGCAGCCGGACCATCGCCGCCGCCTGCAAAGATCACCCGTCGCAAAATCCGGCATTCCGCCGCGCTGACATGGGTCGCTGACAATTCTCCGCCGCAGCGGGTCGGCCCGGTGCCGGTCAGCACTTCGCGCTCGATCTGCTGAAGCACGTAATGCTTGAGCTGTTCAGGCGTGTTTTCGGCCCGATCGATGATATGCACCAGCGTTTCAAGCTCGACCATGCTTTCAAGCACGCCGTCGTGATCGACTTGCGCGATGAGCCAGCTGGCTTCCTTGACATCGCATTGCCGTCTCGGCTCAGTCCCGTTGAGCACGTATTCGCTGATCGCTTCGACAAAGAAATCAGACCATTCCTCGTTGCGTTCGCTAAGGGCGTTGTTGACCGCGAACAGCGCTTCGGCCTCTTCGCGCGTGATGATCCCGTCACCCCAGCCTTCGCGGCGCAGTGACAGCACGTCAGCGGCGCTGACACTGCCAAGGGCAGCAGCTTGGTCAGCAAGGTTCTTGAATTGCGTATTCATGGCCTGATTAACCCTGTCTTGTGGTGCCGACCTTGTGCAGCATTACGCTTAAGACCGGGTTACCGGCGTTTCATGCTCTCCCAACCGCCGTGTTATCGCACGCTGCGTCAGATGCGTGCCCGCCGCTGCGCCAAGCACCGGGGCAAGCAGATTGGCGAGTGGCACCAGCATGATTGCCGCAATCGCTCCGCCGAGCATAAAGCGCTCGCCTCCCGGCACCGGATTGCCGCCGACATCGCCTTCGCAATGCCGCAGCCACGCCATGTCAGTGAGCTCGCGCCCCAATAACACTGCATTAACAAGTAGGAAAACGAGCGCTGAGCCGATCCCGGTTACAGCCAGCAGCACCGCCACCGGCAAGGCCAAAGCGTTGAAGAACAACGCCCGGATGAGCCCGCGCACGGAATTGGCAAGCTCGCGGCGCAGCGGCAGCGCTTTAGCGGTGCGTGCGGCGATGGGATAATGGCGCGCTTCAACCGCAGCGACGATCTCATCGGCAAAGAACTGCAGCACCGCCAGCGCGATAACCCGGAACAGCAGCCAAGCGCTGAGCACCGCCAGCGGTATCGCGATAATCCCGGCGACAGTCTCGCTGTAATCGGCGGGCAGATAAGCTTCAGTCCAATAGCCGAGCGCCCAGTCAACACTCCGCCACATCGCCCATGCCAGAGCGAGAAAGATCGCCGCGGTCACCAGCACTGTCTTAAACATAACCCGCAACACCGCAGGATCAGCGAGCTGGCTTAACGCCTTGGCAAGAGAGGTCAAAACCGCGCGCATTGCGACAAGTGGTTGCGCGATCTTAGCCAGCGCTGTCAAATCGCTTGGCCTGCCATGGCGAGCGGGCTAGGCGCGTGCGCGAGCTAGGCTGCTAACACAAACAAGGACAACCCGATCCGTGAATGAACCGCGTTATGACGTTATCGCCATCGGCAATGCCGTGGTCGATGTGATTGCTTCGTGCGAAGAAGAGCTGATTGAAGAGCTGGCGCTCAATCGCGGCGGGATGACTTTGGTCGATGAAGCCCGCGCTGATGAGCTGTATGACGCAATGCCGCCTGCGCGCGAGATTTCCGGCGGTTCAGCGGCGAACACGCTCGCGGGGATTTCAACGCTTGGCTTGCAATGCGCGTTCATTGGGCAGGTTGCCGATGATCAGCTCGGCAAAGTGTTCCGCCATGATATGCGCGCAACGGGTATCGACTTCGATACGAAAGCGCGCTCGGGTGAGCCTGCCACCGGCCGCGTGCTGATCTTTGTGACGCCTGATGGCGAGCGCACGATGAATACGTTTCTGGGTGCAGGGCAGTATCTGCCTGCAAGCGCGCTTGATGAAGAGCTGATTGCAAGCGCTGCGATCCTCTATCTCGAAGGCTATTTGTGGGACCCGGAAGAGCCGCGCCGAGCGATGCGCCGGGCGATCGAAGTCGCGCGCGCGGCGGGTCGTAAAGTCGCCTTTACCGCCAGCGAAAGCTTTGTGATCGAGCGGCATGGCGATGATTTCCGCGCGATGATCGATGACGGCGTGATCGACATTCTGTTCGTCAATGAAAGCGAGCTTGCCACGCTGACCGGCGAAGACGATTTTGAAACGGGCTTTGCTCAGATCGCTCCCAAAGTCCCGGTGCTGGTCGCCACCCGAAGCGAGAAAGGCGCCGTGGCGCAGGCCTATGGCGAGCGGGCCGACGTCGCAGCACAACCGGTTGCCAAAGTGATCGATACAACCGGCGCAGGCGATCAGTTTGCAGCTGGCTTTCTAGCCGGGTTTGCACGCGGTGAGAGCTTGCAGCGATGCCTGAAGCGCGGCGCGATCGCCGCCGCTGAAGTGATCGCGCATTACGGACCGCGGCCCGAAGGCGATATGCCCGCCTTGATGGAAGCATCGCTGTAAACGAAGGCTGTGCGCGCCCCTGCAATTCATCGCACGTCGTGCACGGTTGGAACACATGGAACACAGTCTTGGGGTAAAAATCCAATCGATCACAGGACGGCCCATTGATCGATTTTCTCGATGAGTAACAATCTGGCCGCGCAAGCCTGCCTTAAGCGGCCTACCCACTTCACGAGCGCAATCCTTGACCATGTAAAAGAGCAGATCGAGCTCTAGCTGACCGGCTTGCAGTAGGAAACTCACGGTTCAGGCTCGTAATCCTTATCGCGCAAAGTGAGCATGTAGGTCGCGACCTTTTGCGCTTCTTCTTGCGTAAGCTCGAACTCCATCAATTCAGGATAATTATGCGCATCGACTAGCCA
>JBCCJD010000057.1:0-17459 GCA_039027955.1 Pseudomonadota bacterium
CAGCCCATCATAGCCGACCGTGGCATGCGCAGGCACTTCCGCGGCCAGCGTCCCATAATCCATGCTCTTGTCGAGATGGCTCAGGACGACACGTTTCGCACGAGTGCGTGTCGCGAGCTCTAGCGCCAATTCGAGATGCGCATGCGATGGATGCGGCTCACGGCGCAGGCAATCGCTCACCAGGATGTCAACATCACCGAACAACTCCACCATTTCATCTGAGATATCACTATAATCAGTCGCATAGCCAATGGACTTGCCATCGGCTTCGAACCGGTAGCCCGTTGATTCTCCTGGGCCGTGTTCCATCTGACACCATTCAATGGCGAACCCGGCGACAATCTTGAGCCGATCAAGCGTATCAAGCGCAATGATGGTCGGATAACCGTCTTGTCCAGCAAAGACATAGCCAAACCGCTGGCGCAGCCTCCGGACAGTTTCGGCAGCAGCAAAGCCTGGGATTGGTCCGCCTCGACCGTATCGCAACACCCTTAAGTCATCGATCCCATGGCAGTGGTCGGCGTGATCATGAGTCCAGAATACGCAATCAACGTTCCCGATGCGGTTAGCCAACAATTGCGCCCGGCAATCCGCAGATGTGTCGATCAAGAGCCTTTTGCCTTCATCGCTTTCGACGATGATCGACACCCTCGTTCTGCGATTGCGTGGCTCTTCAGGGTCGCAATCGCCCCAATCTCCTGTTCCGTCATGACCGCCCAGTCGTGGCACTCCGGTTGAAGTTCCGGAGCCGAGCATGATCAGCTTCACAGCATCGCCTTGCTGAATAATCGAGCGAAGTTCGCGGTCGTGGTTTCGGCCAATTGCTCGGGCTGAGTTCCACGCAGATCCGCGACGAACCGAGCGGTATCTGCCACAAAGGCCGGCTCACATGGACGACCGCGATGCGGCACTGGCGCAAGGAATGGGCTATCGGTTTCGACTAAGAGCCGGTCTTCTGGAATGTCCTTTGCAACCGCTTGCAAGTCCTTCGCATTCTTGAAGGTTACGATCCCCGAGAGCGAGATCGACAGGCCCAGATCAAGCACTTTGGAAGCAAACTCGGCGGTCCCGGTAAAGCAATGCACCAAGGCCGGAAACGCGCCCTGCTCCATCTCATCGGCAAGGATCGCGAACGTATCGTCTTCGGCATCGCGGGTATGGATAATGACAGGCAGGCCGGTTTCACGCGCAACCGCGATGTGCATCCGGAACAAGCGCGCCTGTGTCGCGCGGTCGGAATGTTCGTAATAGTAGTCGAGCCCGGTCTCGCCGAGCCCGATCACGCGTGCATTCTCCGTCGCCGCCAGCAATACGCCTTGTCCGAGATCGGCGTGTTGATCGGCATTATGCGGATGAATGCCAACGCTGGCGAAGACATCGACTTCACGAATGGCTGTCCCGACCACTTGGTCCCATTCGCTCTGTTTGGTCGAGATATTGAGAAACGCGCTCACGCCGGCATCGCGTGCACGCGCAAGCGCTGCAGGCTGGTTCTCAACCAGACCCGGATATTCGAGGTGGCAATGGCTGTCGACGAGCATCAGGCTTGCTCCTCCTGACTTTCCGACAGTTCAAGCCGGGGAAAGATGGGCGTTGGCTTTTCAACCGAATAACCGCTGTCGACCAGCCGATTGTACCAGTCAGGATCGCCGATGGTATGGATGCTCCGTTCCCCTGGCGGAATACCGAGTTGATCAAGCAGAGATGTCGCTTTCGTCGGCACCACCGGTTGAATGGCGATCGCCAGATCACGCAAGGCCGCAAACAGCGTCAGCAACACCACTTCCATTCGCTCTGGATCGGTCTTCTTAAGCGCCCATGGCGCCTGTTCATCGACATATTGATTGCAGGCGTAGACTGCGCGCATCCACACCTCGATCCCGTTCGAAAAAGCAAGTTTTTCAAAAAGCTCCGGCAATTCATCAGCGCATGCCTTGCGCACCGATCCGAGCAATTGCCAATCGACGTTATTCGGCTCGAATATCCTAAGCCTGCCATCCATGTTCTTGTGGATCATTGAAAGCGTGCGCTGCGCTAGGTTGCCAAACGAGTTGGCAAGCTCGGCATTTGCACGATTTACAATAGCTTCAGGCGAATAGCTGCCATCCTGCCCGAACGCGACTTCGCGCATCAGGAAGTAGCGCAGGGGATCAACCCCGAACTCATCTGCCAGTGCAAGCGGATCCACCACATTGCCGGCGCTTTTGCTCATCTTCTCCCCGCCGCGAGCCAGCAGGAAGCCGTGTCCGAACACTTTCTTGGGCACCGGCAGACCAGCGCTCATGAGAAATGCGGGCCAGTAGATCGTGTGAAAACGTACGATGTCTTTGCCGATCACATGCAAGTCCACAGGCCAGAAATCCTGCATGTCTTGCGTCTCATCAGGAAAGCCTAGTCCGGTTATGTAATTGGTGAGCGCATCGACCCACACATACATCACATGATCATCGCTGCCCGGCACTTTAACACCCCAGTCGAAACTGGTGCGGCTCACCGACAGATCGCGCAGGCCTTGTTCGACAAAAGCGATCATCTCGTTCCTGCGACTCTCAGGTTCAAGAAAGCCGGGCGTGCGCAGCAATTCAAGCAAGCCATCCTGATAGTTGGATAAGCGGAAGAACCAGCTTTCTTCCAAAGTCCACTCAACCGGTGTGCCTTGCGGTGAAAGCTTGGTGCCCCCTTCACCCTCGACCAGCTCGCTTTCATCGTAATAGGCTTCATCGCGAACCGAGTACCAACCTTCGTAGCGATCAAGATAGAGATCACCGGCTGCGTGCATCCGTTCCCAGATCGCTTGGCTGGCGCGATGATGATCCGCTTCGACTGTGCGAATGAACCGGTCATATTTGACGTTCAGCGCATCGCACATGTCGCGAAAATAGCCTGACATTTCGTCCGCCAGATCGCGGGCGGTGCGGCCCTGCTCTTCGGCTTTGCGCGCCATTTTGAGACCGTGTTCATCCGTCCCGGTCTGAAACCGCACGCGTCGGTCCATCAGGCGTTGAAACCGGGCGATCACATCGGCTGCGATCGCTTCATAGGCATGGCCAATATGCGGGCGACCGTTGGGATAACTGATCGCAGTGGTGATGTAGAAAGGGGTTGGGTCAGGCTCAGCCATGGGCGTGCTCGCTAGCGGGCGCAGCTTGGCTAAGCAAGGTGCCGAGTTCAAGCGCGAGAAGCCCTGTGTCGTAATTGTAGTTGGGGGCTTCCGCGGCAAGCTGAACCAGCGCGGCGTGCGCGTCGATCAGCTTGATCCGAGTGTCCGGGGCCTGTTCGCGGCACGCTTGCTGTGACACGAGTGTTTGCGCCAACTCCAGCACTGCATCGAGCCGATGGCGGTCGGCGCGTGGTCCGATCTGGCGGCTGAGGTCACTACGGACCTGGAGGCTGGCATCGCCTTTTGTAAGCAGGCTGGTGATTACATCTGCGACACCGCTTAAATCCTGCTCGATGAATTGTTTTGCTGCACCGAACGAGCCATCGGCGCTGGCGAGAGCCGCTGTTTTAGCAGCAGATGGAAGTTCGGGAGCATGCTCTGCCAGCATCGCGCTTAGTTCGGCTTTGGCGAGACTTGGGAAGCGGAGCACTCGGCAACGCGAGCGGATGGTCGCCAGCAAACGCGACGGGCGGTGCGTTACCAGCAGGAAGAAAGTCCCCGCTGGCGGCTCTTCCAAACTCTTTAAAAGTGCGTTCGCGGCGCTGCGTTCAAGGTCATCTGCTGGCTCGATAATGATCGCGCGGCGGCTGCCCAGCGTTGGTCTTGTCGTGAGCCGCTTTTGCATACTACGGATCTGATCGACTCGGATGCTTCGGGCCCGTTCGAATTTCTTGCCATCGGCTTGCGCTCGCGCTTCCTTGTCGTTCTTCGGACCATAGGTCAGCGTGATGATGTCGGGATGATCGCCGCCCGGTTGCCGGACACCCGCTTCGGCGACGAGTTCACGCGCAGCGGCGCTTGCGAACTCGCGTTTGCCGAGCCCGTTCTTCCCGGCGAGGATCCACCCATGATGCATGCGCGCGCTGTGCAATGCACGGCGCCATTCCTGCCACGCTTCGCGGTGGTTCGGCCAATCGGTCATTGGCTATCGCCTTCAAGAAGATCGCTGAGCTCGCTGAGCACGCGCGCGTGAATTGCAGCAGGACTGCCGCTCGCATCGACGAGAACAAAATCTTCAGGGTTGGACTCTGCTAGCGCAAGAAAGGTAGCTGCGACCGCTTGGTGATATGCGGTGCTGCGTCCTCCAATCGCGTCGCTGGTGTCGCCATCGCGCGCATTAAGCCGCTCGCGCGCCGCGTTCTCGTCTACCGTCAGCAAGATGGTCCGATCAGGTCGCAGTCCCTCACTCCCGAAATCATGCAAAGCCGTGATCGCATCATCGCCAAGGCCCCCTGCCCCGCCCTGATAGGCTCGGCTCGAATCGACAAACCGGTCGCAGATCACCCAGTGCCCTGCCGCGAGCGCCGGTTTGATTAGCCCTGCGACGTGATCCGCCCTTGCGGCGGCAAATAGCAAAGCTTCGGCGCGCGGTCCCCAGCCTGCCTCGGGTGGATCAAGCAACAGGCTGCGCAAAGCTTCGGCTCCAGGTGTACCGCCCGGTTCGCGGGTCGTGGTGACCGCTAGGCCGCGATCCAGGAGCGCCTCAGCGAGCATTCGAGCCTGGGTTGACTTGCCAGCCCCCTCGCCTCCTTCGAATGCGATGAACCGTCCGCGCGGCGACGCCTTGCTCATGCAAACAACCCGGCGATGCTGTTTGATATGCGAGCCCAGATACCGGCTTCGCCTACACCCGTTTTCGCTTTCAAAGGAATTTGGATGTCTTGCATGCCTTCGACGGTAATCTGGAGCACGGCGACTTCATCGCCTGCTGCAATCGGTGCACGCAGCGGTCCATCGTAAACGATTTTCGCGTTCACTTCACGCATCGAGCCTTTCGCCAGATTGACCGCAATCGGGCCGTCCGCGACGAGTTCGACGGAGCGAGAGCTGCCGTTCTGCACTCGCGCGACGCCCACGCTTTGGCCTTCACCGAACAGCCGGACCCGGTCAAACGCGTTAAAGCCCCACTCCATGTAGTCTTGAGCCAGGCGAGCACGAAGGTTCTTCCGCGCTACGCCTGCCAAAACCAGTGCGAGCCGTTGCCCGCCGCGCGTTGCCGTACCGAGAAAGCCGAACCCGGCTTCGTTGGTGTAACCGGTCTTGATCCCGTCCGCGCCTTTGACTTTACCAAGCAGCGGATCGTGATTGCTTTGCGTGATATTATTAAAGGTGAAGGTCGGACGACCGATATAGCGCGCGAATTTGCGCGGGTGACGCGAAACCATGGCCCGCGCCAGGATTCCCAGGTCGCGTGCCGTGGTGAAAGTCCGCCCTTCATCCGGCCAGCCGTTAGGCGTCGCAAAATGGCTGTTCACCATGCCCAGCTCATGCGCGGTCGCGGTCATGCTGGCAGTCCAAGCTTGCACTGAGCCTGCTTGTTTGATGGCTACCAGCGCCGCTGCATCGTTGGCTGAGACGTTGGCGATCCCGGTCAGCAATTCGCCGAGCTGAACTTGCATGCCGACTTCCAGAAACATGGTCGAGCCTTTACCCTGCCATTCACGCGTAACATCAGGGCTAACTTCCATGACTTGCGCGGGATCAAGCGCGCCATCCTCAATCAGCTCGAAAGCCTGATAAAGCGTCATGACCTTCGTAACCGAGGCTGGGACAAAGCGCCGGTCTGCCGCGCGTTCATGCAGAACCTGCCCATTCGTGAGATCGATCAGATAGGCGATCGGAGCATCGCTAGCGGGTGGGACCCGGCCGGTTTCAGGCTCTTTTGCGCAAGCAGCGACAGATAGAGACGCCGATCCGAATAGGCATAAAAGCGCTGTTATGCATTTTCTGGATTTAATTGATGATGGGATCATCACAGAGCGATAGCTGCGCAAACTCGAATTTGCGAGATCGCCATTGCTTCAATTGGCGATTTCATCCGCTAAAAGGCCAACACTCATCGCGTAATAATTCGAGCAATTGTATTCGAGGATAACGCGGTAATTGCCGGTCAAAAGCCAAGCCCGCGTGCCGGGCCCGTCAGGCTGAAACAGCGAGGCCATGACATCGTCGGCTAAGGGGCGCTGCGGAACCACCCCTAGCGCTTTCCATTCGCGCACGGTCTTCCACTGGCTATGGCGTGCATGCACGCGCGGACAAGTCGGCGCTTTCAGCTTGGTTTTGTAAGCATCGACATCGAAACCACCAGGAAGTGCGGCTCTCACGCCCCATGGCTGGCCGGTACGCCACCCCGCATCGCGAAAGTAGTTTGCAATAGACGCAAACGTATCAGCTCTGTTGCTGAAAATGTTGGCCTGACCATCGCCGTCGCCATCTGCCGCAAGGCGCAGATAGACTGACGGAAGAAACTGTGGATTGCCGAAAGCGCCTGCATAGCTGCCGATCAATTGCTGACGCGAATAGCCCTTGTCCGCCACTTGCATCAACGCGACGAATTCTCCTGCGAAAAGTTCGCGCCTGCGTCCTTCCCAAGCCAGTGTGGCAAGGCTCCGAGAGAGGTCGAAATTGCCTTTGATCCGGCCATAGCTTGTCTCATGCCCAAAGATCGCAACGACAATCTCAGGCGGCACACCATAGGTCTGCTCAACTTGGCTGAGGCGGGTGCTATATTGCCGATAGACGCTGCGCCCTCCGGCAATTCGTGTCGAATTGACATGCGTGCGCAGATAAGGCGCGAGCGCGGGATACCCGCGCTGGGTCGGTCGCCCGGGTTGACCGCGATCAAGCCGGATGACTCGCTCGTTAGGCGTAAGGCCGGTGGTCATCCGCGAAAGCGTTGCCTCGCTGACGCCTTCGGCCCTCGCCCGCGCTTTCAGGAGCTCAAGATAAGCATCAAAAGCGATCCCATCGCGAGCTTGAGACTGTGCAGCGGTGGGCGCGAGCGGCAAGGCGAGCAATGCCGCGAAAACCGGAATGAGGAGGCGAAGCAACATAAGTCATGCTGTGTCATATTCCGGCTTAACACCCAATAACTGAAGTGTGGTGACTTTGCGGCAATGCACAGCTAGAGAGCGCCGACTCGCGGACAGGTGGCAGAGCGGTTGAATGCACCGGTCTTGAAAACCGGCAAGGGTGCAAGCCCTTCGTGGGTTCGAATCCCACCCTGTCCGCCAACATTCCAGCCGCAACCGAGACTGCCTTAGGGATTGGGGCGGCTCAAAAGCGGACGGGTCTTCGTCTACTGGCATCAAAGATTTGCTTTTGAGGGCGAGATGGCTGGTCCTGGTTCGAATCCGACAATCGCGCCTCAAGAAACAAAGTTTGTGGATTGTTACCAAAAGAAAATGAATGGGCGTGTATCGCGCTTCCAAACGTGATCACATTCGTTTGCGCTTTGCGGCCCAACCTATGCCGCCGCTAGGATAGGCTCAGGAATGAATTCGAGTACACAGGCAACGAGCTCGGACACCGGCGCCTCAGACGGCCTGCCAGCGCAGCCAAAGCAGCTGGCATGGTCGGCGCCGACTGCCTTGCTTTTCATCGCACTTGCGATCGGCCTTCTTGGCATTCTCCAGCTGTTCTACGGCACGTTCTACTCAATCCATCCAGACTTAGCCGGCGGGGCCTTGTCTGGTCGGCTGGCCGTTACGCTTGGCGATGCCTTTGCTGAGTATAGCCTCTATTTTCCGCCGGCGGAGAAGGCGTGGTTCAGTCTTGCCGCTCGCTTAAGCGAACTGACCGGGCTCAGACTCGATCTGGCAATTGTCTTGATGACAAGTACCGCGGTTCTTTTCTCAGGGGGGCTAGCATACCGGATCCGTCAAGAGAGCGTGGGAGCAACACCGCTTTTCCTCATTGTGTCTGTGGGCGTGTTGGTGACCGTGCCAATCGTGTTCATGAACGTCTTTGGCTTACGCGAACACCTCGTCGTTTTAGGCCTCTGGCCCTATTTCGTTCTTCGTATCTCAGACCATGATGATGCAAAGATCGGCTGGAGGACGCGTCTTGTCCTGGGGCTTTGGCTGGGCGCGACGCTCCTTTTCAAGTATCTTTACAGTCTGGTTGTGCTTCTCGTGGAGTTGGCCGACGCAGCGGTGCAGCGGCGGCCATGGGCGGTGCTGCGGGTTGAGAACCTCGTATCTGGCGCGATTGTTGCGCTATATCTTTTTTTCTGGTTGGTCCTCGATCCATCTCAGCGTGAAGCGATCGCAGTGGTTGTAAGTGCTATTGATGCGAACCTTACTGACCATCGCGCAAATTTGCTCAACGCAGCAGTAAACCTAGCTCTTGCGATCGTCTTTTTGCTGATCGCGCGCATTTTCAAACTGCCCGCCAGAACGACCTTGATCGGTCTCGCCATGGTTGTGGGGGCCGTGATCGCGGCATGGATCCAATCGCGATGGTATATCCAGCACCTGTTACCGGTGACCATGGCTTACATCGCCTGGTGGTGGATGGCGCGCGGCAAGGTCGCAACCTTGTGGGTGGTGGCTCTCGCACTACTCATCGCTCCCGCCATCTTTGGGGCCTTTATTCGGACAGGTTTTTACCAGGCAACGGTCCAGGAACTCGATACTGCGATAGATCAGGCGGGCTTGTCGGTGGAGGGAAAGCGCGTTGGTGTTCTGATAATGAACCCCTCACCGCTTAATCAGTACCTTGCCTCAAGCGGCGCCTGGCGCTGGAATGTGAGCGTTAATAACTCTTATGTCGCCGCAGAGTTGTATCACTTAGACAAGCCTGAGAATATTGGCATCGCCCCGCCCCCGGTAAAACTGGATGTGCCCGGACGGAAAAAGCTGCATGATGACATGCTAAGGCTGTGGGAAGACATGCCGCCCGATGTGCTGATCCTTGATCACAGCAGGAGCTGGCCGCTGAATTATGTCGAGGTGAAATGGACGCAGGTTTTTTCTGAAGACCAACGCTTTCGGGCTTTCCTCGCGCAGTACCGACCGGTGCTTCATCACGACGGCGATCTGCTTGATTTCAAGTACTATGTTCGCAAGGACTAAGGCCCTATACAGCTAGCGAATGGCCGCCCAATCGAGCGGTTCGCCTCGCTTAAGATCGCGCGTCGCTTGACGGTCCAGCACTTCTGGCAAGTGCTTTGGAGCCAGTCCGTGGCCAGGTCGGATCGAGCGGATGTTTTCGCGCGTAAGCCTGTCGCCAGCCGCGACATCCTTTACGACATAGATCGATCTTCGGAATTGGACCGATCCGGTTTCTCCCTTCTGAAGCGCGTCGGTAGCTTCGCCGAGCGAGCGCCACGCGCGTTTGCAGTCTTGCACAAGCGAAGCGAACTCTTGAGGTTCAAGGCTGAAGGCGGAATCTGGGCCGCCGTCCGCGCGTCGCAGCGTGAAGTGCTTTTCAACGACAAAGCCGCCAAGCGCAATCGAAGCTACCGCGACAGCCGACCCGAATGTGTGATCTGACAGGCCGGAGATAACGCCGAACCGCTCGGCAAGATCAGGCACGGTGCGTACGTTCGATTGCTCGTCGGGCGCGGGGTAGGAACTCACGCAATGAAGCAAGACAATTTGCTCACACCCGTTCTCGCGTGCGGTGCGGACTGCCTCGCCTATTTCTTTGCGATTGGCCATCCCGGTCGAAATGATCAGCGGCTTTCCCTTTGAGGCGCAATAAGCGACCAAGGGGAGATCGACCGCTTCGAACGAGGCTATTTTGTATGCCGGTGCGCCCAGCTCGTCCAAGAGGTCCACGGCCGTCTCATCAAAGGGTGATGAGAATAGTGTTACGCCAAGCTCACGAGCTCGGCGAAACAGCGGTTCGTGCCATTCGAATGGTGTCTGCGCTTCGCCATAGAGATCGTAAAGGGTCCGCCCGTCCCACAGTCCGCCTTCGACACGAAAACCGGGTCCGTCATGATCGATGGTTATCGTATCGGCTGTGTAGGTTTGCAGCTTGATTGCATCAGCGCCAGTCGCGGCGGCCGCTTCAAGCAATTCGATCGCGCGTTGAAGACTGCCATTGTGATTGCCTGACAATTCGCAGATCACATAGGGTTCATACCCAGGGCCAATTAGGCGACCGGCAATGCTGATCGGCGGCGTGTTGGTCATGCAACCTCTTCCTTCAGCTCGGCACTTGTGAGCATTTCGCGCCTGCCGGACCGAATGATCTCGAGCGCTGACGCATAGCCGCAATTCATCAGCAGATCGACAATACTCAGATGGCTCACGAACCCGTCCGCTGTCTGAGAGTAAACCGGATGAGCGAAATTGTGATAGCGCAGCTCGACGCCTGACTGAGCAAAAGCCCCGCCCTCGTTTGTCTGTTCGATGTAAGCCGCACTGCCTTGAGCGGAGAGATAGGTTTGCGCGCCGATTTTTCGACAGATCGAAAGGAGCCGATGATCCTTACGACCATCAATGCCATCAAGCTTGGAGGATTGCAGAAATGGGGTTTGGATGCCGATACGCTCAGCAGTCGCCTTGATGAATGCTTCGTTAAGCGCGCCTATCGTCGTGTTGTCAGCTGACAGCACGGCCTCCAGGTCGGCAAAGACCTCTGCAAAATGGGGGGCTTTGCCATACGAATGGCGGATCGTGGCAAGGTGAGTTTTGCGCCACTTGTGACCTGGATCGATCGACGTGTTGATGAATGTGCAATCGTCAGTCTGGCTGTGACCTGACAAGGGAACGGTCAAGAACGTCTCGCCGTTCTGCCCGATCACTCGATTGCGTACGCCCCAACTACGCTTCAGCACCTGCGCATCGTCTAGAAAGACGAATTGATCCGCAGTGTCGATCAGATCAAAATAGCCGATCCACGGCAGATAAGTCGGCTGCATGATCGCAGCGATCATACCGCCTCCACTGTCTGGTAGATCTCAAGTGCTTTAAGCAAACCGGCTTCAACTTCTGCAAATTTATCGTCTTTGCCGTAGGCTTCCCAAGCGCCGGCGATAAAGTTCTCGCCTTTGTGAGCCTTTAGCGACGAGCGTAATGCGCCAAGACTATCGATCGTATCAACCGAGTGATAGAGCCAACGCGGTTTTACTGTGCGGAAGATCAAGTCGCCGATAGTAAGCTTGCCATCGAAACCATCCAGCAGCTGGGTAATCTGGCTGGTCAGATCCTCTTCATCCACTCTTTCAACACATTCGGCTGTAAGCAAAAGGCTGCCCGCGCTCTCGTAGATGTAAACCCGAAAGCAACTTCCTTCAGTTGTGAAATTCTGGACATAGAATGGGACCGGACCGGTCCAGCGCGCTTCAAACGTGTAGGTTGCGAACTTTCTTGCCGGCGCTTTAGGCACATCCAAACCGACCGCTTTGTACAAGGGTATTGGGCTTGCCGCCCAGACGAGGATGTCGCCTGAGTTTTCCTTGCTGAGCATCTTTTTTGGAGTCGCCAGACTGCGCTCGTGAATTCGCACACCGATTGAACTCAGCGCAGCGTGACAATGACTAAAGAGCTGCGTGAAGCCTCCCGCCGGTAGGCTAGCCTGTGTGTTGCTGGTGTAACCCCATAAGGAGCGCGGTATGCCGAACAGCTCGTTCGCCAATTCGTCAGTCCGCTTTGCTTGAGCGAGCGTTTCGAGTTTAGCATTGGCAGGGTAGACGCGGTTTATTGCGAGCGGCACCGCGGCGCTTGCATGCAGTTCCGAAGCATCGCGACCCACATGCCATTGCACATATTGCCGAAGCGGGCCCGTCAATTCCTGATCATAGCACGCTAGTCGGTCCGCCAGACTTTCACCGCGAAGCGGCGACAAGTCGATGCTTGATGCTTGCAGTGCTGGCCCGCCGAAATCCTTAGTAATAGCGAGTCCGTCCGCGGCTGGGCTCACCGAGCCGAAGCAATTGTCAAAGTCCTCGAACATAGCGCCGTGCTCTTCGAGCAGGCTGCGCATCGGATCGCCTTTAGGGCCGAAATAGATGCAGCCCTCGCGAATTTCGCGACCATCGCGAAGCTCAGGCCGCGCAACTCCGCCCAATTGGTCCAAGCGCTCATAGAGCTCGATGTCCTGCACACCCATTCGATGGGCCTGAAACGCGGCCAGAATACCCGTGAGGCCGCCTCCGACGATCGTGACGCGGGGTTTGAGGGGAGTGACACCATCCCCGCCAAAGGATTGCGGGAAAGAAACATCGCGATTGTGAGCTTCGGCGCGCATGCCTCACCCGCTACGGGTAAGGTATCGATATTCCGTTAACTACGATTTGTCTTTCACGTCACGCCGGGATCGCCCAGCAGGCGCGGGGTGATGTCGGTTTTGTAGACGAAAATACTGAATTCGAAGGGTATTGAGCCCTCGCGTACCGAATAATCATGCCGGAGGGTCACCAGCGGCGACAACTGCTCTTTGCAGAAGCGCAAGGCTTGCAAAGGGTCTTCATAGTACAATCCATCATCGAAATAATCGACGAACCGGCTTAGCATATTGAACGCATAGCCCACTCTAGCCTGCGCCATTAGCCTTTTCGACACAGCCTCGAAGAACCCGCGATTGTCAGTGATCAGATTGTTGAAGACGCCGCTCAGCAGGACAAAATCGAATGTTTCATCCGACGGTTGCTCAATGATGTCGCGCACTTCGAAGCGGCCATCGCTGTGAGCTGACTTTGCAAACTCTATCGCTTCCGACGAAATGTCGTAGCCGACATACTCCCCTTCAAAGCCTAATGATCGCTTTAAGAAGGTTAGCATTTGCCCTGTGCCGCACCCAAAATCGAGCACTTTGCTGTCTTTAGTGACCCCGATTTCACAGAGCACTTCCATACGCCGCTCTTGAGTTTCGCGGTCCGCATATTGCGCACTTTGGGCACCGTCGCCGTAACGTTTAACGAGGTCGCCATAATGCTTCGCGAGCGCTTCCATGTCGGGCTTGAAACTAGAATCCATCTCAGCGTCTAACGGCCTCCAGAATTGCATTTGCGGCATTTGCAGTTGGGTCCGACACGAACGTCTCGCGCATCCGGCTCGTCATGGTGCTGCGCATCTCCGCATTTGAGATGAAACGGTCCAACGCATTCGCCAGTTCGTTGTCGCTCACGCTATCAGCGAGCCCCAAATCGAAAACAAGTCCTGCTCGTGACAGAACTTGGGTCTCGCCATCTTGTCCTTCATTCTGAGAAATCGCAGCAGCGGGCGCCGCCATATAGGCGCTTTCATATTTGATCAGGCCGCCTCCAGTGATCGCAGCATCTGCCCACATGAGTTGCTCGGAGAGATCGGGCTGCCTCGGCAAGACAAGGCTGTCTGGTGAGAAGCGCTCCATCATAGCGGCGATCTCGCAAGTGCTCTGCGCAATGACGCGCACACAGAGACCGGAATGGAGCTCATGAAGGATTCGGATCAGGCGAGTTGCGATCCCCTTTGGATCAGTTCCGCCGATTGCGATAAGCAGATTGCGAACAGGGCCGCGCCTGTCACGTTCAATGCTGCGTGCGCGATGCTCGACAAGGTTGCGCCGCGCTAACAAGAACTGCGGGCCAAGCAGCAGCACAGGCCCTTCCGGATAGTCAAGCGATGGCGCTTCCCATGTGAAGTTGAGGACAACGTCGCACGGATAGTCGGACAGCGCGCGGAAATCGTCGATTGCGACAATCGAGGGACCGAGCGATGCAAGGTCATAAAGGTAACGCTCGTCGGCACGGTAGCTGTCTAGCACTATAAAGTCGGCGCCATGGCTAGCCAGCGTCTCTGCCAACTCTCGCGGCGAAGTATCGGTATTGACCGGCACAGGCAGGTTCACGCTGCCAAAGCCACTTGCTGCAAGCTGATCGCAAGCGGCTTGGTCGAACTTGCCAACGAAGATGCTGTTTGTGTTGGAGAGCCGCAGCGCTTCAGCGAGCGCGATGCAACGGCTTAAATGTCCGAAACCCGTCTCATGAGTGGCATCGCAGCGAAATAGAGCATTCACAGCACATCTTCCTGCATCGCTGCAAACAAACGTTCTGCAATGGTCCAGTCTTCTGGGCGATCGATATCCCAAGCGCGTGACTGCGGGAGCTCGATGAAACGAGTGTTTGGGCCAAAGAAAGGACGGTTCTCTAACCACGCTTCGCTGCGGCCCCAGTAGAACTGCCCGGCATCGTGATAGACTGCCGGAAGGTCTTGTGTGCGGGTTGCATGCTGCTCAGGCTGAAGCAGTTGCGGGCTGCCATCGGCGCCGCTGACAAAACCGCGCTGGGGTGGATGACCGTAACGCACTGCCGGAAAAACGTAGTCGCAATCCTCCAAAAGCAGACGAAACGTCGCTTTGAGATCCTGAGGCGATACAAATGCTGCAGTCGCATAGATGCAGCACGCAGCCTCCACCGACCAGCCCGCATCGATTGCCCATGACAGCGCATGTCTGACGACATCGGTCGTGCCGGTGTGATCATCGGCCAATTCGCTTGGCCTCATAAATGGGGTCTTGGCGCCTGACTGCTGCGCAACGCTCGCGATCTCTTCATCGTCGGTCGAGACCAGGATGTGGTCAAACAGTCCTGTCTCGGCTGCAGCGGCGATCGGCCAGGCAATCATCGGGCGATTGCAGAACTCCCGTATGTTCTTGCGGGGGATGCGCTTGCTGCCTCCTCGGGCCGGGATGATGGCGATGTTCATTGCGAAACAGCGCGAGCCACAGCAGCGATCACTTTCTCCTGCTGCGCGTCGGTCAAGTCTGGAAACATCGGGAGACTGATCGCTTCGGAATGGTAAGCTTCCGCACTGGGACAGTGCCCAGGCTGAAACCCAAGCTTGCGGTAGTAAGGTTGGAGATAGACCGGAATATAGTGGAGGTTCACTCCGATGCCGTCGCTGCGCAGCTCTTCAAATACGGCCCGGTGACTTTTGCCTGCGCGCTCCTGATCGACACGGACTACATAGAGATGCCAAGACGAGTTAGTCTCAGGCTGCTGCCAAGGCGTTTTAATGGGCAGATCAGCAAAGGCTGCGTCGTAGGTGGCGGCGATCTGCCGGCGACGTTCGATGAACTGCGAAAGCCTGTCCAACTGACGCAGACCCAGAGCCGCATTGATATCAGTCATCCGGTAATTGAAGCCCAAGCGGTGCTGCTCGTAGTGCCAAGGGCCGGCATCCTTAGCTTGCAGCCGTTCGCGATCGCGAGTGATCCCGTGGCTTCGGTCAAGCCGCATAAACTCGGCAAGCTTGTCTTCGTTTGTCAGAGCCATGCCGCCCTCGCCGGTCGTGACAATCTTGACTGGATGAAAGCTGAACACAGCGATATCGCTAAACTGGCAGTCGCCAACCGCTTGCGAGCGATAGCTGCCCCCGATCGCGTGTGAAGCGTCTTCGATAATCCTTACGCCATAGCGGCTGGCGGCCGCATGGATTGCAGCCATGTCGCACGACTGTCCCGTGAGATGGACCGGAATGATGACTTTCGGCAGCGTATTGTTGGCAGCCGCGATCTCAAGCTTTTCCGCCAGCTTTGTCGGACACATATTGTAGGTGCGCTCATCAATATCGATAAAGTCCACCTCGGCACCGCAATAAAGCGCTACGTTTGAACTTGCGACAAATGTCAGCGGACTGGTCCATACCCGGTCGCCCGGTCCGACGCCCAAAGCCATGCAGGCTACATGAAGCGCACTTGTGGCGCTGTTTGCGGCAACGCCGTGCTTCGCGCCGCAAAACGACGCGACTGCGGCTTCAAATGCTGGAACAACCGGACCCTGCGTCAGAAAATCGGACTTCAGGACATCGACAACAGCCGCAATGTCCGCTTCAGAAATTGACTGGCGTCCGTAGGGTATGAAGTCGGCCATCACACTTCATGCGTCGCGTCGACATGCTGGCGAATAAGCCCGCGCAATTCCTCGACCGAGAGAAAATCGGGATTGGTGCCGCTGTTATAAGAGAAGCCCGGCTCCACCCGCTTCCCCTTACGCTTCTCGACAAACTCTTCGATCAGATAGTCGGTCGTGGTCGGGAGAATTGCATAATACGGGCCAAGATCAACTGTGTTGAGACTGTCGCTCGAAGTGATCATCTCTTCGTGGATCTTTTCACCGGGCCGGATGCCAACCATCTCGAGCTTGCACTCAGGACCGATCGCCTCTGCCAGATCGGTGATGAGATAGCTCGGAATCTTTGGCACGAAGATCTCCCCGCCCAGCGCATTTTCCAGTGCCCACAGCACCATATCCACGCCCTCTTTGAGCGATATGTTAAATCGCGTCATGCTCGGGTCAGTGATTGGAAAGACGCCTTTTGAGCGCTGCGATAGGAAAAACGGGACGACCGAGCCTCGGCTCCCGATGACATTACCATATCGTACGACTGACAGACGCAGGTCGCGCGGGCCTCTGATATTGTTTGCCGCGGTAAAGAGCTTGTCCGAACACAGCTTAGTCGCGCCATACAGATTCACCGGCGCCGCGGCCTTGTCGGTCGAGAGCGCCACGACATTGGTTACACCAGTGTCGAGGCAGGATTCGACCAGATTTTGCGCGCCGAGCACATTGGTCTTGATGCATTCGAATGGGTTATATTCGGCTGCAGGCACCTGTTTGAGCGCGGCCGCATGGACCACGACGTCCACTCCTTCCAACGCACGGCGAAGCCTGTCTTGATCGCGGATATCGCCGATAAAATAGCGCAACGATGGATGTCGTTGAGGCGAGAATTCCTGGCTCATCTCGTATTGCTTCAACTCATCGCGTGAGTAGATCACAAGACGCCGTACACCGGGGTATTCTTCAAGGATGGTGCGGACGAACGCACGGCCAAACGAGCCGGTCCCTCCGGTCACCAGAATGCTCTTGTTATCCAACAAAGGATTTCGCTCCTTTTCGCAGATTCACATATCGGGCTATGACGAGCACACCGCTAATAATGAATGCAGCACCGAACGAAACCGCTGTTGCCAGCATGATACCCGGAATTCCGAAATCCTGTGTCCAAGCGATACTGAGCCAGATGTTGAGCCCGATAATGAGGGCGCTGCAGGCGGACATCACTTCGATGCTTTTATCGAAGTGCAGAAACTTCATATTGTGCATGAAGTATCCCTGCAAAAGGATTGCCAGCATGACATATTGCAGCAACGGAATGGCGCTGTGGAAGGCTTCGCCTAAGAGGATCGGCGCAACCAGCAGCGCAAAGAAGTAAAACGCAATGGCCGCGGCCCCGGCGAGGATAAAATACAAGATTGAAACCGACACGACCTCTTGCAAACCGTCCTCCGCAGCCGCTTTGAGCTTGCGGAACAGCCATGGCGTCCACGCCATTACAAAGCTGTAGTTGACCATCCAGAAGGCAGAGGCAAATAACGCGGCCACCCCGAACATGGCGCTGGCTTCAACCCCCAGATAATGCGCTGCAACCACCTTATCTGTGGTCGCCACCACCATCACCACAGCGCCTGCAGGCCAATACATCACACCGAAAGAGGCGATGTTGCGATAGAAAGAGCGCTCGGGAACTCGCAGCAACGATGGCAGAGTAAAGCCGAGCGAGCGCAGCGAAAAGAATGCGGC
>JBCCJD010000058.1:0-17087 GCA_039027955.1 Pseudomonadota bacterium
GCAAGCGCCGAGCTTACGCCGGTATTGGTGCTCGGTGCGCCGCTACGGCGGACTGGCAAGCTTTACAATTGCGCGCTGGTGATCGCTGGAGGCGAACTGCTCGGCGTTGTTCCAAAAAGCTACCTGCCTAATTACCGCGAATTCTACGAAAAGCGCTATTTCGCCCATGGACGTGACTGCCAGGATCTGTGGATCGCGGTCGGCGGTGAGGAAGTCCCGTTCGGGACTGATCTGATTTTCGCCGCGGCTAACCTGCCCGGTTTCACCTTTGGGGTGGAAATCTGCGAGGATTTCTGGGCGCCTAATCCGCCGGGTACTCTGGCAGCTCTCGCCGGCGCGCAGATCCTGTGCAATCTTTCTGCTTCACCGATCACGATCGGGCGGGCGGATGATCGCCATCTGCATTGCCGGTCAAGCTCAAGCCGCTCGATCTGCGCCTATGTCTATTCCGCCAGCGGGCATGGCGAAAGCACCACGGATCTTGCTTGGGATGGCCAAGGAGTGGTTTACGAGCTCGGTGCGCTTCTAGCCGAAAGCGAGCGGTTCGATCTCAATCCCGAATTGTGTGTGGTCGATGTGGATCTTGATAAGATCGCAGCGGAGCGCTTGCGCAATCAGACCTTCGCTGATGCGGCTGAAGCGCATGGGCGACCTGAAGACACCTTCCGCCGTGTGGTGTTCGAGCACGCTTACCAAGCAGGCGATATCGGCCTGACCCGTCTGGTCCGGCGGTTTCCTTTCGTGCCCAGCAATTTAAAGACTTTGCACGAAGACTGCTACGAAGCTTTCAACATTCAAGTCGACGCCCTTATGCGGCGTATTCAGGCGACTGATGCAAAGAGCCTGGTGATCGGCATTTCTGGCGGCCTCGATAGCACTCATGCGCTGATCGTCGCGGCGAAAGCATGCGACCGGCTCGGCCTGCCGCGCAGCACCATTCGCGGTTACACTATGCCGGGCTTCGCCACATCGGACGCAACCAAGTCGAATGCGTGGAAGCTAATGGAGGCTTTCGCAATCACCGCGCAAGAGATCGATATCAAACCGGCCGCACGGCAAATGCTGAGCGATATGGATCATCCCTATGCGAGCGGCGAGCCGGTCTACGATGTTACCTTTGAGAACGTGCAGGCGGGCCTCAGGACCGATTACCTGTTTCGGCTCGCAAGCCAGCATAGCGGGTTTGTAATCGGCACCGGCGACCTTAGCGAATTGGCGCTCGGCTGGTGCACTTATGGCGTGGGTGACCATATGAGCCATTACGGCGTTAATTCCGGGGTGCCTAAGACGCTGATCCGGTATCTGATCCGCTGGACGATCGAAACCGAACAGTTTTCCGATGCCTGCAGCACGATTTTGCAAGCGGTCTATGACACTGAAATCTCGCCTGAGCTGGTCCCGCCGAGTGAAGATGGCGCTATCCAGTCAACCGAGAGCTTGATCGGTCCTTATGAGCTTAATGACTTTTTCCTGCATCACACGATCCGGTATGGTCAGCGTCCAAGCAAGATCGCCTTTATGGCTTGGCACGCATGGAACGATGCAAGCCATGGATTGTGGCCAGCCGGCTTTCCTGAAGCGCGCAAGAATCAATACGAGCTGAGCGAAATCGCGCTTTGGTTGGAGAAGTTTGTGCAGCGCTTTTTCGCGTTTTCCCAATTCAAGCGCAGCGCGCTTCCTAACGGGCCGAAGGTGAGTGCCATGGGTGCGCTTTCTCCGCGCGGTGATTGGCGCGCGCCATCTGATGCATCTGCCGAAGTCTGGCTTGAAGAGTTGCGCGAGGGCCTTCCGCCGCTCGACTAGCAAAAAGGCCGAAGCGCTAGGCAAGCGCTCCGGCCTCATGCGACCCTGGGGGGCAGGGTTAGTCGCGGTCGAGTGACAGCCGACCCGGCCCAAATGCAGCGACCTGGAACATCCCGCCTGCCAGCGCGAGATTTTTCAGGAAGTGGATCATCTGGTTCTGGTCAGCAAAGTCGTTGTGGAACAACGCTCCGGCAAGAATGCTGAAGGCACCAAGAGCCAGCGCGACGCTACGGGTCTTGTAGCCAGCGATGAGCATGATGCCGCCGATAATCTCTAACGCGACCACCGCGTAATATATGGCCTCGGCCATCGGCAGACCGGCGCTGGCGATATAGCCGATCGTCCCGTCAACTGCGCTAAGCTTCGTAAGGCCTGACAGAACAAAAATCGCAGCAAGGAGCACTCGAGCGCCGAGGGCTAGGACATCACGGGCATCCAGGTTGGATTGCGCGGCGGTGGGCGAAGGGTTTTGAGTAATCGTATTCATGGTACATCTCCGGGGTAACAAGGGGTTGGGGAAGGGAAAGGCTCAGCGCATCAGGCAGCCATTTGATCAACTTTTTCATGCGCAGCGGCGATCTTGGCTTCGCCATCAGCGCCCATGATCCCATCTGCTGCGACGATTTCGACATCAGTGATGCCAAGAAAGCCCAAGAAGAAGGTCAGCCAGCCGCTCATGAAGTCCATGTCCGAGCCGACCGGCGTGCCGCCCGATGCGATGGTGAGGTAGGCCTTTTTGCCTTCAAGTAGACCAACCGGGCCGGTTTCAGTGTACTTGAAGGTCGTGCCGGCGCGCGCAACCAGATCGGCCCAGGCCTTAAGGACTGCAGGCGCACCAAAATTGTAGATTGGGCTGCCGATCACGATTGTGTCTGCGTTCTGAAGCTCAGCAATCAGCGTGTCGGCAATCGCTGCGAGTTCTACCTGTTCGGCGCTGCGGTCCGCGGCGGGGGTCAGATTGGCTCCGAAGCGTTCAGCGCTAACGAACGGGACGTCATTGGCTGACAAGTCGCGAACAGTGATGCTCGCACCGCTCTTGGCTGCGAGCCCTTCGGTAAGCTTCGTTGCAAGCGCACGCGAGGTGCTGTTTTCGCCTTGAATGCTGGCGGTGATGGTAAGGATATTGGCCATAATTGGGGTACTCCTTGGGTTTGCGAGGGCAAGGTCAGTTCAAACGAAAAGAGCCAGCCGAAGGGGATCGGCTGGCTCCAGGGGGTTCATGCAGCGTCCACCAGGACGATTTCGGAGTCTTCAAGCGCGGTGATCGTCACTTGCTCACGCTGAGTGATTGCGACGCCATCGCGGGCCCGGGCCTCGACGCTGTCGTCGCTCGCACCATCCCTAACCCGCACTGCGCCGGTAGCGGGGACCAGATACAAATGCCGGGATGCGTCAGACACATCATAGGTGATGCTCTCGCCTGCTTTGATGGTCGCGCCAAGGACGCGGGCATCGCTGCGTATCGGCAGCGCACCTGCCGCGCGATCATTGTCATTGGCGCTACCGGCCGCGAGCGGGACGAAGGCGCCGGCGCGCTCGCCCTTGGGAAACTCGCGTGCGCCCCAACTTGGCTCACCGCCGCGCTCATCGGGAATGATCCAGATCTGGAAGATCTGTGTGTCGGAATCTTCCCGATTGTATTCCGAGTGCGCGATGCCGCTGCCAGCGCTCATCACTTGGACATCGCCCGCTTCGGTGCGGCCTTCATTGCCTTGGTTGTCGCGGTGGGTGATCGCGCCTTTGCGGACATAGGTGATGATTTCCATGTCGCTGTGCGGGTGCGTGGGAAAACCTGTGCCGGGCGCGATCGTGTCATCGTTCCAGACTCGCAGCGAGCCCCAATGGACCCGCGCGGGGTCATGATATCCGGCGAATGAAAAATGGTGATGGGCATCGAGCCAGCCGTGATTGGCGCTGCCGAGACTATCGAAAGGACGAAGTTCAATCATGACAATTCTCCTTGCTCTTTAGGCGTTTGCGCGAAGTGCATCGCGGTGTTGAGCACTCAGATAGAGTGCATTCTATAATCAGATAAGTAGGATAAAACTTGCAAAGATGTTCAGATTATCTGAATATAATCGCATGAAACTCGGCGACCCCAGTCTCGATCAACTCCGCATTTTCCTGACAGTAGTGGAGGAAGGCAGCTTTGGCGGCGCGGCGCGGCGAATGGGCCGCGCTGTGTCGGCGATCAGCTATGGAATAGCGCAGCTTGAACTCCAGCTCGCAGTGACGTTGTTTGAGCGCGAGGGATCGCGCAAACCTGTTCTTACAGAAGCGGGCAAGGGTCTGTTTGCAGAAGCGCGCGCAGTGGCAGACAGGGTCGATGCGTTGCTGGCTAAGACACGCTCGCTCCATGCCGGGCTTGAATCCTCGATCAGTCTTGTCCTTGATGTGATGGTGCCTGGAGAAGTGAGCGCTCGGGTCCTTGGAGAGTTTCGGCGTGTGTTTCCGACTGTCTCGCTTACGCTCAATATCGAAGGGCTTGGCGCGGTGGCTGAATGTCTGCTGGAAGAGGAGGCCGAACTCGCGATTGGTGGCCCTGTAATAGGCGATCATTCAGGGCTTGAGCGCCAGGCGATCGGGGAGATCGAGTTGATACCGGTTGCTGCCCCAAACCACCCGCTCGCCAGTGCGGACCTTGCTCCGGGGGAAAGCCGCAAACACCTGCAATTGGTCTTGGCAGATCGCTCAAACCTCACAGAAGGTCGCGAGTTTTCAGTGTTGAGCCCTGACACCTGGCGACTGGGTGATTTGGGTGCCAAGCACAGCCTGCTTAAGGAAGGGCTTGGGTGGGGAAACATGCCCCGTGCAATGATCGCGGGCGACTTAGCGAGCGGTGCGTTGGTCGAGCTTGATCTGCCTGAAGCGCCTGGCGCGGATTATAGGCTTAGTGCGCTTTGGCGGCGCGACGCTCGGCTTGGCCCAGCAGCCAGCTGGCTCGTCGATGCCTTTCGCGATGCGCTTGACGCTTAACTCTGCTCGCGCAGCCAGGCCCGCGCTGACACCTCGTCGTCGAAAAACTCGATATCAAGGCCCGCGCCGATCCTGCGATATTGCATTTTCACCAATGCCGGGGGTGAGACCACTGCAAAGCGCTGGAGCCCGTTCTTTGTCCCAGCAAGGAGGCTGTCGCGAATGGCGTCCGCGGTCGCGCGATCCTGAGGAACAAATTCGCGCAAGTTTCCAAGCGCAGTGAACGGCGCGTGTTCGCGCATGAACGGCTTAGCCGCTTCACCGAGCTCAAACAGGAAGCCTTTCATCGCATCAAGCGTCCAGAACCCGCCAATTGCGAAGTGCAATTCGCGGTGCCGCTCATCGCGCGTGATGACATGAGTTGGAGCAAGCGACGCCATGGTTTGAGACATAGCATCAGATGGTAAACAAACCCCTGAATGCGAACCTTAAGGAAGCTATACCCGCATTACCCATCCATGCTGATCGTCGTATGTGCCGTGTTGGATACCCACCAACTTCTCTCGCATTTTCGTGGTGAGTTGACCGGTGCCGCCTGCACCGATTGCAAACTCACCATCGGGCGATGCGACAGTGCCAACCGGAGTGACCACGGCAGCTGTCCCGCAAGCCATAGTCTCAAGCAGCTCGCCGCTTTCTGCCTCAATGCGCCATTGGTCGATCGAATAGGGCTCTTCGCGCACATCGAGCCCTTCGTGGCGCAGCATGGCAATAAGACTGTCGCGCGTAATGCCGGGTAGGATCGTGCCGGTTAGCGGAGGAGTGATGACACTTCCATCGCGGCGCACGAAGAACAGGTTCATGCCGCCCAATTCTTCGATCCATTTGTTTTCAACCGCGTCCAGAAACACCACTTGGTCACAGCCCTGCTCGATCGCTTGAGCTTGTGGGACAAGGCTGGCGGCGTAATTGCCGCCGGTCTTGGCCGCGCCCGTGCCGCCCGGGGCAGCGCGGACATAGCCCTGTGCAACCCAGATTTTGACCGGGCTTACACCGCGCTTGAAGTAGCTGCCGGCAGCGGTGAGGATAACCAAGAATTTGTATTGCTTAGCCGGGCGCACGCCCAGAAACGCCTCGTTCGCGAACATGAACGGCCTGATATAGAGCGAGCCCCCTTCCACCGGCGGCAACCATTGCTCATCTGCCATTACCACTTTGCGCACCGCTTCGAGAAACAGCTCTTCGGGCAATTCGGGCATCGCCATGCGCCGTGCACTTTCATTAAAGCGCTTGGCGTTTGCTTCAGGTCGAAAAAGTGCCAGTCCGCCTTCTTGATGAGCGAAAGCTTTCATCCCTTCGAATATTTCCTGCGCATAGTGGAGTACGCTTGCAGCAGGATCGAGGCTGATCGGTTCGCGCGGTCCGATCCGCGCTGAGTGCCAGCCTCCGTGCGCCTCGTCATAATCGATCGTGACCATGTGGTCAGTAAACGTTGTGCCGAAACCGGGATCGGCTATCGCGGCTTTGCGAGCTTCGTCAGGCGTCGGGGAAGGGTGCGGGATCGTCTCAAACTGCATGAAAATGCCGGTAATATGGCCGGGCGCGAGGGGCAAGAAATATGAAAAGGGCGCTTCCACGCCCGCAGGTGGAAACGCCCTTTCATGGTCAGCGGCCTGGAAGTGCCGCTCACGAAGCCTCTAAAGGTATCAGATTTTACCGATAGTGCCTCGCGCGGAAACTTGCCGACCTCTCTGCTGAACCATGAGACATCGGATCACCTCCTTTCGCGCTAATTAGCCAAGACCCTGCCGTATCATCGGGGGCCGAGAGCCGCGTTCGCCGCTGGCCTCGAGTCCTGTTTTGAATCATGTGATTCGCTAGGACAAGTCTTGAAAAAAACTTTTCCCACGTCATATTGGAACATCGTTGCGGAGATAGTCGCGATCAGACGTCTAAGGGAAACCTTGGGCGTTTTTTGATTCCAAGGAGAGTTTGGCGCGGCATGTGGAAACGCTGTCGGCAAGTCTGTGGATATTAAGATCTAGAATCGCCCGCATTTTGTGCTGAGGTGAGGCGAGTGGCTGATATTGCCGCGATCACTGGCGGCCTAGAGTTTCAAAAGACCTTACCTGCAATCCTCGATTACACGGCTGATTTCCGCCCAGGCAGGGACGTAGAGCGTGCGTTCGCCTTCGACCTGGATCGCGATACGTCCCTTGGTAATCGCCATCGCATCAAGCAGTTCATCATCGGGAGGGATATAGGCGGCCAAAATGCGTGTGCGGCCAGGCACCGGCTCGGCCGTGAGCTGGCGCGAGCCCGTTTCGGTCGTCACACTCATAGCGCGCGCGCTCGATTGGGGCTGGTCCGTCACCCGTCCGATAGCGAACTTGCCTTCGGCGCAGCGCAACAGGAAGATCGGCTGGCCTTTAGTGGCACCGAACAGCGCCAGATTTTCACCAGGCTCGTCTTCATAACGCCATGTCCCCGGCGACGCAGGCGCATCCAGATAGTTAGCGTAAGTAGGCTCAGCGAGGGGTGGCGGAGGCGGCGCTGGCTGTGATTGCGCAGGTGCAGGGACCGGTTGGGTTATGCTTGCCTCACTTGCACCAGCGTTAGCGGTGTCAGCGGGCGCGCTCGGCGCCGAAGCTTGCTCTGCGGGAACGCAAGCGCTCGCAAGGACGCTTAAAGCAATCGTAAGAAGCGACACAGACGCAGTTCCTTTCATGCAACTTCAATGCGCGCTAACACCTTACCCGTCCATGACAAATCGCTCGTCTTCCACCAGCGCTCCAAAAAAGCCCGCGAGGAAAATGCGCGCTGATCAATTGCTGGTCGAACAGGGCCATGCGGAAAGCCGTACACGCGCGCAGGCATTGATTATGGCTGGCCTGGTTTTCATGGGCGGCGCGAAGCTGACGAAGCCCGGTCAGCAGGTCGCGCAGGATGCTGCATTGGAGGTACGTGGGCGCGATCACCCATGGGTTAGCCGGGGCGGGATCAAACTGGCCCACGCGCTTGAGCATTTCGCGCTCGATCCAAGCGGCGCGGTCGCGATGGATATCGGTTCTTCGACGGGCGGGTTCACCGATGTGCTGCTGACTAAGGGCGCTGCCCATGTATTCGCGGTTGACAGCGGGACAAACCAGCTTGCCTGGAAGCTGCGACAAGACGACCGCGTCACTGTGCTTGAGCAAACCAGCGCACGCATCCTGACGCCAGCTGTGCTTGATCGGGCGTGCGACTGGGTGGTGTGCGATGCAAGCTTCATCGGCCTTGCTAAAGTGCTGGAGCGTCCGCTCGAACTAGCGGCGCAGCAGTGTCAGCTTGTCGCCCTGATCAAGCCTCAATTCGAAGTCTCACGCCATGAAGTCGGCAAAGGCGGAGTGGTCCGCGATCCGTCCCTGCATAAACGCGTTTGTGACGAAGTTTGCCAATGGCTGCAGGGGCTTGGCTGGGATGTTCAAGGCATCGCCCAAAGCCCGATCACTGGCCCTCAAGGCAATGTCGAGTTTCTGGTCAGCGCAAAAAGAGGCTGACTACGCTGCAGCCAGATCGAGGCTGCCGATCTTGGCATCAAGGTCAATCGGGATCTGCGAGAGCACTTCTGCGCCGCTCGCTTTCTCATAGCCGTAAGAGCCGTGCTCGGCGACCAGTTCTGCATGGCGGGCATCACGTGCCCGCAGCAGCTCAGCGATCTCTTCACGATAGAGCGCGACCATGGCGGTGACGAAACGGTTCACCAGATCGTCCTCTTTTGTGTGATCGACATCGAATGCTGGCAGGTGCTCGATCATCACGTCAGCGGGATAGAGGAATTCGTTGGTGACATAGCGGTTCACGGTGAACCAGCTGCGCGGAATGCCCAGCGTATCAATCGACAGCGCGATGAGATGCGTTACATGCGCTTTTGCGTCTTCGCCTTGCGGCGGCCAGACCTTTGGCTCAAGTCCATCGGGCAGCTGTGAGCGGTGAAGAAACAGGTGAAAGTGCCCGTGTTCATCGGCATCGCGCGAGCCCGGCGCGTGAACGTGATAATACCACCGTGCCTTGCAGAACTTATCGCGCGCATCCTTTTCAGGGTAATGCGTCCAGAACGTCGCACCGTCTTCAGGCACCACCCGTAGCATCAGCGGGCGTTGGTCCTGAGCCATCTGCGTGATGGTCTCGATGACAGTATGTGCAGCTTCGGTCGGGGTCATGTCAGCAAGGTCATTGTGGTAGCGGCATATAGCGAAACGGCCGATGGCAAGTGTTTGCCACCGGCCGCATCCGGTTCGCGCGTGATGCGCAATCCGTTACAAAGCGCTTAGGCAGCTTCGCAAGCTGCTTCACAACCTTCAGCTTCGCACGCCGCTTCGCAGCCTTCAGCACCGCAAGCCGCTTCACAGCCTTCTGCGCCGCAAGCCGCTTCGCAGCCTTCAGCACCGCAAGCAGCACAAGCGGTCTCTTCGACCGAAGTCTCATCAGCGGCGGTGTCAGTGCTTTCTTCAGCCGGAGCCGAGCACGCAGCCGTTGCGATCGCGAGGCCGCCAGCAACCGCCAGCATCGAAGCGAAATTGGTCTTTTTCATTATTTCCGTTCCCCTAATTGGGCTCCCCATCGAACCCATGAGTAGGTAGGACGCGCAAGTCGATACAATTCTGCCGAGGTGCGTCCCGAATCGCGGCGAGAATGTGGCGACGCTATCACAACCCGCCGGGCACGCACATGCCCTTATTGAATTTTTGTAAATTCCCAAGATTCTGTGGGTTTTTCTTGAGCTTGTCGGATAAATCGGCCTACCAAGATTGGCCCAGTGGCGCTGCTCGTGTATCGCCGACCACTCGGATTTATGGCCGAATCACGGCGAATTGTGGCATCGCCGCGGCGAAATGAGGCAGCCCTCTCGAGTTGGGCACGCGGGAGGAAAAAGGGCAGCCAAGAGGAAGCGATGAACGTTCTTGCATCGAAGGGTCAATTGCGCGCCAGCCTGCTTCGCTGGTCGCTCTTTCTTGTGCCGCTGATTGTGCTGCTCGGCTTTACCGCAGGACAATTGGGCAGCCCGCAAACTGCATGGTTTCAAAGCCTCACAAAGCCGGCGATCTTCCCGCCGCCAGCCGCTTTCGGGGCCGTCTGGGCAGTGCTCTATGTCATGATCGGGTTTGCTCTGGCGCTCGTGGTTAGTGCGTGGGGCGCAAGCGGGCGTGCGATCGCGATCATCATCTTCGCAGCGCACTTCCTGGGCAATCTTGCTTGGACCCCTGTCTTCTTTGGTATGCAGAACATGCAGGGAGGCCTGATCGTGTTGGGCTATGCCGTGATCACCCTGCTGGCCGTAATGTGGTCGTTCTGGCGCGTGCGTCGCAGCGCGGCTTTGCTCCTGATACCGTATCTTGCGTGGGCCAGTTTTGCGACTGTGCTCAATTACCAGTTCATCGCGGAAAATCCCGGCGGAGGTGAACGCGATACCAGCGGCGCGGCAGTCGAGGTAAGCCTCTAGACATCACTCGCATCCGTTGCCACATGCAGCATATGCAGAGCCAGAACCCGATCATCGCCGACTTTGTCAAACTCGCCAACAGCGCTGCTGGCACCATGGCTGGAATGACCCGCGAAGCACGCGAAAACGCGCGCGAACGCATGCGTGAAGCGCTTGGCGGGATCGATTTCGTCAGCCGTGAAGAATTTGATGCGGTAAAGGCGATGGCACAAAAAGCGCGCGAACAAGCGGATGCACTGGAAGCCAAAGTGGCCGAACTGGAAGCCAAGCTTAAATAAATCCGCTGCATTTTCGAGGCGCCGATGAACGTCAGTGCCCCTGCCATCCTCGTCGCCAGCCGCGCACATGGGGAAAATGCAGCTATCGCGCGCGTATTGACTGAAGAATACGGTCTTGTTGCAGGATATGTTGCAGGAGGGCGAGGCCGCAAACTGCGCCCGGTCATGATCCCTGGCAACCGGGTTGCGCTTGAACTGCGCGCAAAGTCTGCGAGCCAATTGCCCTTTGCAAGGCTTGAACTGGTCGAGAGTTGCGGCCCATGGCTGACCGAACCGCTCCCCGCTGCAGCGATCCAGTGGGCTTGCGCGCTGACCGCATCAGCGTTGCCTGAACGCAATCCGTATCCGCCTTTGTTTCAAGCGCTCGACGCGCTCCTAAACGCGATTTGCCATGCCCCTTCGGCGCGGGGCTGGCTTGCTGCGATGGTGGTCTATGAAACCATGCTTCTGCGAGAACTTGGCTATGGTGGGGGCAAGCCTGACATTAAGGGAGATCTGCCTGCACAATTCGAGGCTTTCCGCCAGCTCCACCGCCCGCTCGGGCACTACCTGCTTGCTGATGCCAAAAGCGATGTTATGGCCGCGCGCGTTCTGTTGGGCGAGCGGTTGGCTCGCATGGTGAGGTGAAGGGCGGGGCGATGAGGATTGCGATTCTGCCGGGCGATGGGATCGGCCCCGAAGTGACCCGTGAGGCTGTTCGCGTGCTTAAGGCTCTGGAACTTACGGGGCTGACGCTGTTCGAAGGCGATGTCGGCGGCATCGCTTATAAGCGCCATGGGATGCCGCTACCTGAGGAGACGCTGGAGATGGCGCGCGCCGCCGATGCAGTGCTGTTCGGGGCGGTCGGTGATCCGTCTTGTGACGGGCTCGAGCGGCACTTGCGGCCCGAACAGGCCATCCTTGGCCTGCGCAAGGAGCTGGGCCTGTTCGCCAATCTCCGCCCCGCTAAGGTGTTTGCAGGATTGGAACATCTCTCGCCGCTAAAGCCTGAGATTGCTGGCGATCTTGATGTGCTGATTGTGCGCGAGCTCACAGGTGATGTGTATTTCGGCGATAAGGGTATCCGCGAAACGGCTGAGGGTGCGCGTGAGGGCTGGGACCTCATGTCCTATTCGGTCCCCGAGGTGCGCAGGATCGCCGAAATCGCTTTGCGCGCTGCGGCCCAGCAAACAGTTAATCTTACCAGCGTCGACAAGGCCAATGTACTGGAAACAAGTCAGGTCTGGCGCGAGGAAGTAAGCAAAGCCGCCGCTGACTTCCCTGACGTGGCGCTCGATCACATGTACGTAGACAACGCAGCGATGCAGATCATCAGCAACCCCGCACAGTTCAATGTGATGGTCACCGGCAACCTGTTTGGCGATATCTTGTCTGACCTTGCGAGCGCAGCCGTGGGCTCGATTGGTCTACTGCCCAGCGCATCACTTGGAGAGCGCCAGACCGATCACGGGACCTTCGGTTTGTACGAGCCGATCCACGGTAGCGCGCCTGATATCGCCGGCATGGGAAAGGCGAACCCGATGGCGACAATCCTCTCGGCAGCGATGATGCTGCGCCATTCCTTCGGCATGATCGAGGAGGCGGAGCGGATCGAAAGTGCGGTTGAAAAAGCGCTCGCTGACGGCATTCTCGGCAGCGATCTGGGAGGCGAATACGGCACTTGCGCCATCGGCGATGCGGTGCTCGAGCGGCTCTAACCGCAAGCTCCCCGTGACGCTCGAACTTGCCATCATCCTGCCGACGCTTAACGAACGCGGAAATCTTGCCCCGTTAGTCGAGCGGATCGAAAGCGTGCTGGGTCAAGATGGCTGGGAAGTGCTGATTGTCGATGATGACAGCAAGGATGGGACCGCGGATGAAGCGCGCGCGCTGGGCCTTACGGACCGCCGGGTCCGGGTCATTCAGCGGATCGGTCGGCGCGGGCTTGCCAGTGCTGCGATCGAGGGATTCTGCGCCACTGCTGCACCATACTCAGCGGTTATGGATGCCGATCACCAGCACGATCCGGCGCTCCTGCCTGCCATGCTTGCTGCGCTCAAGGCAGGCGAAGCTGAGATCTGCGTCGCGTCGCGCTTTGCTGAAGGGGCGAGTACAGCTGATTGGGCTGAGCCTGAGCGTGAGCGTCTTTCCGGTCTTGCAAATTCGGTCGCGCGGCGGCTCACGGGCGTTGCGTTAAGCGATCCCATGAGCGGGTACTTCATGCTGGCAACTGCCAGGGCGCGGGCTTTGGTGCCGCGTCTTTCGGGCATCGGATTCAAAATTCTGCTCGACCTTCTGGCAACGTCAGATGCGCCGATGAAAGTGAAAGAGTTTCCTTTGAATTTTGCCAAGCGGCGCGAAGGCACCAGCAAACTTGACCGCGCAATCCTGTTCGACTTTCTCGCTGGCCTGTATGACAAGACCTTGGGGCGAGTGATCCCGACCCGCTTTGCCCTGTTTGGGACCGTCGGAGCGGCAGGGGTGGTGGTGCATATGGCTGTGCTTGCCAGCCTGCTGTTCGTGTTCGAAGAAGCATTCACCGTCTCGCAAGGCATCGCCGTTCTGAGCGCAATGAGCTTCAATTTCTGGCTCAACAACTGGCTGACCTATCGCGATCAGCGCCTGATCGGATGGGGTCAGGTGCTGCGCGGATGGGCGGGCTTTTGCCTGACTTGCGCGGTGGGCGGATTTGCTAATGTTGCGGTCGCTACGCTGCTTGAAAGTCGCGGAGTATACTGGGCGCTCGCGGCGCTGTGGGGAATCGTGCTTGGCTCGGTATGGAATTACGCGCTGTCGAGCCGGTTTGTCTGGGGCCGGTTCTAGCTTTGCCGGGCCCTCGCCGCATGGGTGCTAGGCTTAAAAGCCCGCTATCTCCACCCTTGCAGCCACGCCCAATCGGCAAAGCTCAGCGGGCCATCAAGCGGCGCAGCGGCAAGGACTTTGTAAAAGAGCGCGAAGAACAGAACGCTCGCACCAAGCATGGCGTAACTCGTCCAGCGCCGCTTGCCTGCATGAAGGTCGCTCAAGGTGAGCGCTAAGGCGGCCAGCAAGAAACAGCTCGGCATGAAATAGTGGTAATAGAATTGCACCGGCTTAGGCGCGATCAGCCATAAACCCAGGCTCACCGCAAAGCCGATCACCGCTGCAAGCCTTGCCCAATCAGCGCGCCACAAGCCAATCCCAAGGCACCAGACAAGCGCAGGTAGTCCAAGCAGCATTGTCAGTGGATTGCCTATCAAAAGCACACCGCGCTGAGCGTTGTCGGTGAATTTATAAAGATACCAGATCCCGCGCGTGTTCAGCAGCCATTGCGGCCACGTGCTTTGATAGGTGTGCGGCAGCAGCACCTGCTGTTGGAGGTCGAGAATTTCTTGGTGCAGACCAATCAGACCCTTCTGCACGAGCGGGGAGGAATGAAACTCGGTTCCCAGCCAATAGCCCGGCGCAAACGTCGCGCTATAGACGGCGAGCGGAACAACCCCGAGCCATATAAACGCCTCAAGCAAAGAGATGCCGGGCACCGGAATGCCTCGCGTGCTGGTGATCAAGCGGCGGCGTCCAGCCGAAAGCCGTGCGGCAAAGAAGGTCAGGCCTGGTACCATTGCGAGCGGCACGGCATTCCATTTCGAACCAAGCGCGCAGCCGAGCGCGATCCCGGTCAGCGCAAGCCGCCAGCGCCCCGTTTCAGGCTCGCGGCAGGCGCCTGCAAACTGCCACGCGGCTAGTGCAAGGAAAGCTGCCATGAAGATATCGAGCATCGCGATCCGCGATTGGATGAACAGGTGGAACCCGCTCGCCAGCAGCACGCCAAACGCGATCGTTGCGAAGCGATCATAACTCGCTTGCCACAAGGCGCGCATAGCCGCGGCAAGGGCAATGATACCGGCCACAAGTGAGGGCACACGCCAACCTAGCGGGCTATCGCCGAGCGTCCATATTCCCAGCGCAATCAATTGCTTGCCGAGTAAGGGATGTTCGCGGTTGACGTAGCGGCCGCCATCCTCGCTGCCGATCGCCAAGAGCTCACGCGCGGCCGGCAGATAATGCACTTCATCGAAATAAGGCGCGCTCGGCAGCGATAAACCAAAGCTCGCAAGGGTGCCGAACAGCAGCGGGATCGCAAGACACCAGACCCAAGGATCGTGCGGCCGGCCCGGCGGCTCGGGCACAGCCTGAACAGAAGGAGACGCTTGCCCGGACATCGCGCGCACGCGCTTAGAAAAGCGCTTCGCGCCGGGCAAGGGGATTTAGGCTGTGCGTGCTGCTGACGAACTCTCCGGCTCGCTCGCTTGAGCCATCTGTTCAAGCCAGAACAGCCGTGCGCACATCGCCAGCAACCCAATGCTAGCGGTAAGACCTACAAATAAAGCCCACAGCGGCACGTTCATGCCAACCGCGCGCGCTCGCGGAGCGATAAAGAAAAACGAGATCACCACGCACATCACCAGATCCCACCAGACCTGAATGCCGGTGAGGTTGTCGGTGTGATTAGTGAAAAACATGATAACACCTTCGCTCGCGATCTGGACCGCGGTGTAAGCACCAAACCCGGCCGCAAGCGCCGCTGCGAGAGCAGCATTGCCATTTGAGGGTTTGGCAAGGAGGATATAGAGCCCAGCGATAAAACCTCCAACCAAGACGGCGAAGAAGAGAAATTGCAGTATGTCCATTGAGATGCCTCCGAAGCACTTTGTAGCGGTCGCTACATCACTCTTTAACGCAATGTAGCATTCGCTACAATAGCCTTTACTCATGTCCGATCCGCCGTCTGATCCTTCACCGCGATCTCCTGCCAAAGCCGGTCTGTCGAGAGAGACGCTGCTCCCGCTGCTGGCATCGCATGTGCTTAAGCATGGTCTCGGTGGGGCTAGTCTGCGCCCCCTCGCAAAGGCGGCCGGAACAAGCGATCGAATGCTGATCTATCATTTCGGCAACAAGGAGCAGCTGATCATTGATCTGCTGGAGTACATTGCCGGTATTTATGCCGCCGCGCTCGAAGCCGCGCTGGGCAGCGAGCGCGCCGCTACAAGGCAAGAGTGTCTGGCGCGAATCCTGGCAGAAGGACGCACGCCAGCGATGCAGTCGTTTCTCGTTTTGTGGTGGGAGATTGTCGCCGGATCGGCTCGCGGCCTACCCGGCTATCGCGAAGCGGCCGAACAGATGATGACCAAACAGCTTGCCTGGCTTGAGACCCAAATGCCGGCTGATGATCCTGATCCGGCTGCCGGAGCGCGATACCTGATGACCTTGCTTGAAGGCACGCTGATGCTCGGCGCGGTTGGCCATGCGCGGACTGCGCGCGAAGGTCTGCTTGCGAGCGGTTTGTCGGACGCCTAATCGTCGCGCTCATGAAGAAGACAACCGGAATGGACCGCGCGGTAACCCGCACTTGGCGCCCCGCGACACAGGCTGTGCGGGGCGGCACTTGGCGCAGCGAGCATGGCGAAACCAGCGAAGCGATGTTCCTGACATCGGGCTATACTTACGACGATGCGCAAACCGTGGCCGACCGGTTCGCAGGCGAAGCCGACGGGATGACCTATTCGCGTTTGCAGAACCCGACGGTGGCCATGCTGGAAGAGCGGATTGCGCTCCTTGAAGGGGCACAGGCATGCCGTGCGCAAGCCTCTGGCATGGCAGCGATGACAGCGGCTCTGTTGTGCCAATTGTCAGCCGGAGATCATTGTGTCGCGGCGCGCGCTGCGTTTGGTTCGTGTCGCTGGCTGGTTGAGCATTTGCTGCCCCGTTTCGGGATTGAGACCACGATGATCGACAGCGCTGACAATGCTGCGTGGGAAGCGGCCATCAAGCCGAACACCAAGGTCTTCTTTTTTGAAAGCCCGGCTAATCCCACGCTGGATATCGTTGACCTCGCGCATGTCTGCGCGCTGGCTAAGGCGCATGGCATCACCACCGTGGTCGATAACGCGTTTGCGTCGCCTGCGCTTCAGCGCCCGATGCAGTTTGGCGCTGATGTGGTGGCGTATTCTGCGACTAAACTGATGGACGGGCAGGGGCGTGTGCTCGCCGGGGCGATCTGCGCCAGCGAAGAGTGGATCGCTGAGACGCTGATGCCCTTTCAGCGAAATACCGGGCCAGCTTTGTCTCCGTTTAGCGCCTGGGTCGTTCACAAGGGTCTCGAAACGCTCGATCTGCGCGCTCGGCGGCAAAGCGATGCAGCGGTCGGGCTCGGTGAGCTGATCGAACCGCGCGTTGTGGCTGGCGGCGGACAGATGCTCCATCCCGGCCTGCCGAGCCATCCCAGGCACAATCTCGCGCTAGCGCAGATGGAGGCGACCGGACCGATCTTTGCGTTCGATGTCGGAACAAGAGAATGCGCTTTTGCTCTGCTTGATGCACTCCAATTGATTGATATCTCGAACAATATTGGCGATGTTAAGAGCCTGATGTGCCATCCTGCTTCCAGCACGCATGCCAACATTGGCGAGGAAGCGCGGGCTGAGATGGGCGTTACCGAAGGGCTTTTAAGGATCAATGTCGGGCTGGAGGATCTTGCAGACCTCAGCCAAGATATCGACCAAGCGCTGAGCGCTGCCGGACTTTAGCCGCAGCAGCGCTTGCACCGGCAAGTCGCCGCTGCCATGCCTCGCATCGAGCACCAAGGGAGC
>JBCCJD010000059.1:0-16719 GCA_039027955.1 Pseudomonadota bacterium
CTTGGCTTGCTGGATCTTGCTGCCTGCCGCTGGGATAAGGCCGGTTGACATGGCGGTCGTACCCATTGGCTGACCATCGCGTTCAACCACCAGCACATCGACCCCGGCATCGCGCACCGCAAGCGCAGCGGTCAGCCCGGTCCCGCCGCCGCCAATCACCACCACAGGCACATCGGCCAGTGTCTCGACTGTCTCAGCCCGGATCACGCGAACTTCATTCATGCCTGTTCATCCTCGAATGTAAGCACTGGCTTGATAACTTTCCCGGTCGCGGCATCCGCGAACGCGCTCTGAATATCGGCAAAGCGGTAACGCGTGATCAGCTGATCGACCGGCAGATCGCCCGCCAAATGCTGCTCCATCAGCCGAGGGATGAAGGCGCTGGGGACCGCGTCGCCTTCGATAATGCCGACAATCGTCTTCGTCATAAAGTCGATCCCGCCGGGATGTTCGATCGTCTCGTCAAAGCCGCCGGGGAGCGTGAGCACGCCAAGCCGTCCGCCCGGATGAAGCGCGCCCAGAGCGCCGCGAAATGTCGTGTGGGTGCCTGCGCTGTCGAGCGCGGCAGTGGCGCCCCCTTGGGTGATCGCGCGGACCTGATCGGGCCAATCTGCATCAGCCCCGTCGAGCGCGTGCGTTGCGCCGACGGAGAGCGCCATATCGCGACGCGCTGCATTGAGTTCAACGCATAGGATCGGATCGCAACCAATGATGCGCCCTGCCATTATCGCGGCAAGGCCGACTGCGCCTGCGCCGATAACTAGCAAAGGCCGTCCCGCGCGCGCTGCCAATTGGTTCATCACCGCTCCTGCGCCCGTCTGGATCCCGCAGCCCAGCGGCGCAGCGACCGGCATGGAAAAGCCATCGGGCACTTTCACGCAGTTTCGCACCGTCGCCAGCGCATGCGTTGCAAAACTGGATTGCTGGAAGAATGCCGCGCTCACCGCGCTACCATCCGGACGGGTAAGCGCAGGCGCGTCAGTGCTGCGTCGCCCTTCGAAATTGAGCGCGGTCCCCTGGAAGCAATAGGCGGGCTGATCGCCTTGGCAATTGGGGCATTCGCCGCAAAAGCCGAAGGTGGCAACAACGCGCTCGCCAGGTTGAAGCTCGGTCACGGCCGATCCGGTCGCCACCACCACGCCCGCGCCTTCATGGCCAAGCACGCGAGGGACGGGCGTCCAGCGCGCGACTTCGAGATCGGTGTGGCAAATGCCCGCCGCCTCGATCCGCAGAACAACTTCGTCCGGCTCAGGATCCGCGAGGATCAGGTCTTCGATGACCGGCGGGGCGCCTCGTCCCGGACTGACAGCGGCACGGATAGTTCGAGGCATCAGACGCTTACCTCTCGATCCGCAAAGAGCGCTTCGATTTCGGCAAGAACGCCTGCATCCTCAATCGTGGGCGGGATCACCGGTACGTTGCCGTCAGCGATTTCGCGGATCGTCTTGCGTAAGATCTTGCCAGACCGGGTCTTAGGCAGCTTGCTGAGCACATGCACCTGCTTGAACGCGGCGACCGGGCCGATTGTGGCGCGCATTTGCGCAATCAGGTCCGCGGCAAGGTCAGCCTCGTTAACCGCGGCAGCGGCCTTGAGCACCACGAACCCGACCGGGATTTGTCCTTTAAGCGGGTCAGCCATGCCGATCACGGCGCATTCGGCCACCGCTGGGTGGCTGCTCAGGACTTCTTCCATAGCCGAGGATGACAAACGGTGCCCGGCCACATTCATAACATCATCGATCCGCGCCATGATATGAAGATAGCCATCAGCATCGATAAACCCGGAATCGCCAGTGAGGTAAAAGCCGGGATACCTTTCAAGATAGGCTTGATGATAGCGCTCAGGCGCTTCCCATAAGGTTGGAGTAAAGCCGGGCGGGAGCGGCAGACGCGCCACAATCGCTCCGTTTTCGCCCGGTTCAACCGGGTTACCAGCCTCGTCGACACACACCAGATCCCAGCCCGGCATCGGCACCGTCGATGCGCCAGGCTTAACCGGTAGATGCTCAATACCGAGCGGATTGGCCGTGATTGCGCTGCCGGTTTCGGTCTGCCACCAATGGTCTACCACCGGCACGCCGAGCAGGGCTTGTGTCCATTCAAGCGTCGCCGGGTCAGTCCGCTCGCCAGCCAGGAACACCGCCTTAAGGTTAGCAAGGTCAGCTTCGCGCGCCATCGCACCATCGGGATCGACCTGCTTGATTGCCCGCAAAGCCGTGGGCGCGGTGAAGAAGCTGCGAACTTTGTGCTTGGCCATCACCCGCCAGAAAATCCCGGCATCGGGCGTGCCGACGGGCTTGCCTTCAAAAATTACCGACGGGTTGCGATTAAGGAGTGGAGCGTAACAGATATAGCTGTGCCCGACGACCCAGCCGACATCGCTTGCAGCCCAGTACGTCTCGCCCGGCGGGCAATCATAGATCCCCGTCATGCTCCATAGCAGGCTGACCAAGTGGCCGCCTGTATCGCGTACGATGCCTTTAGGCTGGCCGGTCGTGCCTGATGTGTAGAGAATATAAAGCGGATCAGTCGCCGCGACGGGCACGCAAGGCGCAGGTTCAGCATGAGCGCACACTTCGTCCCAGTCGTGATCGCCTGCAGCCGTGAGATCAGCTTGATGCTCGGCGCGCTGCCAGTAAATCGTCGCATCAGGCTTGCTCGCGGCAATCTGGTAGGCCTCCAGCAAGATCGGTTGATACGGCAGTATTTTAGCGCCTTCGATCCCGCAGCTTGCTGCCAGCACCACTTTTGGCCGGGCATCATCGATCCGGGTCGCAAGTTCAGGCGCGGCAAACCCGCCGAACACCACCGAATGCACAGCCCCGATCCGGGCGCAGGCCAGCATCGCAACAACCGCTTGCAGCGAATTGGGCATATAGATCAGCACGCGGTCGCCTTGCGCAACGCCAAGCGCTGCGAGCGCGCCGCCAAGCTGCGCAGTCGAGCGCTGCAGATCAGCGAAGGTGAGCACAGACGAAGTCGCGGTCACCGGGCTTTCATAAAGCAGCGCTGGATCATTGCCGTGCCCCGCTTCGACATGGCGGTCGACGCAATTATAGCACGCATTCAATCGCCCACCGACAAACCAGCGCGGGATCGGCGTTGCGGACAGATCGAGCACACTGTCCCAGCGCGTATCCCAGCTCAGCTGTTCCGCCTGCTCAGCCCAGAAATCTTGCGGATGTTCGAGCGAATGCTGATAAACTGAAGAATACGCTGCGTCATGTCGCATAGCTCAAGCCCTAGGATCACCCGTGAACAACATCTCAATCGCACTCATCACTATCCGAACAACGGATAATGCAGGGGGATTGCCCGCCCCTGTGTGTGGTTCCTGATAAACCAATATTGAAAGCCAACGATATGAGTCAGTCTATGGATCAGAAAACAGACATCGAAGTGCCAGCCAAGCTTGGCGATGAGATCGGCGGCGCTGGCAAAGCCTATTTCAACGATGTGGTGATCGACAATATTCTGGATGCGCTGCTCGAACTGTCTGCTGCGGTGTGGACGTATCATGACCGGGTCAATGTGCTTGAGACCGTGCTTGCCGAAAAAGGCATCGAGGTGAGCGATGCGATCGAGGCCCATCTGCCGGATCAAGCCGAAATCGCTCGCCGCGAAGAAGAGCGCGCCGCGCTGGTCCAGCGGGTCTTCGGCTCGTTCGTGCGCCGCCCGACCGCGCGCGGCAATTCGATCAATCCCAGCCCTGCTACAGGAGATGAGCAATGAACCGTGGTGCAATCGGCGTGACCCCACGCCCGACACAATTGGCCGATGAAAGCTATCTCGAATTTATCACTTCGTTCCGGCGGCTGGCGATCCAGGAGATGTTTCCAAAAGTCGCTGAACACGGCGAAGTGGCCCTCGCAAAAGCGCTGGAGAATGGCGACGTCGCAGCGCCTAATGAAGGCGACGCGATCTCGCTTGGCGAAATCCGCAAGGTGTTCGGGCAGAACCCTGTCACGCCGACGTTTCAGCGCTTCGTGCGCACTCAGCAGGAAATGATGTGGCGGCGCACGCGTGAGAGCTTTTATCGCGATATCGACAACGTCATGGCTGAGATGGATGAAGCCGAAACGGCGCATCCTGAGCGGATCCATATCGATCCCGAGTTTGTCGAGCCTGACTACACCCGCCGCGAGATCCACTGCCAGCCCGGCGGCTATACTGATGATCCGATGGGCGGGATCGTGTTCCACTACGGAACGAAAGTCTTCTATGAAGGCTTCAACGATCAGGACGAGCTTCACATCGAACTCGCTGAGAAAGCGACTAAGCCCGCCGATGGCGTCGTGAACAACGTGCTCGATATCGGCTGCTCGATCGGGCAAGCGACCACGACGCTTAAAAAGCTCTACCCCGAAGCGGAAGTTTGGGGACTTGATGTTGGTAAGCCGCTCATTCGCTATGCGCATGCGCGGGCGCTCGCTCATGGCGAGGAAGTCCACTTCAAGCAGGGGCTAGCTGAGGAAAGCGGCTTTGCCGATGGCCAGTTCGACATGGTTCTGAGCTATATCCTGTTCCACGAAGTGCCAGTCGCCAAGATGAAGGAAATCATCGCCGAGACATACCGCGTGCTTCGCCCCGGCGGGACTTTCTCGATCTATGAATTCCCAAGCAACGACAAAAACCAGGTCAGCGCCTCGCACCGGTTTCTGATTGACTATGACAGCAAGAACAATTGCGAGCCGTATTCGCCGGGGTTTGTCGCTGCTGATTTCCGCGGGATCATCGAAGAGGCCGGGTTCGAAGTTGAGCAAGGCCCGCTTTTGACCAACCCGTTCCTGCAATCACTGGTGGCTCGCAAACCCGCTTAAGCCAAACTCGCTTCGTCACGCAAAAGGCGCTCGGTCATTCCGGGCGCCTTTTCATATGACGGCTTAGACCAGTTCTACGCTTGCTGGATCGTATGAAAAGATCCCCAACGCATCTTCGTTCTTAGGCGGATTGTCACGCAGCATATAAGGATCGAGGACTTGCAGACGGTCGCCTCCGACATTGCTTTCCGCTTGCAATAACGCACAGCGTTCGACCCGCGCGCGCTCATACAACGCGAGCGCTTCAACCGGGTCACAGGCAGCGGCAAAACAGCGGCCCAGCACCGTCCCGTCTTCAATCGCGCTAGAGGCGCCTTGGCCCATATAGGGCAGCATCGGATGGGCAGCATCGCCCAGCAAAGCTACCCGCCCCTTCACCCAGCGAGTGAGCGGTTCGCGAATGAACAGGCCCCAGCGATACAGATCATCTTCGCCGATCGCAGCGATTGCTTGCGTCACATAATGAGTCCAGCCGTCAAACAAGGCCGCCAGTTCAGCCGGCGCTGCTTTGGCGTTCCAGCTTTCTTCAGTCCATCCATCAGCCCGGGTCAGTGCGACCACATTCACCAGGTCAGTGCCGCGCACCGGATAGGTCACGAGGTTCTGCCCCGGTCCGATATGATTGACATTGCTGCGCTCAGTCGCACGCGGGCCAAGCTTTTCTCCGGGCACCAACGCGCGCCAGGCGACATGACCGCTGAAGGTCGGCTCAGGCGTGTCGAAGAGGATATCGCGGATCGCCGAACGCAAGCCGTCGACCCCGATCACTGCATCGGCGCGCGCTTCGCTGCCATCGGCAAACCGCAAGCTCACCTCGTTTTCGGACTGGCTGAGCCCGGTTAGCTCCATCGCCATCCGGCAGTTGTCTGGTCCAAACGCGTCGATCAATCCGGCGACAAGGTCAGCCCGATGCAGCTGGAAATAGGCCCCGCCATAGGTGTCGCGGCAGGTACGCCGGTCGTAATTGAGCAATTGCTCACCGGTGACCCCGTGAAACAGAAACTGGTCGAGCGGCTCGTTTGCCTTGGCTTCGAGAAATTCGCCCAGCCCCAGCATCGCAAGGCCTTTGACAGCGTTCGGGCTAAGCGAAATCCCGGCGCCGACTTCGCCAAACTCAGGCGCGCGTTCATATATCACCGGATTGAAGCCTGCCTGTTGCAAGGCGATCCCGGCGGTCAGACCACCAATTCCCCCGCCGACAATCGCAATCCGCGTCATAGCCCAAGTGCTCCCGGGTTGAGGATGCCTGCAGGATCGAATCTCGCTTTCAGATCGCGCAACACGGCTCCTGCCTCACCTTCGCGGGTTTGAGCATAGGGGTAGAGCCGTCCCAACTGGAAATGCGTCCCACCATGCGCGCGCATAAGCGCGACAATCTCGCTGATCAATTCGCGCACCAGTTCGCGGGCCTTGAGGTTTTCAGGATAGGTTTGCGCGACCCCATCGAGATAGCTCGGCGTGCGGCGCTGGTGATACAGCATCTGGCTATCGGGCCAGTAGAAGACGGGCTCATAAAGCGTGCCGATGCCCGCAATCCCTGCAAAGAACTCAGCGAGCGTGATGCTGACTTCCTCCATGCGCCCGGCATAGCGATCCTTGAGCGCCACGTAATCGTGATGGAATGCCAAGATCTGCGAATCCGCCATAACTCCATGGATCGGCAGCAAGCGGCGGCCATCGGGATGCGTTACCGGCAATTCGGGAAAGGGTGCAGCGCGCGTCGCTAAGGGGACTGTATTGACGATCTCATCGCCGCTTTTGGCGAGCGCTTTGATGGCGTTAAGCCGGCTGCGAAGATCGTGCTTGTCGCGCCCTTCGACCATGAAATGCGCGGTGTAGGCCGCTTTATCGAGAAATCTGCGTCCTGCCATTGCAACCCGCGTCATCCGCCCAAGCGCGCCAGTCACACTGCCTGCGGCGAGCCCGATGCGCATCATCGCCTTCGCGTCTTCAAGCAGGTTTGGCGCGCCGGCATTCTGACGAGCGACATCCGCATCCATCGCCAGAAACTCGCTTGCCAGCCGCCTCAACCGGACTTCGCGCAGCATGACCGCCATCGCTTCAAAATCGTCGAACGCAAACGACAGGCCGTTGACCATCGCCGGGCGCGGTTCGATTTCGAGAGTGGCGGCCGTCTTGATCCCAAGTGCGCCCGCATCATTGGCGAAAATCCCGGTCAGGTCAGGGCCGAAATTGCGATTGAACGGACCTGTCCCTGCGCTGCCGTCTGAACCCGTGCGGATAACCTCACCTGCGCCCGTCACGATTTCGAAGCTTTTGACAGCGTTAGCCGAGGCCCCGGTCACGCCTGAGCCAAATGTCACTGAACCCTGGCTCAGCGAGCCTCCGATAGTTGCAGTCCCACCGGACATCGGCCCCCAGAAACGCGCGCGCATGCCATGCGCAGCGAGCGCTTCATCAAGCGCTGCCCATGTGCAGCCCGCTTCGAGGGTTACGTGACCGTCTTCAGGACTGATTTGCCGGATTTGCGCCAATCGCGAAAAATCGAGGATGAGCGAGCGCGCACCCTGCGGCTGGAAAGCTTCGCTGTAAGACATGCCCCCGCCGCGCGGGCACAGCGCGATCGCGTGCTGACTGCACCACTTGGCAAGCTCGGCTACTTCCGAAGTGGAGCCGGGCGAAACGACCGCGAGCGGAGTGATCCCTTCGGAGAACAGATCCTGACTGGCAAAGCGCAGCTCTTCCGGATCGGTTTCAACCGCATCGCTCCCGATCAGTTTGGCAAGCGCAGCGACAGGATCGTCGAGCGGAGGCACAGGCGTTGCAAGAGAAGCTGGCATCAGCCGTGTTTTACGCGCAAATCGGGCAGCGGCGAGGCGAGGCGGTTTTGTGTCCGCCAAGCGGATAACAACGCGCCTGTTTGTGCGCCGCGTTCTCATTGCGCTAGTCGCATTCTATGGCTGAAGCGGTCACTCACCCGGCTCCCTTGCATACCGAGACGATAGCCGATGCGGCGCCGGCGCTCCCCTCGCCCGCTCGCGCGTGGCTCGTCGTTGGCGTACTCTCGCTGGCGGGGATCGTCAGTTATATCGACCGTCAAATCCTCAACCTTTTGGTGGAGCCGATCAAAGCCGATCTCGGGATCAGTGACGTTCAGGTCAGCTTGCTTCAGGGCTTCTCCTTTGCGCTTCTCTATGCAGTCATGGCGATCCCACTGGCATGGCTGGCGGACCACTCTAACCGGAAATGGATTATCCTTGGCGGCCTCGTTTGTTGGTCAGGCGCTACCTTCATGAGCGGTTTTGCAACCGGCTTCTTTCTCCTGTTTGCAGCGCGCATGCTGGTCGGCATCGGCGAAGCGACGCTTAGCCCGGCGGGCTTCTCGATCATTTCGGATTACTTCTCAAAATCCCGGTTGCCTGCCGCACTCGGCGTTTTTACCGGCTCGGGCTTTGTCGGAGCGGGCCTTGCGCTAGTGATTGGCGGCGCGCTTTATGCAGCGCTGGAGGCACGCGGCCCGATGACGCTGCCATTTGGCACATTTGTCCCCTGGCAGCTCACATTCTTTGCAGTGGCATTGCTCAGCGTGCCGCTGTTTTTCCTGCTGCTGCTTCTGGTGCGCGAACCGGTGCGCCAGCCGGACAACATAGCGGCGGCAAGCGCAGACCAGCCGCCCGCATTTGAAATCATCCAATTCCTCAAAACTCACGCATGGGTTTATTTTCCGCTGTTCTTCGGATTTTCGTTCTTTGCCGCAGCGCAATACGGGATCGGCGCATGGTCGCCGTCCTTTTTCATCCGGGTGCATGGCTGGAGCCAGCTTGATGTCGGCCAAGCGCTTGGTCCTGTGGTGATGGTCGCCGGTCCATTAGGCGTGGTCGCTGGAGGATTTGTCGCAGAACGCATGCTGCTCGCAGGAATGCGCGATGCCACTTTGCGCCTTTCGCTCGGAGCGATTGCAGCCGCACTGCCCTTCGCAATCGCATTTCCGCTCGTCAGCGATGCAACGCTGGCACTGACACTGCTCGGCGCCGTGATGGTGTTCGGAACAGTTCCGTTCGGCGCAGGGGTCTCAACCTTCCCGCTGATCACGCCTAATCGAATGCGCGCGCAAGTCATCGCGGTCTACCTGCTTATCGCCAATCTGGTGGGCTATATCGCTGGGCCGACCTTAATCGCTGCGCTGACGGATCAGCTTTTTGGCGATCCCGCTGCCATCAATCTCAGCCTTGCGATCGCCGCCCCTGGCATGATGGTGATCGGCATGGTGCTGATCACGCTCGCTCTATCCCCTTACCGGTCGTTGTTGGCCGCCCATGCTTCTGAGGAGTCCTGACCCATGGCCTTGATCGAACTCGCCCCTGAAACGCAGTCTTTTATCAATCAGGACAAGAAAATGCTGATCGGCGCTGACTGGGTCGATCCGTCAGCGGATAGCGCGATCCCGATCATCAACCCCGCCGATGGCGATGGACTGGGGCGGATCGCCGATGCCGCTCAGGTTGATATCGACCGCGCGGTGAGCGCTGCGCGCAAAGCCTTCGACGAAGGCCCCTGGCCCACCATGAAACCGGGTGAGCGCGCGCTGCTCATGAACAAAATCGCCAACGCGATCGAAGCCAATGCCGAGCAGCTCGCACAGCTTGAAACGCTTGATAACGGCAAGCCGATCAATTTTGCGCGCGGCGATGTCTTCGCGAGCATCGGGGCGATGCGGTATTACGCAGGCTGGGCTGACAAGATCCATGGTAGCACTCATGCGATCAACATGCCGGGCGAGCACCACGTCTACACGATCAAGGAACCGGTCGGTGTCGCAGCGCTCGTCGTGCCATGGAACTATCCACTGGTGATGGCCGCGATGAAACTGGGCCCGTGCCTTGCAGCAGGCTGCACCGCCGTTCTGAAGCCTGCCGAAGACACTTCGCTCACTGCGCTCAGGCTCGGTGAAATCATGCTAGAGGCAGGCCTGCCCGAAGGCGTGCTGAACATCGTCACCGGCTATGGTCACACTGTCGGTGCAGCGTTGGTCAATCATCCGGCGATCGACAAGATAGCGTTCACCGGCTCGACCGCGACGGGCAAGATCATTGCGCATGCCGCTGCTGAAGGGCTTAAGAAAGTAAGTCTGGAGCTCGGCGGCAAATCGCCCAATATCATCATGCCTGACGCTGATCTCGAAGCGGCAATTCCAGCGAGCGCGCTCGGCATCTTCTACAATAGCGGCCAGACCTGCACAGCGCCGTCGCGGCTGTATGTTCATGAAGATGTGCGCGATGACGTGATCAAGGGCATTGCTGAATTCGGCAAATCGATGAAGATCGCGCCGGGCCTCGATGACGAAAGCCAGATTGGCCCGCTGGTAAGCCAGAAACAATTCGACCGGGTCACCGGCTTCATCGAAGAAGGCGCTAGCGAAGGCGCGGAAATCGCCAGCGGCGGCCAGCGCCATGGCAATAGCGGCTATTTCCTTGAGCCGACTGTGATCGCAAACACCAAGAACGATATGAAAGTGGTGCGCGAGGAGATTTTCGGACCGGTTCTGGTGACGCAAAGCTTCTCCAGCGAAGACGAAGTGATCGCGCTCGCCAATGACAGCGATTACGGCCTGGCTGGCTGCGTGTGGACGAAGGACATCACGACCGCGCACACGATGGCCCGCAAGCTTAAGGCAGGGATCATCGGCGTGAACACCGCGATGGGCGCGGATTGGGACGTGCCGCTCGGTGGCTATAAGCAATCGGGTATCGGGCGCGAAAACAGCCGCGATGGGCTTGAGCTCTATCTCAACACCAAATCGGTCTTCACTCAGCTTAAAGCCGGATGGTAAGCGAAGCGCCCCTTCCCACCGAAACCCGCCGCGTGGACGTAGGCGATGCCGAAATCCACACCGAGATCACCGGCAGCGGACCTGATCTGCTGCTGGTAGCAGGGCTCGGCGGGCGCGGCGCGTTCTGGGCTAAGCAGGTGCAGGCTTTCGCGGAGCATTTTCGCGTCATCACATTCGATCATCGCGGGTGCGGCAACAGCACGCCTGACAAAGTGGTCTATGGCGCTGAGCATATGGCGCGCGATGTCCTCGCGCTAATGGACGCGATCGAGATCGGCTCAGCGAGATTGGTCGGCCACTCAACCGGCGGCGCGATCGGTCAGCACATTGCCCTTGCAGCGCCTGAGCGGCTCGACAAACTCGTTCTGTCATGCAGCTGGGCCGGGCCAGACACCTACCTTACCGAGCTGTTCCGCGCCCGCCGCGAGATCCTGATCAGTTGCGGCCCGCTCGCTTACCTCACGATGGGCACATATCTCGCAATGCCAAGCCGCCACTTGCAACCGCAGATGACATCAGCCCGGCAATTCATGGAAGAGCGGCTCGCTGCATTTCCCGGCCTCGAAGTCGAATTGTCTCGCATCAACGCGGTCTACACGCACGATCTGCGAAGCCGGCTGCACGAAATCACCGTTCCGACTTTTTGCATCGGGGCGATGGATGATCAGATCACTCCGCCCGGCTTTACCGCAGAGATGGCAGAGCTGATCCCCGGCGCGCAACAGCATCTGCTCGATCATGGAGGACATTTCTGTCCGCTGATCGTCACCGAGAGCTATAATCAACGCGTGCTTCAATTCCTGAGCGCTTGAAGGAGGCGCGCTGTGACCAACGACATTCCCGTGCAGCCACCCGAAGACCAGATCACCAAGGGCCGGTCCGTCATTGTTGGCCCTGATCAAGGCCGCTCGTTATGGCAGCCATTGCCATCGCGCGGATATGTCACGGTCAATCTCACGCCCGACAACATGCCGTATGATACGTTTTCGAGCGGCATTCAGGTGATGCCCCCGGGCTGCGAAGTGCGCGAGCACGGGCACCGGCAGAACCACGAGCTGATCTTCATTTACGAAGGCACAGGCTATGTCGAAATTGACGGCGAGCGTACGGATATCGAACCTGAGGCAACCGTGCTCTTCGCGCGCAATTGCTATCATCGGATTGTGAATACAGGCGATACGGATTTGCGGATGTTCTGGGTGTATCTGCCGCCCGGGCTCGAACACTGGTTCTACGCAATCGGACGAGACCGAACCCCTGGCGAGCCCATGCCTGAAGCGTTCGCGCGCCCTGACAATGTCGAAGATATCATGCAGGCGCAGAACTTCATGCCGCCAAAGCCGGCCAGTTGATGCGGATCATAGCTCAGTCGGATGTCGAGCGGCTGCTCCCGGTCGGCCAATGCGTGCCGGTGATGCGTGCCGCAATGATCGCAACTTCGAGAGGCGATGTCTCGCTTCCCATACGGCAATTCATGCCAGTCCCGGGAGCGCCCGGCAAACTTGCGCTGATGCCCGGATCGCTCGGCACGGCGGGCGAAGTCGACAGCGCCAGTTTCGGGATCAAGCTGGTGTGCAAATATGAGCGCCCCCATGGCGATCCGCTAGGTACGCATGTGGGCATGGTGCTGCTGTTCGACAGCGTTAAAGGCGTACCGCTGGCGATGATCGAAGGCTCTTCGCTGACAGCCATCCGAACGTCAGCAGCGAGCGCGCTTGCAACTGACCTGCTGGCCCGCGAAGACGCAAGCCGGCTGGCCATTATCGGTAATGGCGAACAAGCCCTGCGACATATCAGCGCGATGCAGGCGGTTCGCGAAATCGCCCATGTCAGCGTGTGGGGCCGCGATCCTGAACGCGCTGCAGCATTCGCCAAACACGCCAGCGACACATGCGGCGTGATCGTCGAGATTGCTCCAAGCGCCGCTGCGGCGGTGTCACAAGCCGACATCATCTGCACCACGACCTCGGCTAAAGACCAAGTGCTGCTGGGCGCTGACCTCCAGCCAGGCCAGCATCTCAATCTCGTCGGCTCCGCAATCCCGACCAGCGCCGAAGTGGACAGCGCCGCCGTTGCGATCAGCCGATTTTATGTCGATTATCGTCCCGCGGCGATGGCCGCGGCAGGCGAGCTCCTTGACGCGATCGAAGCGGGCGCGGTGACAGCGGAGCACATCGTCGCCGAGATTGGTGAAGTCGCGCAGGACCGCGCGCTTGGCCGTGCATCAGCAGACGACATCACCTGCTATAAATCGCTTGGTGTTGCAGCTCAGGATCTCGCCGCTGCACAAGCGATATGGCGATCTGCTGAAGCCGAAGGATCAGGCACGACAGTTGATCTGCTAAGCTAAAACAGCACCACGAAATCCTGTCCCAAAACGGGCTTTTCGAGCCGCTTGATAATGTAGGCTGCGACATCAGCGCGCGGGATCATCTGTTTACCCTTGCTGCTTTCACCGCTGCGCAGCTTAGTCCAGGTGCCTCGTTGAGGTTTGTCAGTCAGTCCGCCGGGGCGCACCACCAGATAATCAAGATCAGAGGCGCGGATAACGTTCTCCTGACGGTCCTTATCAGCCCAGATCTCTTTAGCGATGGTCTTGATAACCAGCCGCATGATCCAATTGTTGACCTGCGCGCGCGAATCCCCGCAGCCAAGCGACGTAATTGCGGCTAATCGCGCTACATGTGCGGCTTGCATCGCTTCGACGATCCGGCGTGTGCCTTCGGACAGAACTGTATTGGGTTTACGATCGAAAGTGCCAAGCGCGCTGATCACCGCATCCCGGCCTTCGACAGCGGCCCGGATCGCCGCTTCATCCTCAAGACTGCCTTCTACCACTGTGATGTCGCCAGCGCGCGGCGCAAGCTTGGCCGGATTACGCACATACGCCGTGACTTCGTGGCCTGCGCGCACCGCAAGGTCGCACAGCAGCAAACCCGTCTTGCCGGTCGCTCCGAAAATCGTGAGCTTCATTCCCACTGCACTCCCGATAAAAAAAGGCGACATCCCGCAAAGGATGCCGCCCTTTATCGCCACACGCTGCGATCCTTAGAAATCGACAGAAGCGGTTACGCCATAGGTCCGCCGTTCGCCGAAGAACTGGCCGAACGTATTGCCGAACGGCAGCAACACGATGAACGCGTTCGCGGTGTACTGCTCATCGAGCAGGTTACGCGCCCAGATCCGAACCGAGAATTGATCGACTTGAGTCCCGATGCTGGCGTTCACGAGGAAGCGATCGGGAATGACGCTCAGATTGGCGCTGTCGCCGAAGAATTCGCTTTGCCAGCTGCCGTCAAGGCGGATGAAGTAGCTTTCGCCGCTGTCAAACACGTAGTCCCACTGTGCTCCGACCGAGACTTGTGTCGGGGGAGTACGCTCAACCTCATTGCCGCCGATATTCCCGTTTGTGTTACACACGATGTCGTCGCACGGCACCGTGACGGCGAAGGGATTCAACACGCCCGTGTCTGGATCAATACCATCGTTACCGCGACTGAACCGGCTATCGACCGTGTCATCACTATAGGTTGCTTCGGTATGCGAGAACGTCGCATCAAAGCTGAGGTTCTCGGTCGCTTGCCAGCGTGTCGCCAGTTCTATGCCGTAGACCTCGGCATCGCCGAGGTTAAGCGTGATTGAAGGCACGTTCGGATCGTCTGGGTTCTCAGGATCTTCATCCGCCGCGTTGATCTGGATATCGTTCCAATCAGTGTAGAAGACTGAAGCGTTGAACACGAGGTCGCCATTGAGCAGTTCACTCTTTACGCCGAGTTCGTAGGTCCAATTGGTTTCCGGATCGAACGTCCTGTCTTCAATCTGGCGAGCGGTTACGTTGAACCCGCCCGCTTTGGCACCGCGCGCGGCTGAACCAAACAGCAGGACGGAATCGCTCAATTCATAGTCGACTGTAAAGCGGGGCGTGAACTCCTTGAAGGTGTCACTTAGCGTCACGTCACGGCGATTGTCGTCGGCTGTGATCTCGGTTTCCGAATAGCGTCCTTCCGCACCGATCGTCAGGCGCCCATCAGGCGAGGTCCAGAACAACTCGCCGAAGATCGAGACAACCTCAGTCCGCGTATTTTCGTCCGCCAGCACGATGTTAAATGGACCAGCGAGGTTTGAACTCGGGATGGGTGTGCCGTTTAAAGGCTGGAAGTTGTTGGGATCGGTGATCGGTTGAATATTGATACTGGTAAAGGTGTTCGTATCAGTGCCGTCTGAGAGGAACCCGCCAACAGAGGCACGGATCGAGTTGTTATCAAACGTCAGGCGCGCTTCGTGCGTATCGTAATCGATCCCGCCAACAGGGGTCTGCTGGAAGTTGCACAGGGGCCCCAGAATGTTCACCACAGCGCCGCAATTGATCGGATCAGGCTCACCACTGGTGCCGATGTTCACGTCACCGTTCACGTTACCGAAAACGTAGTTGAATTCCAGATTGTCGGTTAGCTGCGCGTCGATCTCAGCGCGGAAGATGCCAGTCTCGGCCTGGTTAGCAAAGCTGCGCGGATCAACCACCACCGCATCGGCCGGATCGGGAAATTCACCGACGAGCAACGGGAAAAACGACCCAAATCGCAAAGCACCGCCATTGGTTATCGGCGTCAAAGCTGTGCTGACATCGGGATCAAGGATCCCGCCGCTGCTATCAGCGAAGTAGCGTGAAGCGCGCGCTTCGTTGCGGGTATCGAAGAAGTTGTAAGAGGCAGAAATCGTAACATCCGGGACGATTTCAGCGACTGCGGAAATGGACGCGGCTTCGTTTTCCCAACCGCCGACATTGCCTTCAGTCGACGGCCCGTCGATATCGAGATTGGAAAACGGCTGACGATTTTCCCAGGTCCCGTCGAACGATGAATAATCGTAAGACGCCGCAATCGCGAAATTGTCGGTGACTGAGAAATTGACAAACGCCCCAAAATCGCGGCGTTCGTCTGATCCAACGGTCCCGTCGAGCGTGCCGGAGATATCCCCGCTCATATCAGCTTTGCGAGGCACATAATTGATCGCACCGGAAAAGGCGTTGCGCCCATAACGCGCACTTTGCGGGCCTTTCACGATCTCCACCCGCTCTAGGTTTACAGTGCCGATATCGACGGCCCAGGAACGCGGAATATAGATGCCGTCGAAGAAGGTTGAGACGTTCGATTCAAGCGCGGTCACCCGCGAAGTGGCCTGCCCACGAATAACTGGCTGCGCGAACCCGCCAGAGAAATCTTCAAAGCTGAAGCCAGGCGTAAACCGGGCAACGTCGTCCAGTTCCTGAATGCCGCGACGATCGATATCGGTCCGATCAAACGCTGTGATCGCGATCGGCACATCCTGAATGTTCTCTGCGCGATTACGCGCGGTAACGATGATCACGTTGCCGTCATCAAGCTCTTCGGTCTCTTCAGCCTCTTGTGTTGCTTGAGCGAATGCGACCCCTGGCGTTGCCATCGCGATGCTCGTGGCGACTGCCCAGACGCTAGTGCTGTTCTTGAACCGTCTCATACGAAAGTTCCTCCAAATAGCTTGGTTTTGTGTATCCCCGGAAGTTGCATGGCTGTTTTTGAAAGATTGTGTCTTCGTCACATTGGATTTCTCCGACTGGCGAGAAAAGCTGCGTCGAAGCCCGAACATGGCCAGAGTGATCGCTAAGACTGGGGCCGTGATTAAGGGGTACCATGTGGCTTATCGCAAAAGATCAAATCCTAGTGGCACTACCGCACGCCGTGTCAGCCTACTGTTAGGCGCTGCGAGCTTGGTCCTTGGAGGCTGCGCAGCAACCGGTACTGCCGGATCACAAGCAGACGATGTGATTGCTGCACCAGCCCCGGCACCATCAGCCAAGGTCGATGCCGACCAGACATCCAAATATTCCGCAGCCGATGAAGAGCTTTACTTAAAGCGTTTCAACAAGCTCCTCGAAGATGCGCGCATTGGCGCAGGCCTTAATGCCTACGATCCACTGGAACCGGTCGCAGGCGCTGACGATGCGGCGCCGTTGCCGCAAGTGACGTATCCAGCGCTGTCCGCTTCCACGCTTGCAGAAGCGATGGATTATGCAGCGCAGCGAAACAGCTCTGCCTTTGTAATCGTCAAGGATGGCGCGGTGCATGCCGA
>JBCCJD010000060.1:0-16686 GCA_039027955.1 Pseudomonadota bacterium
GCATGCCGCTGGCGCCGAGTAAAAAGAACCGCTTCAGATGAGCCCTGCCAGCGGGCTTGAAGGATCGGCATACATCCGCCGCCCCATTCGCCCAGCGAGATAGGCCTCGCGTCCGGCTTCAACCGCAAGCTTCATTGCGCGGGCCATGCGGACCGGGTCTTTCGCTTCGGCAATGGCGGTGTTCATCAGAATGCCATCGCAGCCAAGCTCCATCCCGACCGCGGCATCCGATGCCGTGCCGACACCGGCATCGACCAGCACCGGGACATTCGCGCCTTCGACAATCAGCCTGATCGTCACCTGATTCTGGATTCCCAGACCCGAACCGATCGGCGCGCCTAAAGGCATGATCGCGACCGCGCCTGCATCTTCCAGCTGCTTGGCAGCGATCGGATCATCGACACAATAGACCATCGGCAGAAAGCCTTCCTTAGCGAGCGTCTCGGTTGCCTGCAAAGTCTCGCGCATGTCGGGATATAACGTGCGCGCTTCGCCCAGCACTTCAAGCTTCACAAGGTCCCATCCGCCAGCCTCGCGCGCGAGACGCAACGTCCGTACTGCCTCATCGCCTGTGAAACAGCCTGCCGTGTTAGGCAGATAAGTGATTGTCTTGGGATCGATAAAATCGGTCAGCATCGGTGCCTTGGGATCAGTCACATTGACCCGGCGCACCGCAACGGTAACGATCTCGGCCCCGCTTGACGCGACGGCCGCGGCGTTCTCAGCGAAGTCCTTGTACTTGCCGGTCCCGACGATAAGACGCGAGGTAAAGGTGCGCCCTGCAACGCTCCAACTATCGACTACCGGTGCCTGATGATCTCCGCCGCCAACAAAGTGCACTATTTCAAGCGTATCGCCGGCACCGAGTTTCGCGTTGCTTAAAGTCGAGCGCGGGACAATCTCACCATTGCGTTCAACCGCGACTTTTTCAGGCGCTAGCTCGAGCTCGCGCACGAGATCGCCAATCGTATTGGCACTAGTCGAGCGCGGCGCGCCGTTCAAAGTGATCGATTTTTCATCAGCCATGACTTGGGAAATAGGCTGCTGACGCGAAGGTGCAACCACACCTTTTGGGGAGAGCTACCCGGCACTGCGCGCAGCACGAAGGTTCAGCAGATGGCCAAAGGCCACCAGCGCGACCCCAACTATCGTAAGGCTAACCTCCATCGGACCATGCGGCACAAGGAGGCCGGCTCCCATAAACGCCAACCCGCCAAGCGCGAACAATGTCGGCTTGCGATTGCGATGTACCAGCGCGCCCCATCCGATCGCGATACAGGCGAACACGAAGGCTAAAAGTAGGCCAATCTCATGGATTTCGGGCGCCAATAGGAAATGCCCGCCCACCCCGACGATCGACACAACAACAATGGTCGCAATGCAATGGACCAAGCAAAAGCCTGCCAAGGCAATCCCAAAACGGTCAAGTCGACGGCGGATCTTGGTGGTGTCAAATCTCATACATAAGAACCTTATGATACAGCATATCATTGCACAAGGCCTTGCACGGGCCACATTCCTCCATGCAGCAAACAGGCTTGCGCAAGAGCCTGCTCCGTCACATTTATAGCTTGCCATGGCGACCAGCTTTCCCCCTGCCTCTACAGGCTTGCCGACATCGGTGTCAGCCCGCACCGATAGCGCTGCGCGGCCATTGGCGATTGCGCTCTGGCTCGAACTGGTCGCCGCGTTCGTGGTCTGCATTGTGCTCGTTGGCGGCATCACCAGGCTTACTGAAAGCGGTTTGTCGATCACAGAATGGGAAGTTGCCACGGGCATTCTACCCCCGCTTAGCGAAGCGCAATGGCAAGCGGAGTTTGCGAAATACCGGGCAACGCCTGAATACCGGCTCGAAGCAAGCATCGGCGGCATGACGCTAGCAGACTTTAAGTTCATCTACTTCTGGGAATGGTTCCACCGGCTGTTGGCGCGGCTGGTCGGACTTGTTTATGCGCTGCCACTAGCGTGGTTCTGGCTCACGAAAGCGATCCCGCAAGGCTATAAAGCACGGCTCCTTGGGCTGCTCGCTTTAGGGGGCTTGCAGGGCCTTTTCGGCTGGCTGATGGTGCGTTCAGGGCTTGTTGGCGATATGACAGATGTGAGCCATTTCAGGCTGTCACTCCATCTTCTTACAGCGCTGCTGCTCCTGGCATGTCTGATCTGGACTGCACGCGACATGCGCCGGACTGCGCAACGACCTCAAGTCCCGCCCGCACCGCTTACCTGGCAGTCTGGAGTGGTGGCGGTGATTGTGTTCGTGCAATTGTTGCTGGGTGCCTGGGTTGCAGGCCTCAATGCAGGGCACGCGGCCTATGATTGGCCTGCCATGAATGGGCAGATCATCCCGCAAATTGATTGGTCATATGGGTTTTGGTGGACATTAACCCACGATTCCTACCTGTTGCATTTTCTCCATCGCTGGTGGGCTTGGATAGCGGTAGCTGCGCTGGTCTGGCAGGCCCGACGGGTGCGCAAAACCGATCGCTGGGCCTCCGTGGCGGTGCATAGCGCATTCGGCACGATGATCCTGCTTGGCATCGCGACCGTCATATCAGGGGTCGAATTGTGGATCGCAGCGGCGCATCAATTGGTCGGAGCGTTACTTGTCGCGAGCACTGCTTGGGCGATGCACAGCGACGGGTCTGCGGTGCAAGACAAGACCCTTGCCCAAGCAAGCTAACCCTTCATTTATGGTTGCCGTCGTCTCATGACCAGCGAGCGAGCGGCCTTGGCATGGTGCCCGTTTCCAGACCGTGAGAGCGCTCGGAAGACCGCGCAGCAAGTGCTTAAAGAACAACTGATTGCGTGCGCCAATATCATTCCGATGATCGAATCGGTGTTCATGTGGCGCGGCGAGCTTGCGACAGAACACGAAACGGCTGTGCTTTTCAAAACGCGCGCCGCCTTACTGCCAGCGTTGATCGCTCGAGTGGGCGACTTGCACCCTTACGAAACACCTGCAATTCTAGGATGGGAATGCGACGGGACGCATCCGGCTACGTTGGACTGGCTCAGCGGGAACACTGCCCAGAACGACATGGGGGCGAGAGGACTTAAATGAACGCCTGCACGCGGCGCAGCACATTGTCAGGATTGGCCATCGGCATGGCTCTGCTTGGCCTGGCGAGCAAAACGCACGCGATGCAAGGCCTTCAAGTCACGGCTAACAAGGTACGCCTGCCGACAGCACCGATGCAGCTTGAAAGACTTCTCCAGCGCGATTTGCGCGGGGCAGCAAAAATCACCGTGCGAAGGATTTGGCAGGTTGAGTTTGCCCGGCAAGGGCAAGGCATTGCGATTACGGGCCAGCAACTCTCCGCAAAGGTGATTGCTCCGGCAGCGCTCAACGCGCTCGCTCAGATCGAAGAGACGCGCGACACGTCTGCGATGTTTCCGATCCTGCTATCAGACACCGGCACTCTTCTTGCAGCGGGCGCCGGCACCATCCAATCAGACATTAATCGGGCGGTACAAGAGGCAGAGACAATGATCGCCAGACGCCCGATCCCGGTCTCTGAACGCGATCAGCACCGCGCCTATCTCGCGCAATTGCAACGGACCGGCAGCAATCTGCTTGAACAGCTACCGCCAGATCTCTTCTTTCCGGCAAGCGCGCCGCTCAGTTCGGTTCGCACAGTCAATCTGCCGGGCGGCTTAGTCGGAGAGTTTGAGCTTAACTACGAAGCGCAGGCGGCAGTCGGCCATGCTTGGCTCGATCATGCTGAACGACGTGTGATCACCCGGATTGGCGATCAGGAACGGCACTCATTCGAGCGCTGGTCGCTCAGGCAATTGTAGCTTTCAAAACCCGCAGATTTGCGCAAGGTATTATTTTACCGCCGCGCAAACGTTCGGTTTGGCTTGACTTAGAGCACATAAAACAACAAACGCGCCGCTCTTGATGGGGAGCAGACAGGCGACCCATTTGATTCGTAGTGATCGGTGACAAGCCCGCCGGACCAGCGATGATCAGTTAAGGACAAAAGCCATGAAGGCGCTCAGCAAGCAAACCCGGTCGGTTAAACCGGCTGAGGTTGAAAAACAGTGGCACGTTATCGATGCCGAAAATCTAGTGGTCGGTCGCCTCGCGGCGATCATCGCTAACGTTCTGCGCGGCAAACATAAGCCCACCTACACACCGCATGTGGACTGCGGTGATCACGTAATCGTGCTCAACGTCGACAAAGTGAAATTCACCGGCAACAAGATGGGCGATAAGGTCTATTACAAGCACACGGGCCATCCCGGCGGGATCAAGGAAACCACTCCGGCTAAAGTGCTTGAAGGTCGCTTCCCGGAACGCGTCCTTGAAAAAGCGGTGGAGCGAATGATCCCGCGCGGACCGCTGGGACGCCAGCAGATGAAGGCGCTCCACCTGTACTCCGGAACCGAGCATCCCCATGATGGGCAAGCCCCTAGTGTGCTCGATGTCGCTTCCATGAATCGTAAGAATAAGGTCACCGCATAATGGCTGACGAAACCAACACCGTCTCCGATCTCGCCGATCTCAAGGATATCGCTGGTGATGCGCCATCAGCCGACGCAGTCGAAATTGCGCAGAACCCAGCAGCGCCGCTGCGCGAGCAAGAGCTTGATGCGCATGGCCGAGCTTATGCTACCGGACGCCGCAAGGACGCTGTCGCCCGTGTGTGGGTAAAGCCCGGCACCGGCAAGATCACTGTCAATGGCAAGGATCAGGAAGCCTATTTTGCGCGTCCGACCTTGCGCCTGATTATCAACCAGCCGTTCGGCATCACTGATCGCGCAGGCCAATATGATGTCGTCGCGAGCGTGCGCGGCGGTGGTCTTTCAGGCCAAGCTGGAGCGGTGAAGCATGGGATCAGCCAAGCGCTGACCAAGTACGAGCCTGAATTGCGTGCCACAGTGAAGGCAGCTGGCTTCCTTACCCGCGACAGCCGCGTGGTCGAGCGCAAGAAATACGGTCGGGCAAAAGCGCGCCGTAGCTTCCAGTTCTCGAAACGCTAACATCAGCGCTTTATTAAAAAGCACTAAGGGCGGCTTTCCCACTCGGACAGCCGCCCTTTTGCGTTCGCGCCAAACAACTTGGCTGAGAGGCGCACGCCTTTAAGCTTTAACGCTGCAGCAGCATCAAGCCCCAGGCAAGGCCGGTGCCGCCAAAGAATGTCGGCCACGACCAATAGATCTTGTAGTCGCCAACCGCCATCTGATGGATCGCAAGTGAGCCCCCATTGGAACCTTGCGAACCGATCACCACAGCGAGAACCCAGGCGAGAACAGCGCCAAGCCCTATCGCTTTCATCATATCCATCGCTCACGTCTCCGCAAACTTATTGACTAAGAAAACTAAACCAAGAAACGTGCGGGCTTATCCATCATTAAGGCTGCCCGCGAGGCCAGTGATCGACAAAAAGTCGTTAAGCGAAATGTGACGAAAAAGGTTAAGACTGACCGCTCGGTACTTACGCGCGATCAACCGAGAGCTCGCGCAACTCCGTCGTGATCCGCCCCTGGTCACATTCTATGACGCGATATGATGGCGGAGCTCCGCGCCGCAAGCGTGTCGAGAGGGTTCCCGTGCCGATCATCCGCGCCGCGCGATTGCGATAAGACCGGGTCTGATCGAACGGGACATGGACATGCCCGGACAAGAAGGCGTCCGCCCCGGCATCAACCAGCGCCGCAAAGGCTCGCTCGCCGCCGATGGTCGGGTTTCGCGATGCACCCGCCGGCCCCAGCAGAGGATGATGGCAGGTAATGAGCTTTGTCCTGGAATCGCTGCGCACTTCGCGCAGGGCCTCAAGCGTGCGCGCTAAGGACGTGCGAGTCACAACCCCGTCAGACCAGGGAAAGCGAGGCTGCACCCGCACCGTCGTCTTAAGCGGGATCACCAGCGCATCTGGTGATGTCAGCGCCCCGCCGAGCCTGCCCGCAATCCCGCGATAGCGACGATAGGGATCGGTAAATCGCTCCCACAGATTGTAATACGGCATGTCGTGATTGCCGGGATCAAACAGGATCGGCAGTTCGAACTGTCCGAACCAACGCGCCGCTGCAGCATATTCGCGCCGTTTGGCGCGCTGTGTGAGGTCGCCTGTACATAGCAACGCATCAGGCTTGTCCGCCTCGATCGCTCGCGCAACCGAAGCAAGCGCGGCTGGATTCTCGACGCCGAAATGGACATCGCTGATATGGAACAGACGCGTGCTCATTCACCTATACCCCAAGCGCGCCTTTTCGCTCAGCGCAATCCCGAATGCCCATGCGGGAAGCCTCACACTCGGTCAGTCAGGATGAGCCAAGCAGCCAGTGCGTTAAGCGCGCTGTAGACGAGGTATGCGAGTGCAAAGCCAGTCCAGCCGTTCGCTGCCAACAGCATAGCTGCAAGCAGGACGAGGAACTCTGCAACAAAGGTAAGTCTTCCGCCTAGCATCGAGATAAAGGATGGCATTTGCGACAGCATCGGGTGCCCGCTTTCCAGCACCGCTCGATGCAGCGCGAAATTACCGATCCCGAGCAAGAAGATGAACGTCACCGCAAACGACATGCATGACATTATGGCGTAAACGCTGATCGGATGGAAACAGCCATTTGTCGTCAGCGATCAAGCATCGGTCAGTCAGCAGCCGCGCCAGTCGAACGGCACAGGCGGGTTGATAGAACTGCGCGTGATCGCAGCGGTTCTCTCGAATAAAACTGTTGTTAGCAGGCTGCCTGGCAACCCCTGTTCGAAACCCCCTCGAACACAGGTGGCCTGTCTCGGAGGAGTTAGTATGAAAAACACAATCTTTAGCGCTGCCACTCTTGCGCTTGCGGTAACTGCTGCACCAGCGCTGGCCGGACCGGACAATGAACCTCAAATGAGAGTGAACTACGCAGATCTCGATCTGACCAGCAAAGAAGGTCAGGCCGCTCTTGAGCGCCGGGTCGAAAGCGCTGCCAAGACCGTGTGCAAATCAACCGTCATAAACACAGGCTCGCGCATCAGATCGCGCGCGTCCAGAGAGTGCCTTGCAAAAGCGCGCCTCAGCGCCAAACGGCAAGTCGCAGCAGCCATCGCCGATCGGCAACGCGGCGGTTGAAGAACCGCGTCCCGACTTCCCGCGCTTAATAATATCCGCACCTTTGTCTCAGCGGTTTGCTGCGAGGAAGCCTGATGGTCCGGTCCCTCTTAGTCCCAGGGCCCGGGCCATCATTTTAGGATTTGAGCCGAAAAAGCTGGATCGCAGCTAACGAGGCGCCGGCGCTCTAGCGCCCCGCCATCGCTTTGACCTTCGAGAGATAAGTCCGCCCGATCCGCAGAGCATCTCCGTTGTGCAGTTCTGCAGACCACACGCCTAGACCATCGTGCCTTAAGCCTCTGATGTTATCACGTCGCAGAATGGTCGAGCGGTGGATGCGAATGAACTGATCGGGATCAAGCCGCGCCTCGAGCCCGGCGATCGTTTGCAGCAGCAAATAGGAACGCGGGGCAGCCTCGGGATCGCCAACATGCAGCCGGACGTAATCGCGTTCGGCATCAATCCGATGCACTTCGCTAACCGCGATGCGTAAGAGTTCCGAGCGATGCGGGACCCATAATTCATCCAGCCATTCGCTACCCTGATCCTTGCGCTCACCGCGCCGGGCAACCGCGCGCTCAATGGCGCGTTCAAGCCGCTCCGCCGCGACCGGTTTAAGCACGTAATCGATCGCTTCAAGGTCAAACGCTTCAACCGCGAAGTCGTCATGAGCTGTCACAAAGATAACAGCAGGCTGCTGATCCGCTTCAGCAAATTGGCGCGCGACCCCAAGTCCATCGAGCTCTGGCATAGTCATGTCGAGCAACACCAAATCAGGCTTCAGCTTTTCCGCGAGCCGCAATGCGGCTGCGCCATCACTTGCCGTCCCAACCACATTGATTGCGGGAAGTTCAGCACAAATCACCTGGATGCGCTCGACCGCAAGCGGCTCATCATCAACGATAAGCGTGCGCAGTATCAGATCGCCGGGGTCCTTTTCAGCCATTACGCCGCCTCGGGCGCGATAAAGGGACGCGGATCTCTGTCGAATAGCCACCCGGAACGGGTCCTGAGCTAAAGCCGATATCGGAGCCAAACCGGGCTTCTAAACGATCACGCACATTCGCAAGCCCAATCCCGAAACCATGCGCGGTGCCTTCAGGAACCCCTGGACCATCGTCGCTGACAGTCACCACAAGGCGATCAAACTCTTCGCGTGCGGCCAGAGTGATCGTCACTTTGCGGCCCACCGGGGAGACCGCGTACTTAACCGAGTTTTCAACCAGCGGCTGCAGGATCATGCCGGGCACCCTCGCCTCTTCAAGGTCGGCTGGAAGGTCGAACAGGCAGGTCAGCCGATCAGGAAAACGCACCGCTTCGATATCCAGATAAAGCTGCTGCAAATCGAACTCGTCGCGCAACGCGACATCGCTGGTCGGATCATCCGCGAGGCTATGGCGATAAAATCTGCTGATTGTCTGGATCATGCGTTCTGCCCGGTCAGCTTTACCGGTCATGACGAGAGCTGACAGAGAATTGAGCGTGTTGAACAGAAAATGCGGGTTCACCTGATAGCGCAGCGAACGCAATTCAGCGGCCTTGGCAGCCGAGCGAAATTGCTGCTCGCGCCGTTCGGCCGCCTTAGCTTGCACCCCTGCAAGAAGAGCGAAGTAGGTAGAGGCCCAAGCGAGAAGCAAGAAATACCGGCCGAGCGCAATATCGAGCAGTTTTTTCCAGAAATCCGTAGTGGTTTCGGCCGGAGCGATAATGATCCCTTCGGATTCGATCACTTCATCGGAAGCATCACCCGTCCCGGTCGCGGGACCATCGGGCGCAACCGGGCTGACTCGGCGCACCGGTACATCAACCAGAAGATTACCAGCTTCGTCGCGGCGCAGGTTGAGATTGTATTTGTCAGCGTACCGCTTTTCCTGCTCGACCTTGATGTCTTCAAACAGCAGGTTGTTGACATGGCCAATCGCGATCGCCGCTGGCAAAGCAAACACTAAAGCGGCCGCGATCTTGATCCATAAAAGTTTGCTGTCGAAGAGGCGCAAGACAAACCACAAGACGACTGTGAGGCCTATCCCGAAGAGCGTGACGATGATGCGCCGCCAAGCCATTTCGAGCTGCAGCTCGAAATCCATCACAACGCTGCGCAGCGTGACCAATGCGAAGTAGGTCGCCCACAGCACGATCATCGAAAACAGCACAGTTCGGAACGGAACGCTTAGAGGAGCGGACCGATCAGTGCTGGTGTTGAATTCAGAGGTGGGCGTGAACAGCATAAGACCTGCTATAGGTAGCCGGGCTCAGGCCTTCTCGCCATCACTAACAGACGCAATCGTCGGCTCTGGTTATGTTTTGGTCGAATGGCGCATGGGTGTGCTCGCCTCGATAAAGGCGCCTAACTTCCCCAAACATGCGTGAGACTAGTCGCGCGGTTTGATCATCTCGGTCGGCACCACCCACGCAGCGAATTGCTCTTCAGTCAGCAGACCGAGTGCTAAAGCAGCATCTTTTAAGGTTGTCCCTTCGGCATGCGCCTTCTTCGCGATCTTAGCTGCATTGTCATAGCCGATATGCGGATTGAGCGCGGTGACCAGCATCAGGCTTTCATTCATCAATTGCGCGATCCGCGCTTCGTTGGCTTCGATCCCCTGCACACATTTGTCAGTGAAGCTAAGCGCGCTGTCGCTAAGCAAGCGGATCGATTGCAGCACGTTATAAATGATCACGGGTTTGAACACATTGAGTTCCAAATGCCCGTTCGATCCTGCAACACTCACGGTCGTGTGACTTCCCATAACTTGCGCGCAAACCATGGTCAGCGCTTCGCATTGGGTTGGGTTGACTTTGCCCGGCATGATCGATGACCCAGGCTCGTTCGCCGGAAGCGCAATTTCGCCCAGTCCCGAGCGTGGTCCCGAACCAAGTAAGCGAATATCGTTTGCGATCTTCATGAGCGAGACCGCGACGGAGTTGAGCGCGCCCGACAATTCGACCTGCGCATCATGCGCGGCAAGTGCTTCAAACTTATTGGCTGCGGTGACGAATGCATGACCGGTTATGGCAGCGACGTGCGTCGCAAAGCTCTCAGCAAACCCGACTTTCGAATTGATGCCAGTGCCAACCGCAGTTCCACCTTGTGCAAGCTCAAGCACGCGCGGAAGAGCGTTTTCGAGCCGCGCGATGCTGTATTCAACCTGCTTTGCATAACCGGAGAATTCCTGACCTAACGTCAGCGGCGTTGCATCTTGCAGATGAGTGCGTCCGATCTTGACGATATCGGCGAAGGCGTTCGCCTTTTCATCGAGCGCGCTGTGCAAGTGCTTGAGCGCAGGAATGAGCCGCTCGATCGTCTCGCTCGCAGCCGCGATCGACATTGCGGCGGGGAAAGTATCGTTGGAGCTCTGCCCCATATTGCAATGATCATTGGGATGAACAGGATCTTTGCCACCATGCTGCCCGGTAAGAATTTCGTTCGCCCGGCTCGCGATGACTTCATTGGCGTTCATATTGGATTGCGTGCCGGACCCGGTCTGCCATACGCTTAGAGGAAACTGGCTCGCCAATGTGCCGTCGATCACTTCGTTCGCCGCCTTAACGATGGCGTCGCCCAGTTTCGCATCGAGCACGCCAAGTTCCATATTCGCTTTTGCGGCGGACTGTTTCTGGATCCCAAGCGCTTTGATAAGCGGAGCCGGCATCGTCTCTGTACCAATCGCGAAATTCGCAAGGCTGCGCTGGGTCTGCGCGCCCCAATGGGCATCGAGCGGCACTGCCACATCGCCGAGTGAATCGGTTTCCACACGAACTGAGCCCAACGCGCCGAAAATCTCGCCGTTGTTCACAATGTCACTCATCGATGCACTCCCTGTCCCGGTCGATCCGAGGGTCCCATAAGCACCGCCAACCGCTCACGTCAAAGCCCTTGGCGCATACCCACTTGCGGTCTAGGGCCGGTGCGCTTTGGACATCGGCAGCTTGCCGCAAGCACATAAGGGCGAACTTGACTAGCTGTATTGCTAGGTTAATACAGTCGGGCGGAGTACAAATGATAACAATGACAAATCCAGTCTCAGCGCCAGCTGCTCACCGCCGGATAAAGAACGTTGCTATAATCAGCAGCGCCTGCGCGATCATGGCTCTAGGCGCACCCGTAAAGGCTGACACACTGCGAGAAGCGCTCGTCTCCGCCTATAACACCAACCCGACGCTGCAAGGTGCCCGCGCAGAGCAACGAGCGACCGATGAAGATGTACCGGTCCAGCGAGCACCAGGGCTGCCTAACCTTACTGTGACGGCAACTCATGTCGAGTTCGTGCGCCAATCGGCGAACCAATTCACCGCACCCGAGCGCAATCTGGGCGTGAACGCACTATTGCAAGTGCCTGTCTATTCCGGCGGAGCCGTGCGCAACAACATCAGAGCGGCAAAGGAGCGGGTTGCGGCCGGGCAGGCGACCTTGCGCGGTACCGAAAGCTCGATCTTCAGCCAGACGGTCGCCGCTTATATGGACGTGTTGCGAACCGAGGCCTTAGCTGCGCTCGCCGCTAATCAGGTCGAAGTCCTTGAAGTCAATCTCCAGGCCACTTCGGACCGGTTTGAAATCGGCGATCTGACGCTGACAGATGTGGCTCAGTCCGAATCGAGACTAGCGGTGGCGCAAGGTGAGCTGCGCAATGCCTATGCCAATCTGATCGCCGCGCGCGAGACCTATATCGAGTTGGTCGGCGAGGAGCCGAAAGATCTTCAAGCTCCACCGCCTTTGCCGGGTTTGCCCGATACGGTGGGTCTTGCAGTTGTAAGCGCGCTTGAAAACAACCCAGATTTGCTGGCCGCCAAGGAGCGCGCTGATGCGGCTGGGTTTGATACCAAAGTCGCAGGTGCAGGGCGTTTGCCGACGATAGGTCTGTTCGCAAACGGTGACTACAGCAACTTCTTTGGAACCTTGGGCGGACCCATTGCGCAGGATCTGATCCAAGCTGAAACCACTGCTAACCTGGGCGTGCGGGTCACCATCCCGATCTTTCAAGGAGGCCAGCCAGCCGCTCTGCAACGGCAGGCCGGTGCACGCGAGAGCGCTGCCCTTGAGCAGGTGATCGCGACCGAACGCAATGTGATCGCCCAAACCCGTTCGGCCTATGCTAGCTGGCAAGCGGCCAATGCGGTGATCGAGAGCTCTCAAGCGGCTGTCGAAGCAGCAGAGCTCAGCCTCGAAGGCGTTCGCGCGGAAAACTCGATCGGCAATCGCACCATTCTCGATGTACTTAACGCCGAACAGGAATTGGTGGTGTCGCGCGCCGAATTGGTCACGGCGCGGCGAAATGCTTATGTCGCAGGTTTCACCCTTCTTGCAGCAATGGGCCGGGCTGAAGCGCGCGACCTCAATCTCGACACCGGAGGCCCGTTATACGACCCGCAGCTAAATTACGAACGGGTCCGCGGGAAGATCTGGGATTGGGATCGCGATCCCAAACCGGGACCGGTTTCGACTAGAACCGTTGACATTTCAGCACCTGACGCATCATTTGGGCCGCAACTTGAGCCGGGTGAGTAAAAACACCTAAGTGATTCGTAACAGGGCAGAACTTATGGCGCAGGATAACGAATCGTCAGTCGAAGAGATTCTCGACTCGATCAGAAAAGTAATCGCGCGGGACAATCGTGAAGGAGCGATCAAGTCCAAGCGTCGCCGTCAGATCGTCCCTGAGGAAACCGTCATGGATCCCGATACGCCCGAAGAGCCGCAGATTTCATCGGTCAACGAACAAGACTTGGACGAAGTGCTTGATCTTGGAGCGATGGAGTTCCTTGAAGACGATCAATCAAGCGACGCGTTCTTTGAGCCAAGCGATAAAGGCGACGAGGACGACGCCGAACATGGGCACGACCATGAAGCCCCGCTGATCAAAGACGAACTTCGCGGCGAAATGCAGGATAACCTCGCCGCGCTTGCTATGCTGGCCGAGCCCGGAGCAAAGCCGCAGATTGTTCGCTCAGGCGAGACATCGCTCGAAGGGCTGACGCGTGAATTGTTGCGCCCGATGCTGGCCGAATGGCTTGACCAAAACCTCCCCGCAATGGTCGAAAAAATGGTTCAGGCCGAGATTTCCCGGATTGCCGGGAAGCGTCGCTAACCCGACCGCTCAACCACCTGTTTGCTTCTGACCCTGGCCGGTTTTGCTGGCCTTACGGCTTGGTGCGGGCTAACCAAGTCGCATGGGAAGGATGCATGAAATCGGTGCGAGCTGCGCCGCGCTAACTCTTGCGGTCAGCGCGCTGCCCGCAGCTGCCGAAATCCATGTAGATAATCCACCTTCGGACTTAGACGGAGGTTCCGCTAAACCCGATGCCTCATCGATTGACGGGCTTATCGCTCCGCCGATGTCGGCACAGGACTTGGTCACTATGCCTCGGGTCGGCGGGGCAGATGTTTCTCCCGATGGGCGCTTTGCGGTCTTCTCGGTCACCCGGACCGATCCCGATAGCTACGAGCGCGCTCCGGTGCACTATCTGCTCGATCTGACCGAAGATGGCGGGAAACCCGCGGCGCTCAAGCTCGGCATCGAAGGCTTTGCGCCTGCCATCGGATCCGATGGTTTCCTCTACTTCCTCTCTTACGAGCACCCGGACCCCGCCCAAGATGTCCGGGCGCGGGTTTGGCGCATAGCCTTGGAGCCGAGTGGCAGTAAAACCGATCCCATATTGGTCGCCGATTTCGGCGGCGCGGATGTTACTGGCTTCAAACTTGCTCCAACCGCAGACAAGCTCGCGGTATGGGGCCCACTTCAGCGCGGGTGTGCAACGCTTGCATGCGACTCTGACGAAGCTGCAGAAGCTGACAAGCCTATAGGGAGCGGGCGGCTCTATGCCGGGAATGGCGGTTTCTATCGACATTGGGATCGCTGGATCGCTCCAAGGGTATTTAACCGAGTATTTGTGATCCCGCTTGAAGACGGGGTTTCTAAAGGCCACGATCTCCCGCTTGATGGCATTGATCCAGCAATCGGCTTAAGCGGCAACACACCGACAATGCCCTTTGGCGGCAGCGAAGACATTGCCTGGGCGCCCGGTGGCGACGGGATATACTTCGTCGCGCGTGAAGCAAACGCAGACGAGCCAATATCGACCGATCTCGATATCTACTTTTCGGACCTGAGCGGCGCCGCGCCTGTCGAGTTGACCGCTGACAATCGCGCGCTCGATGCATTGCCAGCCCCGTCACCTGACGGACGCTATCTCGCCTATCTTGCGATGGCTCGGCCCGGTTACGAATCCGACCGCCAAGTCATCCACTTGCGCGATCTGGAGACGGGGCAGACACAGGCCCTGACTTCCGAATTCGATCGGTCATTCGGCACTATCGTGTGGAGCAAGGACAGCAGCTATCTGCTCGCGAGCGCCGCGGACACCCTCGATACTCCCGTATTCAAGATTGATCCTGCCAGCGGCCAGGTTGACGAGCTTGATCTGATGGCGGGCAATGAAGCGCATATCGCCAATATCGTTCCGCTCGCTGATGACGGAATTCTCTTCACCCGCGATTCGATCGGCGTGCCGAGTGAGCTGTTTCAGTCCGAGCGGCTGGGCCGAGCCCGCCCCTTGAGCGATATGGTGACCACGCGCCTTGGCCAGCGCGCATCAACTGTCACTACGCGCTTCCAATTCGCAGGAGCCGGTAATGCGCCTGTATGGGGCCAGATTACGCGACTGGAAAACCAGACCGGGCCGATCCCGGCAATTCTCTATATCCATGGCGGCCCGCAAGGCAGCTTCGCTGATCGATGGTCGTCGCGCTGGAACCCGCGTGTGGTCGCGAGCCAAGGTTATGCGGTGATCTCTGTCGATTTTCACGGAAGCACGGGTTACGGGCAGGACTTTACCGATGCGATTAACCGCGATTGGGGCGGTAAGCCGCTGGTCGACTTGCAGAAAGGGCTAGCGGCTGCGCTGGAAATCGACCCTCAGATCGATGGCAACCGGGCGTGCGCGATGGGCGCGAGTTATGGCGGCTATATGGTCAATTGGATCGCTGGCAATTGGCCTGACCGCTTCAATTGCTTGGTCCAGCACGATGGCCTCTTTGACCTGCGTAGCTTTTACTATGCGACTGAAGAATTGTGGTTTCCGCGGTGGGACTTTGGTGGCTCCTACACCGAAGCGAGCGAGATTTACGAGCGCTGGAACCCGGTCAACCACGTGGAAAAGTGGCAGACCCCGATGCTGATAATTGCAGGGGAGAAGGATTTCCGGGTTCCCTACACTCAAGGCCTGCAGAGCTTCACCGCGCTTAAGGAACAGGGCGTGCCTGCCGAATTGCTGGTCTTTCCGGATGAGAACCATTGGGTGCTAGGCGCAAAAAACTCTCTGCAGTGGCACCGAACGGTCTTTTCCTGGCTGGATCGTTGGCTCTCTGAGACTGAAACAGCTGACGCCCCTACCGATACAGTGCAATAGCCTTAGCTATCGTTCTTACCTGACCAGAGTTCATCGCTTTGCGGCAGGCGGTTGTCGACCGATTCGTCATGCCCCGTCCCGTTGGACAGGAAAGCGAGGCCCATCAATCCCCCTCCCAGCAGCATCGTGAAACTGATCCCGAGTGCCACAGCGATATAAAAATGCACTGAAACCAGCCCGTTAAACGCAAACAGTAAGCCCAGCGCCAACAAGACTGTGGCGATGGTCACCGCCATGAGTATCTTCATGATCTGGCGAAACCTCGCCCAGGCATAGGCTGCGTTCTTCGGATCATCGAGCGGAGACTTATTGACCATGGCCACTGTCATGCGCGTCCCGATCGAGCTTTTCAATGGGCCAGAATGGCTAACCGGGATCAAGAGACAAACGCTGTGCTTGAGGATCAAACAACTACACCCTAAATACTAGGATATGGCTGACACACTCACCTTGACTGCTGCTGCCGCCAAGCGCGTCGCTTCGATTGCGCAGAAGCAGACGAAGCCAGCAATTCTGCGCCTTTCGGTGGAAGGCGGCGGATGCTCAGGCTTTCAATACAAGTTCGGTCTGGCCGATGCGCCTGAACAGGATGATGTGGTCAGCGAAACCGATGGCGTGCGGTTGGTGGTTGATCCGATCAGCCTCGATCTGCTCGGCGGCAGTGTCGTAGATTTTGTCGAGTCGCTCGGTGGCGCGGCATTCCGGGTTGAAAATCCCAATGCCGCAGCCGGTTGCGGGTGCGGCTCAAGCTTCGGGATTTAAGTCTTAATTCCACCGCAGCATCAAGCGCCGCGATGGACCGCACCGAGTTCATAGGCCATGAAGCGCCTATGAAGCTAACCACATTCAACATCAACGGGATCAAGGCTCGCCTGCCGCGGCTTAAGGAGTGGCTGAGCGAAACGCGTCCGGCAATTGCGTGCCTGCAAGAGACCAAATCACAGGATGAGGGGTTTCCCGCAAGCGAGTTTGAGGAGCTCGGCTATCAGCCGATCTGGCATGGGCAGAAGAGCTTCAACGGCGTCGCAATCCTCGCCGACAGCACCGCAGGCTACAGCATAAGCGAGGTAAAGCGCGGGCTGGGTATCGACGGCCCAAAGGATGGCGAAGGTGAGCAAGCACGCTATCTCGAAGTCGATGTTGCTTCAAACGGAGCGCATCAAGCGCGGATCGTGTGCATCTATCTTCCTAACGGAAACCCGCAGCCTGGGCCCAAGTTCGATTACAAGCTTGCCTGGATGAA
>JBCCJD010000061.1:0-16512 GCA_039027955.1 Pseudomonadota bacterium
ACGCCCGGCTGCTGGTGACTGGCTGCGCCGCCGATATCGAGCGTGACGAACTGGCCGCAATGCCCGAAGTGGACGGCTTGATCGCCAATACAAGAAAGCTCGATCCTCGCGCTTGGAATGTACCGATCGCGCAGGCGCCTCCTCCCCCCACCCGCACCCGAGCCTTTATCGCAGTCCAGAACGGGTGCGATCATGCCTGCACATTCTGCGTAATCCCGCAGGGCCGCGGTGCAAGCCGCTCGCTTTCAATCGCTGACACACTTCGGGAAGTGGAGCATCACCTTGACCTTGGCGCGCAAGAGATAGTCCTGACCGGCGTTGATCTGACCAGTTGGGGACAGGACATTGCGGGGATGCCGCAACTTGGCAAACTCGTGCAGGCTATTCTTGATAGCTTCGCCGAACTGAAGCGGGTTCGCCTCTCTTCGCTTGACGGCATCGAGATCGATCCCCTGCTGCTTGAACTGATCTCTGGCGAGCCCAGAGTGATGCCACATCTGCACTTGTCCTTGCAGCACGGAGCTGATCTCATCCTAAAGCGCATGAAACGTAGACATTTGCGCCGCGATGCAGTCGATTTCGTCGCGCGGCTTAAGGCTGATCGCCCCGACCTTGCCGTGGGAGCAGATCTGATGGCTGGCTTTCCGACTGAGACCGCCGCGCACCATGCTGACAACCTTTCGCTAGTCCGTGAGCTGGAGCTCGTCCATGGACACATCTTTCCCTTCTCGCCGCGCCCCGGAACGCCCGCAGCGCGTATGCCGCAGCATGATCGTTCACTAATTAAAGCGCGTGCGGCGGAGCTGCGCAGCGCGGTCAGCGGGATACGTAAAGCATGGCTCGATGGACTGATCGGGAAAGAGCTCCACGTCCTTGTAGAGCGCGATAGCACCGGATACGCACCAAACTATGCGAGGGTTGCAGTACCCGACTATGTCGCCGCAGGCGACGTCGTCTGCATCAAGCCACGCGCCCTTGATCAAGGGCTACTGCGATGAGCGATCCGACCACGCAGGCGCAGGATGGTTGGGGTGCAAGGCTCGTCGGCGGATTTCGCAAGACCTCGTCGCGCCTGTCAGACAATCTGTCAGGACTCGCTGGCGGCGGAAAACTGTCCGATGCGACGCTGGATGATATCGAAGATGCGTTGATCGTCTCTGATCTTGGGCCCTCGGCGGCGGCGCGGATCCGCAACAAGCTCGCTGACAAGCGCTTCGGAAGCGAAATCAGCGAGCGAGAACTTAAGGAAGCTGTGGCGGAAGAGATCGCAGAGATTCTTAGACCCGTTGCAAAACCCCTTGAGATTACCGCCTTTCCGAGGCCTCAAGTGATATTGGTGATCGGAGTAAACGGCTCAGGCAAGACCACCACAATCGCTAAGCTCGCGCATCTGTTCATGGAAGATGATTACGGGGTGTTGCTGGCTGCCGGCGACACATTTCGCGCCGCGGCAATCGGCCAGCTGGCAACTTGGGCCGAGCGTGCCGGAGTGGACATTGTGCGCGGGGCTGAAGGCGGCGATCCTGCAAGTATCGTGTTTGATGCAGTCAAGCAGGCGACCGACACTGGGATTGACGCACTCATCGTCGACACCGCCGGGCGGCTACAAAACAAAAGCGAGTTGATGGACGAACTCGCAAAGATCCGGCGGGTGCTCGGCCGGCTCAATGAAGCCGCGCCGCATGACGTCGTGCTGGTGCTCGATGCGACGAACGGGCAAAATGCATTGAGCCAAATCGATGTGTTCAAGGAGGTCGCTGGTGTGACCGGGCTGATCATGACTAAGCTTGATGGAACAGCGCGTGGCGGAGTTCTAGTGGCCGCCGCCGAGCAATATGGCCTACCGATCCACGCCATTGGCGTCGGCGAAAAAATAGATGACCTGAGGGGCTTCGACCCTGATCTCGTTGCGCGTGTGATTGCAGGAGTGGCGTGATGGCCGATACCGAGACCAAATCTGCCGGCTCCTCTTGGCTCAGTGTTGCGGTCGATTACGGCCCACTTTTGGTCTTTCTTGGTGTCTACCGATATAACGCTCCGGCAGATCCCAATCCAGCGGGTGAGCTGCTTTCGATTATCTATGGCACCACTGCCTTTATGATCGCGGCAGTTGCTGCGCTCGTCATCTCGAAATGGCGCCTTGGCAAAGTGTCGCCGATGTTGTGGTTTTCGACCGCGCTCATCCTGGGCTTTGGCGCTCTTACCATCTTTTTCGGCGATCCGGTGTTTGTGCAGCTAAAGCCGACCATCATCTACAGCGTGTTTGGTGTCGCCTTGCTCGGCGGTTTCTTCATAGGCCGCGCACTGCTCAAGATCTTGCTCGAAGCTGCCTTTGAGGGTCTGGATGAAGCAGGCTGGCTTAAGCTGTCACGCAATTGGGGCGTGTTTTTTCTGGTCTTAGCTGGACTTAACGAAGGGCTGCGCGCCTACCTTACATTTGAAGGCTGGTTATGGGCGAAATTCTGGGTGTTTCTTCCGCTCACCTTCCTGTTCACTTTCGCCAATATCCCAATGCTACTTAAGCACGGGCTTGATGTAGGGGCCGAGGATGAGCCGGATGAGGGTACAGAGCCGACTTCACAGGAAACGCCGGACTAGCCGCGCGCAGCATTTATGCTGCGCGCGAGCTGTACTCGACGTGGTACTCCCAGCTGCTCGGTGCGAGTTCACAGTTTGCATACAGCGCGCGACGGGCACGCTCATGCAGAACGGCTTCTACAACCTCATCCTGATTGTCGACCGTACGGCGGGAGCCAAAGTCGAGATATTGCCGGTGCCCATAGCGGGCTTCGCGGCGACCAGCGCTAAAAACACGTTTTGCAGTCATGATTCGCCTCTTCAAAAATGGCTTGGCCCGCTACTTCGTGCAGCGAGGCACACTCAAGTTGATTTGACGCGACACATCGATTCTGCTCGCCTGCTGTTGAAAAGTGGCCACAAACGATCCGATCGATTGGTAAGGAGTATCATTGAGATTGGCGCTCCCTGCAAGTCTTGAGGTGAAGCGAGCTGTGGATGAGTTTAGCGCGCGAAGATGTGCTAAGCTTGCGGTGAGTAGAGGAACTAAATCAGCGATTAACCAATCGCGTTAATCATGCTTCGATCGAAATTTGGCGGATTATCGGGGCAGACTCGGCTTTTTCATTAAGAGATTGAAGCCGCCTGAGCCCCCTCACCTCGCGCCTAGATTTCAACCTGGCTTCCCAATTCCACAACCCGGTTGGTTGGAAGCTTGAAGAAATCCATCGCGCTTGCTGCGTTCCTCAACATCCACGCGAAAATCTTTTCACGCCAGATCGGCATGCCCGGCTTATCGCTCGCAAGCAAGGTCTGACGCGAGAGGAAAAAGCTGGTGTGCATCATGTCGAACTCACCACCGCAATATTCGTTCATACCTTCAAGACCAATCGGCACATTGGTCTCTTCCATGAAACCATAATGCAGCACTGCGCGATAGAACCCGTCTCCCATGTCCTTGTATTCACAGCGCTCAGCCGGATCGACGTAAGGCACGTCCTGGATGTCTACGGTGAGGATTACAACCCGCTCATGAAGCACTTTGTTATGTTTGATGTTGTGGAGCAGCGCTGAAGGCACTCCAGACGACTGACTCGCCATGAAAATGGCGGTGCCGGGTACGCGCATTGCGGAGTTCTTGGCCGATTTGGCGAAAATCTCCATCGGCAGAGCATGTTCGCTCATGCGCTCTCGCATCAGCTTGCGCCCACGCGCCCAAGTCGTCAGCAAAAGGAACGCAATGAAACCGACGAGCAGCGGGAACCAGCCACCTTGCGGGACCTTAGTCAGGTTCGCTGCGAAATAGGCTCCATCGACGATCAGGAACAGAATAACGACGGGCGCGGCGTACCACCATTTCCATTTCCATACGCCAACAAATAGCACAGCCATCAGCAGGGTATCGATTGTCACTGCGCCGGTGACAGCAATGCCATACGCGCTGGCGAGATTGGACGAGTTCTGGAATGTCAGAACCAGAATGATGACAGCGACCATGAGCGCCCAATTGACGACCGGAATATAAATCTGCCCGCCTTCGGTCTCAGAGGTGTGCCGGATCGAAAGGCGCGGAATATAACCCATTTGGATCGCTTGGTGCGTGATCGAAAACGCGCCGGAGATGACCGCTTGGCTTGCGATAAACGTCGCTACCGTCGCCAGCAGGACCAGCGGCAAACGCCATTCCTCGCTCGCGAGAAAGAAAAACGGTGACTGGATCGCTTCAGTGGCTGCTTCAGGCGGAAGGCTGATGATCATCGCGCCTTGGCCGAAATAATTGAGCAGCAGGCACGGCATGACAAAGCCGAACCACGAAAGCCGCATCGGCCCGCGACCGAAATGCCCCATATCTGAATAAAGCGCTTCCGATCCCGTCACAGCCAGCACCACGCTGCCCATTGCGAGAAACGCGAGCCAACCGTCCAGCACGAAGAAATTCACTGCATGATAGGGGTTTAAGGCCCACAGAATCTCGGGTGTCTGAAAAATCTGCCAAGCCCCAAGCGCTGCAATCACGCTGAAATAGACTATCATCACCGGCGCAAACAGCGCCCCGACTTTGGCGGTGCCGCGCTTCTGCAGCACGAATAAGAAGATCAGCAGGCCGACTGCAATCGGGATGACATATCGGTCCAAGCCCTGATCGACCACGGTTAGCCCTTCAACCGCCGAAAGCACCGAAATCGCAGGGGTTATCATCGAGTCGCCATAAAACAGCGAGGTTGCGAACACGCCGAGCAGAACTGCAACCCAGCCATACTTCGATTTCGAAATCGAGCGGCTGATCAAAGCGACCAGCGCAAGGCTTCCGCCCTGCCCCTTGTTATCAGCGCGCATGAGGATCGAGACGTACTGGATCGAGACCACCAGAGTCATCGACCAGAAGATCAGACTTATGACCCCGAGCACGTGCGGCGTATCGAGCGCCAGCGGATGTGGGCCGATAAAAGTCTCGCGGAAAGCGTAAAGCGGACTAGTCCCGATATCGCCGAAGACGATGCCGATCGCACCGATTGCGAGCGCACCCTTCGATGCGCTGTGCCCGTGGCCGCCCGCGGGGGGTTGGTGTGCCGGCGCTGCTGTTTTGCTCATGCTATGCGCGATAATCCCGAGCTGGAGCCTCCGCTCCGAAGGCGTGCGCGCTTAGCACCAGCTCTTCGCGCCTGCAACATTCACTAGACAAAGGCTGAAGCGCCGCACGCTTAGTCATCGTCGGAGCATAGGAGCATTGGCGATCATGGAATCAAGTGCTGCCACTCTTGCTTCAAGCTCCGGTCGCCATGGGGCGTCAGCCTCTGAGCGATCTAAAAGCGCATTCCAGACAGCGCGCGCCTTGCGCACTTCGCCGCCTTGGAGATACGAAATCCCAAGAAAGAAGTCGGGTCCAGGACTGGCCGGATCAGCTGCTCTTGCTCGGCCATAAGCGTGTAGGGCTGCAGGGGTGACTGTGCCATCGGCATGACCAACGAGCGCCATCGCTAATGCCAACCATCCTTCAAGGTGATTAGGGTTGTCGATCAATCCGCGCCGCAACAGGCCTGCCGCTTCCTTGAACCGGCCGCGCCGGGCAAACGCATCCGAGGTGACAAGGTAGCCCGCTTTAGGGGCGACCGGATCAAATAGCGCACGCCGGGCATTGACCATGTTCTCGCCCGATCGCGGCGCAGCAGGCACAGACGGCTTAGCGCTGGAAGGCTGGTCCGGCACACCTTGCCAAGCATAGCCGGCAAGCCCGAGCGACAGGATCGCGCCAAACAGCGTCCAACTTTGACGGGGTAACCGCAGCCCGAATGCGGCTATCGCAAAAGTGGCGAGCGCGAGCGCCAGAACCGCGACCCACGCGGTCATGCCGCGGTCCCGCCTTTGGTCTTGCGCCGCAACCGTCCAACCAGGACTAGCAGCGCCAGGCCGATTACGCCTAAAGGCACCGCAAAGAGCGGCCACGTGACAGCATTCACTTGCGGTGCATAGCTGACATAGTCGCCATAGCGCTCTGTCAGCCACGCGCGGATCTCCGCTGGGCTCTCACCAGCCAAGAGCCGCGCACGGACCTGATGGCGCATATCGCCTGCCATCGGCGCATCGCTGTCGGCAATTGACTGCGATTGGCAAGTGAGGCAGCGCAGACTCGCCATCAATTGTACGGCCTGCGCTTCGAGCGCCGGGTCATCGAGCTGCGTATAAGCGTAGGGAGCTGGCGGCTGCGTGTCCTGAGCCGCTAGCGCCAATGGCGCCAAGAGAGCCCAAAAGGCGATCAGCCAAGTTCGGCAGCGCAGCATCACTTGGCCGCCTCCAAACGTTTAAGCAAAAGCGGAACATGCTCAGCCCGAATATCGCCAATATGCTGATGCCGGATCACGCCCTTCGCATCGATCACATAGGTTTCCGGCAGTCCGGAAGAGCCGAGCTCAAACTGAATCCCAGAGATATTGTCAGCACCAATCCGAGTGTAGGGGTTGCCGTGCTCGGCAAGGAACTGCGCCACGTCTTCCGGTTTGTCACGGATCGCAATCCCTATGATTTCAGCACCTTGTTGCTCAAGCGAAGCAAGATGCGGCGCTTCCGCAATGCACGGCAGACACCAGCTTGCCCATAGGTTGAGAAGCCTGGGCTCGCCACCGACAAAGTCGCCATCAGACACGCCGACAAGACCTTGCCCTGCGGGCGGCAGGTCGAACTCTGGCAGCGGCTTCGCAACCATCTGCGAGGGGATCGCCTCATCCTTCGGTTGCGTCAGGAGATAGCCGCCCAGCCCTGCGATGAACGCAAATAGCGCTAGTGGAACAAGATAGGCGATACGGCTCATTCGGCGGGCTCAGGCACAGGGTCAGGCGTCGGCGCAGGCGCAGGCGCAGGCGCATCTGGGATATCGAGACTTTCCAGTTCGGCTCGCCGTGCCGCGCCTTTCCGGGTGGCCGAGCGGCGCTTGAGATCCGTCTGCACCCGGCCGATCAAAGCAAGCAATCCGCCAAAGGCAATCAACACGCCGCCATACCAGATAAACGTCACAAACGGCTTCCACCAAAGCCTTATTTGCCACCGTGCCGCGCCATCTGCACCGGGTTCAATCTGGTCGCCCACCACCGCGTAAAGCTGCCCGTCCCAGCGGGTGAGCAGTGCGCTTTCACTGGTTGATTGCACTGGAGACCAGTAATGGCGCGCTTGAGGTGTCAGCTGGGCCACCTCGCTACTGCCTCTTATGGCCGAGATGCGCGCTTCCATCGCTGTCCAGTTAGGCCCAGCGATCGGATCCACGCTTTCAAGCGTGACTGTCCAACCTGCAATCTGGGTGTCCGCTCCCGGAGCCATTGCAGCGAGCTTCTCGCTAGAGAACGCGCTTTCACTGGCCATTCCGAACAAGGCGACGGCGACGCCAAAATGCGCAAGCACCATGCCCCACACCGCCATTGGCACGCGCGCCAGCTTTCTGCCCCTCAGCGGCAGGAAGGCAGCGAGAGCCAGCGCTGCGGCCAACGCAAAGCCGAGCGCCGCCAGAACGCTGATCTCAAACAGGATTGCCAGCGCCCCGATCGCAGCGAGCAAAACTGCCAGGACGATAGCGAGCTCGAACTTGAGCCTTGCAGGTTTGTCCTGTTTCCAACGCAGCAGCGGACCGATCGCCATCACCATAAACATCGGAACTGCGAAGATCGCGCTTGCTGGATTGAAGTAAGGCGGACCGACCGACACTCTTACATCGAACGCTTCGGTAAGGAGCGGGTAAAGCGTTCCCAAGAGCACGATTGCAAGGATCGCCGAGAGCATCACATTGTTGAACACCAGCGCGCCTTCGCGGCTCATAACTGCAAAAGTCTTGCCTTCGGCCACTGCGCCTGCCCTGAGCGCAAAGATTGTCAGAGCGCCGCCTATGTAAAGGCCGAGCAGAACGAGAATGAAGTTGCCGCGCTCCGGATCGACTGCGAACGCATGAACGCTGGTAAGGACGCCCGAGCGAACCAGAAACGTGCCCAGCATGCTCATCGAAAACGCAAGCACGCCGAGCATAATCGTCCAGGTGCGCAGCGCATCGCGCGCCGCCAACACGCTCACTGAGTGCATCAAGGCGGTCGCCGCGAGCCATGGCATAAGCGAGGAGTTTTCAACCGGATCCCAGAACCACCAGCCACCCCAGCCAAGCTCGTAATAGGCCCAATAGCTGCCTGCGGTGATCCCCAGCGTGAGGAACACCCAAGCTCCAAGCACCCATGGCCGCATCGCCCGCGCGAAAGCAGGATTTACCTGGCGCGTGATCAGCGCGCCCATCGCCAGGCTGAACGCAACCGATAACCCAACGTAGCCCAAGTAAAGCGTCGGTGGATGCAGCGCGAGCCCGATATCCTGAAGCAGGGGATTAAGCCCGGCTCCTTCGATGGCGGGCGCCGCTAGACGCTCAAACGGATTGGATGAGAGCAACAAAAACGCATAAAATCCGAGCGCAACAAAGCCCTGCACGCTTAAAGCGGCCTGCATGGTGCGTTCAGCCAGTCGCCGCTCCGCTGCCGCCAGTAGCCCGCCGGAAGCCGCCAGCACTGCCACCCATAACAACATCGAGCCTTCGTGATTGCCCCAGGTTCCGGTCAACTTGTAGATGAAAGGCTTTGCTGAATGGGAATTGGACGCCACCAGCTTGACCGACAAATCAGTCACCGCAAATGCATAAAGCAACGCCGTAAAAGCCAGGACGGCCAAGAGCGCTTGGACGATCGCCGCTGGCCGCGTAAACGATGCGAGCGGTGATTGGTTTACATCAATCGCTTCGGGCACGCGCAGCGCGAGACCACCAGCCAACATCTGCAAGAAAGCAAGGCTGGCCGATAGCCACAGGGCAGCAAGACCGATCTCGGCAATCATTGCGCGACCTGCCCGTTCCTAATCCAGCCCGACAGTCGTATCAGCCGCGATATCTGCCGCTTGGTGGCTGTCGAGCCCTTCCAACTCGCGCGGCACATAATTCTCATCGTGTTTAGCCAGCAGATTAGTCGCAAGAAACGTGCCGTCAGGCTGCAAAGAGCCTTCGGCAACGACACCAGAACCTTCAACGAACAGATCAGGCAAAATCCCGCTGTAGCGCACCAGCACCGAGGCAGCCGTGTTGCCGGTGACGGTAAACTCGACCATAACGCCGTCATCCATCCGCGCGAGTGTTTCAGGCGCGACCATGCCGCCAAGGCGAATCGACTTGCCGATCTCAGGCGGGTCTTCGGCAAGTTGTTCAGGCAGATAGAAATAATTGGCTTGATTACGCAGCGTCCACGCCGCCAGCAAACCCGCAGCGATGATAGCCAGCATGGCAAAACCGACCAGGATCAAGCGCTGATGCTTTGCTTGCATGGGGGCTGCAAGGGTGCTCATCGACGACTTACCTTATCCTTTCGAGCTTCGGCTCGGCGCATACCGAGCCAGCTCCAAATGATCAGGCCGCCTAGGGAAAGCAATCCTACCACATAGGCCGCGATCACGAAGTTCCATTGGTCAAGCGCCTCTCGCATCATGCATTGCCTATACTTGCTGATACCACAGCCGGTGCATCATCCGCTAACGCCTTGCGGCGCAAACGTGCTTCGACCTGAGCTTCAGCAATCAGCATCCGCATACGCATCAGCACCACGGCACCAAACAGAAGCGCGAGCCCTAGGACAGCGGCCAGTAACGGCCAGAGAAACTGCGCATCGATCGCGCTCTTGCCGACGGTGATGCTGGGAGGCTGGTGAAGCGAATTCCACCACACGACAGAGCGGTTGATGATCGGGATATTGACGGCTCCCAAGATCCCGAAAATCGCAGCGATTTTTTCTGATCCCCCTTCACGCACACTCGCCTGACTAAGCGCGAGGTATCCGGCATAGAGGAACAACAATATCAACATGCTGGTCAAACGACCGTCCCACACCCACCATGTGCCCCAGGTTGGGCGCCCCCAGATGGAGCCCGTCGCAAGGCAAATCGCTGTGAAAGCCATGCCTGGCACCGCGATTGCACGCGCTGCCACCCCGGCAAGCGGGTGCTTCCAGATCAACACCGCAGCGCTAGCGATCGCAATTCCTGCCCAGCCGCCCATACCAAGCCAAGCTGATGGCACATGGATGAAGAGGATGCGCACCGTCTCCCCCATCAGCCGATCAGGTGGGACTATAGCTAGACCCCACGCAAGCGCTCCGAAAGACAATACCAAGCCTGTGCCCAGCAGCACTGGCATCAGCCAACGCGCAAGCGCAAGAAATCGGGTAGGATTAGCAAAGCCATGCATGGTCAAGCTCTCAACGCGCTTGTGTAATATCTGTGCCAGTGCTCGCAAGGGCAAGGCCGAGTTGTCCTGCAAAAGATGCACCAGACCCTGCGTCTCACGCCTTGTTGGAAGGAGTGATCTGAACCATCACTGATCACGCGCAGTGTGCCTTTGCAAAACCATCCGCTCAAGCGCGCCCGATCAACTCCTGTGCCATTTGATCAGCCACAAGATCAGGCGAAATGTGACTGGTATCGCTGGCTTGCCAGATTTGCTCGAGCCGTGCCGGGATCTGCTCGATCAATCTGTTAACGTCTTTCACTTTGCCCGGCGTGCCATCACGGCGGGCGAGGTATTCCGTAGCAACCGAGATAATGCCTCCGGCATTGATGACATAGTCGGGCGCATAGAGGATGCCTCGCTCAAACAGCTTTTGCCCGTGATGCGCGCGCGCAAGTTGATTGTTGGCTCCGCCAGCCACGATTGGAGCTTGGAGAGAAGCGATGCTCGCTTCGTCAAGCACTGCGCCTAAAGCGTTAGGGCTGAAGACATCGCAAGGCGTGGTCATGATCGCATCGGCGCTGACCACATCGGCATCGAGTTCGCTGGCCATTGCCTGCGCATGGTCTTCAGCCATATCCGCTATGGTCAAGCGCGCGCCGTCTTTCGCGAGCAAGCGCGCAACACCGCCGCCAACGCTGCCAACACCTTGCACCGCGACATGCACGCCCGCCAGATCGTTCCGGCCAAGCTTGTAGTGCACCGCCGCCTTGATCCCGTGATAGATGCCATAGGCGGTAAACGGACCCGGATCACCGCCCGCAGCATCGACCCCGGTCGCTGGCAGGCCGGAGACGTGGCTTGTCCGATCAGCCACTGCAACCATATCAGCCTCGCTCACACCGACATCCTCGGCCGTGACATAGCGCCCCGCCAAAGACTCCACTGCATCGCCAAACGCTGCGAGCATATCAGGCGTCTTAGTTCGCCCTTCGTCCGCCAGGATGACAGCTTTGCCTCCGCCCATCGGCAAGCCTGCCATCGCGTTCTTGTAGCTCATCCCTCGCGACAAACGCAGCGCATCGCGCAAGCCGTCTTTTGGGTTGGGATAATGCCAAAATCGTGTACCGCCCGCACCCGGGCCCAAGGCAGATGAATGGATCGCAATAATCGCAGTCAGACCGCTCAAACGGTCGCGCACGACCTGAACCATTTCATGATCGTCAAAATCAGGCTCTGTCCAGAACGCAGTCATATCCATCCTATCTTGCTCGCCGCGCAACCGGCTTGAATGACAAGATGGACAGAGGAAAACGGGTGAAGTGGGGCGACCGACGGGGTTCGAACCCGCGACCTCCGGTACCACAAACCGGCGCTCTAACCAACTGAGCTACGATCGCCATATGCCCGCCCTGCCGCGAAAGCTTGCCGCTTCGTCAGTTGCGCGTAAGCGCCGCCTGTTACGCTTGCTGACAAGCTGGTCAAGGCTTCCCAGGACCGGGCGGGTGCCTGTTGCACAAAGCGCGTTTTTTGGGAAGCGAAATCTATGGCTGACGAGGTTCTGCGCAAGATTATTTCGCCCTTGTTTGACGGCATCGCATGCGTATCTTCGCAGGCTATGGTGCAGGTGGCCGATTCTGTGAGCGAACAGCTGGCAAGACATGCCGGACTGCAACGCATTCCGAATCCCAAAATCGAGTTGTTCCAGGTCAAGCATTTCGTCACGCCAGATCATGCCGCGCGGCTCATCGAATTGATCGATAAAGATCGGCGCCCCTCGACCATTGCGGACGACAATGGCGACAAGTATTTCCGCACCAGCGAGACCTGCGATCTGTCGGCCAGCGAACCTGCGGTGGCAGAGCTTGAAACACAGCTGATGCAGCTTAATCGGATTGATCCAATTTTCGGCGAACCCCTGCAAGGTCAACGCTATGCGGTCGGACAGGAATTCAAGCCGCATACCGACTATTTTGCGCCAGGCGGACGCGACTTTTACCAATTCTGTGCGGATGCCGGCCAGCGGACCTGGACCTTCATGATCTACTTGAATGATGTTGAAGCAGGCGGCGCAACCCGGTTTAAAGCGATCAACAAAACCTTCCAGCCCGAAGCCGGAAAGCTCCTGTGCTGGAACAATTGCCTGGCGGACGGCCAAGTCAATCCGGCGACTTTGCATCATGGCATGAAGGTTCGCAAAGGCGTCAAATACGTCATCACCAAATGGTATCGAGAGAGGCCATGGCCGCGTTGAACAACGCGCGCCGAGTGCTGTGTGTATGCTGTGATGCTGAGCATCGCTTCTCCAAGCTGCCGTGCGAACGGATCGAGATCCTCGCCGGCTTTGGCGTGCGCGGCGATGCTCATGCAGGCGAGACCGTCCAGCATCTCAGCCGCGTCGCGCGCGACCCAAGCCAGCCCAATCTGCGCCAAGTGCACCTCATCCACAGCGAGCTGTTCGATGAACTGTCAGAGCACGGCTTCGAACTTGCACCCGGCGATCTTGGCGAGAACATCACCACCCGCGGCATCGACCTGCTTAACCTTGGCCGCGACACACTGCTAAGGATCGGACCCGACGCAGTGCTTAGCGTGACGGGCCTGCGCAATCCCTGCACTCAGATCGAGCGCTTTTCCTCCGGTCTGTTAAAGCATCTTGCACTAAAGGACGGCGGAGGGATCGTACGCAAAGCCGGGATTATGACCGTTGCCTTGAGCGGCGGGGTCATTCGCCCGGGCGATACCATCGTGATCGAACCCCCCGAAGGGCCGCATATCCCGCTTGAGCGGGTATGATCACTTTTTGAGGCTGAGCCCGCCGAAACGCTTGTTAAACGCCGCCACCCGGCCACCTTCTTGCACCTGACGATTGCCGCCGGTCCATGCCGGATGGCTGGTCGGATCGATATCGAGCGACAGTGTATCGCCTTCCTTGCCCCAGGTGGAGCGGGTCTGAAACTCAGTGCCATCGGTCATTTTGACCGTGATCTTGTGGTATTCGGGATGCCCTTCGGCTTTCATGACAAATTCCTTCGTAGCTTTCACCGGTTCCGACCGGATGCGCTGTTGAATCGAGAAGCGGCGCGCTTAAGCGGCTTTGCCTCTAAACGCAAGCCAGTTCGCGCAAGCCTAGCCAGCACAGCCCGGCTCAACGCTTCATCGCATGTGAAGCACGGTTGGAACACATGGAACACAGTCTTAGGGTAAAAATCCAATTGATCACAGACGCCCCTTTTGATCGATTTTCTCGATCAATCGCGTGGGCGTGGCGCTCCGCCCGTGAGCATTATGCAAGATCATCACAGAACCGGTCTCCCAACGCATCGCGCTCTACTTAACGCGACTATAGCCCTGTAGGAAACGCGCTTAAGCCTTAGGCGGGTCAGCGATCATCGCTGTGAAATCGCATTCGCACGTCGCTTTGCCTTCGACACTCGCTTTGCCTGAAAACTTGTAGACCCGGCTGCGTTTCTGGACGAACTCGACTTCGAGATCGAGCAGGCAGCCAGGCAGAACGGGCGTGCGGAACTTAGCGCTGTCGATCCCCATGAAGATCACGAGCTTGCCGGTTCCTGCTAGCTCCAGAGTCTCAATTCCGAGGATCGCTGCGGCTTGCGCCAACGCTTCGATCTGAAGGACGCCGGGCATGATCGGAGCACTGGGAAAATGCCCCTGGAAGAACTCCTCGTTCATGCTCACGGCTTTCACCGCGTGGATCTTCTCGCCCAGCGTGATGGACTTCACTCGGTCCACCAGCAGCAAAGGATAGCGGTGTGGCAGAGCAGCGAGGATTTTGTGGATGTCGTAATCCACAATCTGCCCCGGCGCTGCGTCAGTGCCGTCCGATGCGTCGGTCATGCCCTGCCCTCTGTTGAGTTCAGCCGCATGGCTTACCGGCCCGCCGGCGCCTCACCATTGCCTTGCTCTTGCTGCTGTTGCTGCTGAGCCTGCTGCTCACGCAACCGCCGCAGGATCAGGCGACGCTGAATGTCCTGAAAGACCTGCACCGAATTGGGGCTCGGGCGCCAGCCATTCGGCGGGACAATCCCGACCGTCGGCGCTTTGGTGTTCAGCGACGTCGTCACTTGGTCAGTGATATCCGCTCCTTCAGCGGCGAATTGCAGGCTGGCTGGATCGACCACCATGGTGATCTGCTGCTGCCCTGCGATTTCCTCCAGCGCGGCCGGGTATTGGATCAGGATCTGTTCAACTGCGTAGACCTGCGCGGCGGTCACCTGTTCGTTGATCGAGCCAATCTCGCGCTGCAGCGTCTGGATGTTTGCAAAATTGGGCGCGCCTTCAAGCGCATTGTTCTCCGCGCCATCAATTTCGCCATTGCCATTGGCGTCAAACGGCTTGAGCAATTCGCTAAGCTCGGTCTGCTTTTGCTGAGCGGTCTGGATTTGCGCAGAATAGGTCTGGTTGACCTGATTGAAGGCGGTCTGAAGCGCGGACGTGTTCTGTACGGCGCGCGAAATGCTGGCAGTCGCCAGCTTGCCTTGAACCTGAGCGGACAGCGGAGCCGCCGCAACAGCAGCAGCAAGGCCCACCCCAGCGAGCATCTTAGTCATGAGTTTCATTAGAATTGAGTTCCTACGTTAAACGTGAAAGTTTTATCATCGTCGCCTTCGATCTTACGAATGGTCTGAGCGAAATCGATGCGGAACGGGCCAAATGGCGAGTTCCAGTTAACCCCGATCCCAGCGGTGATCCGCGGGCTGGGAGAATCTCCAACGAAAACCTCGCGGATCGCGCTACCCGCACGAATGCTGGGATCGTTTTCCGTTACCCCATCGGCAGCGATCGGATTGATCGTCGCCACACCTGTGAAGATCGGATTGCCGGCTCCATCGAACAACGGATTGCCGTCGTCGTCAACCGCCTGAACCGTTTCGATAAAGATCGGATTGCCATCGACATCGACATTCTGGATGCCATTGGGATTATCCTGCAGGATTGGCTCTTCAACCCCCCACAGCGCGCCGACATCGACCCAGATCGATGGCCTCAGGCCAAGCTCACGCGCCCCTGTCCCAAGCGGGATTTCGAGCTCGGCGCGGGCGAGATAGAAGTTGCGTCCACCGATCGCATCGTCACGGACGCGTTCGCGATCAGTGATCGCGACCGGGTCGCCGTTTTCATCGGGCACGTAAGGCTGCGTGAGAATACGCGGGCCAACCCCGCGAATGTCAAACCCGCGAAATTGCGGTTCGCCAAGGAAGAAGCGGTCTGTAAGCAGCACATCGTCAACCCCGGCACCTCCGCGATCCTGCAGCGGGATAATGGTTCCACCTTCGGCTGACAGCGAGAAGATGAAGCCTGAGTTGGCGACGTTCCAGAATTGCTGCGCGCGCCCGCGGAACCGCAGATAGCGCACGTCCCCGCCAAGCCCTGCAAATTCGCTGCTTAAGCTGAAGGTGCGTCCTCTGGTCGGGCGGATGCGCGAATTCAAAGAGTTGTAATTGACGCTTAGCCCGAGGATTGAGCTCAGCCGGTCGCCCAGCGCATCGCACAGAAAGCGGCCTGCCAGAAGGGGGTCGCACTCTCTCGTACCGTCACCATTGAGATCGGAGAAGAACAGGTCTTCATCCAGGCTCACTTCGTCATAATTGAGCGTGTAACTGCCAACCAGTGACATGAATTCGGTCAGCGGAACCCCAAGCCGCATCGCAAACCCGGTCGTGGCCTGCTCGAAAGTCGTGTTGCGGTCGTTGTTCTGGAAGTTAAAGCTGTTGAAGTCCTGCCGATAGATATCGATCCCGGCTGAGATGTTGCGGTCGAACACATATGGCTCGGTAAAGCTAACCCGAGCAGACCGTGAGAACTGAGAATAGTTGAGGCTCAGCCCGATCGTCTGGCCACGGCCGCGGAAATTGCGCTGACGAATGCTGCCGGCAAGAATGAATTGCTCAATCGAGGAGAACCCGGCGGAGAATTGTAGCTCGCCTGTAGGCTGCTCTTCGACATTCGCTTCCAGCACGATCCGGTCAGGAGCGCTGCCGGGCACTTGGTTGACTTCGAAATTCTCCTGGAAATAGCCAAGCGAATTGATCCGCGCAGTGGTCCGCTGAATGCCGAGTGAATTGAACGCATCGCCTTCGGCGATCCGGAATTCACGCCGCACGACTTTGTCTTGCGTCAAGGTGTTGCCGTTGACATCGACCCGCTCGACATAGACCCGCGGTGCCTGACGCAGGATGAAAGTGATATCCATCGTCAGGTCTTCAGGGTTGCGGTTAAAGCGCGGCTGGACATCGGCAAAGGCATAC
>JBCCJD010000062.1:0-15684 GCA_039027955.1 Pseudomonadota bacterium
GATATTGCGGATTCAGGCGGAACGCTCTGCAATGCGGCCGATGCGCTGCTTGAGAACGGGGCGAAATCGGTCGCGGCCTATATCACCCACGGTGTGCTGTCAGGCGGCGCAGTGGCGCGGATTGATGGCTCGCGGCTTAAGGAATTGGTGATCTCGGATTCGATCCGCCCAACCGAAGCCGCAGAGCAATCGGACAAGATCCGCATTCTTACAATTGCCCCTCTGGTTGGCGAAGCAATCCGTCGGATTGCCGATGAAAGCAGTGTAAGCTCGCTGTTCGATTGAGAGGTCGATTCGGCCTCATCGGAGGCCGGATGTCCGCTCGCTTTTTCAGTCCCTTCGCGCTCGCTCTTGCGCCGCTTGCCTGTGCCGCACTGCCTGCTGCCCCGGCGGCTGCGCAAGCTTCAGACAGTCTCGATTTTCCGCTCGATCAGGCCCAGCGCGAACGCAACTGGGATACGCTCGCAGAAGAACTCGCGGCTGCCGACAGCAACGCCGCTGGCATGGTCCGCGATGTCCGCGCGTTCCTGCGCAAGCAGAACGTGATCGATCCCTACATGGCAGGATACGGGCTTAGCAGCGCTGATCTGGGCGATGTCCTTGCGCTTGCTCAATTCAGCGCTGTGATCCTCGCTAACCGGCGGACCGATGATCCCACGCAAGCGCAGGTGGACGGGATCAGAGCCGCAATCACTCAGGCAGGCGCGGCTGAGCTTGCAGCGTTGTCTGCTCAGGAAAAGCAAGGCTTGGCTGATCGCCTGTTGTTTATCATGGTGCTTCAGAATGCGGTCATCGAAGCTCTGGAAGGGCAGCCTGTGCGCGAGGCATGGCTGGATGCATTTGCGAGCACAAACAGCGAGATGCTCGGCTTTGATGTCGCGCAGGTCAGGATCGGGCCGAACGGGTTTGATGGCTCGGCCAGCGCGCCTCAGGCCGCTCCCCAAGACAGCCGCGCTGCGCTTGCGGCCGGGCCTGCCGGTGCAGGCATGGGCGCTTCGCCGGTAACGCCTTCGGCAACGCGCCTTTCAAACGGCCGCGAGAGCGTTCTTGGCGTCGGCTACGAGACGACCGTGGTGTTCGTCCCCGGGTTCGGCGGGGGCGGTCTCAACCAGATTAACACGCTTACAACTCTGATGAAGGACGGGCGCGCCTGCCAGGATTGCCTGACCGAAGTGCTCGATGGCACGTTAGCGAGCTTCGCTGCGGAAAACCCCGATGACATGGGACGCTGGCGCAAAGCGGGTGCAGGCTATCTCGTCACGTTCAGCGACGGCGATACCCGAGAAATCGAAGCGAAAGGGCTGCACGGCCCAGCGCCTGCCGGGGCGCAATTGAGCGGCAGGTTCAAGGGAGTGAGCGGCACCAGTATCGGTATCGCCAGCACTCTGAGTGTGGACTTTCTCGACTTCATGCCCGGCAGCCGCTTCCTGTTCGATGGCAGCACGTCGAGCATCGGGGCATATGCTATCGCTGCGATTGATCGAGCTGCGCAGTCGGGCCGCTATTCGATCGACGGATTTCGCATCACCTTCGACTATGCGAACGGCAAGCGCGAGGAAGCGAGCTTTGTCCTGTACGATACAAATGACGAATTCATTCTGATCGACGGTCAGCCGCACTTTATTCCGGATGACTGAGCCTGCGCGCAAGACCTCCATGTTCGACCCCGCTGAAGTGCGCGACATTCTGATCGGCGCAGCGCGGGCGGGCAATGCGCTGACCTATTCGCAGATGCTCGCTCTATTGGGTTACGCCTTCACAAGGCCCAAAATGCGCGCGTTATGCAGCGTGCTTGACCGGATCGATGAAACGGGCCGCATCGCTGGCGAGCCGGGGCTCGCAGTGCTCGTCGTGCGGCAATCCGATGGCCTCCCGGGCCAAGGCTGGTTTGTCAGCCGCTCGCATCTCGCTGAGGACATGGCAGGCGACTGGCCGCTCGATTGGGAAGGGGCTGAAGCCAAGCGCTATGTCGCGCTGCATCAAAGGATCGCGTTTGACTTCTGGAGTGCGCACGCACCCGGTCAAGCGCAGCGCACTGCCTGATCCTTTTAGCGCGGCTCCCAAGGTCGCGCTTCGCCTGGCGCTAACCGGTCAAGCGCTTCCAGCCGCCGCGCCGCGCGGGTTTCCAGATTGAGCGTCAAAAGCATCCGCTTACTTGCCCGGAACGCTTGCGGCGTGATCCCGAAAAACGCCTGAAATTCCCGGATCAGATGCGATTGATCGAAATAGCGCAGGTGAAACTCTGCTTCCTCGCGCGGCTCTGCCAGGCCAAGCATCTGGCTCGCCAGATCGAGTGCGCGCGCACGGCGCAGCACAGTCTTAGGCGTAAGGCCGAAATCGCGCCGCACCACCCGCTCAAGCTGGCGCAGGCTGACCCCTTGCTGCTCGGCAAATTCGCCCGGTGCGATATTGGGATCGCGAAAGCTTGCAAGCTCAAATGCAGCGCTCAGCGGATCAGGCGGCAGCGGATCGAGTTCCTTGATCATCTGGCGCACACGGCTTTCGGCTTCTCTCGCCCATTCAAGCGCACTCGCTTCAAGCGAAAATGGCGTTTTGCCGCCGCTATCAAGCAGCCCAAGCCGGTCGCTCAGTTCAATCCGGTCGACCAGCGGGCGCAAGGACAGGCCGAACAATTGCCGCAGCGCGCCCGGGCGAAACCCGATATTGACGGAAGAAAACGGGCCTTGGCAATGCACCGGCATCTGCTTTGAATGAGGCCCTAACAGCACCGCCTGACCGCTCAGCGCGAGCGGCCCGTCGGCGGTTTCCGCAAGCCATTCACCAGCGAGCAGCACGCGGGCAAAGGCGATGTCGTTGCAGATCCCGCACGACAGGCTGAAATCCTGCGGCGCTTCCACCTTAGCGATGACAATCCGCGCGACCCATGGGTCAAGATCAGGCGCTGGCGCGCGATTGAGGGTCAGGGGAAGGCCTGATTTGGTGCGTCGTGCGCGCGACGTGTCCCACCTTTCGTTGCTGTCAGACTTGCGTTGCCCCCGGCGCATTGAGATTCGCCCCTCCCGCTTCAAAAAGCGCATATCATAGAATTGCCGCGCGTGCCTGCATCGCGCTAGATACCCTGAATATGACTTGTGATGATCTGAGTTTCGCCAACGCGCTGGCTGATGCAGCCGGTTCTGTCATTCGCCCGCTGTTCCGCGGCGACTGGGAGGCAGAGACCAAGCCTGACAATTCCGCTGTCACCGAAGCTGATCGCGCGGCCGAATCGGTCATGCGCGCGATGATCGAAGACAAGCGCCCCGATGACGGGATCATTGGTGAGGAATATGGTCGCAGCAATGAAGGTGCTGGCCGGCAATGGGTGCTTGATCCAATCGATGGCACGCAAAGCTTTGTCGCCGGGCGCGCGATGTTTGGTACGCTGATTGCGCTGATGCAGGATGGCTGGCCAGTGCTGGGCGTGATCGACCAGCCGGTTCAGCGTGAACGCTGGGTCGGGCGGATCGGCGAAGGCACGACCTTCAACGGAAAGCCTGCGCGAACTCGTCCCTGTCCCGCGATCGAAGGGATGTCGCTTGCCACCACCAGCCCGCATGCCTTTGATGCCGATCAGTCTGACGCGTTCTTGAATGTCGTCATCAATGCCTATCCCAAGCGGCCTTTTCCGATCTATGGCGGCGATTGCTACAATTACGCGCTGCTTGCGAGCGGGCACATTGATTGCGTGTTGGAAGCCGGGTTGAAGCTTTACGACTATGCTGCGCTTGTCCCGGTGGTCGAAGGGGCCGGCGGGATGATGGCCGACTGGCAAGGCAACCCGCTTGATGCAGACAGCGATGGGACGGTGATCGCGCTGGGCGATCCGGCGCGGATGGAGGACGTGCTGGCGGCGATGGGTTCGGCAAACCCGCCGGAAACTGTCTTGAAACAGCCGCCTGTTTTTCGAATCCCATAGCGCCGCGGCATCCGTGTGAGAGATCACGCGCGCGAGGCGTGCTCTGGAAACAATGGGTTAGCCGCGCATGGCCGCTAAATCTTTCGCCGAAACCAACCGGCAGGTGTGGCTCGTCGTGAGCGCGCTTGCCCTCATTGGCTTTATGGCCGGGTTCATTCCCTATGCCACCAGCGCGTTTGGCCCTGCGTTAGGCCTTGCTATGACATTCGGGGTCTATTGGTTCGGGTTTTGCCTGCCGCTTGGGTTCGCGTTTCAAGGGTTAGACGCCGCGCGCCGCAATCTTCGCCTGACCCGTCAGGATCGGGGCTGGCCGCTGTGGCTTTTGGGCGGGCAATTTGTGCTGATCGCCGGGGTTGCTCTTGCCTTGATGGAGCATCCCGCTCCGCTGGCAGCGGTGGCGCTCGCTTTCGCATTCGGCGCGTTTAACGGCTTTTGCGAAGAGTTTTACTGGCGCGGGGCGTTCCTTGAGCAAGGCAGGGATGCGCCGTGGTTCCAGGCGCTCGGCTTAGCGCTGTTCACCGGCTGGCACTGGCCGCTTTATCTGGCGCATGGCGTCACGTTTGAAGGAGGCGCGCTGGGCCTTATTGGAGGCTCGGCATTTCTGGGAGCGGCGTGGACCTTTGTCGCCTGGCGCACCGGGCGGATCGGGTTGTGCGTGATCGCCCATTGCGCGACCAATGCGATAACGTTCATTGGCTTTTTCACGATGAACTTTTTCGGCTAGCGCCCAGGCTTTCCTACTGCGGCTGGGGCGCGCTAGACCGCAGGAATGATTGTGCTGGCCCGTCTATTAATCGAGAAAATCGATCAATAAAGCGTTCTGTGATCGATTGGATTTTTACGCCAAGACTGTGTTCCATGTGTTCCAAGCGTGCATGACGTGGGATGAAATGAGTTCGGTCTGCGAGCGGCTTCTCGGTGGGCTCGCTCATGGCGCGTCTGGACTGGCGAACGGCAGGCTCGGGATGCAAAATCCTTGCATCTGCAAACAAAATCGGTATGTGCGCGCTCTTCACGACACAGTTTAGGTGTTCGGCCTGGCTCACAAAGGGCTGCCAGGGCTGATCCAATGTGTCTCTGATCAAAGGAGATGAAAATGCCCAAGCTTAAGACCAAGAGCGGTGTGAAGAAGCGCTTCAAAATCACCGCCAGCGGCAAGGTCAAGCATGGTGTCGCAGGCAAGCGTCACCGTCTGATCAGCCATAATGCGAAGTATATCCGCCAGAATCGCGGCACGGATGTCATCTCTGATGCCGATGCCAAGACGATCAAGAAATGGGCGCCTTACGGGCTGGATTGATTTGAGCGGCCTCTAGCCGCCGCCTCGGCGCGGGCGGCCGAAGCCCCTGAACAAAGACAAGGATATACAATATGCCTCGCATCAAACGCGGAGTTACCACCCGCGCTAAGCACAAGCGGATTTTGGACCAGGCCAAAGGCTATCGTGGTCGCCGCAAGAACACCATTCGCATCGCCCGTCAGGCGGTCGAGAAAGCCGGGCAATACGCCTATCGCGACCGCAAGGTGAAAAAGCGCAGCTTCCGCGCGCTGTGGATCCAGCGGATCAACGCGGCGGTGCGCGCCGAAGGGCTGACCTATTCGCAGTTTATGTATGGGGTAAAGCTTGCAGGGATCGAGCTTGACCGCAAAGTCATGGCTGATCTCGCGATGAACGAAGAAGCTGCCTTCAAGGCGGTGATCGCACAGGCGAAAGCAGCGCTTCCCGCAGCGTGACGCTCAGCTAAGCGCGCGCTTTCCTACTCAGCGCTTTAGCGATACCGGACGACTGTCAACGGGCTGAGGCTGGCGCTTTGGCTTGTGGCCGTCGGGATGAGTTTTCTCGGCGCATTTGTAAGAACGCGACGGAAAACTTGTAGAATCGCGACAATTCGGCCAGTCTTTACCTGTGGGTAGGGCAAAGAAAGCGTGCGGCAGAGATGCGGCTGTGATGCCGCACGATTACACGGTGCGCAGCCGGTTCTATTCGCCGCCGCCAGAGTTCGATGGCTGGTTCACGACTTTCTATCACCTCACGCTTGAGGTGCCCGATGGCGGAGTGGTTGAGGACTATCTGCAGCCTGAATGGGGCAATATCCGGTTTTTTGCCGGTAGTCGCCCGACTGCGCAGATCGGAGCGTCGAGAGTTTCTGGCGCGCGCTTTAATGCGACCGGGCCGAGCTCGCTGCCATGCCGTTTTGCGCTCGGGTCTGCGCGGATGTGGGGGATCGGGTTTCTGCCGCTGGGCTGGGCCCGCTTGGTTGAGGCTGATGCCTATGATCTGGTGAACCTTGCATGCGATGGGTCTGCGCATCCGGTGTTTGCGCGGTTTGATCGGCTGTCTGATGTGTTATGCGATATATCGCTCGAGGCTGAAGAGCAGTTTGCAGCGATTGTCGAAGCGATGCGCGCGCTTCAGCGGCGAAATCGCGATGAGCCAAAGGTTCTGCGGGTGCACAGCGCGCTGGTGGACCGGGCCTATAGCACTGTTGCGGAACTGGCCGATGCAAGCGGGATGAGCATTCGCACGCTTGAACGGGTGTGCCGGCGCTATTTCGGGTTCACGCCTAAGCTCCTGATGCGGCGCCAGCGGTTCATGCGCAGCCTGACGAGCTTTATGCTGCACCAGGGCTCGCACTGGACGGAAGCGATGGATGAGCATTACCACGACCAAGCGCAGTTCACGCGCGAATTTCAGGAGTTTATGACGATGCTGCCGAGCGAATATGCCTCGCTAGAACATCCGATCCTTGCCTCGTTCGTCGAAGCGCGCGCGCGGGTCTGGGGGAGTGCTGCGCAGACCCTCGATAAGCTGTCGCGATAAGGCGGAGGGGAGCTTGCCGGTGTCTCGCACACGCCTTATCCCATTGCGGCGCATCCTTAAGTGGGACCATAAGCGGCAGCGCGCAAAGGCAATATAAAGCGACATGCACAACGAGACCGGAAAGGCGCTGGCGATCCGCTTTGCTTTGCCAAGCGAAGCGCTACGTCCGTTTGTCACAACCTATTACTGGACTGAAATCGGGATCGACGAAGACGATCCGCTGATTGAGGATCGCTATCACCCTGAGTGGGGCAATCTGCGCTTTATCAGATCGAACATCTGCCGCGCTGCGCATCCGGGCGAGGAGTGGACGAATGTGCCGCAATTCTGCGTGTCAGGGCCAAGCAGCCTTGCGACAGCGTTTCAGGTCGGCCGCGGAACGACCTGGGGGATTGGGCTGATGCCGCTTGGTTGGGCGAAGTTTATCGGCGGAGCGGCGGACGATTATGCTGACCGATATGTCGATGGCGCAGCTGATCCGGCGTTTCTCGCTTTCCACGGGCTCGCTGATAAGCTTCTTGCAGGAGAAGGAAGTTTCGCTGCTGAACTCAAGCTGATTGAAGAGCATATGGCAGGCTTGCTTGATCGCGAAGTGCCTAATGAAACCGCGATCACGGCGATCAATGCCGAACTGGTTGATCCTGAGCTCGGCACCGTCGTCGAACTGGCTGAGCGCGTAAACATGACGGTTCGCTCGCTCGAACGATTGTCGCGGCGCGCCTTTGGGTTCCCGCCTAAGCTGCTCCTGCGGCGACAGCGGTTCTTGCGCAGCCTTGCGCAATTCATGCTTGATCCCTCGCTTAAGTGGCTGTCAGCGCTTGATTACCAATATCACGATCAAGCGCATTTCGTGCGCGACTTTAAGCGGTTTATGGGTATGAGCCCGAGCGCTTATGCTAAGCTTGATAAGCCGCTCCTGGTCGCCGCTGCGCAGGCGCGCATGGAGATTGCTGGCCAAGCGGTGCAAGGCCTGCATGCCCCAACTTCCACGGGCGCGAAGCAGCGGGATTAAACGCTCTTTGCAAGTGGGCGCGATTGGCGCTAGCGGACGCGCTCATTTGGAAGCCATGAGATGACTGATCTGATTTCCCAGAAAGAAGCAGCCTTGGTTGCGATTGACGCGGCGGGCGCGCTTGATGCGTTGGAAGAACAGCGTCTGGCCGCGCTTGGCAAGAAAGGTTGGGTAAGCCTTGCCTTGAAGACGTTGGGGCAGATGTCGCCGGAAGAGCGGGCCGAAGCGGCGCCTGCCCTCCAAGCTGTGCGGGCTGAGATTGCAGCGGCTCTCGAACAGAAGAAAACCGCGCTCGAAGCCGAAGCGCTTGAAGCCCAGCTGGCCCGCGAGACGATCGATCTGACACTGCCCGCTCCTGACATAGCGCGCGGCTCAATCCATCCGGTCAGTCAGGTGATGGACGAGCTTGCCGAGATTTTTGCTGATCTCGGCTTCTCGGTTGCGACTGGGCCCGAAATCGAGGACGACTGGCATAACTTCACCGCGCTCAACATGGACGAAAGCCATCCTGCGCGTGCGATGCATGATACGTTCTATTTCCCGGACAGCGCTCCTGATGGCGGGCAAATGCTCTTGCGGACGCACACCTCGCCAGTGCAGGTGCGCACTAAGAAAGAGGTCTCAGCCAAGAATGAAGGCGGCGCCCCGATCCGCATTATCGCTCCTGGCCGTGTGTACCGTTCCGACAGCGACGCGACGCACACGCCGATGTTCCATCAGGTCGAAGGCCTGGTGGTCGACCGCGACATTCACTTGGGCCACCTCAAATGGACCTTGGAGACTTTTTTCAAGGCGTTCTTTGAGCGCGAGGATATCGTCTTGCGGCTGCGCCCCTCTTACTTCCCCTTCACTGAGCCGAGCGTCGAAGTCGATGTAGGGTATTCCAATGAAGGCGACCGCCGGGTGGTCGGGGGCCATGGCGATGATGACGGCCACGATTGGATGGAGCTCGGCGGCAGCGGCATGGTGAATGCGCGCGTGCTGAGCAACGCGGGGTTTGATCCCAGCGAGTGGCAGGGCTTTGCCTTTGGCTTGGGGATCGATCGCATCGCGATGCTTAAGTACGGGATGAACGATCTGCGCGCCTTCTTCGATGGCGATCCGCGCTGGCTATCGCATTACGGCTTTACCCCGTTCGACCAACCGACGCTGTCTGCAGGGGTAGGAGCGCGGCCATGAAGTTCTCGACCACCTGGCTGAAGGATCATCTCGATACCAATGTCTCGCTTCAAGAAATCACGGATGCGCTTAATGCGATCGGGCTTGAAGTCGAAGGGGTTGAAGACCCGTCCGAGACTCTCAAGGGCTTTACCGTCGCAAAAGTTGTGAGCGCGCAAAAGCACCCCGACGCCGACAAGTTGCAGGTGCTGAAAGTCGATACCGGAGACGGTGAGCTGCTGCAGGTCGTCTGTGGGGCGCCTAATGCGCGCGCCGGTATGAAAGGCGTGCTGGGTCTGCCTGGAGCGGTGGTGCCATCAAACGGGATGGAGCTAAGGAAGGCCGCGATCCGCGGGGTTGAGAGCACCGGCATGATGTGCTCCGCGCGCGAGCTCGAGCTGGGCGAAGACCACGCTGGCATCATCGAGCTGCCCGACAATGCCAGCGTCGGGCACAGCTTTGCCGACTATCAAGGCTCTTCACCCATCATCGATGTCGCCATCACACCTAACCGGCCCGATTGCATGGGGGTTTATGGGGTTGCGCGTGATCTTGCGGCAGCGGGTTTGGGCACGCTGAAACCGATTGCAGTCCCATCATTCGAAGCGTTGGGCCCCTGCCCTGTCGAAATCCGCACTGACGATCCCGCAGGCTGCCCTGCGTTTTATGGGCGCGTCATTACCGGCGTTGAAAACGGCCCTTCGCCCGACTGGCTGCAACAGCGGCTCAAATCAGCCGGCCAGCGCCCGATCTCGCTGCTGGTGGACCTTACCAACTACCTGATGCTGGCCTATGGGCGGCCCGCGCACGTTTACGATCTTGCTAAGCTTTCGGGCGCGGTGGTCGCTCGGCGTGCCAAAAATGGCGAGCAGGTGCTGGCGCTCAACGAGAAGACCTACACGCTCGATGAGAGCATGGTCGTGATCGCCGATGACAAGGAGGTTCACGACATCGCCGGGATCATGGGCGGTGAGAATTCGGGAGTGTCGGACGATACCACCGATGTGCTGCTCGAAATCGCCTATTTTGATCCTGCGCGGATTGGCGTTACCGGGCGCAAGCTTGGTCTTGCCTCCGATGCGCGCACGCGGTTTGAACGCGGCGTTGATCCGGAGTTTCTCGAACAGGGATTGGACTTGCTCACCGGGCTGATCGTCGAACTGGCAGGCGGCACGGCAAGCGACGTGGTGAAAGCTGGCTCGCCTCCGAGCGATGCGAAGGTGGTTGCGTTCAATACAGCGCTTACGGCTAAACTCGGCGGGGTCGAAGTGCCTGCCGATGAGCAGCGGCGTATCCTCGAAAGCCTCGATTTTGCGGTGTCCGATGAGTGGCAGGTCACTTGCCCGCTGCGGCGTCACGACATCGAAGGCCCGGCCGATCTGGTCGAAGAGGTCGTGCGTATCCACGGGCTCGATAAGGTCGAAAGCGTCGCCTTGCCCCGACCAGAAGGTGTGGCGCGTCCCACGGCAACACCTGCTCAAACGCTCGAGCGGCGAGTGCGCCGGGCAGCGGCAGCGCATGGCCTCAATGAAGCGATCACCTGGGCCTTCCTGCCCGATGCTGAAGCTGAGCACTTCGCCCCGGAGGGCGCCACGCTTTGGACTTTGGATAATCCAATCAGCGAAGACATGAAGGTGATGCGCCCTTCCATGCTTCCGGGCCTGCTGATGGCGGCTAAGCGCAACGCGGATCGCGGTGGTGCTTCCACCCGCGCGTTCGAACTGGGCCGCCGCTATTTCCGCGGAAGCGATGGCCTTTCCGACGAGCATGCCACCTTGGGCGTCGTCCTCGCAGGCGAGAAGGTGCCGCGCGGTTGGGCCGGCGGCAAAGCGACTGGTTTTGACGCTTATGATGCGAAGGGCGTGGCTCTCGAACTGCTAAGTGCTGTGGGCGCGCCAGCTGAAAAGCTGATGGTGATGGAGCCCGTGGCTGACGGGACAGGCACGCAATTCCATCCCGGCCAATCGGCGACCTTGCGGCTTGGCCCGAAGAAAGTGCTCGCACGCTTCGGCATGCTGCACCCGGCAACGCTCAAGGCGTTCGATCTTGATGGCCCGGTTGCCGCGGTCGAGCTGTTTCTCGATGCGATCCCTGCCAAGAAAGCGCCTAAAGGCCCGATAAGCTTTGCTCGGCCAAGCTTCACACCGCCGAGCTTGCAGGCTGTGACGCGCGATTTCGCTTTTCTGGTGCCAGCGCAGCTTCCGGCTGAAGATCTGCTTAAAGCGATCCGCGGCGCTGATAAAGCAAACATCGTTGCCGCGCGCGTTTTCGACCTTTTCACCGGCGAGGGCGTGCCTGATGGGACTAAGTCGCTCGCGATCGAAGTCACGTTGCAACCCCAAGACAAGTCCTTCAAGGACGCGGACCTGAAGGCGATCTCGGACAAGGTTGTTGCGGCTGCGGCTAAGCTGGAGGCGGAGCTGCGCGGATAAGCGCGGCCTGCAAAGACCATGTCGAACAGACGAACTTTTGCGATCATCTCGCACCCTGATGCCGGTAAGACCACGCTCACCGAAAAGCTCCTGCTACAAGGCGGCGCGATCCATCTCGCGGGCGAGGTCAAGGCGCGCGGTCAACAACGGCGGGCGCGCTCGGATTGGATGAAGATCGAGCAGCAGCGAGGTATCTCGGTCACGTCCTCGGTCATGACCTTTGAAAAGGAGTATGATGGCGAGACTATCACGTTCAACTTGCTTGATACGCCGGGGCACGAGGACTTTTCAGAAGACACTTATCGCACGCTGACAGCGGTCGATTCGGCGGTGATGGTGATTGACGCGGCCAAAGGGATCGAGCCGCAGACGCGCAAGCTGTTCGAAGTGTGCCGTTTGCGCAGCGTCCCGATCATCACTTTCGTCAACAAGGTTGACCGCGAAGGCCGCGATCCGTTCGAGACGCTCGATGAAGTGGCCGACATGCTCGCGCTTGATGTAAGCCCGCAAAGCTGGCCGATCGGGATGGGCGGCCAGTTTGAAGGCATTCTCGATTTTGGATCAGGCGATGTCAGCCGTCCTGAAGGCCCCTCGAAAGAGTTTCTGGGTACGCGCGACAGCGATCCTGATATCCCAGAGGAATTCGCTGAAGAGGCAGAGCTTGCTCAAGTCGGCTATCCCGAGTTCGATGAGGAAGCTTACCGCAATGGCGATCTGACGCCGGTCTATTTCGGCTCTGCGCTAAAGAACTTTGGCGTAACAGAGCTCATTGATGCGATCGCCAAGCACGCGCCGCCACCGCGCCCGCAACCCGCAGGCGAAGACCAGATTGCGCCGAGCCGCGAAGAAGTCACTGGCTTCATCTTCAAGGTGCAAGCGAACATGGACCCCAATCACCGCGACCGGATCGCGTTCATGCGGCAGGTTTCCGGCACCTTCAAGCGGGGCATGAAGCTGACGCCCTCTGGGCTCGGCAAACCCATCGCGATCCATTCACCGATCCTGTTTTTCGCGCAGGACCGTGAGATCGCTGACACTGCCGAAGCTGGCGATATTATCGGCATTCCCAATCACGGCACACTTCGGGTCGGAGACACTCTAAGTGAAAAGGACCAGGTGCGCTTTACCGGCCTTCCTAACTTCGCCCCTGAGATTTTGCGCCGGGTGCAGCTCAAAGACCCGACTAAGACCAAGCAATTGCGCAAAGCGCTCGATGATCTGTCTGAGGAAGGCGTGATCCAAGTCTTCTATCCAGAAATTGGCGCGCAGCACATTGTCGGCGTGGTCGGCCAACTCCAGCTCGACGTACTGGTCTCGCGGCTGTCAGCGGAATACAAGGTTGAAGCCGCGCTTGAAGCCGCTCCGTTCGCGACCGCGCGATGGCTTAAAGGCTCAGCACGAGCGATGGATGAATTCGAGAGCTTCAACCGCGCCAATCTCGCGCGCGACCGCGATGGCGATCTGGTTTTCATGGCAAAGAGCCCATGGGACGTGAATTATCAGGTCGAGAAGAACCCCGATTTGACCTTCTCCGCAACGAAAGAGCGCTAGGGTTGCGAGGTCTGCCAGTTCGCGGCATGGCCTTGGCCATGAACGGCACGGGACCCACTTCGCAAACCTTCATCTCGCAGCGATTGCGGCTCAATTACGTTGACTGGGGAGGCAGAGGTAAGCCGCCGCTCGTTCTGGTCCATGGGGGACGCGACCATGCAAGGAGCTGGGACTGGACCGCGGAAGCGCTGATGGATGACTACCATGTCGTCGCGATGGATCACCGCGGCCATGGCGACAGCGATTGGGTGTCGGACGGCAATTACTCTTCCGGCGATATGGTCTACGATCTGGCGCAGCTGATCCACCAATTGGGTGTCGGCCCGGTCAGGATTGTAGCCCATTCGATGGGCGGCAATGTCGCGTTGCGCTATGCGGGTACGCTTCCCGACATGGTGACAAAGCTGGTGGCGATCGAAGGTCTTGGCCCTTCTCCCGAGTGGAAAGAGAAACAGCGCGCCAGACCATATCCCGAGCGCCTTGCTGAGTGGATCGAAAAGAAGCGCAAGGCCGCTGGGCGTACCCCGCGCAAATATGAAAGCATCGAAGCCGCATTCGCGCGGATGATTGAAGAGAACTCTTACCTTACCCAAGCCCAGGCCCGCCATCTGACGATCCATGGCGTCAACCGCAACGAAGATGGCACTTACAGCTGGAAGTTTGATCCGCACCTCAATGTCTGGGGCATCGAGGATGTGGCCGATGATTTCGTAGAAGCGACATGGGGTGCGATCACAGCGCCGACCTTGCTGCTTTATGGTGCAGACAGTTGGGCATCAAACCCGCAAAAGGATGGGCGGCTGGCGCACTTTAGCACCGCGCGCGTGATAGAATTCGAGCAAGCGGGCCACTGGCTTCATCACGATCAGTTCGATAGGTTCATTGGCGTGCTGCGCGACTTTCTGTGATTGGCGGAGATGAGAAATGGCTGATTTTTTTGATGTTCTGAGCGACAAGCATGTTGCGATGATTGAAAAACAGCCAGTCTTTTTTGTTGCCACTGCCGCTGCGGACGCTCGCATCAATCTCAGCCCGAAAGGCTATGATGCGTTCCGGGTGCTTGCGCCTGATCGTGTCGCTTACCTCGACCTTGGCGGGTCCGGCAACGAGACGCACGCTCATCTCGCGGCTGATGGGCGGATTACGATTATGGTCTGCAATTTTGACCGGCCTGCGCTGATCCTGCGTATCTATGGCCGCGGCAAGCCGGTGTTGCCGCAGGATGATGGCTGGGAAGAGCTGGTTCAGCATTTTGACTTGATGCCGGGCACTCGGCAGATCTTCGATATTGCGGTTGAAAGTGTGCAGACTTCGTGCGGCTGGGGCGTCCCTTTCATGAGCTTGGAAGGCGAGCGCGAAACGCTCAAGAAAGCTCATCGGCAAACCGATCCGGCGCAATGGGAAGCCAAGATGGCGAAGCGGACCCAAAGCATCGATGGCCTCGCCACAAGAGCGACCGACAGGTATATTAGTGGTGCTGGGTAAGCCGCAGGCCGCACGCGGCCGCCTCAATTGCCCGAACTTTCAGCAACACGCTGCCCAAAATATGGGCAAATAGTGAAGGGCAAGCTACGTATTTCGCCGGAGGCCTCGGACGCTCCGAGCGTGCGCCGCGCATGACCTGTATTGCAGAGTTATGGCATGGCTCTTGCGTTAAAAAGAGCCTCGGGACGAACTGAGATACAATAAGGGGCAAAGATGAAGTTCATCATCGCGATCATCAAACCATTTAAACTCGATGAAGTGCGCGAAGCGCTTGGCAATATCGGCATTGCAGGGATGACCGTATCGGAGGTCAAAGGCTTTGGCCGGCAAAAAGGTCAGACAGAGATTTATCGCGGCGCTGAGTACTCCACCAATATGCTGCCGAAGGTGAAATTGGAGATCGCCGCGAGCGATGACATCGCACCGCAAGTCGTTGAAACAATTCAGCAGACTGCCAACACCGAAGCGATCGGGGACGGGAAGATTTTCGTGCTCGATCTCGCCTCTGCAACTCGCATTCGGACCGGCGAAGCCGGCGAAACCGCGCTTTGAAGGGGATGAGGACCATGAAAAAGCTCTTGCTTGTCGTGCCGGCATTGATCGCTGCGCAGCCCGCCTTTGCCGCTGCAACGGCTCCGCTCCCCAATCCTGGAAACAACGCCTGGATGATGACTGCGACGATGCTCGTCATGCTTATGATCCTGCCGGGTCTGGCGTTGTTTTATGGCGGACTAACTCGCTCCAAAAACATGCTTTCGACCATGACTCAGATCGGTGCGACCGCTTCGCTTGCGATGCTGATTTGGGTGATTTGGGGGTTCAGTCTCGCATTCGGCGACACCCCTTATGAAGGCTGGCTTGGCCAGTTCATTAGCGGTGGCAGCCTGTTTCTGGCTGGAACCGATGCTTCAAGCACCGCCGAGACTTTTACTGACGAAGTCATCAGTAAATATGTGTTCATCAGCTTCCAGATGACCTTTGCGGCGATCACCGCGGCGCTGATCCTGGGCGCAACGGCAGAGCGAATGAAGTTCAACGCGGTGATGGCCTTTGTACCGATCTGGCTGACGATCGTTTACTTCCCGATCGCGCATATGGTCTGGGCTGATGATGGCCTGCTTTACAAGGACGGCGCGCTTGATTTTGCGGGCGGCACCGTGGTGCATATAAACGCCGGGGTGTCTGGCCTGGTGCTCGCCTACCTGCTTGGTAAGCGGCGTGGCTATCCCAATGAGCCGATGCCTCCGCATAGCCTTGTTATGACCATGATTGGCACAGGCCTCTTATGGGTGGGCTGGTTCGGCTTTAA
>JBCCJD010000063.1:0-15591 GCA_039027955.1 Pseudomonadota bacterium
CGAACCCGAACCCGAACCCGAACCCGAACCCGAACCCGAACCCGAACCCGAACCCGAACCCGAACCCGAACCCGAACCCGAACCGGAGCCGGAGCCGGAGCCGGAGCCGGAGCCAGCGGATGCGTGGGAGCCCGGAGGGCGGTTTGCGAGCGCAACCGACACGCTCGATGAGCTGTGGTCCGAGCCGCCTCCCTCACCTCCGCTCGGTTTGGCTGAAGAGCCCGATGAAGAATGGGAGCATTCGGGGGGCTATCTGAGTGAGACCGAGCAAGGTCGCGCTTCGTCCAAACCAGCGGCGCCGCAGCCCAAACCCAAAAGCGCGGAGCCTTCACAAGAGACCTCGCCAGGCGATGGGATCAAGCAATTCCTCGAACGCTATCCGCCTGAAAAATACGGTGTGTGGTGGGTGGTCGGCATCATCTTTCTGATCAGCTTTTGCAGCAGATAAAGCGGTCGACAAACACTGGAACCCGCCTCGAATGTCAGGCATGAAACGCGCAAATTGTCATCAAGGACTAAGACACCATGATCAGCACACGCCCACTCTTCGCCGCCGCTTCCAGCCTTGCGCTGGCGCTCGCCGGACCGCTTGCCGCACAGGATATGCCGGATGACAACACGCCTGCCGAAGATACGTCGCAAGCGGAGACTGAGTCTGGCGGATCGCAGTCAAGTGATCAGGAAGCCGCTGATGCGGTCAGCGGAATGCTCGGCAATATCTTCGGCGAAGCGGACCCGCTGACCCCCGAACAAGAAGCCGCGCTGCCGATGGCGCAGCAAGTGGTCGAGAAGATCTTTCCCGAAGGCACCTATGCCAAGATGATGAACGACACCATGAAGCCGATGATGGACGGCATGATGGGCTCGTTCATGGACTTGCCGATCAACGAAATTGCAAAGCTTACAGGTCTTTACGCTGATGATCTGCCGGAAATGGGTGACGGGTCGATTAACCAGGTGATGGCGATCCTTGATCCGGCGTTCGAAGAGCGCACCAGAGTGATCACTGGCGTCACGATCGATCTGGTGACAGAGACGATGACGCAGATTGAGCCCGGCTATCGCGAGGGCCTCGCGCGCGCTTACGCCGTGCGCTTTAGCTCTCCTGAACTCGCTGATCTCAATACCTATTTCGCAACGCCAGTGGGCTCCAAATATGCCGCGGAAAGCATGCTGATCTACACCGATCCGCAAGTGATGAGCGCCATGAACGAGATGATGCCTGCAATGTTGGGAATGGTGCCGCAGATGATGGAAAAGATCGCCGCTGCCAATGCGGAGCTTCCTGCGCCCCGGCGCTTTTCGGAGCTATCCGACCAAGAACGGGCCAAATTGTCTGAATTGCTCGAGGTGAGTGAAAACGAACTGGCCGAAGCGGAACCCGAACCCCAGCCTGAGGTCGCGGCTGACGAAGAGGTCAGCACCATGGCTGCTCCGGAACCTGCTGAATAGGCGTTGCGGCTTGCGGGTCCGGCGGTGAAACGCCACATTTCTCGCTGTGACTGCGCAGCCCCATCTCGTCGCATCCGAGCAGAGCGAAGTTCCGCTTGAAATAGCAGAGTGGTTTGGTGCGCGTGGCTGGCGTATCCGGCGACACCAGCGCGATATGCTGAAAAAGGCGCGCGAAGGGCACCATGCGCTGCTGGTTGCAGACACTGGTGCGGGCAAGACCCTTGCCGGGTTTTTGCCGACCTTGTGCGATTTTGCCCCTTCGGCTGGCCCGGCGCCTGAAGATGGGCTCCACACGCTCTATGTCTCGCCGCTAAAGGCGCTCGCGCATGATGTGAAACGCAATCTCCTGACTCCGATTGAGGAGATTGGCTTGCCGATCCGGGTCGAGACGCGCAGCGGCGATACCTCGTCAGACAAAAAGCGCCGCCAGCGCGAAAAGCCGCCGCATGTCCTGCTGACGACGCCTGAGAGCCTTTCGCTGCTGCTGTCCTATTCTGAAAGCCTTGAGTTGTTCAGCACCTGCAAGCGGGTCGTGATCGACGAAGTCCATGCCTTTGCCACCGGCAAGCGCGGCGATCTGCTGGCGCTCGCGCTCGCGCGGCTGCAGCAGCTCGCACCCGACATGCAGCGTGTGGCATTGTCGGCAACGCTCGCAAACCCGCTCGCTTTTCGCGAATGGCTCAGCCCGCAACCCACCGATGGGACCGGCGAAATCCGCGCGGCTGATCTGGTGCTAGGCGAAGAAGGCGCAGAGCCTGACCTCAACATCCTCTTGCCGATTGAGGAGCGCGTGCCGTGGGGCGGGCATGCCGGGCGCTGGGCGGTTGATCAGCTCTATGAAGAGATCAAAGCCAACCGCACGACTTTGGTTTTTACCAATACGCGCTTTCTCGCCGAGTTCATTTTCCAGTGCCTGTGGGACGTCAATGACGATAATCTGCCGATCGGGGTGCACCATGGGAGCCTTTCAAAAGAAGCGCGGCGCAAAGTCGAAGATGCCATGGCAGCCGGCGATTTGCGCGCGCTGGTATGCACCGCGAGCCTCGATCTCGGCATAGACTGGGGCGATATTGATCTCGTTGTGCAGATGGGCGCGCCTAAAGGCTCATCGCGGCTGCTTCAGCGGATCGGGCGCGCAGGGCACCGGCTCGACACAGCCAGTCGCGCGATCCTGGTGCCCGGCAACCGCTTCGAATTTCTAGAAGCGATGGCGGCTAAGGACGCTGTCGATGAAGGCATGCGCGATGGCGAGGATTTTCGTGCAGGCGGGCTCGATGTGCTGGCGCAGCATGTCATGGCCTGCGCCTGCGCCGCGCCGTTCCAGGAAGATGATCTGCTCGCCGAAATCCGCTCGTCGGTTGCCTATGCCTGGGTTGATGAAGCCGCGTTTCAGCGGGTGCTCGGATTTGTCGAGAATGGCGGCTACGCCTTGCGCGCTTACGACAAGTTCAAGCGGATCGTGCGCGACAAACGCGGTGTGTGGCGCATTGCTCATCCGCAGCAGGCTCAGCGCCACCGGATGAATGCCGGGATCATTGTCGATTCTGAAATGCTGATGGTGCGCTTCAAGAATGGGCGCCAGCTCGGCAAAGTCGAAGAGCGTTTCGCCGCGCAGCTGTCAGCCGGAGACACGTTCTTTTTTGCCGGGATGAGCCTGGAGGTCGAAAGCGTCAAAGACATGGATGTGATCGTGCGTGCAGCCAAGACCAGCGCGACGATCCCGAGCTATGGCGGGCTGCGCCTGCCACTCACGACGCATCTCGCGACCCGGGTGCAGCAAATGCTCAACGATCGCGCAGGCTGGTCACGCTTTCCCGATGATGTGCGCGAATGGCTTGAAGTGCAGGACTATCGCAGCCGCTTGCCTGCGCCAGGCGAATTGCTGGTCGAAAGCTTCCCGCATGGCGGCAAGCACTACAGCGCGTATTACACCTTCGAAGGGTGGAACGCGAACCAGTCGCTGGGCATGCTGGTCACGCGCAGGATGGAAGATCGCGGGCTGATGCCGGGCGGCTTCGTCGCTAACGATTATACGCTTGCGGTGTGGGGCCTTAAACCGGTGACGGATCCCGGCCCGCTGCTATCGCCCGATATCCTGACGCACGAATTCGTCGACTGGGTCACCGAAAGCCATTTGCTGCGCCGCGCCTTTCGCGAGGTCGCGGTGATCAGTGGGCTGGTCGAACGCCAGCATCCAGGTAAGCGCAAGACGGGCAAGCAGGTCACCTTTTCAACCGACCTCATCTACGACGTGCTTAAGAAATACGAGCCTGACCACGTTCTCCTCGAAGCCGCCTGGGCCGATGCGCGCGCGCGGATGACCGATGTCGGAAGGCTGGCGGGGTTGCTTGAGCGCTCGGAGCGCGAGCTGGTCCATGTCGAGCTCGACCGGGTCTCTCCGCTCGCGGTGCCGGTGATGACGATGATCGGCCGCGAAGCGGTGCCGCAGGGCGCGGTCGATGATGAGCTGCTTATCGAAGCGGAAAGCCTTGTGGGCGAAGCGATGCGGATCGATCCGGCAGATGCGGCGCGGGCGCTTGAAGGCGATTAATTGTCCGCACTTCCCAGCGCGCGGTACTTCTCGTTCCCGACAAAGCCGAACTTGGTGACGCCGGATTGCTTGATCAGTTTCAAGATCTTGGCTGATGCATCATAGCTTGCCTGTGCATCAGGCTCGAACTGCAGTTCGGGTTCGCGCGGCATCTCAGTCGATGCTTTGAGCAGCACGGCGAGCTCTGCCAGCGACACTTTCCGGCCGTTCCAATAAGGTTGGTCCTCAGCTGAGATGACGAGCTTGTTCTTGATCGCATCGACGCTTGCGCAATCCACGTCGCCGCAAGAGCCGACATCCGCTTCGAGTGCGTGGGTTGCGACCGGGATCGTGATTACGAACATAATCAGCAGGACGAGCAAGACGTCGATCAGCGGCGTCATGTTCATCGCGCTCATCGGATCGTTGCCATTACCGTGAGGGGTGAACGCCATGCTCGTTTCTCCGTTGCTTCCGAAATAAAGCATACAGCAAGAGCAAAAAGTTGCCTAACGCGTACCGGTATCGCGAGTGCAACGCAGTGTTTTGGCGTAAGGCCTCGCACCTGATCTCAACAAAAAACGCCGCCGGTTGCCCGGCAGCGCTTTGTGTGTGTCAGTTGCCTAAAGCGGCAATGGGTCAGGAGGGCAGCGCGTCAGGACGCGCCGGGGCCGCCTGAGCCAAAGTTGCGATACTTTTCGTTGCCGACAAAGCCGAACTTGGTGACACCGGATGCCTTGATGATCTGGAGCACTTTGGCAGACAACTCATAGCTCGCTTGCGATTCAGGCTCGAACTGGAGCTCGGGCTCGACCGCCATCGCCATCGAATCGCGCAGATTGGTTACCAGCTCGCTTTGGCTGATCGGAATGGCATTCCACAGGATCAGGCCGTCTTGCGTCAGGACAAGCTTGTTCTTGATCGGATCGATTGGCGGTGGATTATCGTTCGGGCTTGGGCTTGGCAGATCGATGTCGACCGAGTGCGTTGCCACCGGAATGGTGATGATGAACATGATCAGCAGAACGAGCAAGACGTCGATCAGCGGCGTCATGTTCATGTCGAGCATCGGTTCGCCGTCGAGTTGGCCTCCGGACATACCCATGTCAGTTACTCCTTAAATCGCGTGTCAGCAGATCAGATGCCGGGATCGACCGGGTTTGAGATAAACCCGACGGTCGGATAGCCAGCGGCCTGGACCTGGAAGATGGTGCCAGCAACACAGCGCCATGGCGCTTCGACATCGCCGCGGATGTGCACTTGCGGGATCAGGTCTTCATTGCCTTCTTCGAGGAACACTTCCTCGCCGCCCGCACGCTGCACGATGTTGTCGAGCCGAGTGAAGGCCTTGTCGTACAGCTCTGCTGACGTCACCGGGCTGATATTGTTGAAATAAATCCGGCAATCGCCGTTGCGCGACGCGCCTTCGAAGCCAGGTTCGCCGGCGCTGCGTCCAGCCGCATCAGTGGTGCTGACGGTGAGCTGAAGGTTCTCGACCTTGTTTTTCGACTCAACCGATTCGAACACAGGGATTTCAAGCTTTTCGATCGTCTGGATCGCCACCGGAACCGCGATCAGGAAGATGATCAACAGCACCAACATCACGTCCACCAGCGGCGTGGTGTTGATGTCGGACATCGGGGTCTCCCCGCCTCCCATCGAAATCGCCATTACCTAATCCTATTATTGCGATGAGCGTGAGCGACCTAAGTCACGCCGTGCCCATCTGGAATGTTTGTCTTCAATTCTGAGGGTGCACCGGACGGACTGCTGAACACGGTCATGCAGTCCGCCCGTTACGCAGACCACCTTACTTGGTTGCTGGCTTAGCCGCGCCCGGCTTCGGCTTGGCTGATTTGGCCGGAGCAACATTGATCGTCGGCTTCACCGCGCCGTCTGAACCGATGTAAGCCATGATGTCGTTCGAGAACTCAACCATCATCGCGGCAATCCGGCGATTGCGCGCTTGCAGCCAGTTAAACGCGAGCACCGCAGGCACCGCGACGAGCAGACCGATCGCGGTCATGATCAGCGCTTCACCGACCGGACCTGCAACCTTGTCGATCGAGGCTGACCCTTCGATGCCGATATTGATGAGCGCGCGGTAAATCCCGATCACGGTGCCGAGCAAGCCGATAAACGGTGCGGTCGCACCAACCGATGCGAGGAACGGAAGGCCGCCGGCGAGGCTTTGATTGATCGTGTCCTGCGAATGCGCGAGGTTTTCCTCAACATAGTGCAGTTCGCTTCCTGCGCCCTGCATCTTGGAGTGATCGTCTTGGGCCCGGACAGCATCGTCTGCAAGCTGACGCCACGCGCTGTTCTTTTCAAGCTTGGTCGCGCCTTCACGCAGGCTCGCAGCGCGCCAGTAAGCGCTCTTCACGTTCTTGTACTGGCCCATCACTTTGTTCTGTTCGAAGAACTTCGTGAACAGGATGTAGAAAGAGCCAACGCTCATGATCACCATCACTCCCAGGATCGACCATGCGACGGGGCCGCCTTCTTCCATGGCCTGTATAAAGCCGAACTTGTTTTCCGGTGCTTCAGTGGCAGTGGCTGCCGCGAGATAATAAAGGTTCATTGCGAATAGTCCTCTTGAAAAGTGTCCCCGTGGGTGCCGTGCGCTGTTACGCACCGCAACCCAAATTCCGTTAGTTCAAGCGATAAGTGATGCCGGTTGAGTAAGAGCCGGTGGTTGGATTGCCGGCATCGTCAAGCGCCGGGTCGAAACGAGCGTAACGCTCCATCCCTTTACAGGCGGCTTGATCAAGGATGCTCGATCCGCTCGAGCGACTGACCCGGCATGCGCTGACGCGGCCATTGGAGCCGACTGTAACGCTGACACCGACCGTTCCTTCGATTTCCTCACGCAGTGCGCGTGACGGATAATTTTCCTGGATCCGGGCTGACCAGCGCCGCAAATTGCGCGGCGACGCGCCTCTCGCCTGCGATGGCGGAGCGGGCGGCGGCGGTGGAGCCGCGACCGGAGCCGGCGGCGGAATGACCAGTGCCGGCGGCGCTGGCGGCGGAATATTCGGAGTAACCTGGACCGGCGGGGGCGCAGGCGAAATGCTGATTGGCGGCGGCGGTGCAACCGGCGGTGGCGGCGCAGTGTCCTGCGGCTCGGGTGGCGGCGGCTCTTCCTCAGGCTCAGGTGGCGGCGGCTCATCCTCAATGTCGACCGTAGTGACCCGCTCAATCACTTGCTTAGCGACATTGATCGCCAGCCCCGTAATCAGCAGATACCCGATGACCACATGGATCAACGCCACGATAACGATGGAAACCGCTTTGTTCCCACCCATTTCCTTATCAGCGTAGGACATCCGGCTGTGTTCTCTCCATTACTCAGTCGACGCGACCATCGACCTGTTCGCCACACCAACAATCATCCCTCAGCCCGAATCAGATACCTCCGAATCGGACCGTCCGAGACCAGACCGCCGATGTGACTCCCAAAACATTAGTCCTCCCGGACCCGGCTCGGCGCAATAGCGACACGGCCCAGCCTGCCCCGGTTTGCTGCACGTCCGCGACCGCAAAACGCATAGCTTGGTTCACCTCGACTTTGTCCCCAATTTCGGTGCGAACAAGGCGGGCTTTAACGGTCAACCCTTAGTCAATCAAACGCTTTATGGGTTCAGGCCTGATTCACTGTCCCACCTTTGGAACGTGTATTGAACGCGCTATCGTTACCGCAGATATTCAAAGCAGAGCCAACAAGATGCCCATTAACCAAATTTTAACAAACAATTTCAGAGCTCTAGTAAAGGGGAGCGCCTTGGCTGCGGCGCTTATGTTTGCGCCAGCCATGCTCAGCGCGCAAGATTCGCCCGCGCCTGAGGTTCCGAGCGAACCGGCTGCCACGGCGAGCGCGACCTATGCTGATCTTACCTCGATGGCCGAGCGCAGCGAGCTGATCGTGCGGGTCGAGATTCGCCGTCAGGCTGAATTGAAGGCTGAACGCGCGCCTGATCTCGCGCCTGGATTTGCCCGGCTTTACCTCGAAGCGCGCACGATCGAGCTTATCGCGGGACAGCGCGCGATTGGCGAATCGCTCGCCTATCTGGTCGACGTTCCGCTGAATGAGAAAGGCAAGACGCCGAAGCTCAAACGACGCGAGATGGTGCTGTTTGCAAACCGCGCAGCGCGTGCGACGAAGGATCGACCGGCACAGCTGCAATTGGTGGGGCCAGCTGCGCAATTGCCTTACAGTCCAGCGTTCGAAGCCCGCCTCAAGCCGATCCTTACAGCGCTCGTAGCGCCTGACAGGCCGCCTCTGGTAACCGGGATTAGCGATGCGCTCGCAGTGCCGGGTACGCTCGCGGGCGAATCCGAGACGCAGATTTTTCTAAAGACCAGCGATGGCTCACCGGTCTCGCTTACTGTCCTGCGGCGTCCTGGCCAGCCGCCTGCCTGGGGCGTTTCGTGGGGGGAGATCATCGATTCTTCCGCCCGTCCGCCAGAGCCGCAGACGCTGCGCTGGTATCGCCTCGCCTGCGCGCTGCCGGCGCGTTTGCCAAGCAATGCCAATCTCGCTCGTGAGGCGCGCTCGCGGCGGCTGGCGAGCGATGATTACGCGTTCGTCATGCGCGAGCTGGGCGAGTGCGAGCGCAGACTTACCGAATCGGCGTGAACACGGCCTGCCTCGTCACGGGCGCGCACCATAAGCCTTAGTATAAGACAGCTCGCGGCTTGACCCGGTCTGCGGCGCGGTTAAGCGCGTTCCTCTAACCTCGTTCCTCTGACGCAAAGCCTGCCTGCTTTGCGCTTTCACCCGCATTTCTTTTCCGGAGCCTCGTTCTTGATCGATCCTGCTTCTTCCACTCCCTTGCGGATCGCCCTTGCCGGGCTGGGCACCGTTGGCGCAGGAGTGATCCGGCTTATAGAAACCAATCGCGACCTGATTAGCGCACGCGCCGTGCGACCGCTGGAGATTATCGCCGTCAGCGCACGAGACCGGCATAAGGATCGCGGCGTTGATCTTAGTTCATTTGCTTGGGAAGACGATATGACGGCGCTCGCAGAGCGCCCTGATGTTGATGTGGTGGTTGAACTGGTGGGCGGCTCTGATGGCCCCGCGCTGGCGCTGTCACAGGCTGCGCTTGCATCCGGCAAAGGCGTTGTCACCGCGAACAAAGCGATGATCGCGCATCACGGGCTGGCGCTCGCTGAAGCGGCTGAGGCGGCGCGCGTCCCGCTCAAATTCGAAGCGGCTGTAGCTGGCGGCATTCCCGTGGTCAAAGGTCTGCGCGAAGGAACCAGCGCTAACGCTCTCGTCAAGGTCTATGGCATCCTCAATGGCACCTGCAATTACATCCTTTCCAAAATGGAAGCGAGCGGCGCCGATTTTGCGGAAGTGCTCGCTGAAGCCCAGCGGCTGGGCTATGCCGAAGCGAATCCGACCTTCGATATCGAAGGCGTCGATGCAGCGCATAAGCTCGCTATCCTTGCAGCGATCGGGTTTGGCGCAGCGGTCGACTTTGCCGCAGTGCGCACCACCGGGATCACAGCGGTTCGCGCAGCCGATATCGCGCAGGCTGATGCGCTGGGCTATGTCATCCGCTTGATTGCCGAAGCTGATCTGCAAAGCGAAGGCGGCGCAAGCGCGCTGCTCCAGCGGGTGCGTCCATGCCTTGTTGCTAAGGACCATCCCTTAAGCCGAGTCGACGGACCAACCAATGCGGTGGTGGCGGAAGGCAATTTTTCGGGCCGCCTGCTGTTTCAGGGCGCAGGCGCAGGCGATGGCCCCACTGCGAGCGCGGTCGTGGCTGACCTGATTGATATCGCCCGCGAAGAAGTCGGCGCGCCGTTTTCGATACCTGTGTCCGAACTCACCGCTTTCGCTCCGGCTGAACCCGGTCAGCGCATGGAGCGCACCTATTTGCGCTTCACGCTTAAGGATCGCCCCGGCGTGCTGGCTGAGATTACAGCGGCGATGCGCGATGCCGAAGTGTCGATCGAAAGCCTGATCCAGCCCGGGCGCGCTGGCGAAGGCGGTGAAGCGCTGGTCGCGCTGGTCACCCATGAAGGGCCTGAAGCGCATGTGCGCCGCGCGCTTGACCTGCTTAAAGGTTCCGATAGCCTGACCGGCGAGCCGCTGGTGCTGCCGATCCTGAATTAAGCCTGCTGGTTCTCGCAGCGCGCATTGCTTGGCTTAGATAATGAGCGCTATTTCGGCTTCTGCTCGAACTTGGGCGGCGGCAGGCCAAGCGCTTCGCGGCGTTTGCGGATCTCTTCCGGCGTCAGCTCTTCATCTCGGCCCAGCGGCGGTAAGCCTTTCGAAATCCGATCTGCATCGGAGCCTTCTGGTGCCTGCGGCAAGGCTTCGACATCGATCATCAGCGCAGCCGGCGGCGGACAAGGCGGGATCAGGCAAGTCCCTGAAATCGTCGCCGGTCCGCGAAAAATCCCTGCGCCTGCAACATCAGGCGGTGGCGGCGAACCTTGGAATGCGGTTTCTTGAGCATACCGCTTTTGTGCTGCTGACCGGCTTCCGCTGAAAGAGTTCTCGCCGCTGTCGCCAATCTGTCGGCACACCACAATCTCGCCGCTGATCGTCCCTGCATCGGCGCGGTCTTCGCACTCTTGGGCTTGCGCTTGATTAACATCGCCGCGCGGGATTGTGATCAGGATGTCGATCGGGTCAGGGCGCGCTAGCGGCGCTTCAGCTGGAGCGGGCTCTTCCGTCGATGTCTTCTCCGGTGTATCCTGGCTAAAAGCGGGCGCGGCAAACAGCGCTGTAAAGGCCATGCCGACGCCAGCCAGACCTCGCATTCGAGCGCGGCGCGTTAACCTGTCAGCGCGCGTGCACCTGAAATGAAACAGTCCGGCGGCATTGCTCGACAAGTCTGGCTCCTTCCGACAAAGCGCTGGACGACATTTTGGACGAAGGCGCAAAGGGACTGAATTTCGCATGAACACTGCCTCTACCACTGACATCCTCGCAAGCAAGGAACCGGCCAGCGAAAACGCGTTGGAACGAGTGCTGGTGCTCGAAATGGTGCGTGTCACCGAAGCCGCGGCGGTCGCCGCAGCGCAGCTTATCGGGCGCGGCGATGAGAAAGCCGCCGATGCAGCAGCGGTCGAAGCCATGCGCCGCGCCTTCGATACGCTCTATATGGATGGCACGGTGGTGATCGGCGAAGGCGAGCGCGATGAAGCGCCCATGCTTTATATCGGTGAGAAAGTCGGCGGGGCGCCCGGCAAAGGGCCCAAGATCGATATCGCGCTTGATCCTCTGGAAGGCACGACAATCACTGCCAAGGCCGGGCCCAATTCGCTTGCTGTGCTCGCCGCAGCGGAAGAGGGCTGCCTCTTGAACGCGCCTGACGTTTACATGGACAAGCTTGCGGTTGGCCCGGGCTATCCTGCCGGCATCATTGATCTTGCCAAAAGCCCGACTGACAACGTCAAAGCGGTCGCGGCCGCCAAAGGCGTCGAGCCGTCCGAGATTATCGTGTGCGTGCTTGACCGTCCGCGCCATGCCGAGCTGATCGCTGAGCTGCGCGCGCTGAGCTGCGGCGTAGTGCTGATTGGCGATGGCGATGTGGCGGGCGTGATCGCGGTGACTGATCAGGACACCACGATCGATATGTATATGGGCCAGGGCGGCGCGCCTGAAGGCGTGCTTGCGGCAGCGGCGCTGCGCTGTGTCGGCGGGCAGTTCAACGGGCGATTGGTGTTCCGCAACGACGATGAAAAGGCCCGCGCGAAGAAATGGGGCATCACTGATCTTGATAAGATCTACACGCTGGAAGAGCTGGCGAGCGGTGACTGTATCTTTGCAGCGACCGGTGTGACTTCAGGCTCGCTTTTGGAAGGCGTGAAGAAACGCCGCAAAGCGAGCGGTGCAACGATCATGACAACCGAAAGCGTGGTGATGCGCGCGTCAAGTGGCACGGTGCGATGGATCAGAGGCGAACACCGGATCGCGCCTCACCGGGGGTAAAGCGAGCTCGCCTGACTGCTGTCGACCCTAAACTCAGGCGTCCAGCTGGCGAAACTGGATGCAGAAAAGCGGACTTAGCCGTAACACTCTTCGATTTGTATGCGGTGGGCCGCAGTTCATCGATTCCCTAAGTGCTAAGCGATCGATAGCGTCCAGGCGACGATCCCGTCCAACTCTTAAAGGCACGCGAGAAGGCTTCCGGGCTTGAAAAGCCCAAGCGCCAAGCGACCTCCTTTATCGGCGCTTTGTCGCGGCTGAGATATCGTACGGCGAGCTTTTGTCTTTTCTCTTTGAGCAGGGCGGTGAAGTTTGTCTCTTCCGCTTGCAGTTTTCGATGTAATGTTTGGCGGCTCAGCCCCATACGTTCAGCAACTCTCTCAACCGTTGCCTCCTTAGCAGACAACAAGGGGGTGAGTGCTTTTTCGACTTCTCGAGCGAAACTTCTCTGCCGCCTTGACCTTCCAGCGAGCCTTCGTGCGACCCGCGCAAACCGAGCACGGCTTCGCTTACGACGCGCAGCTTGAGCCTGGTCCGCAGCTACGAGAGTTGCTTGCGAGCTCGGTTGGAGGTTGCGATCGCAGCTCGAACAGGACTTTTTGCGACGCCTGCTCTTGATGCGACGAGCAATCATCTTTTTGATACTCACGATCATACCTCCGGTGTTTTGCTGCTGTATAACACTGTTACTGCTATTTCGGCAAGCAAACAGACGAAGTGGATGATCAGAATGCGGGATATGGAGGACGGAGCACCAAGGGTAGCGCTATGGCAGACATGGGGATTGCGCCTCATCTTCGTGGGTATGGTTACAGTGCTTGGGTTTCAGCAATGGTCTTCTATTCTGGACGGCACAGCAGATTGGTCGTCTTGGAAGGGCTTAGGGCGTTCCATGCTCGCAACCCTCGCTTTACTTGCGGTGGCTGGGATCTTCCATCCTTTAAAGCTCTTGCCTTTGATGCTCTATGAGATGGCATGGAAAAGCGTCTGGTTGCTTGTCATCGCCCTACCCGCGTGGCTGAACGGCGAGCCTGTTCCGACTATTGTCAACGCGTCGGCGTCAATGATCGGCATAGCCGTGCTGACCATACTTGTGCCGTGGCGGTATGTTTGGTGGCGATATGTTTCACAACCAATCGAACCGTGGCGAACGAACACAGCTAACAAGAATGCTGATGGATAACGACCTAGGACCTTGAATGTCAGCTTTCATGTCGCTCTGCCCTTTAGCAGACCTTCCGCTCCCCACCCCATAGCAGACACTCGTCGGTGAATGCGATTTGTCCACGGCCGTTTCGCGGGCCGACTTTGCCAATTGCACTGCGATGACGTGTGGCCCAGACCGCTTGAAATGCCGCTTGAAATGCCGCTTGAAACGCCGCTTAAAACGCCGCTCAGCGCGCGTTCATAGCGCTAGCGGTTTATGATAAGCTCCGTGGTGACGAAAGCCTTGATCTTTCGGGGATTTGGTGTGCTGCGCTTGCTTAGTGCCTTGCTTGTGGTTTTGCCGGCCAGCGGGGCGTTGGCAGAACCGCTTGATATTGCGCTTATGGCTGACACCGAAACGCGCGAGCGTCTGGCGCAGGCCGATGCACCACTCGCTGCCGCGCGCGGCTCGCTGCCTGAATGCGAAGAGGGCTGCATCACGCCAAGAGAAGCGGCGGCGATGGCCTTTGCCGCGGGCGAGGGCGAGCGCAGCGCAGGGCGCTTCCTGCTCGATATCCGCGGCGGCGGACAGAGCATTGATGGCGAGCTTGAGCAGCTGTTCTTCGTCAATTCACAGCGGGACTATGCAACCCTTGGAACGCTCACCATTGCGTTCGAGCCCGATGCGCTCGATGCGCTTTTGCGACGCGCGCGGGTGTGCGGCGCGGCTGATGTGGTGGACGGACAGATCATCGTCAAAGGGTGCCGGTCCGATCGCGTCTTCGACCTCAACATGTTCACCATGATGCAGCGCCTTGGTGGTCGGCGGATAGTGGTCGATGGCGAGGTCCGCCTGCAATGGATCGATTCGCGCATCGGGCAGCCTCGGCCCATGCCTAACAAACGCGGGGAGAACGAGCTTGGCTATTACCAGCCCTGGGTGTGGGTCCGCGACGCCGATCAGGTGATCTTTGTCTACGACGACTGATAGCTGAGCGCGCGGGCAGCGCGGTGCCGGGTTCGCTTGCGGCTGAAGCGAAAACCCAAGGCGCGGGCGCGATGCTGGCCAGCACGTGTTTGCATGACGAGCCCTGCGGCGCATCGGAAGGGTCTGCTAGAGCCGCTTTGCCAAAAAGATCTCGCGAGCGCTCTGCACGGTCGGAATGTCGATTTCGCCTGTCCGGGTAAAGCCATGCTTGAGATACCATTCGAGCGGCTCTGGCTCATCGCTTTCGCATGAGGTCATCACAATCGTCGCGCCGTGTGCTCTCACCAGTTCTTGCAAGTGATTGAGAAGCCGCGTTCCGAGGCCGCTTCGTTGCTCCGAAGGTTCAACCCGGATCATGTCGATGTACGGCACCTTGCCCCAAAACCAGCTCCATCGCACAAACCCGACGGGCCTATGGCTGCGCTGTGCAATCAAGTATTCTCCCAAATCGATGCAGCGCTCGATCCAGGCTTCGCTGACCGATTTGTCCTGCGACACGAGCCATGTCTTGTGCCGCGCTTCACCCGTGCAAACTTCATCTGGCATGGCCCCGGCCATACCACCGCGCTTTGGCGTATGTCATGTCGAGCGTTCGTTCGCGGCATCTCCAGCCTGAAGCGAGCAGCTGGCATGACAGCGCCCGCTCCGCCCGTCGACAACCACCCATCCTCTGTTGCAATTCAATGACGCTCGGCTAGGCGAAGCGTGACGCCACGCGCTAGAGGATTCGCTTCCATGAAAATCATGTCCGGCAATTCAAACCTGCCGCTTGCGCGGGCGATTGCCGCCTATCTCGAAATCCCGCTCACGGATGCGAGCGTGCGCCGCTTTGCCGATGAAGAAGTGTTCGTCGAAATCCATGAAAACGTGCGCGGCCAAGACGTGTTTCTGGTCCAGCCGACCAGCTTTCCGGCGAATGACAATCTCATGGAGCTGTTGATCTGCATCGATGCGCTGCGGCGCGCGTCAGCCAAGCGGATCACGGCGGTGGTGCCCTATTTCGGCTATGCCCGGCAGGATCGCAAGCCTGGCCCGCGCACGCCGATCTCGGCCAAGCTGGTGGCTAACCTGATCACCGAGGCCGGCGCGGACCGCGTGCTCGCAGTCGACTTGCACGCCGGGCAGATCCAGGGCTTCTTCGATATCCCGACGGATAACTTGTATGGCGCGCCGGTGATGGCGGCGGATATTCAGGCGCGTTATGGTGACCAGCAATTGATGGTTGTCTCCCCTGATGTCGGCGGCGTGGTGCGCGCCCGCGCGCTTGCCAAGCGGCTCGACAACGCGCCGCTGGCGATTGTCGATAAACGCCGCGATCGCCCCGGCGAAAGCGAGGTTATGAACATTATCGGCGATGTCTCGGAGCGCCATTGTGTGCTGATCGACGATATTGCGGATTCAGGCGGAACGCTCTGCAATGCGGCCGATGCGCTGCTTGAGAACGGGGCGAAATCGGTCGCGGCCTATATCACCCACGGTGTGCTGTCAGGCGGCGCAGTGGCGCGGATTGATGGCTCGCGGCTTAAG
>JBCCJD010000064.1:0-14423 GCA_039027955.1 Pseudomonadota bacterium
ACGATCGCCGGGATGAAAGTGACGAAGTAGCCGCGATCATCATACGGATGGAGCGCGTGCAACTGCAACGCGAACAGGCCCGGTAAAGCGATGGTCCACAGCCCGGTTGCTTGCAGCATGCGCCGCATGGCAGGCGACTGGATACCCTTTTCGAGGAAGTCAGCCAGGAACAGCGCGGATACCCCGCAACCGATCGCCCATGACAAGGGCCCTGCGATCGCGATCAGCGCGAGCGGCAAGGTTACAAACGCCGAAATCAGCCCGCCTGAAAACAACACATAGCTGATCATCGAGGTGACCATCACCGCATGCAGCACCACGAAGCGTTCGCGTAAGACAAAGAAGAAGCTGAGGTCGAACAAGAGCGGCAGGATCAGCATGCCGATCACTAGCGCGAGCACCATCATTTCGAGCTGCGACCAGTCGGCATCTTCGGAATGGAAGGTCAAGCGCGCTTCGGTCAGCAGCGGAATCGAGTGCGGTTTCTCAACCCTGACCAGCACTGCGCGGGTTTCCGCTTTGACTTCAGGCAGCGGCACTTCGAACACCGGACCTGCGGCAAATGGCTTGCCAGCGCTTTCCGGGAAGCTCAATTCGCGCATCGTGCCATCGGCATCAAGCGCTGCGATCTTCATGGTCTTGAACCGTGCAATGCGGGTGAACAGATACCGCGGACGCTCCTCACCCGCCCAGACCTCGTCTTCAAACCTCAGCCAGACGACGTCGGTGTCAGCCCGCCAGGATTTCGGATCGCAAGTCCAGACGCTGCGCTCAGCCATCGCTGTAAAGCTGCGGGAAAGATCGGAATAGGCAACGCAGGATGGCGCAAAGGAAGGCTCATCGCGCTCGGCAGCCATCGCCGGTGCAGCGATGAACGCTGACCAGAGCGCCAAAAAGGCGGCAATCAGATGCAGATGGAGTGCCCGACCCATAGTGCCAGATTACCGCGCTAGGCCTTACGATGATCTTAAATTGAATACCTCCAAAATAGCCCAAAACCCCTATAAGACAGCGGTTTACACGGCTTTAACCATGCTTGATTGAGGCCTCTTAGTGACGGCGTTTCAGTCCTGCTTAAACACCGTATCATTTTTGACTGTGAGAAATGTCTGTGGATGTTGCTGCAGACTCCCGTCACGGCTGTGTCATAGATGGCTTTTAGCAAACTGCGACGGCGGGAGATCAGCTATTACTATGCCCATACAAAAGGTCTCGACCGCATTGGTCGGTGTGTGCGCGCTCATTCTCGCGGGGTGCGATGGCGGTGCCGGAGGCGGCGCGCGCGGTTACGTGCGCGCGGTCGGCTCGTCCACTGTCTACCCGTTTGCTAAACAAGTGGCTGAGAGCTTTGCCCGTTCCAATCCTGAATTCGATGCGCCTTTGGTCGAGTCCACCGGCTCAGGCAACGGGATCCAGCTGTTCTGCACCGGAGTGGGGGCTGATACGCCTGACATGGTCAATGCCTCGCGCCGGATAAAGGTTAGTGAATTCGACAAGTGCCAGTCGAGCGGTGTGCAGGACGTGATCGAACTGCAAGTCGGGCTTGATGGGATCGCCTTTGCATCCGCTGCAGGCGGGATCACTTTGAACCTCTCGCCCAAAATCGTTTATGAAGCGCTTGCCGCCAATCCATATGGGAACAAGCAGACCGCAAAAACCTGGGCGGATGTCGATCCTTCGCTGCCGGATGAGCCGATCCTGGTTTATGGCCCGCCGAGCACGTCAGGCACGCGCGATGCGCTGAAAGAACTCGTGCTCGAAGCGGGCTGCGACACCAATCCGGCGATGGAAGCGCTGAAAGAGCAGGACGAAGATCAACACCAGCGGGTCTGCACGGAAGTGCGCTCGGACGGAGCCTATGTCGATCAAGGCGAGCAGGACAATCTGATCGTGCAGAAGATCGAGAGCAATCCGCGCTCCGTTGGGGTGTTCGGATTTTCCTATCTCGATGAAAATTCCGACAAAGTGCAAGGCCTGCCGATGAACGGTGTTGCGCCGACATATGACAATATCGCGAGCTTTGCCTATCCCGGCGCCCGCCCGCTCTACGTCTATGTGAAAAAGGCCCATATGCGCGCGATCCCGGGGCTTGATCTGTTTTTGCAGGAATGGGTCAAGAACTGGAAGGCGGACGGCCCGCTGGCGAAGATCGGACTGGTCGCGTCCCCGCCTGACACGATGAGCTTGAACGAGCGGCGCGTGACCGAAGCGATCACCATGACCCGCGCTGATCTGACTGGCGAGGCCTCAGCGGACGCTTCTGATCCTGAGCCAGAGGCCGTTAGTGACGAGACCACTTGAATTGTATCGTGCGCTGCTGAAGGGATCCTGGCAGCGCCGCTTTGACATTGGCAGGAGAAACCCATGACCCATTCTAGTGCTTTACCGCAGGCTGCATTGCGGCAAGCCAAGCCCTTTACCGCTCGTGCTCTGATCGGACGCACTCTCGCCGCTGGCTGCGTCCTTGCGCTTTTGGCTGGCTGCGGCGGTGAAGCCGATGATGCCGCCAGCGAAACGATCAGCGTGGTCGGCTCATCGACAGTCTATCCATTCGCGCAGAAAGTGGCTGAAGATTACGTTGCAGCCAATGAAGGGGCTGCGCTGCCGATGATCGAATCGACCGGATCAGGCGAAGGCATCGCGACTTTTTGTGCGGGCGAAGGCCCGGAAACACCGGACATGGTCAACGCTTCGCGGCGCATGACGCTTGAAGAGTTTAACCAATGCAGCGCCAATGGCGTAAGCGAAATCATCGAAGTCAAAGTCGGGCGCGACGGCATCGCGTTTGTCTCATCCAGCAGCGAAGGGATCGATCTCGCGCTCACGCCCGGCGTCGTCTACCGCGCGCTTGCCGCCAATCCGTTCGGCGAAGAACAGACATCTGAGAACTGGTCCGATGTCGATGGCTCTCTGGGTGATGCACCGATTATCGTTTACGGCCCGCCGGAAAGCTCAGGCACGCGCGACGCTTTGCTCGACATCGTGATGCAGCCAGCCTGCGAGACCAACGGGAGTATGGCTGCGCTCAAGGAAGAGGACGAAGCGGCATTTGAGCAGAATTGCCATGCGCTGCGCCAAGACAGCGCTTACATCGACCAGGGCGAACAGGACGATCTGATTGTTCGCAAGGTCGCCAATAACCCGCGTGCGGTCGGCATTTTCGGGTATTCCTACCTCGAAGAGAACACCGATACGATCAAAGGCCTGCCGATGAACGGGGTAATGCCCAGCGCGGAAACGATCGCGGATGGCTCTTATCCCGCGTCGCGCCCGCTCTACATCTATGTCAAGAAAGCGCATATCGGGGTCACCCCTGGGATCGAGCAATTCCTGGCACAATGGTCGCAAAGCTGGAGCGCAGGCGGACCGCTGACCGCGATCGGCTTGGTTCCCGCGACTGATGAGCAGCAGGCGGCAAGCAAGGCGGCAATCGAAGGACAGACGGTGCTGACGGCGGCAGCATTCGAAGAATAGGCGAGATTATGGCGTCAGGCAGTGCGGCACGTGTGTGGCGGCGCTGCCTTACGGCTAGCCAACCAATAAAAAGGGGCAGGGATCCGGCATGGACCCCTGCCCTTTGTGTGTTTGAGCCAGTTCGCTTTAGTAGCGCGCTGAAATCTCGATCCCGTAGAGCGCTGGCTCACCCGGAATGAAGGTCGGCGTGCCGAACACCGCGCCGGTGTTGCCTCCATCAATCAGGTAGTCCTCGTCGAACAGGTTGCGCGCAAAACCGGTCACCGCAAAGCGCCCATCGCCAAAGCGGACCCCTGCACGCACATTGACCAGCGCATAGCCATCTTCGCTGATCAGATCGCTGTTCGGCTGATCGAAGAACACCCGACTTTGATAGGTGACTGACGGGGTAGCGAACAGTTCAACCGAACCATCGCCGATCGGGAAGCTTGCATCGATCCCGCCGCTTGCCGAGTGCTCCGGTGTCAAGCGGAAGCGGCTGCCGACGAAGATATCGCTGGCATCAGCATCAGCCGGCTGGCCGATTTCCGCATCGATATAGGCGTAGTTGGCGAAGATCCGCAGATTGCGGCTCGGCGCATAGGATGCCTCGACTTCGACGCCGAAGTTTTCTGCCTGGCCAGCGTTGAAAGGCTGCGGAATGCCCTGCTCATCTTCGAGGCTAACCTGGAAGTTGGTGTAATCCTGAAAGAACGCGCCGATGCTGGCGTTAAAGGGGCCTGAGGCAAGTTTGATCCCGCCTTCAAAGTTCCAGACCTCTTCGCCATCAATCAGCGTCAAGCCATCCTGATCAAGATCAAGCACGGGCGAACGGCGACCTTTGGAAATGGTGGCATAAAGGTTCACGTCTTCATTGACGCGATAGAGCACGTTGAAGCGCGGCAGCCACGCATCGAAACTGTCTTCAGCTTCGAATGTTTCGCCGTTAGTGCCAGCGACCCCCAGCAGCGGGAAGCCCGCGAGCTGGCTGAGCGGCTGGTCAGAGAAGAACGTGCTGCGCCGGTCTTCGGTGATGTAGCGCAGGCCAGCGGTCAGTTCAAAATTGCCGAGAACGACGGTTGCGTCGGCAAATACGGAGAAGGACGAGTTCTCGCCGCCATTCACGAAATTGCTTTCGTAGGGCAGGATGGTCGCTGCGCCTTGCGTCAGGACTGCGGTCCCTTGGCCAGCTGCGGTGAGCGCGGTCGGTCCGCTGCACAATTGATCAGGCGTGATGCCGAGTGCACCGGCGATCAGCGCCTGTGTCCCGGCCAGGGCAGGGAACGGCGCGCAGGCAAGATAGGTGCCTTCATCAGTTGAGAAGGGGACGCCTTGGGTGCCGTCTTCTTCGAAGTAATTGACGCCGAAAAATCCGCGAAACACGTCGCTGTCATAGCTGAGGCGGGTTTCGTGGCTGAATTGTTCGCCTTGCGCGTCTTCTGAAAATTCAAGGAAAAACAGCGCGCTGCCGTCAGCATCGAACACTTCGAGACTGTCGAATTCGCGGTATCCGGTGATCGACGTCAGCGTCCAGTTATCACCGAAGCTGCGCTCGAACGTGCCGGAGATGTCGAACACGCTGCGCTCAAGGCCAAGCTCATCAAGACCAAGGACAGAGCCGCTGAACGGCGAACCGCCTAGCTCTGCCGGGCCGAACGGGTCGGCTACACCGCCGGTCGGAGGCAATGTGCCGGAGATGAACGCAGTCCCGGGATTGTTCTGCTCTTCGTATGTCGCAACGATATCGATCGTGGTGTCGACATCAGGCGTAATGCGAAGACTGCCGCGAATGCCCCATTGATCGACCCCGTTGAGATCCTCTTGATCGATGCCGACCAGCTGCTCGCTCGCAGTGCCGGGTTCGCCTGCGATGTTCTCGACATAGCCATCGCGGCGCTTGTACGTGCCAGCGATCCGTGCAGCGATGATGTCGTTGCCGAAATTGATCATCCCGTCGAACTCAAACGCGTCGAGATTGCCATAGGATGCCGAGGCAGCGGCTTCGAAGCCGGGCTGCGGCTTAGCGGTGACGACCGAGATTGCCCCGATAGTCGAAGCGGTGCCGAACAAAGTCGCTTGCGGGCCTTTGACGACTTCAATCCGCTCAAGATCGAACAGGTCGAAATAGGACCCTCGCGAACGCGAGACGTCAACACCGTTATAATAGATCGTGACCCGCGGTGCGATCTGCGCGCTGCCCGAATCCGAAGTGATCCCGCGGATCACAAAGCCCGGGTTGTTAGGGCTCTGTTCCTGCACGATGAGACCCGGAATATACGCGGCGACTTCATCGAATTCATCGATGCCGATCGATACGAGGTTGTCGCCCGACAGCGCCGATACCGTGATCGGAACATCATCGATCGTTTCTTCGCGCTTTTGCGCGGTAACGACGATCTGATTGCCAAAGACCGGGTCTTCTTCGACTGTGACATCGGTGTCTTGCGCCAAGGCGGCGTTCGGCACAGCGGCGAGAGTAGCGACAAGCGCGAGGCTGGACACGCTGGTGATGGCGGCGCGCGTTGATGCGGGCCGAAACGATGTGCGGAGCATTGCAAAGCTTTCTTGGTGGTGGAGAGAGACTTTCCCGGTGGCACCAAGGCATGACGCTGCGACGACGATAAAGTGAAAGCGCGGTTACACGAGCTTTACATTTCCGCGACGTTGCAATTGCGCATCAGTGCGCTGAGCCCCTCAAGCGCGCGCCTTACTCAGATCGGATTGCCGTCAGAATCGCGGAAGATCTCGCGCCGACCCACATGATTGGCTGGTCCGACCAACCCTTCTGACTCCATCCGCTCGATCCATTTCGCCGCGGTGTTATAACCAACGCCCATCTGCCGCTGAAGCCAGCTTCCGCTCGCTTTCTGGTTTTCGATGACGATCTGGCAGGCCTGACGGTATTTGCGCTCTTCCGGGCTGTCAGACGCGGTCAGATCATCTTCGAATGTAAGCCCGCCGCCATCTTCGGGTTCTTCGGTGACAGCATCGACATATTCAGGCGAACCTTGCGCGCGCCAGAAATCGGCGACCGCTTCGACTTCTTCATCGCTTACGAACGGCCCGTGCACGCGCACCATCGCGCCGGTGTTAGGCTTATAGAGCATGTCGCCTTTACCGAGCAGCTGTTCAGCGCCCTGTTCGCCCAGGATCGTGCGGCTGTCGATCCGGCTTGTGACTTTAAAGCTGATGCGTGTGGGCAGGTTCGCTTTGATAACGCCGGTGATGACATCGACGCTGGGGCGCTGTGTGGCCATGATCAAGTGAATGCCGGCTGCGCGCGATTTCTGGCTGAGGCGCTGGATCAGCACTTCGATTTCTTTGCCGACAGTGACCATCAAATCCGCCAGCTCATCGACGATCAGCACGATCTGCGGGAGCGGTTCGTAATCGAGCTGCTCTTCTTCGTAGAGCTGCTCGCCGGTATCGGGATCAAACCCGGTCTGGACCCGGCGGCCCAATGGCTTGCCTTTGGCAGCAGCCGCGCGGACTTTCTCGTTGAACGAGTTGATGTTGCGCGAATTGACCGAACTCATCATCCGGTAGCGTTTTTCCATCTCTTCAACCGCCCATTTGAGCGCGCGCACACTCTTATGCGGCTCTGTCACTACCGGGGAAAGGAGATGCGGGATGTCGTCATAGCTCTTTAGTTCGAGCACTTTGGGATCGATCAGGATCAAGCGGCACTCGGCTGGCGTGAAATGATAAAGCAGGCTCAAAAGGATGCAGTTAAGCCCGACCGATTTGCCTGAACCGGTGGTGCCTGCAACCAGAAGGTGCGGCATCGCTGCAAGATCAGCGATCACCGGTTCACCGGCAATGTCCTTACCCAAAATGATCGGCAGATTGCCTTTGTGTTCAGCAAAGTCGGCGCTTGCCGCGAGCTCTTTTAAAAGCACCATCTGCCGGTCGGTGTTCGGCAGTTCGATCCCCATCACCGTCTTGCCTGGAATGGGCGAGACCCGGGCGGAAATCGCGCTCATATTGCGCGCGATATCTTCTGCAAGGCCGACCACCCGGCTCGCTTTGATACCGGGCGCAGGTTCGAGCTCGTACATCGTCACCACCGGGCCGGTGCGCACAGCGGTGATCTCGCCTTTGACGTTGAAGTCGCTGAGCACGTTTTCGAGCAAGCGGGCATTGCGTTCGAGCGCCAGCTTGTCGAGCCGTGGCCCCGCTTCGCTGGGCGGATCGACCAGCAGATCGAGGCTCGGAAGCTCGTAGGTTGCGAACATGTCGCGTTGATTGGCTTTTGCAGGGGCAGCGCGTTTAGGCGGCGCGGACGGGTCGCTGATCTCCGGGGCGCGGCGTGGTTTGTGCACAGCCTCGCCAGCCCCGGTAGCGATCTCGCGCTGCGGCTCTAAGATTTCCGTGTCAGTCGCCATCTCGCCGGTGCGCGCCAGAGCCGGTTCGCGCGCTTTAGTTGTGCGAAAGCCGGGGATGCGCGCCAACAGCCCTGCGCCAAGGCCTCCACCGCCCAGGAAATTGGGGAGCGTAAGCAAGGCGCGCCAGTCGATCGCGAAAATGCGCGTGAGCAAGGCGACACTGCCAGCCAGACACGCGATTGCTGCTGCCAGAATGATCCACCCTTCGGCAGCTTCGCCAAAGCGTGCCGCCAGCGCTCGGATCGCGCCTGCTCCCAGAAGCCCTGAAACCCCGCCAAGCTGGGCAGGAAGCCCGTCGATCGGGCCGGAAAAGGCGAGCGTCAGGACGGTGCTGAACAAGATGATCGCGATCAGCAGCAGCCCGGTTGGAAGCCACCACCTCGTGGTCTCGGGCTCATCGCCATTTTCGTAATCGCTCCATAGCTTGCGCGCAGAGATATAAAGGAGCGGCAAAAGCAGCACGGCTGGCAAGCCGAACGCGAACAAGACCCGGTCTGCCGCCCATGCGCCGGCTTGGCCCATCCAATTGTCGATCCGGTCAGGCGCAGCAGCGGTCGATGGGCTCGGGTCAGTCTGCGTGTAGCTGATGAGCGCAAGGGTCAGAAACACCAGCAGCGCGAGCAGCACGCCTGCGCCGAGCATTTGCCCAGTGCGGCGCAGCGAGCGATTAAGCCCGTTGCGCCATTCAGCGGTGGATTTACGCGAGTGCACAGCGCGGCTGGCCATGATCTGTCTCCTGATGAGAACACATCATGAATCCTTGGCGAGTCCCGGTCAAACGGTTTTCGCTGGTTTGTTGGGTGCTTTGGCCAGGGACGCGCCTTAGCTCAGCCCGTCAATCGCGGCCCAGCCGCTCCAGCCGAGCGCCCGTGCGCGGACCCGGTTGATCCCGCCAAGAGCGATTACCGGAGCCTGCGAATGTGCAGCGAGCAAGCGAAACCGTGCGGCCCCGAGCGTCGCTGCACCCGGATGCGAGCGGGTCGGGAAGACCGGTGAAAGCAGCACTGCGTCAGCGCCGAGACGGTTGGCTTCAGCAATCTCACGCAGCGAATGCGCGGTCGCGAGATGGAGCAAGCCGCGCCGCCTAGGCCACAGCGCCTTAGGCGCGCTGTAAATCCCATCTGCGCCCCATTCCAGAGCTGTAAGCGCGCTGTCAGCAAGGATCACAGTATGATCGCAGCCGCGTGCGATCCGGCAAAGCTCTCTAAATCGCTCCCAGCGCTGCGGATCGTCCAGATGGTAATGGCGATAGATAAAGCCGCTTGCGCGCGGCAATGCGCGCAGCCGTTTTGCTAGCACCGCATCGTTGCGCTCATCCGAGAGGAGCCACACAGCGGGCAAAGGCTGGCCTTGCGACATAGGCGCGCTATAGCGCGGCGCTATGGAAAGTGCAGCCACGCGTCTTGCCGAAGTCGAAGCCAATATTGCCCGGATGTGCAAGCCTGCCCGGCGCGAGCCTCAAGACATCACGCTGATCGCGGTGAGCAAGACACATCCGGCTGAGCGGATCACCCCGCTACTGGACATCGGTCACCGCGTGTTCGGCGAAAACCGCGTGCAGGAAGCGCAAGGCAAATGGCCCGCGCTGCGCGAGACATACCCCGGCGTTGAATTGCATCTGATCGGGCAATTGCAATCGAACAAGGCCGAAGATGCAGTCGAGCTGTTTGATTATATCCATGCGCTCGATCGCGCGAGCCTGCTAAAAGCGCTTGCTAAAGCGATGGACAAGCTGGCTAAGCGCGTGCCCTGTTTTGTGCAGGTCAATATCGGCGATGAAGCGCAGAAAGGCGGCTGCCCGATTGCAGAAGTGCCCGCGTTTCTTGCGCAAGTGCGCGCAGCCGAGATCCCGCTGGCGGGTCTGATGTGCTTGCCGCCTGCAGGCACAGAGCCCGCGCCGTTCTTTGCGTTTCTGGCTAAGCTCGCGACGGACAATGGCGTGGAAGGGCTCTCCATGGGGATGAGCGGCGATTATGAAACAGCGGTGCAACTAGGCGCGACCCATGTGCGAGTAGGCACTGCGCTGTTCGGCGCACGTTCCAGCTAGAGAGCCTGGGTGGCGACAGCCCCGACATCAAAAAAGGGCGCCTCGGTTTCGCGAAGCGCCCCTTTTCGTTTTAGACTGAATTCTCGATCAGAACTCGAACACAGCCTCGACACCGACGTTCCGCCCGCGCTGGAGCGGTGAGAAGGTGCCGTTGGCCGGGCGCGGATCGAAAGGCCGGGCCACTCCGTTGGACAACGCGCCGCCAAAGCCGGGCGGCAATTGCGTATCACCCCCAGCTTGCACTTCGTCGAACAGGTTGCGGCCATAAACCGACAGCGAGAACCCTTCGAGCGGCGTGATCCAAGTGATGTTGGCTTCGAGGTTCGAGATATCCTGAATAAAGCCTGTGTTATCATCGGTGTAAGCGAATTCGTCGCGGTACTGATAGTTCACCCGCGTGACGATCTCGCTTTCGCCGAGCAGCAGCTCGTGAATGAAGCCCACACCCCAAGTCACTTCGGGGATGCGCGGGATACGCAGGTTGAAGTCAGCCTCGTCAATCAGCCCCGCACCATCGCCGGAGATGTCGAACAGGATTTCATCATACTCATCGTCAATCAGGCCAATATTGGCTGTGAAGATAAGCGAATCGGAAACCCGCATCCGTGCCTCGGCTTCGACACCTTTGATCGTAGCATCGGCGGTGTTGGTGATGTTCTGCACCACGGCCGCACCGGGCTGCGCGATATTGGCTTCGCGCTGCATGTTCTCGATTTTCGTGACGTAAGCCGCGACGTTGAGAGTGAACGCACCATCGTCGGTCTGGAATTTGCCGCCAATCTCGAACGAATCCACCTGCTCTTCATCGAAGAACAGATTGCCGGTCTGCGCAAACAGATCGTTGAAGATCGCGATATTGGTGATGCGGAAGTTGTAGCCGCCCGAGCGGAAGCCGCGGCTCCAGTGGCCGTATACTTGGCTGTTCGCAAACTCGTATTGCAGACCAAGCTTAGGCGAGAGATTGCGGAAGCGCACATCATCTGTGAAGCCGTCGGTCTCGGTTGCCGGATCGAACGGCTGCGTGCCGGTGGGGCAGGTGCCTTCGACCACTGAGCATGGAGCGCGACCGGCAATGTAAGTGATTGCCGCGTCCTTGGTTTCCTGGTTCCAGCGAAGGCCTGCGATTAGGGAGAGATTATCGATGAACTCCCATTGCGCATTGGCGAATACGCCGATGACTTCGTGATCTTGCCGGCCACCGCCGAAAAAGACCGGATTGAGACTGCCAAATGCACGGTCCTCGTCATAGGCGAGGTTCTGATCGAAGTAGAACGCGCCGACCGTCAGATCGAGCCGATCGGTCGAAATGGCATAGCGCAGCTCGTTCGAAATCTGGTCCTGCTCAGTCAGCGTGCCTGAATTGAAAAGCGGCAGTGTGGTCGCATCAATATCGGCTTGGGTCGATGCGGTGTAGTCGCGATAGCCGAAGATATTCGTCAGCGTACCCGGGCCGATATCCCACTCCGCCGTCAGCGAGGTGGTAAGGATTTCGGTGTCATAGAAGCCGGGATTGTCGATCGCCAAATCGAAGCTGTCGCGCTCGAAGATACCGCGGTTCTGGCCGTTCGGGCCATCGCCGTTCGAATCGAAATAGTCGACCTTGCCGGTCAGCGTCAGATCGCCCAGACGCGCTTCGAGAGCGCCGCGGATGATATAGGTTTCAGCTTCGCCGAAATTGGAATCGTCAAACAGATTGCGGAAGTAGCCGCGATCATTGTTGTAATAGGCGCCGATCTTGAACAGCAGTTTATCTTCGATGATCGGACCGGAGATGACACCGCTCGCAGTGTAGTTTTCAGCTCCGCGACCGCTGTCAATCGGACCGTCGACCGCTGCGCGGAACTTGCCGCGGAATTCGTTGGTCGGGTTCGATGTGTTGATCAGCACCGCCCCGCCAGTCACATTGCGGCCAAACAGCACGCCTTGCGGGCCGCGCAGGATCTCGACGCTTTCAAGATCGAAGATGTCGAACACAACGCCGCCATTGATGCCCAGATAAACGCCATCGACGAATACCCCGACAGTAGGGTCAATCGACGGGATCGAAGAGTTGATCCCGAGACCACGGATCGAGAAGTTCGCGGTGCCGCGGCTGGTGCCGATCTGATCAAGCGAGACGTTCGGCGCCTGAAAGCTGAGGCCTTGCACGTCGCGGATCTTGAACGCTTCGATCGTGTCGGTGTTAAACGCCGTGACAGCCAGCGGGACGTCCTGCACGTTTTCGGGGTCTTGCGTCTTCGTGCCAGTGACGATGATGTTGCCAATATTATCGAGCGAGCTTTGACGCGTTTGCTCGGTTTCGTCAGCGGCGACCGTGTCATTGGTCTGAGCCTGCGCGGCAAATGGGGTAACGGCACATGTGCACAGCAACAGCGCAAGGCTGCGCCGCGACGCGGAACGCATAGTCATTGAATTTACTCTCCCTAACGTAAGGGCCACGGGCTCTAGCGTTGAGTTCGTTAATTGCAACCTAATTTGTGACCGATACGTGATGGTGCTCGACGAGCGCGCTTCGGGCCTTAAGCCTGCTCAAGCTCGTCCTGGCGCTCGTCGCTCGCCGCTTCAATCAAAGCCTGCTCGATATCTTTAAGCCGTTCAGGCGCAATGACTTTGCTGCCGGTCAGATCGGTTACGTAAAAGGTGTCCGCCGCGCTTTCGCCATAAGCGGTGACATGCGCTGATTGAACGATCAGGTTGCCTTGATAGAGCGTATACGCAAGCCGGTTAAGCAGCGCTGGGCGATCGCGCGCAGAGACTTCGATCACTGTGAAATGATTGCTGGCTGCATTGTCGAAATTGACTTGCGGCGCGACTGCGAAGGCACGCGCGCGCGAATGAGCCAGCGGGCGCGCAGCAAGTTTCGGCACGAGCTCAACTTTAGCGAGCAGCGCATCCGTGATGCCTTGCTTCAGCCGCGCGATCTGGCTGTCTTCGCTGAGCGGCTGGCCGTGCTGGTCCTGCACCAGGAAATTGTCGACCGCATAGCCGTTTGACGCGGTATGGATCCGGGCATCGATGATGTTAGCGCCGGCCAGATGGATGCCGCCAGCGATCCGGTAGAATAGCCCGGGGTGATCAGGCGCCAGCACGCTTACCAGCGTGGCTCCGCGCGCTTCATCCACTTCGCAATGGATCGAGAGCCGGTCTTCGGCAAGCAGCGCGGCTTCGTATTGAATGAGGTTGGAGGCGATGATGTCGGCAGGCTCTGCGATCCAATAGGCATCGTTAAGCAATTCGCCTGCGTCTTCTGCAAGGTAAGCCTTCTCGCCCAGTGCCTCTGTTACCGCGGCTTTCTTAGCCTCGACCTTCTCTTCGCGGCCATGCCGCTTGTGACCCAGCCGCAAATGCTCTTCCGCTGCATCATACAATTGCCCCAGCAATTGCGCTTTCCAGCTGTTCCAGGTCCCCGGCCCGACTGCGCGGATATCGACCGCAGTCAGGATCGCGAGATTGCGCAGTCGCTCAAGCGTTTGCACTTCGGCGACGAAATCCTCGATCGTCTTGGGATCGGTGAGGTCGCGTTTCTGCGCAACCGAGCTCATCAGCAAGTGGCGCAGGACCAGCCAGGAAACGAGTTCGGTCTCTTTCGCATCAAGCCCGAGCCGCGGGCACAGCCGCCGCGCGACTTCTGCTCCAAGCACTGAGTGATCGCCGCCGCGCCCCTTTGCGATATCATGCAGCAGCACCGCGACGTAAAGCGCTCGGCGCGATGCGAGTTCAGGAAATTGCTGCGTGGCGCGCGGATGGTCTTCTTCTAGCAAGCCGCGCTCGATCTTGGACAATAGCCCGATTGCGCGGATCGTGTGTTCATCGACGGTGTAGTGGTGGTACATGTCGAATTGCATCTGCGCATTGACCCGCCCGAAATCGGGAACGAAACGGCCAAAGATGCCAGCCTCGTTCATCCAGCGCAGCGCCGGCTCAGGGTTGCAGCGGCCTGCGAGCAGGTCAAGGAACAGCGCATTGGCGCGTTTGTCTTTGCGCACTTTGGCTGTGATCAGTTTCTTATCGCGATCCGCCTGGCGCATCGTTTCGGGATGAAGCTCAAGCCCTTCGGCTTCTGCTAGCTGGAAGATTTCGATCAGTCTTACAGGGTCTTCGCGAAACCAGCCATCGCTTGGCGCGCGGATGCGGCCAGCCACGACCCGGTAGCCATTAAGATCGCGCGGCTTGGCGTTCCAACCGGCAAAAAAGCCCTCAAGCATTCCGGAAGTGGCCAGCTGTTCTTCAAGATGCGCAAGAAACACCCCGGTCAAGCTGCCCACCCGTTTGGCCTGGATGTAGTAATATTGCATGAAGCGTTCGACAGCGCTTTTCCCGGGGCGTTCGGCAAACGCCATGATGTCGGAAATCTGCCGTTGCAGATCGAATGTCAGGCGGTCTTCGGCGCGGCCCGTCAGGATATGCATATGGCAGCGCACCGCGAGCAGAAACCCTTCAGCGCGGCGGAAGCTGCGATATTCGGCTTTTGTAAGAAGACCAAGCTCAGCCAGTTCAGCAGCGCTGTCGACCCGGTGGATGTACTTGCCGATCCAGTA
>JBCCJD010000065.1:0-14247 GCA_039027955.1 Pseudomonadota bacterium
GCGACCGATGGCCACCGGCTTGCCCGCTTTACGCTGGCGCGGCCCGATGGCGCAGCCGGAATGCCCGACGTGATCGTTCCGCGCAAGGCCGTGGGCGAGCTTAGAAAGCTGCTCGATGAAGCGATGGACAGCAATGTCGAGATCGATCTGTCCGCCAGCAAGATCCGCTTCACGCTTGGCGGGGAAGGCGGCGTGGTGCTGACCAGCAAGCTGATCGACGGCACATTTCCTGATTACAGCCGGGTGATCCCGACCGCTAATGACAAGCTGCTGAAAGTCGATCCCAGGGAATTCTTCATGGGCGTTGATCGAGTTGCTACGATCGCCACGGAAAAGACGCGCGCGGTCAAAATGGGGCTCGATGCCGACAAGGTCACGCTGTCGGTTACGTCTCCTGATAACGGCACAGCGACCGAAGAGCTGATGGCGGACTATTCCTCCGATGGCTTCGAGATCGGCTTTAACGCGAATTATCTCAAAGACATTCTTGATCAGATCGACAGCGAAACGGTTGAGCTGCACCTCGCTGATGCCGGTGCGCCGACGCTGATCCGCCAGAACGAGGAAAGCGCGGCGCTCTATGTGCTGATGCCGATGCGGGTGTGATGATACGTTGGTGGCTCGCGGTGTGGGCTTTAGGAACGGTGTTTACCGCTCCTGCGCTTGCGCTCCAAAACGCTGACCCTGTCGCTGAGCCAACCCCTGAAGACGATCTCGATTGTGCGATACTCGTCTCGATGTTGCTGGCTGCGCAGGAAGACACGCTTAGCCCTGAACAACGCATCGGTTTAGTCTCTGGCATGACCTATTTCGTTGGTCGTTACGAAGCTCAACGCGGCGCTGATGTCGATACCGCGATGGTGGAGCGCTCTAATGCATTCCCAAAAGGCGACTTAGCGGCGCTTAGCAAGAATTGCTCAGCGCGCATGAAAGCTGTCGGGGACCGCATGATTGTTGCAGGCAACACGGTTAGCGAAATTGAGAACAAGGACAACCCGCCCGCGCCAACGCCTCAGTCGCCGCCTGAGTGATCCGTGCCCGCTGCGGTCCGCATTTTCGGCCCGGTGATCTCGACCTATACCCGGATTGTAGAGATTGCGTGCACAGAGGCGGGGCTGACCTGCGAGATTGTCCCGACGCCTGCGAACAGCCCGCAAAACCGTCATCCGTTCGGCAAAGTGCCTGTGGTCGAGGTGGACGGGCTTGAGCTGATCGAAAGCGTCGCAATCGCCCACTATATCGACAACTCGCACAATCGCGCGGCGCTTCAGCCGAGTGATCCGGGACCCCGCGCGGTCATGGACAAGTGGATCGCAATCGCAAACAACTATCTCTTCCCGCTGTTTGAACAGGGCCTCGTCATGCCTTGGGTGATGCACCGGGTCGCGGGCTTTGCGATCGATGTGGAGAAAGTTAATCGAGCGCTGCCGCAGATCAGCCGAGCGCTGGGCTTTTGCGAAGTCGAGATCGAGAAGGATGGCGCCTGGACTGCGCAAGGCTTCACGCTCGCAGACGTGTTCCTTTATCCGGTGATCCGCTCGCTCCAGCTGACCCCGCAAGGCGAAGTTGGCATCGCTCAATGCGACCGGCTGACGCATTGGCTCGCCTCATGCGAAAAGCGCGGTTCGATCGCCGCGACCCGCTGGGAAAGCGAAGCGTGATCAGCTAGAGCCGCGATCAAAGAGGAGGATGCCACAAATGACTTTGCACCAAGTCCATGTCCGCAAGGACGAACTGACCGATGCCGCCTTGGTCGAAGCTTCCCAAAGCGAGCTTGCCGAAGGCGCGCTGCGCCTCAAAGTGGAAAGCTTTTCGGTCACCGCGAACAACATCACATACGCCGTCGTGGGCGATGGCTTTAAGTACTGGGATTTTTTCCCGCCGATTGCTGATGATCCCGAAGGTCTTGGGATTGTGCCGATGTGGGGCCATGCGCAGGTGATCGAGAGCAAGTCAGACGAGATTGCCGTGGGCGAGCGGGTCTATGGCTATCTCCCGATGGGCACTGAGCTCGCGGTCATGCCGGGAAAAGTCCACGAAGGCGGCTTTACCGACATGACCGAGTATCGCCAGCCGATGAGCCCGGTCTACAATCAGTACACCCGGCTGGCCGCCGATCCCGAGCACGATCCCGCGCACGAAGCGGAACGGATGATCTTCGGGCCGCTGTTCAAAACCGGTTTTCTGATCGAATATTTCATGCGCGGCGAAGAATGGTTTGGCGCAAGCCAGGTTATCCTTACCAGCGCTTCGTCAAAAACCGCGATGGGTTTAGCCAGTGTGGCTAAACAGCATTCGCCCGGGATCAAGCGGGTCGGCCTCACGTCACCGGGCAATGTCGAGTTTGTCGAGAGCACAGGCCTCTATGATAAGGTTGCCGCTTATGACGAAGTTAGCCGGATGGCGATTGCTGACAGTGTGGTGGTCGATTTTGCCGGGAATGCCGCTTTGCTGGCCAAGCTCCATCAACACTTCGAAGCAACGCTCAAATATTCCTGCCTGGTCGGGGCGACGCATATCGAAGAGCGCGGCGCAGGCCTTGGCGCGGCAAACGACTTGCCTGGACCTAAGCCGACGCTGTTCTTCGCGCCTGATCATGCGGTTGCATTCTTCAAGCAGCACGGTCCGGTCGAGGGTGGTAAGCTGGTCGCTGCTTCGTGGCACGAATTTCTCGAGGCGGTCGCAGGGACAGTCGAAATCGTGAAACTAGCCGGGCTGGAAGCGGCGCGGACAACCTATCTGAAAATGGTCGGCGGCTCGGTTGATCCTGCCAAGGGGATCGTGATCGAGCTGTGATCAGTCGATGGATCGCTCAACGAAAAAGACCCCGGCGAATGGCCGAGGTCTTCTTTTTGCGAGTCTTAACAGTGATTATGGGCTGGCCGGCAAATCATCATCGTCGGTTGCGGCAAGAACCCCAATCGCGACGATGCCAGCAATCAGCCCAACAATGATAACAGCTTCAGCGCCGCCGCCAAGCTCTGCGCCAGCTTCAACCGGAGCAATTGCGGGCGCGCTTTGCGCAGCGAGCGGGGCGCTGGCGAGCGCCAGGGCGCCAAGAATAAGCACTGACTTTTTCATATACGGTCCTTTGAGTAAATAATGACGCCCCACTGTGACGAAAGCTCACGGTTAATTTTACCTATCGGTATAACAGGCTTTACATATAGTCGCGATACTCTCCCCTATAACATATCGCCGAGCATTTGTTTTTCTATACGATCTATCCCCTAAATCGCGCATTTCGTCGAAATGCCATCTTCGAATTCTACCAATGCCCAATCGTTTGGCGTCAGTCAGAATTAGTCTCTAGCTCTAACGGCGATTGATAGGAGCACCGCTATAATGACAAAATCCCACAGGCTTCTTGCATCCACCCCAATCGCGGCCGCGCTGCTTGGAGGGGCTGCTTTGGCGCAGACGCCTGGCGCACAGTGGCAGCTCGATACGCAAGGTGATCTGTCAGCCATGCTCGACTGCCTCGAAGCGGAAGAAACCACGCTGATTTCGGCGCATCGCGGCGGGCCATCGCCGGGTCTGCCGGAAAACGCGATTGAGACGATGGATGCGGTGCTCACCGCGATCCCTGCGATTATGGAAGTGGACGTTGCGCAAAGCCCTGACGGCGTGCCTTACCTGATGCATGATCGCACGCTTGACCGCACCACTGATGGCAGCGGCGCGGTTGCGGATACGCCTTGGGCGGAAGTCGAGCAATTGCGTCTCGTCGATGAAGCAGGCTGGGTCACGCGGTTCGGAGTGCCGACGCTGATCCAGACGCTGGAATGGGCGCGCGGGCGCACAGTCCTGCAGATCGATTTCAAGCGCACGGCTGATTTTGAAGTTGTGATCGAAGCGATCCGCAGCCGCGAGATGGCGGATCAGGTGATCCTTATCGCGTATTCGGTTGGCGCAGCGCGGCGCCTGCACGAACTGGCGCCAGAAATGCTGATCTCGTTTTCAGTTAACGCGCCGGGCGATCTTGATGAAGTGGTCGCCGCCGGCGTTCCGGCGGACCGGATTGTGGCTTTTACAGGGACGCGGATCGCGCGGCCTGATCTTTATCGCGCGCTTGACGAGGCTGATGTCGAAGTGATCTTCGGCACGCTTGGGCGCTCGCCCAATTCGATCGACAATGTGATCGACCGGTTCGGCACCGATGAACGCTATGCCGAACTGTCGCAAGGCGGCGTTGATATGATCGCGACTGATCGCCCGCGCGAAGCGGCTGCCGCTCTGGCGCAAGCTGATCGTCTCCCGCAAGCGGGACAATGCGGGATCACGCGCGGCCCCGACGCGGAACAGCCCGAAGGCTAAGCGGCGTAAGCCCTTTCCTGGCGGCGTGCTTCGCGCTCGGTTTCAGGCGCATCGAGAAACTCGCGAATGGCCGCGACGCTTTCATCGGCATGCGTAAGCAGGAACAAGTGCCCGCCGCCTTCAAACATCTGGATGCGCGCATTGGGGATCATCGCTTTCAGGATCTGACCATTGATCGGCCGCACGATCTGGTCATCCTCGCCCATCATGATCAGAGTCTCTTTTCGCAGGAAAGGCAGCGCGGGAAGGCTGGTCCAGCCAAGCATACACAGCAGCTGATACATGTAGCCGCGCGCAGAGGGCGGCTTGAGCCGGCCGATATGGCTGTCTTTCTGATGTTTTGCGCCATCCTGATCGACCCCGCCATAAAGCGTTGCGAAATGCTCGTTCATAAACTCAGGATCGATATAGCGGCGCGGATTGGCCATCTTGGTGAAAGCAGCCGGATTACCCGGAACCATCGCCATTCCCGGAGTGGTTGCAATCAAGCACAACCGGCGGGTTCGGGCAGGGTGCTGCAAGGCAAAATGCTGTGCCATCGCGCCGCCCCATGAAACGCCCATCACATCGACTTCATCAAGCCCGTAGCGCCCGAGCAATTGCGCCGCTGTCCAGCTCATCGTGAACGGATTGTAGGGAATGACAGGGTCAGGCGATTCGCCCACACCCGGCATATCGAACATGAGAAAGCCGCGCTCCGGCATGGCCTCGGCGAGCGGCGCGACCGCTTCGATATTGGCTCCGATCCCATTGAAGAACAGGATCGGCAAATGGTCGCTTGGCATGTCGAGCCGCCACGCAGCAGTCCGTAGCGTCCGGCCGGCGATGTCTTCCATCGTGACGACCGCGTCTTTCATGGCATCTTGCACTGATTTCGTCCTTTACCCCGTAGAGCCCCTTAGTGTGCAAATGGCACAGGAGAGCTCGTCGATCCCTCGCGAGCGCTGCCTGTGCCATACCCCGGATCCCAGCGGGGCAAGGACGCTGTATCAGACTTCTTCGACGACGTAGAGTCCGGGGGCAGGATCGAGGGCAGGGTAGGCCTTGCTGCCGCATTCGCTCGGCGCTGGCTTGGTCTTGCCAGAGCGCTGCTGGATCCATTCCATCCAGAACGGCCACCAGCTGCCTTTGACTTCCTCTGCCCCTTGCAGCCATTCATCCGCTGTCTCAGGGAGCTTGCCGCGCTTTTTCTGGACGAAATACTTCGCTTTGGGATTGGTCGGCGGGTTCAGGATCGCTTGCATATGGCCGGACTGCGACAGCACATAGGTCACATTCTTCGAGCCAAACAATTGCGTGGAGCGGTATGTCGCTTTCCAAGGCGTGATGTGATCGGTCACTCCGCCCAGAATGAACAGATCGGCCGTCACTTTGCTGAGATCGACCAGATGATCCGCCATCTCGACTTCGCCGGGCTTCGTGAAAGCAAGCGTTTCATACAGCGTCAGGAAATCGCCCATCAGGCTCGCTGACAGATTGGTCGCGTCTGCATTCCAGAATAGGACATCGAACGCCGGTGGGTCCATCCCGAGCAGGTAATTGTTGATGACGTAGTTCCAGATCAGATCGTTAGGCCTCAGCCAAGCGAACCCGCGCGCGAGATCATCGGCCTTGATCACGCCTGCCTTTGCGGCCCGCTGGCGAGCAAGTTGCATCCCGTTTTCGCTGACGAGCGATCCTGCTTCGATATCGGTTTGCTTGGGGTGCAGCACGCACACCATCAGCGTCAGCGTGCCAAGGATCGGGTTTTTGGTCGCTGCCAGTTTAGAAGCCAGAACGCTGGCTGTCTGACCGCCTGAACAGCCCGCTGAAACATTCACTTTCTTAGAACCGGTGATCTCAGACACCGCAGCGAGCGCTTCTTCGCATGACGCGATATAGTCGGCCATATCCCAATGGCCCTGTTCCTTCGATGGGTTACGCCACGAAATCACAAAGGTCTGGATGCCGTTATCGACCTGCCATTTGACGACGGATTTTTCCGGCGACAGATCGTTGATATACATCTTGTTGATCTGCGGCGGAATTGTGAGCTGCGGGGTCTCGTAAACCTCTTGCGTGCTTGCGGCATAATGGATGAGCTCCATCATTTCGGTCCGCAGCACGACACTGCCTTTCGAAGTCGCGACATTCTTGCCGAGCTCGAACGGGCGCTTATCGACCTGGCTGACCATGCCTTTGTTATGGACGATGTCGTTATAGGCGTTCTGCAAACCCTTGATCAGCGAGAGCCCGCCTGAATTGATGATCTGCTTTTGCGCGCTGGGATTGCCTGCCAGCGTGTTGGTTGGAGCCAGGCCATCGAGAATGATGTTAGCGATGAAATTGGCGCGGTTGCGCTCCAATTCATCCAGCTCCAGTTCTTCAAGCCAGCCCCGCATCCCTTTTTGTACAGCGAGGTAATATTGCGCTCCGGCCCGGAAGAACGGATTGTATTGCCAGGCCGGGTCCATGAACCGTTTGTCTTTGGGATGAGGGGCAAGGTCGCTTTTGCCGGTCATGATCTTGACCATGTCTTCGCTCATCGCTTGTGCATGGCGCATCATTCGCGCTGGGTTTGAAGCGGTCTCGCGCAGCAGCAGCGCAACCGCACTGACAAAGTCCTCGCGCGCGACCCCGATAAGCGGCCCCAACGCATTGGTTGATTGAGCCGCTTCGTTTTCAAGCTTGATTGAATTGTCCGGCATAAGGTCCCCTCTGTGCTGCACCGATTTCTAGGTCGGGCTTGTTCTTGGTCGCACGTGGTTCAGCGGTTCGCCATGCACGCAGCGCCATAGTATCATTACGCAAAGCTGGGTGCCTGCGTTCCACGTGCCAGTCGCTAGAGCGCTTTTCAAGCATCTCTCACCGCTCCGTAAGAAACTCGGCCCAGCCGATTTGCCACCCATTTGGTGCCCGTTTGGCGACGCGCGCGCCTTACGGTTTCTCAACAATTAAGCTCTAACTCCGTGAGATTACGTATCAGCACCTGAGAGAGGGTTTGCGCCACGATGGCAGGCTTGCTGTCGAGATTTACCAAAAACGGATCCTCCGAGCCGGCAACGGATCTCGGCTCGACTTCGCTTGCCCTGACCACGAGCGTCAATGATCCGCACCGCATGGCGATCCTCGACAGCCTTGAGGAGACCGGGCTGAGCTGGTTCTGGGCGAGCGATGCGGACGGGCGGTTGATTTACTTGTCTGCAGCAGCGCTTGAGCAGTTCGGCGCTGAAGGCAAAGACCTACTCGGCACACCCGTCAGCGATCTGTTCGAAGAGGACAACTCCGAAACGAACCACGAGACGCAGCGGACGCTGCGGTTTATGCTCGCGGCTCACAATTCGGTTCCTGCAATGCCGGTTCGGCTGGCTTACAATCAGCGCGAAGTGTGGTGGGAGATCTCAGGCAAGCCCTATATCGATAAAGACGGTAAATTTGCCGGCTATCGCGGCATTGCACGCGATATCAGCGAAGCCCATCAGGATCGCCGCGATGCCGAACGCCTGTCGCAATTCGATGGCTTGACGGGTCTTTCTAACCGGCACCGCATGGCACAGCAAATAACCGCAATGCTCAAGGCATTTCGCGTTTCCAAACGCAGCTGCGCATTGATGATGCTCGACCTCGATCGGTTCAAACAGGTTAACGACACGCTGGGCCATCCGGCAGGCGATGAACTGCTGAAACAGGTGTCTGCGCGGCTCGGCCGGATTATCGGTTCGCGCGGGGAGATCGGGCGGTTCGGCGGGGACGAGTTTCAGATCGTCATTCCTGACCTTGATGATCGCGGCGAACTGGGTGAGCTTGCCCAGCGCCTCGTTCAGATGATTTCTCAGCCTTATTCGATCGACGGCACCCGCGCGGTGATTGGCACGTCGATCGGGATCGCTGTTGCTCCTTATGATGGCGTTGAAACCGAAGAGCTGATCAAAGCGGCGGATCTTGCGCTGTATGCTGCGAAAGGCGGTGGGCGCGGCCAGCACCGGTTCTATTCAACCGACTTGCAGGATCAGGCAAGCCACCGTCACCAGATCGAAGCTGATTTGCGCGATGCGGTTGAGAAAGACGAATTGCGGATGCATTTCCAGCCGATCGTCAACGCGCAAACCCATGAAGTCGAGTGCATGGAAGCGCTGATGCGGTGGGAGCACAGCACGCGCGGAATGATCTCGCCGGGGGACTTTATTCCGATTGCCGAAGAGGTCGGCCTGATCCGCGAGCTGGGCGAATGGGCGCTTAACCAGGTCTGCCACACGGTCGCTGGTTGGCCTTCAGCGATTGGGGCAGCGGTGAATGTTTCAGCGGTGCAGTTTGCCTCTGACGATTTCGTCGATATCGTGCGCCGGGCGCTTAAGACCTCGAAAGTCAATCCCGCTCAGATCGAGCTTGAAATCACTGAAAGCGTGTTTGTCGGCGATATCGAGCGCAGCTTGCAAATGTTTCATGATCTCAAGAAGTTGGGCGTGAAACTTGCGCTGGATGACTTTGGTACAGGCTATTCATCGCTAAGCTATTTGCGCGATGCTCCGTTCGACAAGATCAAGATCGACCAGTGCTTTGTGCGCGGCTGCGCGGTGCCGGATAACAACAATCTCGCGATCGTCGCGTCAGTGGTGAGCCTCGCTCAGGCGCTGCGCATGCAAACCGTTGCCGAAGGGGTTGAGACGAAAGACGAGCTGCAGGCGATCTCTGAGCATGGGGTCAGTCACATCCAGGGGATCATCTTTTCGCGCGCTGTCCCGATTGAGGAAACCTTGGAGCGGTTCGAGCGGGGCGATCTTAAATACACACCGCGCGGGCCGGAAAAGTACCGCTCTGAACGCCGCACTGAGTTCCGCAAGATCGGACTGATCCATGGCGATCATCGCTACACTGTGGTGCTGCGCAACCTGTCGAAGACCGGGGCGAAGGTGGAAGGCTTGTTAGGCGTTTCGGTGGACACCAAAGTGGTGCTTGATCTGGGCGGAGGACAATTGGCGGTTGCGACGGTGCGGCGCTCGGAAGGACACAGCCAAGGGCTTGAGTTTGAAACTCCGCTGATCAGTGATGGCAATGACGGGCTGTGCACCCGCCACCGTGTCTCGCCCTATCAGATCGAGCTCGCTGGACGTCCCCTCGAAGCGCTGGGCAATGATCCTTATCTCGCCATGATGGGGATGCCGCCAAAATCGGACAAAGCGTTTGTCGAAGTTCACCTAACGTAAGCTCGTTCTTGGCCGAACCGACAGCGGGCGACATATTTCGATAACGCAGCCGAAAATGGTCCGATTTAGCACTGCGGGTTAACGCTTTTTCAAAGCCACGAAGCCATCCCCGTAGACTATGACAAAGGGGGCTGGACAATTGCTCGGCGCGGCGCCGGACAAGCCGGTAGAGGCAGCCGCACAGCCGCGTCCGGCAAAAGGCGGGCCCCCTGCATCCGGGCGGCCGAGCAAACGCACGCTTCTGGGACGCGAGCGGACTGATCCCGACCGGCGAAGCGGCACCCGCGATATGGCCTCGATGATCGCGCTGGCGGATCGGGCAGAAAGCAGCGCGCTGCCGGATCATCACTTCTATCTTCCGCGCCGGTCGCACGGCATGGCGCTGTTCCTGCTGCTCGCTTACGCGTTCGCTGGCGGCGTTGCTAAAGCGGTTCCGCTGGGTTTGCCGCTGGCCGCGGGCGTCATTTCTGTCGCGCTGTTTGCCGCAGGCGGGTTCTTCGCTCAGCTTGAGCGGCGCACGAAAATGCTCAAGATTTTGCGCCAAGGCTTGCTTGCGTTGGCTGTGGTGCTGCCGATGGCCTGCGCGGGCTATGCGCTGGGCAGCTGGGTCGAAGCAGGGCTCGCCTGGCAGTGGGCGGTGGGCACGGTGGTGTGCATCAACGCTGCTTCAGCGCCTTTGTTCGGGGTCCGGATCGTTTCGCTGTTCTGCGCTAAAATCGCGATCTGGACCGGCTTTGCCGTCATCGATCCCAGCGTATTGACGGTCTCTGCTCTGCTTGGCGCAGCCTTGGCTCTAATGCTGGTCGCGCGGATTGAGTGGCAAGCTGCTGAAGCGCGGCGGATTGCCAGCGATGCGCGCGACCGCGTGGCAGCGCGCGCTGAAGACATTCTGCGCAGCTTTGAAGAAAGCGGGCAAGGCTGGTTCTGGGAAACCGACCGCCGGGGTCAAATCAGCTATATATCGCCGTCCGCCGCACGAGTGCTGGGTAAGACCGTGGCACAGCTGCACGGGAGCCATCTGTCCGAAATCGTCGATAACACCGCAGCTGCGGAACGCACTTTGGCGTTTCACCTGTCGGCTCGCTCTGCGTTTCAGGACATCGAGTTGCGTGCGGCAGGCACCGCCAATGAACGGCTATGGGCGCTGACCGGCCGACCGGTTTACGATTCCTACCAGAACTTTTGCGGATTTCGCGGGCATGGCACCGATCTCACGGAGAAACGCCGCAGCGAACAGCAAGTGACCCGGCTGGCGCATTATGATGCGCTGACAGGCCTTGTGAACCGAGTGCAAATGGGCGAGCTGCTGGCGCAAATTCTGGCTGCTCCGCGCGAAAGCGAACGGAACTGCGCGGTGCTGATGCTCGATCTGGACCGTTTCAAACAAGTCAATGACACGCTCGGCCACCCAGCAGGTGACGCGCTGCTCAAACAGGTCGCGCAGCGACTGGAGCGCACGCTTGATGGGATTGGTCGCTGCGGGCGGCTTGGCGGGGATGAATTCCAGGTCATCGTGCCCGGCACTCATGATCGCGACAAGCTCAGCTTTGTCGCGCAGGAAATCATCAACTCGCTGTCGCAACCTTACACGATTGAAGAGCAAAATGTCGTCATCGGCGCATCAGTCGGGCTCGCGCTGGCGCCAGTCGATGGCAGCACCACCGATGAGCTGATCCGCAACGTCGATCTTGCGCTTTATGCTGCGAAAGATGCAGGCCGCGGAGTGCATCGGTTCTATCACAAAGGCTTGCATTCAGCCGCTGAAGAGCGCGCTGAATTGGAAAAGGATTTGCGCGAGGCGATCGCAAGCGGCGATCTGGAGCTCTACTATCAACCAGTGGTCTACACCGCGACTGAGAAGATTGTCGGGTTCGAAGCGCTGATGCGTTGGGAGCATCCACGGCGCGGCTGGCTCTCGCCGGAGAAATTCATCGCCGTTGCTGAAGATGCCGGACTGATTGATCAGCTTGGCCAGTGGGCATTGCGCACCGCTTGCGCTGATCTGGCGCGCTGGCCTGAAGCGATCCGCTGCGCAGTGAACGTCTCGCCGCTGCAATTTTCAAAGACCGAATTGCCAACCATTGTCGCCAATGCGCTGGCGCATAGCGGGATTGATCCTGCCCGGCTGGAGCTGGAACTCACTGAAAGCGTGTTCCTGAACGACAGCGCTGGCACTGATGCGATGTTCAAAGCGCTGAAACGGGTCGGTGTGCGTTTAGCGCTCGATGATTTTGGAACCGGCTATTCTTCGCTCGGCTATCTAAAGAAAGCGCCATTCGACAAGATCAAGATCGACCAGAGCTTTGTACGCGGAGCAACCGAGGATGGCAGCCGCAACGGCGCGATCATCGCTTCGATCACCTCGCTTGCCGAAGCGCTGGAAATGGACACCACCGCTGAAGGTGTGGAAACGCATGATGAGCTGGAATTGATCCGCATATTGGGATGCAGCCATGTCCAGGGCTTTATCTATCACGAACCTGTCAGCGCTGAAGAAGCCGGCGCTTTGGTTGCAGGCGATTTGAGCGCTCGCGCTGATGGCCCGCAAGCCGCCCGCAGCCAGCGCCAAGTCCTGCTTAAGCGCGTGTTTGTCGGTCACGAAGGCGCACGTATGGCGGCGACTTTGCGCAACATCTCCGAAGGCGGCGCGATGCTCGATGGGCTGTGGAACCTGCCTGCTGGCAGCGCGGTTGAAATCGAATTCGGACCTTCAGCGCGGGTCAATGCTCAGGTCCGCTGGTCGGTTGAGGATCGCGCCGGAGTGGAGTTCAGTGAACCGCTTGTTCGGCGCGAAGATGGAACATTCGCCATTCTCGGCGAGACTAAGCCATCGCTGCTCCGCGCGCTTGCAAGCTAAGCCTGAAAGACGCCTTGGAAAGACGCCCGCAGCACTTCGCGCGTTATCCTTAGCGCCTGCTTCACGTCCGATCTTAGCAGAAAAATAACCAACCGGATTTACCGCTGAACAAGGGTCATGCTGAGCGTGAGCCGCAATACTATCGGAGGTAGCTCAAAGGTGCCCTTCAAGGGTCTCTTGTCATCGAAACCAGGCAGCGGATTGGGACGCGGGCGCGGCGGTGATGCTGCGAGCGCGCTGTCTGATCGCGAAAAGCTCGCGATGCTCGATCAATTGGAGCAATCCGGGCTCGGCTGGTTCTGGGCGAGCGATGCAGACGGCAACCTCACCTATTTGAGCGCGGCGATCGCTGAACGGATCGATGTGCCTTTAAGCGAGCTGCTGGGTCAGCCGCTTGCGACAATTTTCGCGCCGACAGATCGGGAAGGGCGGACCAAATCGCTTGCGCTGATGCTCGGCGCGCATAAGGCGTTTTCCGGCCTTTCGCTGCGCGCAGCTGCACTACCTGAAGGGGCAGTGCTGCGTTTGTCAGGCCAGCCGATGTTCAATTCATCGAACAAGTTCATTGGCTTTCGCGGCACGGGCGCAGACATCACTGATGAATTCCATCGCGAAGAAGAGACAGCGCGGCTGGCAAAGTTCGATTCGCTGACAGGCCTGTCGAATCGGCACCGGATGGCGCACCAGATCGATGCGACTCTGTCAGCCTTCAAAGCGGCTAAGCGCAATTGCGCAATCTTGATGCTCGATCTTGATCGCTTCAAGCAGGTTAACGACACGCTTGGCCATGCTGCGGGCGATGAACTGCTTAAGCAGGTCTCAAACCGGTTAAAGCGGGCGATTGATCGCGAATGCGTGATCGGCCGGCTGGGCGGCGATGAATTCCAGGTTATGCTGCCTGATCTCGATGATCGCGGCGAACTGGGCGAACTGGCGATGAAGATCATCGCGATGATCAAGCAGCCCTATTCGCTGGAGGAAGGGCGCTGCGTGATCGGGGCCTCGGTTGGGATCGCGATTGCGCCGCATGACGGGGTTACGCGCGAGGAAGTCGTGCGCTCGGCTGACTTGGCGCTGTATGCTGCGAAAAACGGTGGGCGCGGGCAGTACCGGTTCTTTTCCGGCGAGCTTGAAAACGAAGCGATCTTCCGCCGGCGGCTCGAAGAAGACCTCGGCGCTGCTGTGCGCAATGACGAGCTGTTCCTGCGCTATCAGCCGATCATTTGCGCCAAAACCCAGACTGTCTCAGCGCTTGAAGCGCATGTCTGCTGGAACCACTCGCAGCGCGGCGAGATCGACGAAGAGGAGTTTGCCTCGATCCTTGATGGCTCAAGCCAAGTCAGCGAAGTCGGACAATGGGCAATCATGCAGGCTTGCCGCCATGCTGCTGAATGGCCGGACAGCGTGAGGGTCTCAGTCAATGTTCCAGGACCGCTGTTTTCCGTTGAAGGCTTCGTCGAGGATGTCGCAAAAGCGCTGCAGGAGGCCGATCTCGCCGCCACTCGGCTCGAGCTCGAAATCAGCGAAGCGGTGTTCTTCGGCGATACGAATGCGGTCGACCGGACACTCGCCGCCTTGTTCAAACTGGGCGTGCGGCTGACGCTTGACGAATTCGGCAGCGGCTATTCCTCGCTCGCTTATCTGCGCCGCGCGCCGTTCGATGCGATCAAGATCGATGAAGGCCTGGTGGCTGCGGCTGATCGTCAGGACAATGGCGAGCTTGGCGGCGAGCTGGGCCTGATCAAAGCGATCGTCGCGCTGGCCGGAGCGCTGGAGATGGACACCATCGCAAACGGCATCGAGACCACCGCGCTTAACGAAGCGCTGCGCGCCTGCGGCGTGCGGTTCTTGCAAGGTCCGATCTATTCCGACCCGGTCAGCCAGGACACA
>JBCCJD010000066.1:0-13546 GCA_039027955.1 Pseudomonadota bacterium
CGCCAATTTCGACGCCTTTAACAGCATTGATGCTCATCATTGCCGCGGCGAGATCAGCATCAAGCTAGGCAGAGAACGGCGCGCCCCAGCCCGCCGGCACGCCGGTTGCGACGCATTCGACCACGGCGCCGAGCGACGAGCCCGCCTTGCGCGCGGTTTCGACCTTTTCCTCCCAGCGTTTCGCAGCCCAACTGTCGGGGCAGAAAAACGGGTTGCGGGTGATCTCAGTGGCGTTGAAGGCGTCGCGCTCGATCGCATCGCCGCCCAGTTCGCAGACATAGCCGGTGATCGAGATTTCAGGGATGATCGCGCGCGCGACCGCTCCGGCAGCGACCCTTGCGGCGGTCTCACGCGCCGATGAACGCCCGCCGCCGCGATAATCGCGCAGCCCGTATTTGGCGTCATAGACATAGTCGGCATGGCCCGGACGATAGCGCTGAGCAATCTCGGCATAGTCCTTGGACCGCTGATCGGTATTCTCGATCATCAAGTGGATCGGCGTTCCGGTAGTGCGATCCTCAAACACGCCGGACAGGATCTTGACCTGATCGGCTTCCTTGCGCTGCGTTGTGAATTTGCTTTGCCCGGGCCGGCGCGCATCGAGGAAAGGTTGGATGTGCTTAGTCGTCAAGACAAGGCCGGGCGGGCACCCGTCGATCACTGCGCCTAGCGCCGGTCCGTGACTTTCCCCCCAGGTGGTGAAGCGCAGCACGCGCCCGAACGTGTTCCAGCTCATATATGCTGCAATAGCGAAATGCGGGCCCGTGTCGATTGCTTGGGCGGTTTTCCTCCCTGTGCAGGCGATGATGTGAGTTGGAGCGTGGTTCTTATGCGACAGCAGCATGACTTCAATCTGCCGGATCGCGTGCGGAAAACGCGCCGCTCCTGCTGGCGTTCGCGCGCAAACTGCGCCAAGAACAAAGCATGATTGCAAAGCTTTCTGGCAGGCTTGATGAGACCGGCGAAGACTGGGCAATCGTCGATGTGCAAGGGGTCGGCTATCTGGTACATTGCTCGGCGCGCACGCTGTCCGCGCTTGGCGAAGTGGGCGAAGCCTGCACAGTGCACACCGATCTCCAAGTGAGCGAGAACGACATGCGCCTCCTTGGTTTTGCCGAGGGATCAGAGCGCGACTGGTTTCGGCTGCTCACACAGGTGCAAGGCGTGGGGAGCAAAGTGGCGCTGGCGATCCTGTCCGCACTGTCGACTGGAGAGTTGCGCGATGCCTGCGCGGGCGGCGATGCAGGACAAGTGGCGCGCGCAAACGGGGTCGGGCCAAAGCTGGCCGGCCGGATCGTCAACGAGCTGAAGGATAAGGCAGGCGCGCTGCCTGGCGCAGGCCTGGCCTCTGGCGGTGGCGCAGGGCTCCCGGCAGGAAGCGCCAACGCCGACGCGGTAAGCGCACTTCAGAATCTCGGCTTCAAGCCAGCGCTCGCAGCACAGGCCGTTGCACAGGCAAGCGAGGAATTGGGCGAGGGAGCCGGTGAGGGCGACCTCATCCGCGTCGCGCTGAAGAAGGCGGCTCGTTAGGATCATTTGTCCGCTGGGTTCGTACGGGTCAAAGGCTGTACATTGTGCGACGAGTGCCGATGATAGGTGATTGATGGGTATCGAAGACCAAGATACGGACGCCAAGAAGGTTACCTACAAGGCAGCTGACTATTGGCTAAATGCCAGCCGGATCGCGGATGAGAGATTCTATGCAAACAGAAGATGGCTTTTGGCGTCTCAACTCACAATTAGTTCAGGCGCGATTATATCCCTTCTCAACATTGAAAATATTGATGATAATTCACGACTTTTTGCACTTATATGGTACTTCTCTTCTATTCTTGGACTGTTTATATACTCACATTTTGAAGGGAGGGTTCTGTTATGGCAGGCGCATGAACGGTCACAAGTTGCTGAAAATTACCTAGAAGTCGCTGTGACAAATAAACCAGAATCACACGTTAGGGCCTCATATATCCAGTACGCGATTAGTGAGGCGAACAAATACCAACGTATTGCATCGGTCTTTTTCTATCTCCCTTTCCTATGTTTAATAACGGCCTCAGTAATTGTCGTGGAGGGAATAAAGTGAGCGATCCTGTCCCCCTTCACACTTCCACATCCCAACCCGGCGACCCGGACCAAGCGCTCCGTCCCAAGTCGCTCGAAGAGTTCATCGGTCAGGAGGCCGCGCGCGACAATCTGCGCGTATTTATCGAAAGCGCCAAGGCGCGCGGCGAAGCGATGGACCACACGCTGTTCTTCGGCCCGCCCGGCCTTGGTAAGACCACGCTTGCCCAGATCGTCGCAGCGGAACTTGGTGTGGGCTTTCGCGCGACCTCGGGCCCGGTCATCGCCAAGGCCGGCGATCTCGCCGCGCTGCTGACCAATCTCGAAGCGCATGACGTGCTCTTCATCGATGAGATCCACCGGCTCAATCCCGTCGTCGAAGAAGTGCTCTACCCTGCGATGGAAGACCGCGCACTTGATATCATCATCGGCGAAGGGCCCTCGGCGCGCAGTGTCAGGATCGATCTGCCGCCCTTCACTCTGATCGGAGCAACCACAAGGCAGGGCCTTTTGACGACGCCTCTGCGTGACCGGTTCGGGATTCCGGTGCGGCTCAATTTCTACAACCACGAAGAACTCGATCAGGTCGTCTCGCGCGGCGCGCGGATGCTGGGCCTGACACTTGATCCCGCCGGAGCGCGCGAGATTGCCCGGCGTTCGCGCGGGACGCCGCGTGTGGCAGGCCGCTTGCTGCGGCGCGTGCGCGACTTTGCTCAAGTCGCCGATGCGGCCAGCGTGACCCGCGATCTGGCTGATGGCGCGCTGACCCGGCTTGAGATTGACAGCCTCGGTCTCGATGCGATGGACCGCAAATATCTCACCATGATCGCTCAGACCTATAAAGGCGGCCCCGTGGGGGTAGAGACGCTTGCAGCCGGTCTTGCTGAACCGCGCGACACAGTCGAAGACGTGATCGAACCCTATCTGATCCAGCTTGGCTTGCTCGCCCGCACGGCCCGGGGGCGGATGCTGAACGATGCCGGGTGGGAGCATCTCGGTCTAAGCATTCCGCGAGCAAGACCGGGCGCGAATGCAGGCGCGGATCCCGGCGCGCAAGGCGGGTTGTTCACTGATCGCGAGGCTTGACCCGGCAAAGCTGTATGTCTGCGAGCTCGGCTAACTTTCGCTAATTTATCGGTCTCAATTCGGGACAGATCGAGCAAAATTGACGGTTTTGCGTGATTTTTGGTGAGACCCGGCAGCTAAAATATGGTTAAATGCGTTGCAGTGACGCGTTCTTCTGGATCATGACACGCTTGGAATAAGGCGCATTTGCGGTGTTCGCAAAATGCCTCGCACGCAACCAAGGTTTCGAGATTATGTCGTTCAAACTGGCCGCTGCTAAGCTTTCCGCTGCTGTTGCAGGTGTCGCTCTCATCCAGGGCGGCGCGGTGCGAGTGGCAGAGCCGTTGAACACGGAAGAACCCGAATACACCACTGATCTCGACGTGCCGCGCGATGGGACGAAGCTGCAGCCGATTGCGGTCGATGATCCCCGCTACATCAAGACGCGCGAGCGGGTAATCCCGCTTCCCGAAGAGCGCCGGAGGCGGGTTGTCGATCGCACGATCGAGTGTCAGCCGCTTCCGCAGGGCTATCCGGCTGGCGCTGATGTTGTTGCAGCAGCGCCGCTGCCCGCTGATGCGGTCAATGCCTATTACGACCCGATCGAATGCCCACCGATTGCGCAAGTCGCGTATGCTCCGGCTCCGCTCCCGCCATTGCCGCCCTTGCAGGGCCGCGGCGGCGGTGGTGCAACCCCGCTTGTCGTCGGCTCTGGTGGAGGCTTCGGCGGCTTTGGCGGCGGATTCCTAGGCGGGTTTTTCGGCGGGGGCGGTTCGTCTTCGGGCGATGTTTCGGTCACCAGCACGACCTCAGGCGGCACGACCGGCGGCGAAGAAGGCATTGTGGTTGATATCGACATCGACAATTCGACTTCGACCACGTCTTCGACCGGGCAGATCAGCTCGTCTACCGGCGCGGTCTCGACGTCAACGTCAAGCTCATCCGGCAACGTCTCAAGTTCGACCGGCGCGGTGTCGACCAGCACCAGTACGGGCACCGTTTCATCAAGCACAGGTGCTGTATCGAGCTCAACCGGCGCGGTTTCCAGTTCTACCGGTGCCGTCTCATCGAGCACAGGCGCTGTCTCAAGTTCGACCGGAGCGGTCTCGTCAAGCACAGGCGCGGTGTCCAGCTCGTCTGGTAATGTGTCCAGCTCGTCTGGTAATGTGTCCAGCAGTTCAGGCAATGTGTCGAGCTCAAGCTCGTCATCGTCATCGTCGTCCTCTTCAAGCTCCAGTTCTTCGTCGAGTTCGTCTTCGTCGAGTTCATCGGGCGGCGGCACCACCAGTTCGAGCGGGATGGACAGCAGCTCCTCAGGCGGAAAGGACAGCTCTTCCTCCGGTGGCCAAGACAGCTCTTCGGGACACCCCGGCTCGACCAGCTCGGGCGGTCAGGATAGCTCCTCATCGGGAGGTCAGGACAGTTCCTCGTCGGGCGGTCAGGATAGCAGCACGTCAGGCGGAACAACCAGCGGCGGCAGCAGCTCCGGCGATATGACGAGCAGCACCAGTTCTTCCTCGAGTTCGAGCTCTTCATCGTCGAGCTCATCGAGCAGCGGCAGCTCGACCTCGTCTAGTGGGTCAAGCTCGGGTTCGTCTTCGACCAGCACTTCAAGCTCAAGCTCTACCAGCGGTTCAAGTTCCACCAGCGGCGGCACCGAAGTGCCGGCTCCGCCGATGATGATCCTGTTCGGTCTTGCCGCTGCTGCGATCCTGCGCCGCCGCAAGGGGCAGCGCGGCGCACCCGCGTAAAGGGAAAGCACCAGCGACTAGCCATTCAGGTGATTCTGAGGGCGGTTCGGGGGGAGCCGCCCTCTTTTTTATGAGCGCGGCCTAGCGAGGCTCGTTATCAAGGACGCGTGAGCGCGAAGCCGGCTTCCTGCCAGGCGAGGATCCCGCCATCTAGATGCGCGACTGGAACGCCAAGATGTTCAGAAAGCTTCGTGGCTGCAATCCCTGAACGCCGACCGGAGCGGCAATAGAGCACCACGCCGCGCCCGTCCGACAGGTCCAAAGCGGCCGGATTGAACTCGGCAAGGGGGATGTGCTCAGCGCCTTGAATGACCCCTTCGGCGACTTCTTGAGCGGTGCGCACATCGATCACGCGGATATCGGGCCTCGCGATCAGCTCGGCAAACGTCCCCGCGTCCAGCGCGACGACACGCGGCTCGCTCGCGTTCTGTTGTTCCGCCGCCTGATCACCATAAGACGCAAGCTCAAAGCCTGGCGTAAGGCCCGGCGTATAGTCCTCCACATCATTTTCAGGAGCGCACGCGCAAACGCATAGCGAAAGCGCGAGGACCGGCAGGATGCGGGCTAAGCGCATTACCTCACGCCGCGAGTTTGCGCAGCACGTAATGGAGGATGCCGCCATTGCGGTAATATTCCATCTCATTCGCGGTATCGATCCGGCACAGCGCCGGGAAGGTGAAGGCCGTGCCATCGCCGCGGGTGACTTCGATCTCGATGTCCTGACCTGGCTCAAGGTCGGCGAGGCCTTTGATGCTGAACGTGTCGTCCGCGGTCAGATTGAGCGTCTCGCGCGTCGCGCCGTCTTTGAACTGCAGCGGCAGGACGCCCATGCCAACGAGGTTTGAACGGTGGATTCGCTCAAAGCTTTCAACGATGACGGCGCGCACGCCCAGAAGGATCGTACCCTTGGCCGCCCAGTCGCGCGAGGAGCCGGTGCCGTATTCCTTACCGCCGATCACGATCAGCGGCGTGCCGTCTTCCTTATGCTTCATCGCGGCGTCGTAGATCGGCATCTGCTCGCCATTATAGGTGGTAAAGCCGCCTTCGACGCCGGGAACCATCTCGTTCTTGATCCGGATGTTAGCGAAAGTGCCGCGCATCATCACATCGTGATTGCCGCGGCGTGAGCCGTAGGAATTGAAGTCCTTCTTGAGGACCTGATTGCCTTTCAAATAGACACCCGCCGGGGAATCCTCCTTGATCGCGCCCGCAGGCGAGATGTGGTCGGTGGTGACCGAATCCCCCAGGATCGCCATCGGCTTTGCATCAATGATGTCGGTGACCGGCGCCGGGGTCATCTCCATCCCTTCAAAATAGGGCGGGTTCGCGACATAGGTGCTGCCCGCGCGCCATTGATAGGTGTCGGACGGTTCGACTGTGATCGCCTGCCAGTGCTCATCGCCGTCATAGACATTGGCGTAGCGGGCCTCAAACATCGAACGGTCGATATTGGCGGCGCGGTGCTCGGCGATTTCGGCATTGCTCGGCCACAGATCGGCGAGCATCACGTCATTGCCGTCCTGATCCTGCCCGAGCGGGGTGGTGGTGATGTCTTCGGTCACTGTGCCTTTCAGCGCATAGGCGACCACCAACGGGGGCGAAGCAAGGAAGTTGGCGCGCACATCCTGGCTCACGCGCCCTTCGAAATTGCGGTTGCCTGAGAGCACGGACGCCGCGACGATATTATTGCCGTTGATCGCTTGGCTGATCGGCGGGGCAAGCGGGCCGGAATTTCCGATGCAAGTGGTGCAGCCATAGCCAACAAGGTCAAAGCCGATCGCATCGAGATCGTCCTGCAGGCCCGATTTTTCGAGATAGTCAGTCACAACCTGGCTGCCGGGTGCGAGCGAGGTCTTCACCCAAGGCTTGGGCTTGAGACCTTTCTCGACCGCTTTCTTAGCGACCAGACCTGCCGCGATCAGCACGTCCGGGTTCGAAGTGTTGGTGCAGCTGGTGATTGCAGCAATCACAACGTCGCCATCACCGATATCGTGGTTCTTGCCTTCCACGGGGACACGGACCGGCGCTGGCTTTTTGTAAACCTTCGCCAGATCGCCATTGAACAGCTCATCGACTTCGGGAAGGATCACCCGGTCCTGCGGACGCTTAGGCCCGGCAAGGCTCGGTACAACGCTCCCAACGTCAAGCTCAAGCGTGTTAGAAAACACCGGCTCATGCGCGGGATCAAACCACATGCCTTGCGCTTTGGCATAGGCTTCGACCAGCGCGAGGTTCTCCTCTGAGCGGCCGGTGAGGCGCATATAATCGATGGTCTTGTCATCGATCCCGAAAAAGCCGCAGGTCGCACCGTATTCGGGCGCCATATTGGCAATGGTCGCGCGGTCAGCGAGCGTCAGGTTAGCAACCCCTTCGCCGTAAAACTCGACAAAGCGGCCCACCACACCGACTTCGCGCAGCATCTGCACGCAGGTCAGCACCAGATCGGTCGCGGTCACGCCTTCAGCCATGCGGCCGGTCAGTTTGAAGCCAACGACTTCGGGGATCAGCATCGAGATCGGCTGGCCAAGCATCGCTGCTTCGGCTTCGATCCCGCCAACACCCCAGCCCAGCACGCCGAGCCCGTTGATCATGGTGGTGTGCGAATCCGTACCCACACAGGTGTCAGGATACGCAACCATCGCGCCCGTTTCATCTTCGCTTGACCAGATCCCTTGCGCAATATGCTCAAGGTTAACCTGGTGGCAGATGCCAGTGCCCGGGGGGACAGCGGAGAAGTTCTCAAAGCTCTTCGAGCCCCATTTGAGGAAGTCATAGCGCTCTGCATTGCGCTCATATTCGAGCGCCATATTGGCTTCCATCGCCTTGGGGTGGCCGAACTCGTCGACCATAACAGAGTGATCAATCACGAGGTTTACCGGGACCTGCGGATTGATCTTTTGAGTGTCGCCGCCGAGCGTCTTGATCGCATCGCGCATGGCCGCCAAGTCAACCACGCAAGGCACGCCAGTGAAATCCTGCAGCAGCACGCGGGCCGGGCGATATTGTATTTCACTGCCAGTGACAGGATCGCTCTGCCAGTCGACGATCGCCTGGATATGCTCGCGCCCGACAGTGAAGCCTTCGTCTTCGAACCGGAGCAGGTTCTCCAATAGCACTTTCATTGAGTTAGGCAGTTTCGAGACATCGCCCAATTGCTCGGCCGCCTTGTCGAGCGAATAATAGGCGTATTCCTTGCCATCCACAGTGAGAGTCGAACGGGTTGCGAGCGTGTCCTTGCCGATCTGCGTCATCGGGGGTGTTCCATCCTTCGTGTGATCCCGCGTGCGTCTGATCCCGTGAGCACGCTTTTTGCAAGTGTCACCTGCGCTTTCGCACGCGCGAGGTCAAGTGCGTCAGACGCAATCCAGGTCGCGTAAAGATGTTACTAGAGTTTACTACCTGATCCGTGCAAGCCTGTGCCATTGGCGGTCTCGCAGTTGGGTTATCAAAAGGCCGAGCAATGCAATCAAAAGGACCAGACGGTGAAAGGCGCCGAACCAGCCTGCGAGCTGGGATAGTCGCCACCATTATGCTGGTTATGGGGTGTTTCGCGGGGGCGATTGCTTGGTCAAACAGCGATGCGACTGAGGGGAACAGCGCACCGCACCCGACTGCGCATTAGGGGCAAGGGTCGCGCTTTTGCGCGTACCTGACGGCGTCTCCTTCGCGCTTTACCCCTGGCGAAGGATGCGTGCGGCCGGGGTGGCGGATGGCTGCTGCTGCCTCGGCCGACTTTTCAGGTTTGCGCGGTTGCTGGCGCGCGGTTTGACCGGGTGGCGAGCCAGCACCCGGTTACGATCAACGCGGTTCCTGCCAATGTCGGGATCGTGACTTGTTCGCTGAAGAACAGCCAACCAAACAGGCTCGCCCATAAAAACCCTGAATACTCAATCGGAACAAGCGTCTGCGCCTCAGCGCGGGCATAGGCCCAGGCAATCGCCATCGCTCCAAGGGCCGTCAGAACACCCGCCGCAGCCACTTCGTCCAAGGCTGAGAATTGCGGGGTTTGCCACAGGAATGGCGCAAAGATCAGCAGCACCAGACCGCCAATCCCGCTGTGGAAGGTGGCGATTTCGATCGGTCCGGCAACCTGGCTCTGACGGCGGATGACGACGAAATTATAGGCATACAGCAGGGCTGAAAACAGCAGCGAGGAGATGCCGAGCGCGGTTCCGCTGTCAAATTCCCCTTGCCCGATCCGCCCGGCAATGATCACCAGCGTCCCGGCAAAGCCAAGCAGGCTGGCGAGGATCGCGGCGCGTTGGATTTCCTCGCCAAGCAGGATTCTTGCAAAATAAAGCGCCACCAGCGGCGCGATGAAGCTGATCGCGATTGCTTCAGCTAAAGGCAACTTCGTCAAAGCGAAAAAGAAACTGAGCGCCATGAAGGCTGAGATGATGCCGCGTTCAAGATGGAGCTTGAGCACGCTGGCGCTGGGCCAGCTTGCCCCGCGTAGAAGCCACAATGGCCCAATCACCGCAGTCGCTGCAGCCGAGCGCAGCACTGTTGCGGTGTAGGCTCCAAGCGCCAGCGCCGCTTCTTTCATGAACGCATCCATCAGCGAGAGAAAGCCGACGCCAGCAAAGGCTGCGGCGCAGGCGAGCAAACGGGTGCGATCGGACGGCAGAAGAGACATCACACCATGCCCTAAAGGGCGCTGGCGATGAGGTCACGCGTGCATAAGGCAGGATTTGCGGATTTCCAATCGGTGATGATTCATCTCAATGAAAGCGCTTCTGGTTGATAGAGGGATGCAAGCAGGGATATATTACATTGGTGGATTGGGTGGTTCCGCGCGGATCGGAGCTGCAATATTGGGGCGAGTGAGGTGGATATGCGCAGCAGACTTGGAACATTAGCAAGCAGCATCGCGCTCGCCGCGCTGGTTACCGGCGTGGCGGCAGCACAGGACGAAAGCGCGGCTGCTCAAGCTGACACCGAAACCGTTGAAAGCGCTCCTCAAAATCCGCTTCCTGAAGCGCAAGGCGCTGAGGCGGAGCAAGCTGAAGAGACCGAAACGCCCGATGCAAGCTTTGATGATGCCTTTCCAACGATGGTGTCCGAGCCCGTTATACAAGGCGCGATCGAAGCGCCTGCCCCCTTGGTGCAGAGCTGGAGCGTCCCGCAAGCGAGGCAATTGATCGAAGTCATCACCACGATCGGTGATGAAGGATTGGACCCTGCCGATTACGATTTTCAGGCGCTTAATGTCGCGCTCGGATCAGGCCCGTCAGAGGAGCTTGACCGGCTCGCTTCGCGCAATTTTATCTGGCTGGTTGAAGATCTGCGCGATGGGCGCACGCCCATGGAAGCGCGCAAGCAGTGGTTTGTGGTCGATCCTGACCGCGACAAATACCGCACCTCTGATCTTTTGACACAAGCGCTCGAGACGAATGATGTCGCCGGAACGCTTGCGTCGCTTCAGCCCGAGCATCCCGATTACGCCAAGCTGCGCGACGAGCTTGCGGCAACGCCTGAAACCGAAGTCGAAAAGCGCAAACTGATCCGCGCTAATATGGATCGGTGGCGCTGGCTCGCGAAAGATCTCGGGCTGTTCTATCTCTACACCAATGTGCCTGAATTTCAGGCTCGCCTGGTGATCGGCGACAAGATCCACAAGAGCTATCGCACGATTGTCGGAAAGCCGGGGCGGACAGCAACGCCGCAATTGGCAGAGACGATTTCCGGCGTTGTGTTCAACCCGACCTGGACCGTTCCGCAATCGATCGTCAAAGGCGAAGGACTCGGCGAGCGCGTGCTTAACAATCCGGGCTGGGCGAGAACGAAAGGCTATAAGGCAACGCGCGGCGCAAACGGGTATATCAGCGTCGTGCAACAGCCCGGGCCGACCAATTCGCTCGGCCGGATGAAGCTCGAAATGCCCAACCGCCACGCGATCTTCTTCCACGACACGCCCTCGCGCGGGCTCTTCAGCAAAGCCAATCGTGCGCTCAGCCATGGCTGTATCCGCACCGAAGACGCGCTCGAACTGGCGATCACGATGGCGATCCTCGGCAAAGGCGCAACGAAGCAGGAAGCGTTCGATATCGTGCGCTCAGGCAAATACACCAAGGTCATGATCGAGCGCGAGATGCCCGCTTACATCACCTATTTCACGATGGCGACGGACATCAATGGCGAGCTGGCAACGTTCAAGGACATCTATGGCCGCGACGCGCCGGTGCTGGCGAGCCTTGATGAGCCGCGCGTGCGCGATCGCACCAATGTAACCGACGAAGAAGTGATCGTGATTGAGAACAACCCGCTCGCAGGGGGTTAAACTGAGCCTTCGCGCTTAGAACGAACCCGGCGCGTATCGCTGAAGATCGTTAGGCTTAGCTGGCTGGAGCGGTTCGATCCGCGCCGCAGGTCCTTTGGCGATCGTGCCGTCTTCTTGCAGCCCGAGGCTGTCGGCATAGATCAAGCGTCCGCCTGACAGATTGAGCAGCGCGACCTTGAACTGCGCTTCGCCTAGCGCAAAACACCCATTCGATCGGCCAAGTCTGCCCCACCGGGAGATATGCGCAGGCTCGGCATAATTGGCCCGGTGCATGACGATGTAGCGGCGCAGCGCAGCCTCGTTAGTCGGATCGAGCCCGCCAAGGCGCACCGACGTGCCATAGCGGCCCTGATACCATTCCCACGTCACATAAGCCCCTTTGCTGGTCGCATTGGAACCTTCGGTGTTGGAATAGTGATTGAGCCAGCCGTCATGCTCAGGGTCCGAGCCTCGGCCATGGCTGACATGATAGCTTTCGACGATCTCGCGATCGAGATTGACGAAATGGAACCGAGGCAGCGCGGAATGAAGGCCATAATCGGCGATCCCCACGATATCGCGTTTCCAGATATTATTGCCTGCACGGTCAAGCTCGCGTTTGGCGATCTCAAACAAAGCGCGGTCGCGCGGCGAACCAGCGCGCGGAGCGGCTGCCAGCGTTTGCGGGAGCGCGCTCGCAGCCCCCATCGCCAAAGTGCTTTTCAAAAGATCGCGCCGCTTCATACCCATTCAATATATAGCCTAATCCTATAGTTCCCGTGAACGGCGGAATTGGCCGCCGCGCACAGTTCGGAGCGCTGAAAATGGCCTTAATTGTCCCAAAACGGGACTCTATCGCTATGCTTGGCCTTCGTGGATCGCTTTCGCTTTCATGCCGAGCTTGATCACGCCTGGCATATTATCCCGGATCGTGTCTCCGATTTTGCTCAGTTCAGCAAGCCGGGGATCGCCGGTCGCCATCATCTTAGCAATCGCGGGGCCGGTTGGATGCAAGCGGCTCTTTGCGTTGAATTCGTTGGTCTTGGGATTGTTTGAAAGGATCCCGGTGCTCATCAGATTGGCCATCACCGCGTAAGGATAGGTGTCTGTGCTGTCGGTCAGCGGAGCAGGCGGGCACAGCGCGTTCTTTTCCTCGTCCGTCTCGAAATTCGCTTCGATAAACGCTGCGAGCGCCGCGCTGTATGGCACAAACGGCGTCTGCATCAATTGCAGCGTAATGGTATCACCATCGAAGAACGGACGGACATTGTCGCGCGCTTCGAAAGGAACCGCGGTCGCGGTGCAATCGATGAACAGGGTTTTCTCAGGCACTTGCGCTGTCTCATTGGCAAAGTGCATCGCGCCTGGCTCGATCCGCTTGACGCGCCCCTGGCGATAGACCTGCTTGATCTGGCGCAGCAATGCGACTTCGGCTTCAGAGATCACCGCGAAGTGAAACATCTTCGGTGTGACGTCAGGATCGATCCGCAGCATCGTTCCACGTTCACCCAGCTTTTCAAACATCTCATCGCCGGTTTCCGATGCCGATGCTGTCTCGACCAGCGAGGTCTGGAATTCGAGCAGCCCTTCCAGTCTGGCGTGCGCGGGTTGAACCAGTTTGCGGTTGATCATCCACGAATCGCGCGGGCGCACCCACCCGATTTTGTCGGGTGCAACGCCTGCTTCAAGCAGCCAGACGGCGGTGTCCATTGCAGTCTTTCCGCCGCCAAGAATGATGTAGTGCTCAGGCAGGTCGTCCACTTGTTTCCACATTCCCGGCAAATCGCCCGGAATGGCAAAGCGAGCCCCTTCGCTGATTTCGAAAGTCGGCTTGTGCGTCGAGGGCACAGACGTCTTGAAATACGTTCCGTCGACGAGTTTGCGCCGTACTGTGATTTGCGTCTCGTCGCCTGAGAGGATGCCTTTGATCCGATGGGTTGAGCCTTCGCCGCCGCGATATTCGCTCAGGCAATGATAGCTTACCCGCCCGCTGGGGATCATGCGCTCGCTCATCAGCTTGCTGTAATAGCTCAGGATCTCGGCATGTTTGGCGAGCGGATACATGCCTTTATTATGGCCTTCGGTGTCAACGCGGTCAGGGCACAGCTCCGATGAATTGACGCCGTAGGTTGCGCTGGGCTGATGCAGCGCGACGAACGGATAAGCATCGTTCCAGTGACCGCCGGGACGCGCGTGCTTATCGACGATCGTGATATGGCAATCGGGATCTTCGTCGAGCAGCGTGTCGGCAAAGGCCAGCCCCACTGCACCTGCGCCTATCACCAGATAATCGGTTTCTTGAGCTGCCATAATACCCCGTTTTTCTTGCACTGGTACTGCGGCACTGGGATGCGTATGAGCGACTCAGCACCGGGAGAGGGCATGCGTCTATCACGTCAAAACTGTTTTC
>JBCCJD010000067.1:0-13254 GCA_039027955.1 Pseudomonadota bacterium
GACATCGACGCGGTTTCGGTGTCGTAATTCTGATCATTCAGCGTGTCGTTCTTGCGAATGACATCGGCCTTCATAAAGAACGCCGCCTTTGCATGCGTGCTCCACGCCTGGCCAAGGACGTCGGCTTCCGACATGCCCGCCGTCATCTTGCTCGCCTTGAGCTTCTCACACGCCGCCTCCGGGCTTTCGACCCAGGTGATGCGCGCCAGTTCGATAGTCTGGTTGCCTTCGAGATTGGTCTCACGCAGGCCATGACGGATCAGAGCGCGCTGTTCCCAGGTCGGCTTGTTAGCGCCTTGAGCGAAGAACGGGTTTTCCTTTGACTGCCAGGTCACCCGCGCGATTTTCTTGCGTTTTTTCGCTTTGACATGCCCTGCGAGGAGGAAACGATGCGCAGTGGTTTGAAGTTCGCTGTAGCGATTGTCGCGCGGCATCACCTTGACGGAACGGGTATCGATCCCGTTTTTCGAAATCGAGATTTTCTCGATCCAGTCGGCGTTGACTTTCGCGGTTGCTGTCGTTGCCAGCGTAGCACAGCCCAACAGGGCGGCGCCTGCGGCGGTGGTCATAAGCACATGTTTCATGACAATTCCTTTTTTTGATTTTTTGAAGTGATGCAGCAGCGACCGTAAGAGCTAAGGGGGAGCAAACCGGCCGCTGCTGCAATGATCGCATCAGAACGCGATGCGAATTCCTGCCCGGCCGCCGAAGCTGCTGAAGTCGCCGCCGAAATCGGCATTACCTTCGACAAAGCCAGTGACGTTGCCTCGGGTGGCGATGTTGAGCCCAAGATCAATCTGCCCGTATGTGCCGATCGCATGGTTGGCGATTGCGATTGACGAGTTGGGGAGGGAGAAAGTCAGGCCGCCTTCCCCTTCGAACTCATGGACCACTTTTGCACCGCCATAATAGGTCAGTGTGTCCAGCCCCCTTATTCTGTCCCACTAAGATGGCGTTTCTCTAATAGCGTTTCGGGGAGTGGTGGACGCATGCCAAGAGCGTGATGTGGTCGGACGGTGTTGTATTGGCGTAACCAGACATTGATGGCGGACTGAGCTTGGCGGAGGGTATGGAACCACTCCGAATTGAGCACCTCACGGCGCAACGTGCCATTGAACCGCTCATTGTAGCCATTCTCCCACGGTGAGCCGGGCGCAATATGCAGAGGCTTGATCCCAACCCTGACGAGCCACTCCTGCAAAGCTTCAGCGATAAACTCCGGGCCATTGTCTGAACGGATATACTCGGGCTTCCCATGCTTCATCAGCAATGGATAGAGAGCGTCGAGCACATCGCTGGCCGTCATCTTGGATCGCACTGCTACACACAGCGCTTCGCGCGTGTACTCATCAAGCACCGTCAGCATTTTATAGCTACGGCCATTGCTCAGCTTGTCGTGGACGAAGTCGATTGCCCACACATGTCCCTGATGTGTCGGACGCAGCCGGATGACAGAGCTATCCTTGTGGTAGAGCCGCCTGCGCTTATTGTGGCGCTGTGGCAGCTGCAAGCCTTCCTCGCGCCAGATCCGCTCCACCTTCTTGTGGTTGATATGCCAACCTTCAACGCCGAGCAGCTCAGCGATCTTGCGATAGCCATAGCGACCATACTGCTTGGCGAGCCGGATGATCGCTAAGCGCAAAGCCTTATCATCCTGTGTTCTTGGCTGATAGCGAAGGCTGGAGCGTGCAATGCCCAGCACAGCGCAAGTGCGACGTTCCGATGTACGCAGCTTCTGACGCGTGTGGATCACTGCCTGACGCAGCGCCTCACGCGTCAGGCTCTGGGCTTTAAATGATCCAGGCTCTCCTTCAGGATCAGTTTATCGAGTTGAAGGTCCGCAACAATCTTCTTCAGCCGCTCGTTCTCTTTGCGCAGTGCCTTCATCTCAGACAGCTGCGGCCGGCCAAGACCGCCAAACTTCTTGCGCCAATAGTAATACGTCTTGTCTGATATGCCCGCCTTCCGGCATGCGCTCACAACATCAGACCCATCGTGCAGATAGACCTCAATCTCGCGCAATATCTTCAGCGCTTCCTCATCTGAATGCCGCTTCCTCGCCATAACTCATGCCCCTTACCTCTAAATGATAATGGCACAACTTTAGGGGGCTAAGACAATTTAAAAGATACACAAGGCGATGCAAGAGAAGTGTGGGTCATAATATTATGGCCTCGCGAAAAGCGAAATAATCCCGTGCCTTGTTAGGCCCAGATTTACTATCCCAACGCGAGTGAATGGCCGGTCGCCTTGTTCTCAACCTTCGGACCATCGCGCGCCGTGGAAGTTTCTAGCGCCGTCGCCCGCAATGGTCGCTTCGCCCGCCTCAGGTGCGAGATCGTTGGCCTGACGCACGATTCTCGGCCCCGCGAACAACCGCTATGCACTCCTTAACGCCCAATCCGGCCGCCTCGGCTTCCGCGGCGGTCTGGACCTTTCGGCATTCGGGATTGAAATATCCGTCCCAAGTGGAACTAATAATGGCACCTACAGCTTTGATTTGGGCGGTGGTGTTTCGGGGTCGCTGAGCGTAACTGGAGGCAGTTCCGTCATTTCTGTCGGTAGCCTTAAGACTAGCGTCCCCTTCTGATCGAGGTTAAATGATGAAGAAGCCAATTCAAACACTTGGCTTTGTGGCCTGTGTTACTTTTGCAGCGCAGGCTATTGCCTTTAACACCTCCCAAACGTCGATAACTCAGGATGAAAATCGCGCAGATCGAGAGCAAGGAATTATTCGCTTTATACATGGCCCAGCGGTGCGACCTTATCCATTCGAGAACCATGCATCATTGATTTTTCTGAAAGGTGAAATCAATGGAAAAAGCGTCAACATTCTATTGGATAACGGCTCCACCAGCACCATTCTGAGCGAAAATGCGGCGCAGCGTCTCGATATTGAGACATTCGCCACCAACGATACGATCGAGACATCGCTAGGTCAGCTTCAGAAACGCAAAACAGGGTTGGTAGAGCTCAAGGTCCCCACGCAATTCCGAATATTAAGCTCCTTTTCTATCGTAGATTTTTCTGAAGTTTCCAGAGCTTTAGGCCGAGATATCGATCTCATTCTCGGGAATAATATCTTGGGTCAAATAGGATATCTTGTCGACCCGACATACGAGAGCTTGATTTTCGCGAAGAGCGGCGGCTTAAGAATTGACGCGGGCTTAGACGAGATGATCACGACAGAGTTATCGGACGGTCGTTTTGATGCAAAAATCAATGGATTGCCCGCGCGACTATTGATCGACTTGGGAAGCAATTATGAGCTAACCGTCTATGAACACTCATGGGCCAAGTTCTTCGCTGGGCGTGATGCTGAGGCGCAAGCCGCAAAAACCATGGATGCCGGCGGTAACATCGCAAGCGTTCCATTCCTTACAGGCATCGACCTTAAGGTTTCCGGTTTTTCCAAGAGTGTTGTCGCAACCCAAGGAAAAGATAGCGATACCAGCAGTGATGGTCATGTTGGCACGAAGTTCTTTCGAAATTCTGTGGTCATCATTGATGAAAAAGCTGGCTTTCTATTTTTCGGGAAGCGGCCTTCTGAAAACGCAGGGGGTTAAGTTCGTTGGACCGAATGGGGTTCGCGCGGATCACAGTTGTTCAAAGCTCCGGTTCAAGATGGTTGAACTGCCAGCTTCCAAAAAAATCGTTTTGGGGAGATCTAGGCCGCGCACGCGATGTGCACCTGTGCACATTGTCATCGGCTGTCTGTGTGTGCACGATTCTTAAACGGGCAACGAGCGCCGAAATCGAGCAAAATGCCTTGCTTGAATAGCGGGGATGAAGCCGCGGCCTGGACGTCAATCGGGGCCGGGCGCGCTCAAGGGTAAAGGATGATCTGATCATGCCCACCGCAGTGATCACAGGGTCGACCGGTGGCATCGGCGAGGCAGTGTCCGCGACGTTGGCAGCTGATGATTGGTCTCTGATCCTGGTGAATCGATCGCAAACCAAGGCCGAACAACAACGAGACGGTCTTCTCGAAACCTATCCTGGTTTGAATATCGAGCTCATTCAGACTGATCTCATGGATTTAGAAGAGGTCGAAGCTTCATGCCGCGAGATTGCTGACTTGGGGACAGACATCCATGCGCTTTACTGCATAGCCGGCGTCTTGACCGATCAACGCCGATTGAGTGCTCAGGATCACGAATCGCACTACGCCGTCAATGTCCTTGCAAACTATGTCTTGATGAAAAGTCTCGGGCCACTGCTTGTCGGTGATGAGACTGACAAAGGCATGATCGTGACTATGTCATCGAGCGCGATAAAGGGTGCTGATTTGGATATCCGCGCGCTAAGCGCCCCAGAGAAGATAGGGGGACTGATGGGCGCATACGCTCAGTCCAAGCTCGCCATGACTGCCATGTGCGCACGAATGGCTGCTGATCCGCAAATGGCAGGAGCGGTCATACGTGCCATCGATCCTGGTGCAACCAAGACGCCAATGACAGCAGGTGGTGACGGCATGCCTTTCTTCATAAGGTGGATGGTGCCGTTCTTTTTCTCAGACCCTGAGCAACAAGCCTCCAAAATTGTCGCGGCGGCCGAACCACACGCCTTTGGCGGCGCTACTGGTGTTTTCATCAGCGGTTGGCAGCAAAAGCCGCTGCCCAAATCGATTGCGGAGCCGGCGATTCAGGACGAGTTGCTCGCGCAAATCGCCAAAGACTGCGCAATCGCAAAAGACTAAGCGACAATCCGCAGAGAATGGCAATTGAGGAGACAATGACCTGTCCCCAGCGACGGTTTACCCGTTCGCGCCGCGCAAAACATAAAACGACCGCGGAATGAGCAACAAAAGCAGCACGAGCATCACGATCTCGAAGATCAGGATGACAAATTTCAAGCCGAGGCGATCGGTCCAATATCCGATCAGGACCGGCCAGAAAGCGTGCGAATAGAACACCAGGTTCTTTTCAACGGCACCCTCGCCTTCGGTCAGACGGAACAGGGTTGTCGGATGCATGACCCGCTGTTCCTCAGGCCAGCCCGCGTGGCGACCCAGATGCCAACCGACCGGCGTGAGGACCTGGTTGGCAAAATTCACGCTTTCCTGATCGGTTACAACGGCGGTCGTCTGCATATAGTTGGACAGGAAGACGATGACCCCCGCCATGCCGATAAGATGGTCGATCTCAAAGTCGGTGTAATTGGCTTCAACAGCGGCGCGGATTTCCGGCGTCATCTGGGAGGGCAGTTGGACGGCGGCGCGCATGAAATCGAACGCGGCCCGTTCTTTGGGGGTAAAGGGCGTAGGGTCTTCACCGTAAAGATAGAGCGCCTGAATGCGGCTGTGCTGGCGGCTATAATATTGCATGCCCAAGGCGGCATGGGTCTGGCAGTGTTTGCAGTCGGACGCCTTCATGCCGATCATGAAGAATTCCCACGCCTCGCCGACAGAGAAAGCGTGCTCGTTGAACATGAGCCAGTCCATGCCGAGATAGGGCATTGAGAGATTGGGCGAGAGGATTGGCGATTCCAGATATTGCCGCTTTTCAAAGCCCATCGAGGTTTGCTGTTTTTCCTGTTTGAGCGCGGTGAGATCGGGGTGCAGCTTAGTCAGCGCAAAGCCGGGGTTGAGAACCGGATCGTCAACATGGCCAGTGCCATACAGCATGCTGATCATCGCGCCGTAACCGCTCAGTAGGAGCACATCGACGATTTCGCGTTCATCATAATGCACTCGCAGATCGGCAATGTCGGTCGAGTTGGTGCGCACAGGCAAGGAGCCTGCACGCTGGGCGACGCGGAAGAGCACCAAATCTTCGGGGTCATAAACGCGCGGATCGAGCGTGTAGAGCGCGCGGATTTCGTCTTCTGTTTGACCGAGGGAAAGCAGCTTGTGCTGGGCTAGAGCTTCAAAAGGCTTGCTCTGGCTGCCGAGCGAATTGTGGAGCCAGATTTGCCAGGTTTCGACTTCGCTGAAGCGCGAATCCTCCCACAACGTCTCTTCCAGATCGTCGGCAAAGTCGAGATAGTCGTCCCACAACTCGATCGAGGAATAGAAGATATCGCGGACCTTGCCTTCGGGCGTTTCGGCGTTGGTGTCGGCAAGAGCCGGCGTGGCAGCGAGCCACAGCGCGGCGATAGCAGCGGCAACTAACCTAAACATCGCAGACCCCTTGATGGATGGTACGCTCTCACACTGCGCTGGAAAGGAGGTTGGCGCGCATCGCATAGGCCGCAACAAGGACGACTTGCAGGATGAGGGAGGGTACCGCGCTCGTGAACGGATCGTTCGCCATGACATGGCTCACGCTCGCGCCAACCAGCGACACGGCCATCCCGGCATAAGCCCAGTCCTGGAGAAATTTGTATCGGGTCTGGTAGATGCAAACCACGCTGAGGAGATAGGCAACACCCAGTATGAGCGAGATATACTCGGGATATCCCAGCCGCTCAAAGTCGGCGTCCATCAGTCCAAACAGAATGGCGCATCCAGCGGCAAAAAAGACAAAGCCAAGCACGCCCTTCAAGGCTTGTTGTATGAGGCGATACCGTTTCGAAGGTTCCTCAAGGCTTGCGGCGGTCATCGATGTCTCCTTCAATTCACGCGGTAGCGCAGTTCAACTTAGCCGGTTTTGAAGGTCAGAAGGTGGTGTGTGCGCCGCCGATCCTATGCGTAAAGCGTTGGTTATTCTCCATATGCGGCCCGATCTCGCAACACGCTTTGCTTTGGAATTTCGCACAACCGGATGTGAAGGAACGAGCCTTGACACCTCGATTTTGCGGACCCGGATTTAGACCCGATCGCTCAATTTCAGATCGCCGATTTGGCCAACGACTATGGAGCAAAAATCTGCACTGAGCTTTTGTGTAATCGTCCAGCCAATAGCCTCTTTGCCGCGCCCATTAAGTGCTTCAATGCGGATCATTATTATTGGCGTTATCGAGGGCCCGCATGACCGTTCTCGATTGATCGTCAGCTCAGCTGTTCTATGCGCTGCGCCAATACAACACCGTACGGCCCCATCACGCGCGCGGCATGCGTCCGCCCGTCCCCGAAACGCTATGAGAGAAACGCCATATCAGTGTGACAGAATAAGGCGGCTGTACAGCCGGGTTTCGCGCGCGAACAGGCCGACGGTAGGCGGAAGTAACGCAAATAAACCCTTTCTACATCGTCTCGATTACCGCCAATGACCGTCATTCTCGGTGCCAAAATAATTCAAGATATTCTGTCTGAACGCACATCTTTGAAAATCTGTATTATTGCTAAGACGTTTGTTCGAAGTAACTTTGCTGAAAGCCAGAGCTTAAGGGTCGGGCGCTTTTCAGCAGCTCTCTGTCGACTTAATAATGCTCGCTGCGCCCTTAAACTTCCTGCATCTGTGGATTTCCTCAGCCAGCCTAGCCCTTCCTTATAGCGGGCACTTTGCGTGTTTTCGCAGTTCGTCAGAAGAACCCCAAGCTGGCACATGCTTGGCGCGTGGCCCGTTCTCGCGCCGCGTTGAAAACACTTTTCTGCTTCCTCTGTCGATTGGCTGTCAGTAAATAACAGTCCAAGCTGATATGAGGCATTCACAGATCCGAGCGCCTCAGCCTTCGTGTACAGATCGATCGCCGCCTGAGTGTTTTTGGAGGTGCCCTTTCCGTGCTCGTGCATCCAGGCTAACGCACATAGGACGTCTTGGTCTTCAATGACTGCCACAGCTTCAAAGGCTTCGAAAGCCTTGCGGAAGTTACCTCTGTTATAGTGCTCTATACCGGTATCGATGCTCATGCTCTGCTTTCGGCCAGCCTCAAGATAGGCCCAGTTTCGGGAAGGCGCTCCTGCTTGATAAGACAGTTAAGCGAGCCATTCTGAACTGATTTGTTTCACATATCCTCGTGCCAACTCGGAAGGGGTGGGTCGGTTTTTCCGGTGGAAGCGGGACCGCCAGTAAGGGGGGCTGCTAGGCTGATCGATTAACGATGCGCAGTTCGGTCTGCGCCTTGGCTTCCTCCATTGCGAACGGCGATCCGGTAGCTTAGCCGGAACCTTCGATAAGGGCTGAGCAGCTTTGAGAAAGCATCAATCCAAACTGCGAAAATCTAAGATTTCAACCAGCTTAGCATCATCGCACTCGCTCTTAAACTAACCGAGAATTAAGCGCTTCAAGAAAAATGGCGTCCAAATCAAAAAAATTAAGGCGGAAACTGATCGTATGTCAGGATAGTCTTTTAAGAATAATTGATCGAGAATCGCTATAGTAGAGAGGACTAAAAATATAGTGATTGCAGGGGCCAACATGCCAGCCCAAAATTCGAATTTTATGATTCTCTCATGACCGATTATCGAGATTACTACGATTGCTGCAACACTAAATGCCCAAGCCTCGCTTACCCCCATTAAGTGTAAAGCCGTAACACCGAAGCCGTAGGGCAAGCACGCTGACCAAAATCGTGTTAGCTTTTTACTCATCACTCGTTGATCCTGTTACAGAGCCCAGTTTCGTCCAAAATCGGAGAAGTTGCGATATTCCCTGAGTAAGATCCAGCAATACTTGCAGCGTCTCCGATGGGTCCTGCAAGCTCAGGTGAGAGCCTAGTTACCTCTCCTCCAATGTCAGCCACAGCTTTGAAAGTCCGACCACCTAATGCGCCTACAACAACTTTGACCGAGGCATCTATAGGTGATTTGCCAGAAGCTAGATCCTGAACGAATTCGCCGCTCGCATTGTCGGGGATGCCGCATTCGTCGTGTCTTGCCGTCGGTAGCGCGATGCCATTGCCCCTTGTCACCGCGACAAGCCGAGCAACGCAGCGCGGTTCAGGGCGCATCCTCTTCATCGATCAAAATCCGCTCCGCGGCGCCGTCCAGATCTTCATACTGCCCTGAATTCATCGCCCAAAGAAACGCGACAAGGCCCGCCGCCCCCATCAAAAGCGCAATCGGAATGAGGAACATCAGCCCGGTCACTTCGCCGCTCCTCTAAGCCTTAGCGAATTGGCGACCACCACCAGCGAGCTGAGCGACATCGCAATCGCTGCAATCAAAGGCGTGACATAGCCGAACACAGCGAGCGGAACCGCGAGCACATTGTAGCCGATCGCGAATGCGAAGTTCTGGCGCACGACCCGCATTGTCGCGCGCGCGACGCGCAGCGCTAAGGCGACCGGCATCAAGTGCTCGCCGACAAACACTGCATCAGCGGCTTGCTTGCTGGCATCGCTCGCAGTGCCAGGGGCAATCGAAGCATGCGCGGCGGCGAGCGCAGGGCCATCGTTCAAGCCATCACCGACCATCAAAGGCGCCCGGCCTGCCTGTTTGAGCGCGCTCAGCGCATCAAGTTTGTCGGTTGGGCTCGCATTGCTGCGGGCGTCGAGCTTAAGCTGCTGGGCAATCGCACGAACAGCCGGCTCGCGGTCGCCTGACAGAATGCTTGCCTTGATCCCGAGCGCGCTGAGTTCATCTAAGGTCTGCGCACAGTCGCTGCGCAGCGCATCTTTGAAGCGCACCTCATAGCGCGCATCGCCTATTCGCAGCTCGGTGGCCAATCCTTGCGCCACTGACATCGGGCGGCCGAGCGCGACAGGCTGTCCGTTCCACTCCCCGCTGAGCCCGCTGCCCGCCGTCTCCGTGACGCTGGACACGCAAGCCGGCTCGATCGCTTCGGCACGCAGCTTTTGCGCGATGCCTTTACTTAAGGGATGCGAACTATGCTGCGCGAGGCCTAGCGCCACAGCGCGCGCGGATCGGTCAAGCGCTGCAAGATCAGGGCGCGGATCACCCAGCGTCAGCGTGCCGGTCTTGTCGAGCAGCGCGACATCGCATTCAGCGAGGCGTTCAAGCGCGCTTCCATCCTTGACCAGCAATCCGCGCTTTAGCAGCGCGCCTGAAGCGACCACTTGCGCTGTCGGCACCGCAAGCCCCATCGCGCAAGGGCAGGTGATGATCAGCACCGCAATCGCGATCACTAGGGATTGGTGCCAGCCAGCGCCGGCTATCATCCAGCCGACAAATGCGAGCGCAGCAAGGGTATGGACAACAGGCGCATACGCCCGCGACGCGCGATCGGCGATCCGCACATAGGAGCTGCGCGACTGGCCCGCTTCATCCATCAACCGTGCGATATCGGCAAGGGCTGTGTCTTCAGCGGTATGGGTCAACCGCACTCGAATAGGCGCGGTAAGATTGATCGCTCCAGCATAGACGGTGTCGCCCATACCGACCGCTTCAGGAGCGCTTTCGCCGGTTAGCATCGCGTTATCGAGCGCTGAGGTCCCTTCAACGATCTCGCCATCAGCCGCCAGCGCATCGCCAACCGCCACTAAAGCGATCATGCCGGGTTCAAGCTCGCTTGCCGCGACATCACGGATTGTCCCATCAGGACCGACGATCTTCGCTGACTTGCCCATCCGGCCCAGCAAAGCGCCGATCCCGGCTCTCGTGCGATCGCGCATGATCGCATCAAGCGCGCGCCCTGCGAGCAGGAAAAACAAAAGCATGACGGCGCTTTCGAAATAGGCATGCCCGCCGCCGGTTGCGGTTTCATAAAGGCTCAGCGCGGTTGCGAGGATCACGCCGATGGAGATCGGCACGTCCATATTGGTGCGCCAGTGCTTTAAAGCCATCCAGGCAGAGGCAAAGAACGGGCGGCCCGCATAGACGATCACCGGGAGCGCGATCAGAGCGGATAGCCAATGGAACAGCTCGCGGGTGGTGCCGCTTGCGCCGGACCAGATGCTGACTGACAGCAGCATGACATTCATCATGCCGAAGCCCGCCACGCCAAGCGCGCGCATCAGCATCTTGCGTTCCGCATCGTCTGCCCCAAGCGGATTGACGTCAGCCCGCTGCGCTTCAAACCCGAGCCGGGCGAGCGCTTCGGTCAAGCTCGTTTCGCTGATCGTGCGGTCGTGTTCGATTGCGACGCGCTTTGCTGAAAAGTTGACCCGTGCCGCCGCGATCCCGTCAAGCTTAGGCAGTTCACGTTCGATCTTCGCAATGCAGCCAGCGCATTTGATGCCTGGCACTGTAAACCGGGTGTCAGTCAGCCTCTCTTGCCGAGAGGACGCAAGAGCCTCAGGCGCATTCACCGCAATTCGCTTTCACCGATCCAGCTGTCGCCATCGGCAGCGATGCTGAGCCGGATTGTCCAGCGGCCTTCATCAACCGGGATATGCGAGCGATACGTGCCTTCGCTCGTGGGAGTGAATCGAAGGCTGGCATATTCACGCGTACCAAGCGGGCGCCGCAGTTCAGCAGTAACGCTCGCCGCGTTCGGCACACCCTTGCTGGTGACGACAACATGCCCATCATCAGCCCGCGCTGCGCGCGCTTGCCAGCCCAATTCGCGCGCTTTTTCGGCTTGCTCAAGCCAGCCGTTGAATTTTTGACTGGCGACATAGGAATTGTCGACCACGACTCCGTGAAACCCGCCCGTGGCATAGCTCGCCATTGTGAAGTTAACCGCGGCGACAATGCCGAAGCCGACGACGAGGATCGCCGCCATATGTTTTCCGGTGAACGGCTTAGCCTTGGGATTTCCTGACATTATTGGTTTTCCGGGCTCATGAAATTGGTCTCGGCAAGGTCTTGTTCGCGCTGTTCATCAAGCGATGTCAACTTGAATTCAAAGCTCTCCACTGAACTGGCCGGCGGTACCACAACATAAGCGCGCACGACGCGGGTTTCATCCGCTGCCACATCCAGCACCTGACGACGGGCGGCATTCTCACGGCCAATCTGGTCCGTCCACATCACTGCGCCGTCGGGCAAGCCCACCAGCGCAATCTCCATTTCGCGCGGGCGGTTCTCCATATTGCGCAGCCGCAAAGTGTAAGCGTTGCGGACGGATCCGTCTTTCATCAGCATATAAGGCGGATTGCGATCCGGCGAAACTGTAAGATCTGTGTGCGAGCGGGTGCCGAGCGCGAACAGCAAAGCGGCGCCAATCGCGCTCCAGAGCCCGAAATAGATCAAGGTGCGCGGACGCAGCAGCGCTTTGTATGCAGGCGTGGCAGGCGCTCCGGCGGCTTCCGCTTCGCATTGCTCAAGCGTTGCGTAATCGATCAGACCTCGTGGCCGGCCGATATCCTTCATCACACGGTCGCACGCATCGATGCACAAGCCGCACGTGATGCAACCGATCTGCTGGCCTTCGCGGATATCAATCCCGGTCGGACACACTGCAACGCATTCACGGCAGTCGATGCAGTCACCGTATTTCTCTGGCTCTTTCTGAGCTTTCTTAAGGCTGCCGCGCTGCTCACCGCGCCAGTCTTTGTAAGTCACAATCAGCGAGTTCTCATCAAGCATCGCGGCCTGAATGCGCGGCCACGGGCACATATAGATGCACACCTGTTCGCGCATGAACCCGCCGAGCCAGAATGTCGTGAAAGTGAGAATGCCGACCGAGGCGTACGCGACAAACGCGGCTTCACCAGTGAAGAAGTCGACAAACAAAGTCGGCGCATCAGCAAAATAGAGGATCCACGCGCCTCCGGTCAGCAGGCTGATCAGCAGATAGATGCTCCATTTGCCAAGCCGCCGCGCGGTCTTCGCTGGCCCCCATGGCGCTTTGTCGAGCCGGTGGCGGGCATTGCGGTCGCCATCGATGAAGCGATCGATGTGCTGGAACAGGTCAGTCCACACCGTTTGGGGACACGAATAGCCGCACCATGCACGGCCTACAGCGCTCGTCACGACGAACAGGCCGATCCCGGCCATGATCAGCATGCCAGCGACGAAATAAAACTCGTGCGGCCAGATCTCGATGCTGAACATGTAGAAGCGGCGTCCGGCAAGATCGACCAGCACCGCTTGATCAGGGGCATAAGGCCCGCGATCCCAGCGCAGCCACGGCGTCAGGTAATAGATCGCCAGCGTGACCGCCATGATAAGCCATTTGAACCGCCGGAAAGGGCCATCGATCCGCTTGTTGTGGACGCTCTTGCGCTTTTCATAGAGGTCCTGATTGGGTGGCTCAGGCGCGCTGCGAGCCCGTTTGCTTTTAGCCTTAGCCACACCGGGCTTAAGCGCACTTCCCCAATCGCGCGGCTCTGCTGGCCGACCAGGAGCTTCAACGCTGACCATCGCTCCGTTCCGCCATCGCGACTTCTTCAGCGTCAGCTCTTGGATCAGGCGCTGAGCCGGGAGCGGCTTCGCTGGCTTCACCACCGCCGCGCGAATGGACATAGGCCGCCAGCATCTTGATCGTCACCGGATCAAGCTTGTCTGACCAGCCCGGCATCACGCCGTGGCGCGGTGCAGCGATCTGGTTGCGTACATCGTCTTTCGTCCCGCCATAAAGCCAGATC
>JBCCJD010000068.1:0-13228 GCA_039027955.1 Pseudomonadota bacterium
GGTGGTGGCGAAGAAGCTTCGCGCCGGAACGATAACTTCATCGCCCTTCCCTACCCCCAGCGCCCTCAGGGCCAATTCAATCGACACTGTGCCATTGCTTACTGCGACCGCGAAGGGCACTCCGACGTATTCTGCAAACTCGTTTTGAAAATGGTCGTTCTGATCGCCATGGACGAGCGAGTTTACCCGCCCGCTTTCAAGGACTTTAGCAACAGCCTCGACTTCGTCGCGGTCATGCCGCGGCCAGGTCGAGCGCGCAGGTGGAGGTAATTCCTCTTCCAGTCCCGGGACCGTATGCATCGCGCCAGCTATCTGAATCATTGCGCTTAGGCCTCCTCAACCGATTTGATCCAGCGACCACGCCACAGTGATTCAGAGTTCGTCACGAACCCTGCAAGATTAGGCGAACTGCTTGGCAGTGTTGTCAGATGATGCGTGATCCGGCGCACATTGCTGTCGTTACCCGCTTCGACTTCGACGCTGAGCTGATCGATCGCGCGGGTGATGAGCGGCAGCGGGATTGGGTTGGAGGACGCCTCGAAAATCCCGGGAATGTCTGATTCGTCCTGCTCTTCGCAGCTGTCGAACAGCTCTTCGTATAGCTTCTCGCCCGGGCGCAGACCGGTAAAGGAAATGGCTACATCAACATCAGGCTCAAGTCCGTAAATCCGGATCATGCGCTTAGCGAGATCGACGATCTTTACCGGCTCACCCATGTCGAGCACCATGATGCGGCCGCGCGGCGTGTTTTCCTGCAAGGCGCGCGAGCTACTTTCGAGGATCAGCTGCACAGCTTCGCGCACGGTCATGAAGAACCGTTCGATATCGGGGTGCGTCACGGTCAGCGGGCCGCCAGCCAGCAACTGGCTCTTGAATAGCGGAACGACAGAGCCTGATGAGCCAAGCACATTGCCAAAGCGCACTGTCATAAAGCGCGGCGCATCGGGGTCATCGATCCCGCACAGATCAAGCGATTGTGCGTACAATTCGCCGACTCGCTTGGTAGCGCCCATCATCCCGACCGGATTGACCGCTTTGTCAGTGCTGACTTGAACCATCGCGCGCGCGCCAAACTCGCATACAGCATCGGCGATATGCTTGGTTCCCAACACATTGGTGTGGACCCCGGCGCATGGGTTCGCTTCAACAATTGGCACATGTTTCAATGCGGCTGCGTGATAGACAATCGCAGGGGTATGCCGCTTGAATACCCGGCGCACTTCGATCGGATTGCGGATGTTGCAAAGCTCAACCGCCAGCGATTGCTCCGGGAAATCCTCGCGTATCTTCTTTTCAATGGCGTAGAGATTGTATTCGCTGTGATCGAGCAGCACTATCTTGCTTGGCTTGAACCCGGCGAGCTGACGGACAAGCTCGCTTCCAATAGTGCCGCCTGCACCTGTTACAAGCACAGGCTCACCCGCAATCTGCTGTGAGATAGCCGCTTCGCGAAGTTCGAACTCGCGTCTTCCAAGCAGATCAGCAGTTGACAATTTCTCAAGGCTCGGAGCCGCGTTGCGACCGAGCAACTGGCCCCAATCATCGCCCACCCGAGATATCGTGATCCCCAGATCGCGTGCCCGCCCTGTAATCGAAGCGACATCGCGTGCGCTCAGATTGACTGCATCATCGCACAGCACAATGGTCTCAGGGCGCCGCCCGCGCTGTTCTAGAATTGCGATTGCGGTGGGAAGGTTTTCAGGAAAGCCGAGCACAGGCAGACCATGGATCTGCACAATTGGTCCATCAGCCTCAGGCAGCAAGATGCCTACGACGTTAATCGGTGCACGCGTTTCGAACCTTGCAAACTTGATAATCGATTCTGACCAGTTTGCCGGACCCACCAGCAGGACATTCTGGCGATCGACATGAGCGACATTGCGCTGGCTTCCCGAAAAGGTGCCGATCGGCACATAGCGCGAGGCTCTGCGCGACAGACGAAGGATCTGCATTGCCAGGAACGAAAGGCAAAAGTGCAAGAGACCAAGCAGCGCGAAATCCGCCAGACCTCGGCCACTGCCTAACGTCCACCAGATCGCGGACCACGTGATTGCAAGCGCGAAGCCGATATTGAAGCCCATCGCGACACAATCGACAAGCGATGTAAAGCGCCAGCTGCGACGGTAAAGACCGCTGATGTAAAGCAGCGCAACTGTCAGCGCACTTGCTGACAAGGCGAGCAACGGCAGAGTGCTGATCCATTCAGGCAAGACCACCCGTGGCTGCACAAACGGCAGCAGCAAAAGAAATGTGCCGGTGACCGCGACTAGGTCGATCAGCATCACGCCGACCAAGCGAATGGCCTTGCGCCACATAAACGCCGGGACAATCCCGAAGGTATCGGCAAACAGACGCGAAAGGCGGGTAAGCCGACCCACTTGGCTGGCTTGTTCTTCCGTGGTGACCGCCTGCTGGTTCTCAACAGTCTGATCTGCGTTCGTTTCCATAACGCCGCCGCTTCCTTATCCTAAGCCCCACTCGCGATTGCTGTATCGCCAGCCTGACAATCCTTTTTCAGGATTTCTCGAGTAGACGGCAGTGCTCAACCATGCACTTGCTCTTCAAGCCATTAGCCGGAAGGGCATTACGCGCCTTATCGACGATCAGGTGGGGAGCGCAGCTTGCGCTAAAGGGTAGGTCTGCCACATCCGAAAGGGGTGTCGCGGCTCTCCGAAGACACTGCCAAAGGCCAAACCGATGTGTCGCGGTTCTTTAGACTATGCCTCTGAATGCAACTTTCGCTTTGCTGATGAAGCGGGCAAAGCGATCCTCGAAAAACTCATGCTACAGACCTGTTACAGGAGCATTTGGTGAAGATTGTTGTGCTATCGAGCCTCGCCTTTTCATTGGTGAATTTCCGCGGCCAGTTGCTCGCGGAAATGCGCCGCGCGGGGCATGAAGTGATCGCAATTGCGCCGGACGATGACCCAGCGGTGCGCGCAAAGCTCGCTGACATGGGCATCGCCTTCGAAACCGTTCCGATGGCGCGGGCGGGCACCAGCGTTCTGGCCGATCTTGGCACGATCAAAGCTTATGTCTCGCTGCTGCGCCGCGCGCAGCCTGATGTGGTGGTAGCCTACACCCAAAAGCCGATAATTTATGGTGGTATCGCCTGTCGGATCGCCGGAGTTAAGCGGTTCTACGCGCTGATGTCCGGGCTCGGTTATCTCTTTAGCGAAGCGGCTGCAGGACGCAGTGCGCTCAAACAGATCTTTTGCCGCCTCTATCGGATCGGCTTGGCTAAAGCGGAGCGGATCTTTGTGTTCAACTCCGATGATCGGCAAGACATGCTCGATGCAGGGATCATCAATGAGCGCTCACCTGTTATGCAGGTTCCAGGCTCGGGTGTCGATCTTGAACGGTTTGTCACAGCGCCCGTTCCTGATGCACCGATCCGGTTCCTGATGATTGGACGGCTCATGCGCGATAAAGGCGTGTGGGAATATGCCGAAGCTGCCAAGCAACTAAGCGAACGTTATCCCAATGCCCGTTTCAGCCTTATTGGAAGGCCGGAACCCAGCAATCCAACTGGGCTGAATGACGCAGACATCGAACGTCTAAAGCGCGATTACCCCTTGGAGATCATTCCTGAAACCGACGATGTACCAAGCTTCCTGCGGGATTCTCATGTGTTTGTGTTGCCAACTTACTATCGCGAAGGGCTCCCACGCACGATCCTTGAAGCGCTGGCAGTAGGGCGCGCAGTGGTTACAACTGACATGCCCGGGTGCCGCGATGCGGTGTCGCATGGCCAAAACGGTTTTCTGGTAAAGCCACGTGATACACAAAGCCTGGCCGAGGCGATGGAGCAACTGGCGGCTGATCCTGAACTGGTCAGCGCAATGGGCCAGCACTCGCGCCATCTTGCCGAAACTGTCTATGACGTGCGCAAGGTCAACGCGCTGCTGATGGACGAAATGCAGCTTGCTAGGCCCGAAGCTGTGGCAACCCAAACGCAAGCGGACACTGGCACAGCTCAAGCCCGCGTCATCGCAGAGCAGGCCTAAGCGTTCATGCGGGTCGCGTTAGTAGGAGCGGTTGAGAGCACGCAATGCGCGATGCGCGCGATGCTGGCGGCTGAAGAGTGCGAGCTTGTATTGGTCGCAACACTCGAAGCTGAGCTGTCAAAACGGCACTCTGACTTTGTTGATCTCGCTCCGCTTGCCCAAGAGCATGGCGTAGACTTGCTGCGGGTCCGCAACATCAACGATGACCAAGCGATTGCGGCGATGCGAGTCGCAGCGCCAGACTACATTTTCGTGATTGGCTGGTCTCAGCTGTGCCACGATGAATTCCTCAGCATCGCGCCTGATCGGATCATCGGCTACCACCCCGCCCCCTTGCCGCGCATGCGTGGTCGGGCTGTGTTGCCATGGGTAATCCTGAACGATGAGAAGATCACCGGTGCAACGCTGTTCTGGATGGATGGCGGCACCGATACCGGCGACATCCTTGAGCAGCGTTTCCTGCATGTGGCCCCGCGCGAGACCGCGCGAAGCCTATACGACAAGCAGATGATCGCGCTTTCCTCTATGGTCGACGGTGCGATTAAGGGGATCGCATCAGGCTCGCCGCGCCGAGACGCGCAGGATGAGACCTATGCTACCTTTGCTGCACGACGCCGGCCGAGTGACGGCGAGATCGATTGGCATCGCTCAGCTGAACAGATTGACCGGCTGATCCGAGCCGTGGGTGAACCTTACCCCGGAGCCTATTGCGAGTATGGAACCGAGCGCCTGACAATCTGGCAAGCCAGCTTCACCGCTAACACTACGCATCATGCAAACCCTGGGCAGGTGGTGGGCCTTGGCGACGGCTTTATCGATGTAGTTACTGAAGATGGCTTACTGCGGATCGAGAAATGGGATGTCACTGGTGACAAACCCATCCGCATGCACGTAATCTTGGGACGCAATTCATGAGCGATATTTCGCATCTTGGCAAAGTACTGGTGATCGCTCCGCATCCCGATGATGAGGTGCTGGGTTGCGGTGGAACGATGGCTCGGCTGACCGATGCGGGCCACGAAGTCCATGTTGCGCTTGTCACGCGAGGCTATGAGCCGGCGTTTCCCGATTCGCTGGTGGAGCAAGTGCGCGCTGAAATGGCCGAGTCGCATCGCTTGCTCGGCGTTGAAAAATGCCATTTCTGCGAGCTTCCCGCCGCAGCACTCGACACGGTTCCTGGCGCCGAAATCAACGCCAAGATTGGTGCGATTGTCGAGGAAGTCGCCCCGGATACGATGTTCATTCCGTTTCTCGGAGACATTCATAAAGATCATCAACTAATCTTTGTTGCCTCACTCGTCGCAACGCGCCCCCGGTCACGCAAGGTGCCGAATCGCGTCTACGCCTACGAGACGCTGTCGGAGACCAATTGGGCCGCTCCGGGCATCACAGAAACGTTCATTCCGAATGTTTTTTTTGACGTAAGTTCCACCATTGAACGCAAGCTCCAAGCGTTCGCCTGTTTCAAAAGTCAGGTCAAACAAAGCCCCGATGAACGCTCTTTCAAGACTATTGAATCTCTTGCAACCGTAAGGGGATCAACAGCTTTTCTGGACGCCGCAGAGGCTTTTATGTTGATTCGAGAGATTGCGTAACGCCCCCTAATTGGCAGCAACCATTTGGTATTATCTGTGCCAAAATGAGACTCGGTTTCGCAACCCCATTTCGCTTTCGATCGTCTCCCTGCATTACCCAAAAAAAGCAAAAGCAACAGCCGTTTGGGAGCGGATTCTTCGGGTCGCAGGGGATATTCTCGAAGGAGGTAATGCGATGGAAAGCGGTGCATGTGTACCAGTCGCGATTGTTAGTCGAAATACATTAGCCCGAGAGGGTATGCGTCGGATCCTTAATGGTGATGTTTTCTCGGTAACAGAATCGCACGATTCAAGCTTGGGGCTGCTCGAAAAGACCGAGCGTAGCGAATGCCCAAGACTGATCATTCTCGATGAAAATGAAGACGATAATCTTTGCTCCGAAGTCGAGCAGCTTCAGGAAGAACTGCCTGATGCGCGTCTCGTGGTGTTGAGCAACGACTTCGATTTTGATGCCATGGTCGGCGCATTTCGCGCAGGCGTGGACGGGTATATCGTTAAGCGAATTGCCTGCGAGCCACTAATCGAATCGCTCAAACTCGTTCACATGGGTGAAAAAGTGATGCCCAGCGAGTTAGCTGCCGGACTACCACGCCGGTGGGCTCGTGGTGCTCTTCCGGCGATGTCGCAGCGCGAGCTGGTGACGCTCCTGTCGGATCGCGAGATCGAGACCCTGCGCTACCTCATTTTGGGTTCGCCCAACAAAGTGATTGCCGGGCATCTCAATATCAGCGAAGCGACTGTCAAGGTCCATGTTAAGGCGATTTTGCGCAAGCTTGGCGTTCAAAACCGCACTCAAGCCGCGATCTGGGCGGTCAACAATGGCGTTGATCTCAAGAAGCCCGAGCTGGTTGTTGCCGCAAACGAAGCGCAGGACAACAAGCCCGACTACGAAGAAGAGCGTCAGATCGCGGTCTGATCTCTGATGGATCCCTGCCCCCGTTTCCGAAGGTGGACGGACGGGGCAGTGGCTGCCAGCCGATATATAAAAAGTCGCGCTGCATTTTTGAGTGACGACGCACCCGGCAGATGAGGTATCGCAAATTGGTCCGGCCCGCGGGTCGCCCCGTTAAAGACATTCGGACCAATCCGTGGCCTCGATGATCTCTTCCGCCCCGTCCTTATCTTGCAGATACGTAGCGCCGCGTCCTGGTTGGCCTGGTGCCGAACTTGCCGAACGCCTCACGCCCCGAACCGATTGCGCGACTCGCAGGAGCTGACATGGGCTGTTGCGATCACACTAAGATGTGATATGTAAATGGCATGTCCACATCCACGATCACACGCACTCGCGACCTCATCACATCCGGCAAAATGACCAAAGCGGGCCTTGCGCGTGCCTCGGGTCTTCATGCGAACACGTTGCGCGACGCAACCGAAACCGACTGGAACCCGACTGCGGAGACGCTTTCCAAACTTGAAGCCTTCTTGAACGCGAATGATGATCGCCCGGTGCTGGTCGGCATCGAGGAGATCATCGACGAAGCGCGCAACGGTCGCATGTACATCCTGGTGGATGATGAAGACCGAGAAAACGAAGGCGACCTGATCATCCCTGCGCAAATGGCGACACCGGCGGCGATCAATTTCATGGCGACCCATGGCCGCGGGCTGATCTGCCTTGCGCTCGATCAGGCGCGGGTCGATCACCTGGGGCTCGAGCCGATGAGCCGGAACAATCGCGAAAGCATGCAGACCGCTTTCACGACTTCGATTGAAGCGCGCGAAGGCGTCACAACAGGGATTTCTGCAGCAGATCGGGCACGAACTATCTCCGTCGCAATCGATGCTACCAAAGGCGCGGACGATATCGTTACTCCGGGACATGTCTTCCCGCTGATGGCGCGCGATGGGGGCACCTTGGTGCGCGCTGGCCATACGGAGGCCGCGGTCGACATCTCGCGCCTTGCTGGGCTTAATCCGAGCGGTGTTATCTGCGAAATCATGAACGAAGACGGCAGCATGGCCCGGCTTGATGATCTCGTCTCATTTGCTCGGCGACACGAGCTCAAGATCGGCACGATCCGCGATCTCATCGCTTATCGGATGCGTAACGATCATCTGGTGGAACGCCTGGCAGAAGGCAATTTTGAAAGCGATTATGGCGGCCAATGGCGATTGATCACCTATCGCGACCGGGTTGAGAACAGCGAGGCCTATGTTCTGCAGAAAGGGCATGTCGATCCTGCCGCGCCTACGCTCGCGCGGGTCCATCCTATTTCGGTGTTCGATGACGTGCTCGGTGCGCCAGGGCCGCGCAAACGCACGTTGCAGCGCGCAATGAGCGCGATCGGTGAGCATGGGTCAGGTGTGATCGTTATTATCACGTCGCGGATCGGCACCCATGAATGGACCACGGATGAGGAAATCCGCAACATCGGGATCGGCTCACAAATTCTTGCAGACCTCGGCGTAAACGAAATGATCCTGCTATCGAATTCGCGACCCGATCTTGTGGCGATCGAAGGGTATGGCTTGGCCATTACTGGCCACCAAGCGATCCCGGAGTAATCTAATGGCGAAATTGCTTATCGTGGAAGCGCGCTTCTACGCTCATCTAAACGACCAACTGATCGCCGGTGCGCGCGCCGTGCTCGAAGCTGCTGGCCATAAAGTTGATATTCTGACTGTGCCGGGTGCGCTGGAAGTCCCGGGCGCGATCGCGCTTGCGGCGGAAAGCGGCGATTATGCTGGGTTTGTCGCAATCGGCGTGGTTATCCGCGGCGAGACCTATCATTTTGAAATCGTCGCAGGTGAAAGCGCGCGGGCAATCATGGCGTTGACGCTGGACGGGCTAGCGATTGGCAATGGGATACTGACCGTGGAGAACGAAGCGCAGGCACAGGTCAGAGCCGACCCCCAACAGAAGGATAAAGGCGGCGAAGCGGCTAAGGCTGCGCTGGCTTTGCTCGAGCTTAGCGAGAAGTTCGCGCGTTAGGCCCGGTGCGGCGAGGTGTGCTATGATAGAGGCACACTCAAAAGGGTTACGTACTTTCCCGTATATAGAAATTCATAAGGTGCGGTTAGAACCCGTTTCAGGCGTTGATCAACGGCGATCTGACGCTTGCAAGCCTAGTGAGAACAAACGGGTGCAACGGATGGATGAAGCGCGGCTTCCTGATGCGGCTGAACTTACCGAGATCCTGTTAGGGTTAGAGCAGTTACTGGTCAGGCTTGATCAGGCTGGCTCAGGCATTGCCGCCGCGCATGTCGACGCTGCGGTCCAGCAATTGCGCAGCAATCTGATCACTGTAGCGAGCGATATGTCTTCGGTCCGAGACCCTCAGATGCTGTGTGTGTTTCCGCAGAAACCCAGTCTGTCAGCCACTTCTATCCGCATGACTAGGGATTAGCCCTTAATGCCAAAGCGGTCTTACTCGTCTAGCTAACGCTGCGAGAGGCGACCACACTGGCCCGGCACGTCACCCTGGGCTCGGCCGCCTCAACAGGAGGCGCAGTGAACTTGGGCAAGACATTCACGGGTCTGGCGTTTGGCCGACGCAGCCAACTTATTGCGCGGCATGACGATCGGCGCATTCTATTTCAACGCGCTGCCCGAGGCATATTATGTTGTGCTGCCTCGCAAGGGCGCGCTGTATGAGCATGGATGATCAGCATCTCGCAGCGATCCCGGCGCGTTCGTTCGATCGTGGCTTAACCGTTGAAGCGCAGCGCCTCGATTTAAGACCTTTCGCTGAGCAATTGATCGCGATCGCGGAACAATTGCGCTCCAGCAAATGGGCCGAGGCAGGAGAACCTGAGCGCCAGCCTTCGCCGCATCAACCAGAAAGACGCCGCGCGCCAGCGGCACAAACGCAATTGATCGTTCCGTCTGATCCTGCGCAAGCACGATTGGTCTATCTCGAAATGGCACGCGAAGCCTACACGACCCGCCGGCAGCGCACCGCGATCTTCGGCAATGTTGAGCTGTTTGGCGAACCTGCGTGGGATATTCTGCTCGATCTCTACATAGCGCATGTTGAAAACAAGGCAGTGTCCGTTTCGAGCGCATGCATCGGTTCCGCATCACCGCCAACGACAGGTCTGCGTTGGCTCGGCGTGCTAGCAGAGCACGATCTTGTTTTGCGCGAACACGATCCTGAGGATCAGCGCCGCGTCCTAGTGCGGCTGACGGACCGTGGATTGGATGCGATGGACACCTATTTCGCGCATGCCGCTCAACGCGCCGCGTGCACTTGATCCTGGTTTTGCCAGCAGCGTGCTCGGATGCGTCCTATCAGCGGCTCAGCGCGCCGAAGCACGCATTTCCAGCATAAGCCGCATTCGCTCCAAGCTCTTCTTCAATGCGGATCAACTGGTTGTATTTGGCAAGTCGATCCGAACGCGCGAGCGATCCGGTTTTGATTTGACCGCAATTGGTCGCGACTGCGAGGTCGGCGATCGTCGCGTCTTCTGTTTCGCCTGAGCGGTGGCTCATGACAGCGGTGTAGCTTGCGCGGTGCGCCATATCGACCGCTGCCAGTGTTTCGGTAAGCGTGCCGATCTGATTGACCTTCACCAGCAGCGAGTTAGCGAGGCCCTGCTCAATCCCGTAGGAGAGCCGCTCAGGATTGGTCACAAACAGGTCATCGCCGACTAATTGCACATCATCGCCGATCGCTTCGGTTATTGCGTCCCATCCGGCGAAATCGTCTTCGCTCATGCCGTCTTCGATCGAGCGAATGGGGTAATCATTGCAGAGCTTAGCAAGATAATCGGCCATGCCAGCGCCATCGAGGCTGAGGCCTTCGCCTGAAATCTCATATTTGCCTTCTTTAAAGAATTCGGTCGCTGCGCAATCGAGCGCTAACACGATATCCTCGCCAGGATTGAAACCCGCCTGCTCGATTGAAGCCATTATAAAGTCGAGCGCTGCTCTGGTGCTTGCGAGATTCGGCGCAAACCCCCCTTCATCGCCCACTGAGGTTGCGAGGCCCTTTTCCGCCAGACCCTTTTTCAGCGTGTGAAACACTTCCGAGCCCCACCGCACAGCCTCAGCGATACTGTCAGCGCCGACCGGCATGATCATGAACTCCTGAATATCGATCGGGTTATCGGCATGCTCGCCGCCGTTGATGATATTCATCATCGGAACGGGCAGGACATGCGCTGCGACACCGCCGAGATAAGAATAGAGCGGCAAACCGCGGGCGTTAGCGGCAGCCTTAGCCACGGCCAGACTTGTCCCCAGGATTGCATTGGCGCCGATCCGCCCTTTGTTCGGAGTCCCGTCGAGCGCGATCATGCCCAGATCAATGTCGCGTTGATCTTCCGCATCGAACGCGCCAACCAACAGGTCACGCACCTCGGTGTTGACCGCTTCAACCGCTTTAAGAACGCCTTTCCCTTTGTATCGCTCGCTGTCGCCATCGCGCAGTTCGACCGCTTCATGCGCCCCGGTCGAAGCGCCTGAAGGCACCGCAGCGCGACCGAAACTGCCATCATCGAGGAGCACATCGACTTCGACCGTTGGGTTCCCTCGGCTATCGAGGATTTCCCGGCCATGCAGATCGATAATCGCAGTCATTGTTGGCTCCTGAACGAATGTGTTGTACTAAGGTAAGACACCTAAGGCGTGATCGATTCTGAAGTTGATCCGTCTTGGAGGCTTGCTGGGCATGTTTTGCTGCTGCCCTATGCGCCGCGACAGGGCGGTGCAAGCTGCGTTAGGCGGGAATTGTGGGCCACGTGCATTCCCGCTAGAAATCCACTTCACAGAAGGGCAAAGAGACACTCATGGCAGATTCAAAAACCACTAAGACCCCCGCTAAAGCCACTAAGGCAAGTCCTGCAAAAGGTAGGACAAGCCGCACAACGACGCCCAAGAAAGCAGCGCCAAAGAAGACCGCTGCGACCGCAAAGCCAGCTGACGAGGCTTCTGTAGGGGCCGCTAAGGCAAGCACCAGTGAAGCCAAGAGCCGCTTTAACACTGCGCTTGAAGAAGCCAAAGCCGGAGCGCAGGCCTTGCGCGATGAAGCAGGCGAAAAGGCCGGAGCCTACCGCGAACAAGCCTTGTCCAAAGGAGATGATCTGATGAGCGAAGCCAAGGCCTATGGAGACAAAGCGATGAGCCGCGCAGGTGAACTTGCCACTGACGGGAAAACTGCGGTGAGCGATGGGATCGCGTCGCTTGGCCAAGCGGTGGGCGACAGCGCTGCACAGATCGATGAGCGGCTTGGCGAGCAGTACGGCGACTACGCGCGCAAAGCGTCACGCACGCTCGCAGAAACGTCAGCCAAACTTGAAGCGAAGAGCGTTGAAGAGCTCGGTGAGGATGCGCGCGAATTCGTCCGCAAGAGCCCTGGCGTCGCGGTCGGAATGGCTGCCGTCGCGGGTTTTCTGATCGCCCGGATGCTGCGCGGGTCGAAGGACTGAGCTGACAGCCAGGCACGCGATGGAAAGGTTCTCGCATGCATGCTGAACAGCCCGGCGGGATTGCGCGGGGCAGCGCGTACAACGATAGCACCGAAGAAGCTCTCACTGAAAAGCCGACCGAAGACAGCGCTTCGCCTGATGAAGCTGCACAGGATGGTGATGGTAGCGGCTCAAGCCCATCGAATGAGCCTCGCTTCGAAGAATCGCTAGCCGATGAATTGGGCGCGCTGATCGATGACGGACGTGTCTATGCCGAAGCCGAACTGAGGTTTCAGAAAACCCGCGCGGCTCTGGTCGGACGGTATGCTGGTGTGGCGCTGGCATGCGTCGCGCTCGCACTCATTCTGGTCCACATCGCATTCCTTGCGTTGGCGGTCGGCCTCGTCATCGCGCTTGCCCCTCATGTGACGATCTGGGGCGCGATCGCCATCGTGGTCGGCGCGCTGCTAGCGTTAGTGGTGCTGTTAGGCCTTAAAGCGAAAGGCCGGGCTGAACGGCTCGCCGCGCTATTCGCCGCACCTTCGGTGGAGGATACGCCATGACACGGATCGAGCAGCAATTCGGGGAGGATCGCGCATTGCGTGATGCCGCGCGCAACGTTCTGATGGCGGATCTCGCGCATGCTCAAGCGAGCTTTTCAGGTAAAGGGATTGCAAACCGGGTCGGCAGCCGCGTCGGAGACGGTGCAAAAGATGTGCTGGAAGTGGCGAAAGGCCATGCCGACGACCATCGCGGAATTCTCGCAGCGCTTATTGGCGCAGTAATCTTGTGGTTCGCGCGCGCTCCGATCCTTGAATTGTTTGGGTTTGGTTCTGCTGATGAAAGCGAGAGCGCCGAGGTTCCCGATGATTTAGCGATCGATCCAGCGGCCGATCCCGATGGATCCTCAGCAACCGAACCTAAACCAGACCCAGCTAGTACTGGGGTCCCTGCGCAAGGCCCGCTTGGAGATGAGCATGAATAACATCGAGATATCTGATCGCCGTGATGAACTGCGAGCGAAGATCGAAGCGAGCGAGCGCCGCATTGCGGAACGCACCTTGGCTGACCAGGCCAGTGAAGTTGCAGGGGCTGCGACGAGATATGTCAAACAAAATCCGCTGACGGTGCTCAGCACCGCCATCGCTTTGGGAATTGTGATCGGAGCTTTAACCAAGCCCGGCCGCAAAGCTGCCAGGAATGCCGCGAGCGGCGCTGCCAATGCCGTCTCGGGTGCGGCATCGGGCGCTGCAAAGACTGTTGGAAGCGCAGCCA
>JBCCJD010000069.1:0-12674 GCA_039027955.1 Pseudomonadota bacterium
GACGGCAATGAGCAGATCTTGGCATTGGTGCATCCAGCCGGGTTTGTCGGCGAGATGTTCGCCCCGTTTGCACATCATGATGTTATCGCGCTCACTCACAGCCAATTATGCGTGTTTGCCAGAAAGGACATGGAGCGCGCGCTTGAGGACTACCCTGCATTAGCAAGGGCCCTGCTACGCCGCACTCAGGAAGACCTGCTAGCGACCCGAAGCCTTTTGGAACTCGCAGGTCACGCAAAAGCTGAAACACGCCTCGCTGCATTACTGCATGATTTCGCCGCCGCAGCGAGTGCCAACTCATGCCAGGTTGCCGCCAAGTTCGAATTGCCATTAACGCGTGGTGAGATCGCCAACATGCTTGGGCTCACGATCGAAACAGTGAGTCGCAAATTTGGCGAATTGGAAGCTTCAGGAGCGATTTCTCGCCGAGGAAAACGCGGGATCGAACTTGCCGATCCCGCGCTCCTGCGAATCCTGGCGGGTCGCGCGTTGGCTTGAACGCTCTGTATGGCGCGACCGGGCGTCAGACGAGCGCTGCGATGGTAATAACCACGAGGCTCCACAGGAAGATCAAGGCAGGCAAAAGCAGCATCTGGATCATCGCGTCGCGCGGCGCCAAACGCCCGGTGCAGGTCATGATCCCAGCCTTTTGGAATTTTCCAATCGAAAGCGGCTTGCTGGGATTGTCCTTAAGCCTGGTCCAGATCGCCGGTACACCGAAACCAGCGATGATGAAAATTGCAAAGATGGCCATCGGGATGATCAGGCCAGGCGTGCTTAACCCTGCGAAAAGCACACCGATAAAGGCAAGATAGAGCCCGACGGTGAGCCCGTAAAACGCACTCGGCATCTCAAACTGACGATCCACCTCGACCTGATGCCGCGGCGTACACTGCGCTTCAGCGGTCGGGGCTGCAACGACCCTTGCGTCGCCGCGGGCAATAATCTCTTTGACGTGCTCGCTCATCGGTCTTCTCCTTTACTTGAGTAAGACCTATCAATCGGCCGCAACGCGGACATTGATCGAAATCAAACTGGAGCCTTAATCATGCCAGCGAGCAAGGTCGCGGTGATCCTGGGGGCGCGGCTCAATCCAGCGCCATTTTCCAGCTCGCTGCTCACGTTTCCAGAACCACGCGGCGCTTTTTAGGTGATCCATACAATAGTCGGTCGCAAGAATAGCGCTTCGACGATGGCGAGCGGCAGCGGAGACACAGACGATCGGCTCGCCTGGGCCGATAAGGCCGATGCGGTGGAGCATTACAAGTCCTGCCAAATCGAAGCGTTCAATGGCCGAGTGTCCAAGCTCTTTCATGCCTGGAAGGGTCAGTGGCTCGTAATGCAGGAGTTCAAGCGCCTCGACATCCTCGCTGCCACGCACTCGCCCAACGAAAGTCGCAATGCCGCCTATGTCGTCTGACGATTCAGCAAGAGCCGTAGTCATCGACTCGGGATCAATGCCCTCCATAAGCAAGCGAACATCAAGCATGCTTTTTGTCGTCAACCACCGCTGACCGGCGGTAGTAACGCCACTTCATCGCCCTCCCGGGCGTTAAGCGCGGTCTTTTCTGGTAGCACTTTTCCTGCGCATGCAATGTTCACCCGGTCCTCAGCGAGCTGCTCGGCCACTGCAGGGCCCACAGCTTCGAGCAAGCCATCCCAATCGAGCGCGCCTGGAACTTCTATACTGTCAGTATGCGCTAAGTCCCTAAGCGGCCCCAAAAACACGATTCTCACGCTCATGTCGCTAACCTCCGGTCAGCGACATATGCCGTGCAACAGCTGGATCGGCTCCGCGTTCAGTCATATCAAAATGATGCCGTTCAGGCTTGATCCGCATCGCTTCGCTCAACGCCTCACCAAGCCGACGCTCCGGCGCTTCAGAGCGCAGAGCAGCGCGCAAATCGACCTGCTCAGTGCCGCCCAGGCAAGGATGGAGCTGGCCTGTTGCAGTGACCCTCAGGCGGTTGCATCCATCACAGAAATTCCCCGTATGCGGTGTTATCAACCCTAAACGGCCACCCGTTTCCGCGATCTCGAAGTAACGGGCCGGTCCGCCACTCTTGTAAGCGCTTGCACGCAAGTCCCAGCGCTGCCCTAGCCGCTCATACACTGTGTTGAGGGGAAGATATTGATCCACCCGATCCTCTTCGATTTCGCCCAGTGGCATCACCTCGATTAACGTCACATCATGACCTCTTGAGTGCGCCCAAGAAATGAGCTCGGGCAGCTCATCCTCGTTGGTCCCTTTCAAAGCGACCGTGTTAATCTTGATCTTCAGACCGGCCGCACTCGCTGCATCGATGCCCTTCAGCACCTGCGGCAAAGCATCGCTTCGCGTCAAAGTCCGAAATCGATCACGATCCAAGGTATCGAGCGAGATGTTCACACGCCGTACTCCAGCCCGGGCCAAGGTGTCGGCATGGTTTTCCAGTTGCGTGGCGTTGGTGGTCAAAGTGAGCTCTTCGAGGCCATGACCCAGTCGCCGGCCCAAAGCCGTAAACAGGTCGGCAATATCCCGGCGTACAAGCGGCTCGCCGCCGGTGATACGGATCTTGCTAACTCCGCGATCGATAAAGCCGGTCGCCAACTGGTAGAGTTCCTCAAGCGTAAGCAAATCGCGGCGTGGGAGGAACTTCATGCGCTCAGGCATGCAGTAAGTGCAGCGTAAGTCGCACCGATCGGTCACCGAAAGACGCAAATACGTAATCCGGCGCTGAAATGTATCAACAAGCGGCGACATCTTGCCATCGACCAGAATAAGGTCGGGCTTTCGACTAAGTTGTCGAGACAAGGTCTTACTCATGGCCTGCAAGATACTGTCCTGTGACGCCTCTTGCACTCTCTAAAAAAGCAAGCAGCGCTTTTGCCGCTTCTGGATCGTCTGTGCCCACAAGGTTACATCTCTTGGGAGCATAGCGCCGCGCAAGATCTCCCGCGAGCGATCGGCGCCACCCATCGTGATCGTAAGAGGCGCTTTCGAGCACGATTACGAGCGATACGGTATCTTCATGGCTCAGAAGCGCAAGGCTCTCTGTATGGTGATCTGCAAAGTAAGCTGCCGCTGCTTCGAGCGGGTTTTCAGGCAGACCATCGATAACGTGAACCGCTTGATCCATCGCGCTATTCCGCCGGCCTTTCTCGCTGAAGCGTGATCCCGATTTGCTCATTTGCCTCAGCGATCGCGAGCTTGACGATTTTCACGGTCACAGCTTCCACTTTGCTGTCCTGCACAAACAGCGTCTCACAGATATGCTCGGCGACCGCTTCGATGAGCTTGAAGTGCACGCCCTTGGGCAGACCCTGCGTCGCTGCAAATTTCAAATCCATATAGTTCTTACTGGCGTTAAGCGGGGTATCCGGTTCGTAACGGTCCGCGACCTCGTAGCGCGCGGCAATCGAAATGCGCAGGGGCTGCGGCTTGCCTGTTTCCTCAGAGTAAATGCCGGTGAGAACATCCACCTCAAGATCGGCAACTTCAAGCATAAGCGAATCGGTCATGGAATTGGTCATTCTTAAGTTTGATCAGCGAGGCTCACGCCGGGGTTACTCCAGCGAGCAAAAATTGCGGTTGGAAGCAATCTTCTGATCGGTGTCTCTGACGTAGGCTCCTCGCGCACTGCGAGGTCACCATGTTCAATCCGGCCAGGCAGCTCTTGGAGCGCTTCTTCGAGTAAGCCTGCAAGTGCAAAACTGCTCATCCGCACGGCATATACAGTGAGAAAGAGGAACGAGCTTGTGCGATCAAGCAACCGCGCACAGTTTTTGATCAGGTCGGGCAGTCCTTGCTCAAGCCGCCAGATCTCGTTCTTTGGTCCGCGACCAAATTTAGGTGGGTCAAGGATGATCCCGTCATAGCGCCGCTCGCGTCGGACTTCGCGCGCGGCAAACTTCTCCGCATCGTCAACCAGCCAGCGTATCGGGCGGCTCCCCATGTTGGATAACGCCGCATTTTCACGAGCCTGCGCCACTGACTTCTTTGAAGCGTCAACATGCGTCACTTGGCCATGTTGGCTCAACGCAAGCGAACCAAGGCCGGTATAGCCGAATAGGTTCAGGGTTTCGGCGTTATCACGTTCGCTTAGTTGGTTTCTCATCCAGTCCCAAACCGGCGCCATGTCCGGGAAGAACTGGAGATGGCGAAATGGCGTCGGTTGCGCTTTAAAGCGCACGTCTCGCCAAGTGAGTTCCCAACCATCTGCGGGCACTGTTTCGTCGAATTGCCAGCGTCCTCCCCCGTCTTCGTCTGAAGCGGGGACAAATTGTCCATCAGCGGACCAAATGTCCTTGCGCGGCTGCCATAAGGCCTGAGGCTCCGGGCGTATGAAGCTATGTCGCCCGAATGCTTCCCACTTACGGCCTGCGCCGCTGTCCAACAGGCGATAGCCATCCCACCCGAGGCATTCCATCACAATCGGCAGCTCCACAAGATCTGCCATCAGGCAAGTGCTGCGGTTGTCCGGTGAGCGCTGTTTCCGAGCACGAAGTCGCGCGAAGCCTCATAATCGCCGCCCAATTCCACGAAGCTCTCTTCGCGTCCAAACAGATCACCCACTCTGGGAGGTAGTGAAGGCCGAACCCCTGTAGCTCGCTCAGAGGCGTCGCGGAACTTCGCCGGATGTGCAGTCGCGAGGGTTACAAGCGGAACATCCGAGGGGATCACTCCGCTATCGCTCAATGCAAGGCTTGCGTGCAAGCCCACTCCGGTATGCGGGTCGATCACTTGTCCAGCTTGACGATAGGCCCATTGCAGAGCCTGTGCTGTCTCATCCTGATCAGCCCGTGCGCTCACGAACAACGCTGAAGCGCCTTCGCGTTGTGCATTCGTCAGTTGCATCGCCCGGCTCACTTCAAAGCTCTTCATTTGCGCAGCCAAAGCAGCGCCATCGCGCCCACCGCAGTCAAACAACAGTCTTTCAAAGTTGGAGCTTACCTGGATGTCCATTGAAGGAGTGATAGTGCGGGTAACACCATCTGCGGAATAATCGCCATCGCTCAGCGCGCGATGAAGTATGTCATTCACATTGGTCGCAACGATCAATCGCTTGATCGGCAGCCCCATGCGCGCGGCAACATAACCCGCAAATACATCCCCGAAATTGCCTGTTGGCACAGAGAAAGCAATCTCGCGATCTGGCGCACCAAGCTGCAACGCAGACGAGAAATAATAGACTATCTGCGCCATGAGGCGCGCCCAATTTATCGAGTTGACCGCGCCCAGGTTAAGTGGCCGATTAACCGCGGGATCACCAAACATCCGCTTTACATGGCGCTGTGCGTCATCGAAGCTGCCGGCGATGGCCATGTTATGCACGTTTGGAGCCCGGACAGTCGTCATCTGTCGGCGTTGAACCGCACTTACCCGCTCGTGCGGGTGAAGCATGAAGATCTCGGTCCGCTCGCGGCCTGCGACCGCGTTGATCGCCGCCGAGCCTGTGTCACCGCTGGTAGCACCAACAATCGTCAGGTGCTCATCGCGCCGTTCAAGGAAGGTCTCGAAAAATTGCCCGAGCAATTGTAGCGCGATGTCTTTGAATGCGAGCGTTGGGCCATGAAACAGTTCAAGCAACCAATGCGATTGATCAAGCTGGACGAGCGGAGCAACGGCAGCATGACCAAACCCGCCATAGACCTTCTCACACAATGCGCCGAGCTCGTCCTCAGTCAGGCTACCGGCGACAAACGGCGCCATGATCCGGGTCGCCAAGACAGAGTAGGATAAACCGCGAAGATCACGGATCTCATCGGTTGTCAGATGTGGCCAGCTCTCTGGCAGATAGAGCCCACCATCGGCTGCGAGGCCAGCCAGAGTAACGCCTTCAAAATCGAGTACCGGGGCACTGCCCCGTGTGGATATATATCGCATGAGACCGTGGCGCTTAGCGGGCTGTCGCGCCAGGAGCAATGCTCACACACCCTGCCTGTCCCTAGACCGCTACCATTCAAGCTTTATGCAAGCGAGTACGTACCGCAAAGCCATAAATGACAAGCGCTGTAAGAGCGAAAAAGAACCACTGCCCGGCATAGGCAAGGTGATTGTTTGGCAAGTCCTTAGGATCGGGCTGAGCTAGCGGTTCAAGGTCAGCCAATGGTGGGTCGGCGAAGACCTTTTTGTTTGGGCCAAGCATCCCTGCGACATCACCGCCTGACCAGACAACGCTAACCGGATCGCGCGACCACCCTAACACGACTTCGGCTGCATCCCGTTCGCTCAAGGCGCAAGGAGCGATATGCGTCCAACCCTTTGCGCCGCTCGCGTTCGTGCCAGCCGTGCTCCGCAACGGGCCAGGTGCGGGACATGTGAATGTCACTCGGCGATACATCAGGTCTTCATCCCATCCATTCGCGCCTCTTAATTCGAGCGCAGGCGCGTCGACCGGAATTGCCGCAAACCTCGCAAGCATCTCAGCCTTCTCTTCAGACCGCCCCAATTGCCAGACACCAAGCGCAATCATCACGCCGCAGGCTGCCAGCACCAGAAGTGTCGGGATGAGCGGTAGCCGAGTGATCATTCGGACTTACTCTCAGCCGCTTGCTGTATGGAGTACTGGCGAAAGAGCAGCGCCGTCTTAAACAGGCGAAGCCCATAAAGAACAGTGCCGATGGTCATTGGCGCCCAAAGGAACAGTTGAAGCCAAAGCGGTGGTTCAAAAACCGTATCGATCCCGATCGCCACGCTGCACAAGACGGCGGCAATCGCTAATGTCAAAAGCCCGGCAAACCGTCCTCCGCGCTCAAGCTCTCCAAAAGAAAGCCCGCAAACCCGACAGCGATCAGCTATGCGAGCCGGAGCGCAGAACAGACTTGGAGAACCGCAGCACGGGCACAGGCCGGACCAAGCAGCTTCAAAAAGTGACGCGCCATCGGCGAGGTCACGCTGCGTTGATGGTGAGCCCGGCCCATCTATCGCCATCAGTGATATTCAGCGCCCCAGCCACCCCAGATATAGACTGCAATAAACAGGAACAGCCAAACGACATCGACAAAGTGCCAATACCAGGCGGCGGCTTCGAAGCCAAAGTGCTGGCGCGGTGTGAAGTGCCCAAGATAAGCGCGGTACAAGCAAACGCCGAGGAAAATGGTCCCAACTATCACGTGGAAGCCGTGGAAGCCCGTCGCCATATAAAACGCCGAGCTATAGGTGTTCCCGCCAAAGCCAAACGGCGCAACGGTGTATTCATAGGCTTGCACAAAACTAAAGAGCACGCCCAAGGCAAGTGTCGCCCAAAGCCCCTGTTTCAGCCCTTCACGATCACCATGAATAAGCGCATGATGCGCCCATGTGACGGTCGTGCCTGAGCAAAGCAGGATTAGCGTATTAAGGAGCGGCAGAGAAAATGGGTCAAGGACCTCCATACCATTTGGCACGAACTCCGCCGCGGCGGACGCGCCGTCCTGCCCCCACAGGCTCGTGGTGGTGTCGCTAACCGCGTCATATGTTAGTGGGGCTGGGAAAAGCGCAAAATCGAAAAAGCTCCAAAACCAGCCGACAAAGAACATCACTTCTGATGCGATGAATAAGATCATGCCATAGCGCATGTGCAACTGGACAACCGGTGTGTGATCGCCCCGCTGCGCCTCAATCACGATGTTGCGGAACCACATGAAGAACGTCGCAATCAGCCCTGCAAGGCCTAAACCCATGACAATCCAGCCATTATCGCCGAATACATCAGGGTAGAGATAAAGGATCATGCCGGACGTAAAGGTCAGCGCCGAGAAAGAGCCTACCAGCGGCCAGATATCTGGCTCTAGAATATGATAGTCGTGGTTTACCTTACCGCCCATAATCTGTTCCCGTCTCTAGGATCTGTACTCGACTAGATCAGCGCTTGAGCCCCAATGATACGGGCTCTTGTGCGCGGTGAAAAGTGTAGCTCAAGGTGATCTGCTCAACATCCGCCATAAGCTCATCATCAAGCATCGCCGGATCGACATAATAGAGCACAGGCATGGTTACCTGCTCACCCGGAGCAAGGGTTTGTTCAGTAAAGCAAAAGCACTGGATCTTGTGAAAATACCGCCCCGCCTGCGCTGGCTCCACATTGAAGGACGCCGTCCCAGTAATCGCTTCGCTGCTTGTATTGTGCGCGATGTAGGTCGCAAGATCCCGCTGGCCGATTGTCACTGTATCGGTCGCTTGGGTTGGTTTGAATTCCCATGGCACGCCTAGCGCAGTTGAGGCATCAAAGCGGATCGATATCTGCTCATCTATCCCCGTGGCTTCTGCGCGAGCAGCATCGGTTTCGCTGGCAATCTGGGTCGTGCCGCCAAAACCGGTAACCCGGCAAAACAGATCGTAGAGTGGCACCGCCGCATAGCCCAAGCCAAGCATGAAAAGCGCGCCAGCTAGCGCGAGGCCGGCAACCGCTTGATTGCGCCGATCAGCCGCTTGAACAAGGGGGCTCCTGGTCATTGCGAGCCTAACCGTGCGATTGTGATCGCGTAAAACAGCACGACGAAAAACAGCAACGTACCGCCAAGCACGAGGTTACGGCTCTTTTGTCGGCGCTTGATTTCGTTCTGCTCTTCAGGGCTCATTGAGCTGCTCCGATGAACCCATTCGCAACCAATGCGCGATCTGCAACCAATGCAGCAAAGAGAATGAAAAGGTAATAGATGCTGAACTTAAACAAGCGCTTTTCCGCAGCCATGGTGCGGCCTTGAGCATGGCTCTCCTGGCTTACCACTGGCACCGCAAGTGCGATGAACAAGGCTGAGAGCACCACTGCGACTGAGCCATACACCCAATCTGTGCCGCCAATGATCCATGGTGCAATTGCAATCGGTGCGAGCACCAAAGTGTATACCAGAATGTGGCGGCGGGTAGTCCGTTCTCCTGCTACAACCGGCAACATCGGGATGCCGACCTTCGCGTAGTCAGACTTCACGAACAGCGCGAGAGCCCAAAAATGCGGTGGGGTCCAGAAGAAGATAATCGCAAAGAGCAAGGCTGGCATCACTGTCACGTCGCCAGTTACCGCAATCCAGCCGATAAACGGGGGAAATGCCCCCGCTCCGCCACCGATCACGATATTCTGCGGAGTCCGCGGCTTAAGCCACATCGTGTAGATCACCGCATAATAGATGATCGCAGCGGCCAAAGCGGACGCAGCAAGCCAGCCTACCGCGACACCCATCAAGAAAACCGACATTAGCGACAGAAGCATGCCGAAATCGCGTGCGTCTTCGCGCCGCAAACGACCTGTTGGGAGCGGGCGATTGGCAGTCCGCGCCATGCCAGCGTCGAGATCAGCCTCCCACCAATGGTTGAGAGCTGCTGAGCCACCCGCCCCCATGGTAATCGCTAGTATTGCAGTAAACCCGATCACGGGATGAATCGAACCCGGAGCCGCGAGAAGACCGCAAATGGCGGTAAAGACAACCAGCGTCATCACACGCGGCTTCGTCAGCGTCAGGAAGTCGCGCCAATCAGCCGGAAGTGTTGTGGTGCTAACAGTTGCAGTCATAATGAAGTCGTTCGGTTCTCTCATCAGCCAAAGGCGCCCCATGCGGTGCGCCTTTGCTTTCGTGATTAGCCAATCGGACGGCGACAAGTGCCTTTGTATTGCACTCGCTTACGCTGGCTTCGTCTCGCGCGGCAGGTGGTCGTGATAATCGTGATGATCTTCGATCACTGGAAGCGTTTCAAACTGATGGTAAGGCGGTGGGCTCGGCAACGTCCACTCAAGCGTTGTTGCGCCCTCACCCCACGGGTTGTTGCCTGGTTTGCGCCCGGCCATGAAAGCGTACGCCATGTTAGCGAAGAAGAACAGCAGCGAGGCAGCGGTGATCCAGTAACCCTGCGTGCTGACCCAGTGCCAGAACGTGTAAGCGTCCGCGTAATCGGGATAACGACGCGGCATTCCCTGCAGCCCGAGGAAGTGCTGCGGGAAAAACACGATGTTAACCCCAATAAAGAAGGTCCAGAAATGCAGGTGGCTGAGCAACTCAGAGTGCATCCGGCCACTCATTTTCGGGAACCAATAATAGAAGCCTGCGAACATCGCGAACACAGCGCCCATAGACAGAACGTAGTGGAAGTGCGCCACAACGTAGTATGTGTCATGCAGATTATCGTCGATGCCGCCGTTCGCGAGCACCACGCCGGTAACTCCGCCAACCGTGAACAAGAAGATGAAGCCGAGCGCCCACACCATCGGCGACTTAAACTCCATGCTGCCGCCCCACATGGTTGCGATCCAGCTGAAGATCTTGACGCCGGTCGGAACCGCAATGACCATAGTCGCAGCGGTGAAGTACATCTTAGTGTTTACGTCGAGCCCGACCGTATACATGTGGTGCGCCCACACAATGAAGCCGACCACCCCGATCGCGACCATCGCGTAAGCCATGCCGAGATAACCGAACACTGGCTTGCGGCTAAAGGTCGCGACGATTTGGCTGATCATGCCGAAGCCCGGCAAAATCATGATGTACACCTCCGGGTGCCCAAAGAACCAGAATAGGTGCTGGTAGAGCACCGGATCGCCGCCACCGGCAGGATCGAAGAAGGTCGTGCCAAAATTGCGATCGGTCAGGAGCATGGTGATCGCGGCAGCCAGGACCGGCAGAGCGAGCAGCAGCAGGAAGGCGGTGACCAACACTGACCAGACGAACAGCGGCATCTTGTGCAGCGTCATACCAGGCGCGCGCATGTTGAAGATGGTGGTGATAAAATTGGTCGCGCCGAGGATCGATCCGGCACCAGCAAGGTGCAAGGAGAAGATCGCGAAATCGACCGCTGGACCAACCGAACCTGTCGTCGAAAGCGGCGCATAGACCGTCCAGCCCACACCTGCGCCGGGGCCTGACCCGCCCGGGACAAACAGCGAAAAGAGCAAGCTTACAAAGCCTACAAACGTCAACCAGAAAGACACGTTGTTCATTCGGGGGAAGGCCATGTCAGGCGCGCCGATCATCAGCGGCACAAACCAGTTGCCAAAGCCGCCGATCATGGCCGGCATAACCATGAAGAACACCATAATCAGACCATGCGCCGTGATAAACACGTTCCACATATGCAGCGCTGTGTTGATGTCACCGGCGCCACCCATGAATTCGGCCCACCAAGTAAGATACTGAATTCCAGGCTCAGCCAACTCGGCCCGCATAATGCCTGAAATCGCACCACCGATGACCCCCGCAAAGATTGCGAAGATCAAATACAGGGTGCCGATGTCCTTATGGTTTGTCGACATGAACCACCGGGCAAAAAAGCCCGGCTTGTGATCAGCGTGATCGTCCACGTGATCCTCAGTATGAATGTCGAAACCTTCTGCGGTTGTGGCCATCTGATATCTACTCTCAGGTTCGCAAGCGTGCGTTTGAAAAAGGCAAAAAACTCAGTCGATCAACGCGACTTCGGTCGCTTCGGCTGCAGGTTCATCGTCAGCAGGCTCCGTTTCCACAGCTGCTTCACCAGGCATGGTCCCGCCCTGTTCGCGAACCCAAGCCGCGAATTCCTCGGGAGGCAAAGCTTCGACCGTGATCGGCATGTAGGCATGGCGCGAGCCGCACAGCTCTGAGCATTGCCCATAATATACTCCCGGCTTCTTGATGGTAAGCATCTTTTCATTGAGCCGGCCTGGGATGGCATCCTGCTTGAACCAAAGGGAGGGAACCGCAAAGGCGTGAATTACGTCGGCAGCGGTAGTCTGTATCCGCAACGGCACTCCAGCTGGCACCACCATGCGATTGTCGACCGCCAGCTGATATGGCTCTCCGTCAGCGAGCGCTTGAGCTTCATCCTTCATGTTGGAGACGATCTCGCCGATGCCATGATCGGGATACTCATACCCCCAATACCACTGATAGCCGATCGCTTTGACGGTGACCGCATCTTCAGGCGGTGTTTCATATTGCCTCGCCAACAACGTAATCGAGGGAACAGCAATGATGACGAGAATGATAACCGGAACAATGGTCCAGATCACTTCGATTGCAGTGTTGTGCGTGGTCTTGGACGGGACCGGATTTGCCCGGCGGCTATACCGGACCATCACATAAAGCAGGAGAGCAAGCACGAACAAGCTGATCGCGGTGATGACCGGAAGCAAAATCCAGTCATGCATGAATAATGCATACTCACCGTTGTCAGTGTATTGATCCTGGAAGGTCATGCTTTCAATCGCGCCATCTTCATACGCCGTCGGCATTCCCTTGCCCGCCTCCGGGGCCATAGGCGTGTAAGCGCTCGCGGTTTCTGCTTGCTGCTCACTCGCGGTATCCTGCGCAAATGCAGCTTGCGGCGCAGCGAAGAGAGCCAACGCCGCAAAGAGTACCGCTCTGAACAAATTCAATCGGGCAAAAGCCTGACCCATAATCATGTGCCTAATCAATCTCGATTGTGATCCCATGCTACCCATCCTCTACCCAAGAGAGTTTGCGGCAGCGTTAAACCAACATTTCTGCTGGTTTATCTGCGTTACTAGCTTTGCTTGCCCAGCGCCTCAAGCGGTTCTAGGAAGAAAAATATGCAAGCATCCATGATGCGCGTGCAAGCAAGTGATGTCTTTACACAAATCTCACCTCACATAGGCTCCCATAGCAATGCTTTTTTCCGGGCTTGATACCGCAGACGTGCTCGCCGAGTTTCGCTCCAGCGGAGCCTTGCTTGAAGGTCATTTCAAACTCTCCTCCGGCAGACATAGTGGACATTACTTGCAGTGCGC
>JBCCJD010000070.1:0-11706 GCA_039027955.1 Pseudomonadota bacterium
CATTTTCGGATGGATCAAAGCCCATCCTATTGTGACAGCCCTGGTGAGTGTCCTCGCGCTTGTCGGCATTGGCAGCTTCGCTTTTGCGGGCGGGCGCGATTACGAATATATCGCGCAGGAAGTCACTAAAGGCGAAGTCGCTAGGATCGTGAGCGCCAGCGGCACTTTGCGCGCGCTTAACACGATCAATGTCGGCGCAGAGGTTTCGGGCCAGATCACTGCGGTTTACGTCGATTTCAATTCGCCGGTTGAACGGGGCCAATTGCTCGCACAGATTGATCCCACACGGCCGCGTGCGCGCGTGACGCAAGCGCGCGCACAAGTCGATCTGGCGCGGGCTAGCCTCGCGCAAGCCGAAGCCTCGATCATTCGTGCGCGCACGGATGTCGAAGTCCAGACCCGCGAATTTGAACGACGCTCTGAACTGGCCAAAAAAGGGTTTGTTTCAAGCGCTGGGCGCGATCAGGCCGAAAACGCGCTGGTTGCCGCGAAAGCCTCGCTCAGCACCGCCGAAGCGCAAGCCCAAAGCGCCCGTGCACAGATCGCGCAGAGCACCGCTGAGCTGCAATCCGCGCAGCTTGATCTGTCGCGAACGCGGATCATTGCGCCGACCAGCGGAGTGGTGATCAACAAGCTGGTTGAGCCCGGGACGACAGTGGCAGCAAACTTCCAGACCCCTAACCTGTTCACGATCGCGGCTGATACCAGCCGGATGCAAGTCGAAGCGGCTGTCGATGAAGCGGATATCGGGCAAGTGCGCGAAAATCAGCAGGTCCGGTTTACCGTCGATTCCTACCCCGATGAGACCTTTGCTGCGAACGTCCAGCAAATCCGCCAGTCAGCCACGCAAGCGCACAGCGCAGTGAGCTATCTGGTGATCCTTGATGTCGATAATTCCGATGGCAAACTGCTTACGGGCATGACAGCCAATGTCGATATCATCACCGGGCGCAAGCGCGATGTGCTGCGCGTGCCTGTGGCTGCCACCCGGTTTCTGCCGCAACAAGGCGACCGGCCACAAGACGATCCCGAAAGCGCCTCTGACCGCTCAGACGCGCGCGAGCGGGTCACCGTCTGGGTGCCGAGCGAAGATCCGTTCAAGCCTGTTCGAAGGCCGATCGAGACCGGTTTGAAAGGCGAGGACTTTGTCGAAGTCACCAGCGGTCTTGAAGCGGGCCAGGCAGTGATTGTCCGGTCACGCTCAGCCGATGACCGCACGCTTGAAAATGGACGGTCAGCGCCGTGAACGAGCATGTCAGCGACGCGTCTCTTGGCCCTGTCGAGGCCGGTGTCGCTAGCGGTGTCGCGACCGGTGTCGCTGCCGGTGCCTCTGAAGGTGCCTCTGACGATGCCTCTGACGATGCCTCTGCGCTGGTCGAGACGCGCGGCCTCATAAAATCCTACGAACTGGGCGGTGAGACGATCCATGCCGTCAACGATGTCTCGCTGAGCATTGCCCGAGGCGAATATGTCGCGATCATGGGCGCGAGCGGCTCAGGCAAATCGACGTTCATGAACATGATCGGATGCCTCGACACGCCGACTTCAGGCGATGTGCTGATTGACGGCGTTTCAACGCGCGAGATGTCTAGCGATGCGCTCGCACAGCTGCGCAATCAAAACATCGGTTTTGTCTTCCAGCAATTTAATCTCCTCGCACGCACGTCTTCGATCGATAACGTGGCAGTGCCGCTGATCTATGCCGGGCTCGACACTGCGACACGGCGCGAACGCGCGACCGCCAAGCTTATCGACATGGGGCTCGGCGAGCGCTTGCTGAACACCCCGGCAAAGCTGTCAGGCGGGCAGCAGCAACGGGTCGCGATTGCCCGCGCGCTGGTGACCGAACCGCTGATCCTGCTCGCCGATGAGCCGACCGGCGCGCTCGATACGAAGACGAGCGAAGACATCATGGCGATCTTTGAAGACCTAAATCAGTCCGGGATCACTGTGATCGTGGTCACGCATGAAAGCGAGATCGCTGATCACGCCAAGCGGCGGATCGAGTTTCGCGATGGCAAAGTGATCGAAGACCGGCCTGTGCCGCAGCGCACTATCGCCGGAGATGGCGCTATGACGCCTTTGCGAGAGCCGGTCTGATGGCAAGCGGATCGCTGGGTTTCATAGCCAGTTGGGGCGTGAACATCGCGATTGCGCTCACGGCTTTGCGGACCAATATCCTGCGCTCGATCCTTACCATGCTGGGCGTGCTGATCGGAGTGTTCGCAGTCACTTTGGCAGTCGCGGTTGGCGACGGCGCGCAGGAAACCATCACCGAAGCGATCAACCGGTTCGGCTCTAATATGGCGATTGTCATTCCTGAACCCGATGATGGCGAAGACGGCCCGCCGCGGCGCACGACCGAGCGCGGGCGACTGACTATGCGCGATCTCAAAGCGATCGAAAACGAAGTCCCCAATGTCCGCGCCATCGCGCCGCAATTGCGCCAGTCGGTGGATCTTGTCGTCGCGGGCAGCACAGCCACCAGCGAAGCAGTCGGGACAGAACCCGGCTATGGCCTTGTCACTAACCATCTGACCGATCGCGGCCGCTATATCAACGAGTCCGATATTCGCGCGAACGCCCGTGTAGTGGTGCTGGGCCGGACTGTCGCGGAAGACCTGTTCGGCAATTTCGATCCGGTCGGCGAAAGCGTGCGGATCGATGGCGTGCCGTTCAGCATCATCGGCCTCCTTGAAGAGAAAGGCTCAACCCTTGGCGATGACAATGACGACACGCTGATCTTGCCGCTCACTACGATGCGCCAGCGCTTTGCAGGCGACGCGCTACTTGGACCTGACGATTTGCTGCTGGCGTTTGTCGCGTTTCAGGAAGGCGCTTCGCTTGCTCAAGGCAAGGATGATATCGTCGCGTTGCTGAAGGACCGCTACAATGTGCGCGAAGGCGAGATCACGCCGTTCAAAGTGCGCACGACAGAAGAATTTGTCGAACAAAGCCAGTTTATTACCGGTATTCTGCAAGCGGTGCTGGTCGCCATTGCTTCGATTTCGCTGCTGGTGGGCGGGATCGGGATCATGAATATCATGCTGGTCAGCGTGACAGAGCGCACGCGCGAGATTGGCCTCAGGATGGCGCTTGGCGCGCGGCGCAGCGATATCCGCAACCAGTTTCTCGTTGAAGCTGCGGTGCTGTGTGTGCTGGGCGGGGCGGTCGGCTTGGCGCTGGCCTGGGCAGCAGGCGCTGCGCTCACTGCCTATGCTGAATTTCCGGTGCCGGTCGGCCTTGGCACAGCGGCAGGCGCAATCGTGTTTTCAGGGTTTCTCGGGCTGCTGTTCGGAGGCTATCCCGCGATCAGAGCGGCGCGCCTGTCGCCGATCGAAGCGTTGCGGACCGAATAGAAGGACGTCGCTTGACCATGCTCGCTCAAACCGCCAGCGCGTAAGGCGCTTCAAGCCGATAGACCCGCTGCACCGCTTCAGGTGAAAGCACATCGCGTGCGCCGCCGCTCGCAAACACCTGACCATCGCGAAACAGCACGACATCATCGGCGTGTTCGTAGACCAGATGGAGGTCATGCAGCACCGCGACTACCCCCCAGCCCTGCTGCGCCAGCCGCCGGAGCAGCGCCAGCAGACTGATCTGGTGGCGCAGATCAAGCGCTGCGGTGGGCTCATCAAGCAGCAGCCAGCGCTGCCCTTGCTCAGCGCTCGTATCCCATAATTGCGCCAGCACCCGTGCGATATTGACCCGCTGACGCTCACCGCCTGACAGCGTCAGATAGTTGCGCGCGCCAAGCTCGGTCAGCTCCATTTCGGCCATCGCGGCAGCGACAATTTCGCTGTTGCGGCGACGCCCGGTGATCCCTGACCACGGGGTGCGCCCCATCTCGACCACTTCGTGCACGTGGAAGGGAAAGCTGAGCGGCGAGGACTGCGCAACGACGGCCCGGCGCTGCGCCAGCTCCAGCGGTTTCCAGGACCGAATGGATGCGCCTTCCATCAAGGCATCGCCCTGGTCCGGCCGCAGCGCTCCTGACAGCAGCGAAAGAGCGGTCGTTTTGCCTGCGCCGTTAGGCCCGCAAAAGGCAATAAAGCGACCCGGCTCGCACGTCAGCGTCGCCTGATCGAGAATGGCTTTGCCTGCGCGAACGACGGAAGCGTTTTTGAGTTCAAGGCTCATCCCAGCACGCTGCGTTTCTTGTCGCGCAACAGCAGCCAGAAAAAGAACGGCGCACCGATGGCTGAAGTGACCACGCCGAGCGGCAGCTCTGCCGGGGTGACCGCAATCCGCGCAACGATATCGGCAAACAGCACTAAGCTTGCACCAAGGCAGCACGAACCGGGCAGAACATAGCGGTGGTCAGGCCCAGTGATCAGCCGCACGAGATGGGGCACGACCAGACCGATAAAGACCACAATCCCGCATGCCGCGGTTGCCGCGCCGACACCCAAAGCAGTCCCGATCGCAGCGGTCCGCTTTGCGCGCTCGACATCGACGCCTAAAGCGCTCGCATCATCTTCGCCAAGCAGCAAAGCGTTAAGGGGCCGCATCAAGCTCAATAGCATGACAATCGCGATGCTCATTCCGAGCGCTGCCGGCAGCACTCTGCTCCAGGTCGCCCCGCCTAAGCTTCCAAGCGTCCAGAAGGTCAGATCGCGCAATTGCGTATCGTCAGCGAGAAAGGTGAGATAGCCGATCCCGGAAAAAGCGAGCGCGTTGATCGCAACCCCTGCCAGCAGCATGGTCGCGACCACCACGCGGCCTTCCACGATAGACAGGCTGTAAATGATCACAACCGATGTGAGCGAGCCGAGAAAGGCAGCGATCGGCAGCGCAAAGGTGCCCAGCGCAGCGGTGAAGCCTGCAAGGCTGACTGAGCCAAGCACGATCACAGCGACGGCGGCGACTGCGCCGCCTGCCGAAACGCCGATCAGGCCCGGATCCGCCAGCGGATTGCGGAAGAAGCCCTGCATCGCAGCCCCTGCCCCGCCCAGCGCCGCGCCAGCCAACATGCCAAGCAGCGCGCGCGGCGCGCGAATGCTCTCCACCACTCCGATCTGCACCCGAGTGAGATCGCCGGTCGTCTCAAGCCCGATCGCACCAAGGCCAATCCGGATGACATCGAACGCACCGATTTCCAGCGGGCCAAGCATAATCGACAGCACCACGCCGATCACAGCGAGGCTGAAGCAGCCGAGCACCACCACCTGCCCGCGACGTTCGCGCGCAGCCTGCATCGCTCCTGCGGCATCTGCGAGGCTGGTGTCGCGCTCTTGCGGCAGAGCTTGCGGGCTAAGACCCGTTCGGAGCTGATCCATCGCCGCTCACATCGGCTTGCGCAATTTGTTTAGTCAATTCGCTCACCGCTTCAGGAGTGCGCGGACCGAACTGCATGATCCGCACCGAATCCACGACATAAACCCGATCGGATGTCACCGCTTCGGTTAACGCGATTGCAGAATTGGAAGTAAGGCTTTCCACTCCGCCGCCGCGTTCTGCTTCATGGCTCATCACCAGGATCATGTCCGGGTCTGCCGCGACGGCAGCTTCGGTTGAGATCGCGGTGTAGCCGTTCTGGCTGGCAAACAGGTTTTCTGCGCCTAACAGTTCGATCACTCCGTTTGCAGCGGTATCCTTGCCTGCGGCTTGCGGGACGCCGTCGCGCAAAGTCGTAAAGAACAGTGCACTCGGTGGCGAAGGGAATTTAGCGATCTCAGCTTGCGCAAGTTCCCAGTCCGCTTCGATCTTGGCCACGAGGTCTTCGCCGCGTTCGCTTTCGCCGATCGCTTCTGCCACCCGGCGAACTTTCGCAATAATCCCTTCGATCGAATAATCCGCTTCCATCTCGACAATATCAATCCCCACCCCGCGCAATTGCTCAAGCGCTTCTTCTGGCCCGGCTGCACCGCTTATCAGGATCAACTCAGGGTTAGTTCCAAGCACGCCTTCTGCGGAAAGCCTGCGGACATAGCCGACTTTCTCAGTCGCAGCGGCTTCGGCGGGGTAGACGCTGGTCGAATCGGTCGCGACCACGCGGTCTCCCGCGCCAAGGGCATAGACGATCTCTGTCACATCACCGCCAACCGTCACAATGCGGTCGACTGTCGGCGCAGGCGCTTCGTTTGAACATGCCGCGCACAGCAAGCCAAACAGCAGAACGAGTTTTTTGAGCATCTTTGTGACTTTCCTTAGGCGAGACCTTAGGCATGACATACCTAATAACGACTCGCAATAGAAGCTAGACCGACTACCTCGTATTCCGCTATCTCACTCTCGCCATTCATCCAGGAGACCTGCAATGTACATCGCCATGAACCGCTTCAAAATCGCTTTAGGCAAAGAGGATGCGTTCGAGCAGGTCTGGGCAGAGCGCGATTCCCATCTGAAGGACGTTGCCGGGTTCAAGGACTTCAAATTGCTGCGCGGCCCGACTGGCGAAGAGCACACTTTGTTCGCTTCGCATACGATCTGGGATTCGTTTGAAGCCTTTGTCGACTGGACCAAATCCGAGGCGTTCCGGGCAGCGCATGCCAATGCAGGCGAGAACCGCGACCTTTATCTCGGCCCGCCGCAGTTCGAAGGGTTTTCCGTGGTGCTCGATCACTCCGCTTGAGCAGCCGCGTTTTGATCTGAGCCAGAGCCACGCGCAGCAAACTCATGCGCCGCTCGAACTATCGGTGACATCTTTTGCAATTGCCTCAAAAGATGTCAGCAAATATTGCTGCTGCGAATCAATTGCAAGAGGAGGTCTCAAATGCAGCGGGAGTACTGGCAAGACAAATGGCGCGAAAACAAGATTGGTTTTCACGAGCCAGCTCCGCATGTGTTTTTGCGTAACCACCTGAAATCGCTTGATCTGCGCGCCGGTGAAACGGTGTTTGTGCCGTTATGCGGCAAGACGCTTGATCTTGATTGGCTGCTCGGAAACGGCCTTCGAGTGATCGGCGTTGAGTTCAACCAGACCGCTATCGAAGAGGTGTTCGAACGGCTCGATCTGGTCCCCGCGCTGACCGAGAATGGCCCGTTGCTGCGGTTCGAAGCAGGCGGTCTGACGCTTTATCTAGGCGATTTCTTCGACCTTGACCGGGCAACGCTGGGCAAAGTCCATGCGGTCTATGATCGCGCGGCCCTTGTCGCCTTGCCGAAGGAGACTCGCGCCCGATACGCAGCGCATCTGGCCGAGATCACCGGCAGCGCACCGCAACTCGCCATCGTCTACAGCTATGACCAGTCGCAGACCCAAGGACCGCCCTTTTCAGTCCCTACTCCAGTGGTCGAAGGGCTCTATCGCGAAACCTATCGCTGCATCCCGGTCGACAGCAAGATAATCGAAGGTCCGCTCGCTGCGCGGTGCTCTGGCGAAGAAAACGCGATGCTGCTGGTGCCTACGTAAAGCCAAAAGTCACACCGCGAATTCGCTCGCCCTTCGACGCTTATGGGTCAGCTTGCCGCGAGCCCACGCATCTGATCAGCCACTGGTGTAAACATCAGCTGCATCATTTCTGCGACATCATCAGAAGCCTCAGCCAGGCTGCCCGCCTTGATTGGCGGTTCGGGCTGATATTCGGCTTGCAGCACCAGCGCTTCGGCATATTTCCTGCCGCGCAATTGCTCAACCAGCGCGATCGCGAAATCGAGCCCGGCCGATACCCCTGCACCGGTGAGGATATTGCCATCCTTGACGACGCGTTCATCGGCGACAGCTATCGCTCCAAAATCAGCCAGCGCCGGCACTGTCGCCCAATGCGAGGTTGCGCGCTTGCCTTCAAGCAAGCCAGCCTTGGCAAGGATCATCGAACCGGTGCACACGCTGGTGATGTGCTTTGCCCGGCTCGCTCGGTCCTTGATCCACGCCATCGCCGGTTCTGAGCGCATCACATTCATCGTGCCTGTGGTGCCGCCGGGGAAGAACAGCACGTCAAGATCAGCCGGTGTATCAGCCATCGTCACGGTCGGCTGAATGGCAAGGCCCAGATCAGAGGCAACCGGCGTCAGGTCCGCTTCGGTCGTCACCAGATGCACCTTGGCGCCGAACATGCAGGCGAAGAAGTAATGCGGGCCGACCAGGTCAAGCGCTGTAAATCCGGGATACATCAGCATCGCGACCTGCTCGTTCTTGAACAGGTTGTCGCCGAACATTTCCTGCATCATCGCGTCGTGCTTAGCCGCCATCGCCTGCTGCGCTTCCAGCGACGGTGAGCCCGCAGCGCTGGAGCCCATATCGTGGCCTGCATGGGGATCAGCGGCTTGCGCCATCGCTCGTTCGACCGCGAGGAACGGCGCCAACATTGCCGCCCCCGTCATTCCGCCCAGCAGCGCTCGTCGATTGATCGTCATTGCAGTGGTCCTTTCTTCACAGTTCAAAGCCGAGCGTTACAAACGCTGATCGGGGGTTGCCGGGCCGCACCACGTCTTGCGCAAAGTATTGGTACGGCAAGAAATAATCATTGTTGAAGATGTTATCGATCCGCAGGCCTAAGCGTGCTTTGCCAAGCGTGTAGCTCGCCTGAGCGTCCGCCACGACATAGCCATCGACTTCTTCGCCATTAGGCAGCGTAATGACGCTATCGCTGGCAGCGGTCAGACCGGCGCCGAATTCGAGGCCTTCAAGCGGCCCGTCCAGAACACGATAACGCGCAGCGATCCGGCCTTGATGTTCAGGCACGCGCGAAAGCCGCTGACCGGAAAGCTCGATTGCAGGCGCGCCGGGAAACGGCGGTGCAATGGTGCCTTCGATCACACGTGCATCGGTGTAGGCATAGCTTGCCAGAAGCGAGAAAGCCGGTGAGGGTTCGAAAATGATATCAGCCTCGATCCCTTCGCTGCGCTGCTCTCCGATCTGTTCTGTCGTAAAGAACGTCGCCGGATTAGCGGTCGGCACATTTGTGCGGTCAATCCGGTAAGCGGCGAGCGTGCCGGAGAGCCCGATGTCATCAAGCCCGAACTTCACGCCCGCTTCATAGCTTTCGGAACGCTCAGGCAGCGGACTTACAGGGTTGTTGTCGGCATCCCTCCCCGTGAAGAAGATCGACAGGCGCGAACCCGTCGCATAGCCTGCAAACAGGCTTATCCCGGGCGTTACATCAAGGGTTATTCCGAAGCGGGGATCCCATTCGCGGTAGGTTTCATTGGCATCCTGACCGCCTGCGATTTCATCAATGCCAAGCTCAGAGTACCGGATTGAAGCGAGGATGTGGAGACGCTCGGCAATCGTGATCTGATCCTGCAGATAGACCGCGAAGGTCTCATACCGGTTCGTCACAAAGGTTGTGAGATCAGGGATCGGGAAGAAATCAAAATCGGATGCGGGATCAGCATAGTCGAACGGCACCGCATTGAAGAGATCGAACCCGCTCGCCGCATCGTAATCCGCACGGTCCCATTGCACACCCGCCAACACTACATGTTCAATCGCGCCGGTCGTGAACTCCGCAGTCAGCGAGCCGTCAACGGTCCATTCATCGACTTTGGCAGGAAGCTGGCCCCGGATCTGCGGGCATGAGGTATCGTTCAGTCCCGATGCGGCGCCGCATGGGAAGAACGCGAGGAAAGGCGAGGATGCGAACTCTTCAAAGTCGTTCTCGTATCGGCGCCCGCGCAGATTGAACGTCAGCGCATCGCTGAGACGCTGCGTCCATTCGAGTTGCGCGGTCAGATTCTGAACCTCAGTATCGGGCGCATTCGTGGCGCCGGTAAATCGCTCTGGATCAATCCGCGGATCGTCCTGGAAGATCGCCGGGAGACCGGCATATTCAAGTTGCTTGATCTCGGTATAGGTAAAGCGCCCGATGACCTCCGTCTTGTCAGAAGGGGCCCACCGCACCGAAGGCGAAATCAGCAAGCGATCAATATCTACCGCATCGATATTGTCGCCAGCGCTCTGCATCTCGCCGACCACCCGAACCGAGACGGCATCGCTCACGGCGCTGCCGACATCAAAAGCGACCGAAAAGCTGTCAAAGCTGCCCACCCGTACGCGCCCCTTGGCTACATCGCTGCCATTAGCGGTTTTCGAGACCAGATTGACGAGCCCGCCGACAGGTGAGCCGGTCCCACCGCCAAACAGCGTCGAAGTCGGCCCCTTAGCGACTTCGATCCGTTCGACATTCCACAAACTGCTAGGATCGATCACAGCGGTATCGCCATATCCGATTAAGCCATCAGTGAAGATCTCCGCTTCAAACCCGCGCACAATCGGGTTGGCGAGCACAATCTCGGATGGCAGCGAAGGCACAACGCCAGAGACATTGCGCAAAGCTTCATCGAGCGTGACCAGTTCCTGATCCTCAATCAGGTCCTCAGTCAGCACCTGGATCGATTGCGGCACTTCATTAAGCGGCACAGGCGTTCGCGTGACTGTCGCCTGCTCCGTCGAGTAGGTATCGCGATTGCCAATCACGATGATATCGCCCGGCGTCCAGCCGCCTTGCTGCGGCTCGTCGTTGTCGGGTTCGTCTTGCGCCAGCAACGGGCTGGCAATCGAAAGCATGGTTCCAGCAAAGAGCGCCGGATAAAGTACGCGGATCATGGATATTCCTTGCACGGGCGCGTGAAGCGGGTCGCTCACGCGCGCTCAACCTGCGCGGCGCTGTGTCAGCCTAAGGCACGCCGCAGACTATGGATTGTTCAGGCTAAGACTGGCGGACCGCGCAAAGGCGGCCTGACATGGCCGCGTTGAGGCAATCGGAACACCACGCGCGGCGCAAGACCAATCAGCACAGCAAAAGCTAACGCGGCGCTTAGCAGCAGCGGGTCAATCCCGCCCGTTGCAAGCTTGATAAGCCCGGCAAACGCGCAATCGGTATTCTGATTGCTGGCCGAGCCTTGCCCATCATCTGAGCCATGATCCATCTGCGTGTGGCTTATTGGCGTGTGGCTCATCGCCGCATGACCCATCGCCGCATGGTCCGGTGAGGCAGGCGCCATCGCCGAATGATCGTGCGACGCTGCGCGGGTCTGATACGCCAGCGGGTGGGTTTCCGGGCAGATCGTAACGGTCAGCCAGCCCGTGGCTGACGGCGCAATCATATATCCGGCAGGCGCTAGCGCATGAATGCCGAGGCCAGCGACCAGCAGCAAAAGCACGACCAGGCGGATGCGCACAGAAAGATGCTGTAACACGGCCATCGCAGCTCGCCTGTAAGGGCATGCTGGCAGCGTGTCACGCGCGATCCGTCAAGCGACATGAGGCGAGCGATATGAGGCTAGCGACATGAGGTTAGCACCCCGGTGGCCCGCTTGCCATTTTCCTACTGACCCGCGCTCCGCTAGCTTGCGCGCAATGTTCATTCAGCTGTGCTCTGCGCGATCCTGTGATCGACCCACTCGATTAAAAACCCTTTCAGTAATCGATTGGATTTTTACCCCAAGACTGTGTTCCATGTGTTCCAACCGTGCTTCACGCGCGATGAAGCGAGTGCAGTCTGACTGCTCCCTCTCCCAGCTGCGGTCCGTTCAAGCGGTGCGACGAGCTGTAAGACTAAAGTCGCTCTCGCAGGCCCGGCGATTGCGGCGTAGCCTGTGGCTCAAGCTCCGCAATCTGTCTTGCGAAGCCGTTCGAAAAGGAAAGGGAGGGACATGGACGATACGGTAATGGCCGCAGGCCCAGATGACGTACCCATGATGGACGACACCGCTCATGAGCCATCATCGGGAAGCGCCGCCAAACCCACAATAGAGGACATCAGCAAGACCAGCGCGGTCGAAGGGGCGTATTGGCGCGAGAATGTCCGCTTGCTGGTTACG
>JBCCJD010000071.1:0-11146 GCA_039027955.1 Pseudomonadota bacterium
CGACGATTTCGGTCGCCGTGGCCGCCAGCGCGTCTACCTGGGCCTGCGAGAGGTCCTGACGCGCGAGGAAAATATGCTCGTAAAGAGCCATCCTTCACGTTCCTTTTACTGCTGCCGATCGCTGGCTTATCCGTCCGCCAATATTGGCTGGCGCGGGAGCCCCTCCGGCTTTCTTCACGGTTTCCCCGCATGACCGTCGTCACACGAGGAAGCGGCGCACATAGCGGGATTGGCGCGGAATGCAAGCGATGGATTTGGCGATTGATGCAGCAGGCGTGCGGGTTAAGGACCGGATATGACTACGCCAATCCTTTATACGTGCGCGCGTTCACGCGGGCTTCGCGCAACCTGGGCCGCCGAAGAAGCAGCGGTTGATCTCGATCTCAGAGTGTTGCCGTTCCCGCCACGTTATCTCGCGCCGGAATATCTGGAGGTAAACCCGCTCGGCACCGTGCCGCTGCTGATTGATGGCGAGGCAAGGCTTACGGAAAGCTGCGCGATCGCGCATTATCTCGCCACCCGCGAGGGCTATACTCCGCTTGCGATCGCGCCGGGCGAAGCTGATTATGCTGAATATTGCGATTACACCTATCACGCCGACGCAACGATCACCTTTCCGCAAACGGTCTACATGCGTTTCGTGATGTTCGAGAAGGACAAGGGCCTCGAAGAAGCGGGCCATGCCTATGCCAAGTGGTTTGAAAAGCGCGTCATAAAGATTGAGAAACGCTTGGCGCAGCGCGAATATCTGTGCGCCGAGCGCTTTACCGTGGCCGATATCTGTGTCGGCTACGCGCTGATCCTGGCCGAGGCGGTGGGGCTAGATGAGCGTGTACCTGACGCGCTGAAGGACTATCGCACAAGGCTAACCGAGCGCGAGGCCTACAAGCGTGCCTTTGCCCGCGAGGAAGAAGGCAGGATGGCGCTGGAGCAAACGCCCGGATAACAGGCTGCCTTCGGGCGCCAGTTTGGGTCGAGCTGGTGTCTTTTGCTGGGGCAAAAGTGGATGCAGTTCTCATGTCGGCCCATCTTTGGGAATTGCTTATGAGCCTGGCTCAACTTTCGAGGCAATGCCAAGTGCTCAAATCGAAAACGCCCCTTCGGTTAGCCTTTCGCTGACCTCCCAAAGACGAACCGCATATTCCGGGTTCGTTGAATGCTCCGCCCTATGATGATCAGCCCGAATTGGGTGGCCATGGTACTCTTCTTCCGGACCATAATAAGCGCCAGATTCAATCTCGTCTGTGGCGGCATATGTCTGTGGTAATGCGCCCATTTCAGGAGTTTGAAGTTGTGGTCCGACGCGCATGAACCGCATGAGTTTCAATACCCATACCCATTTGCTGAATGTGCTTCCAACCGAAAGATTGGTGTCAGCCATGCCGGGATGCGCGGCGACTGCTTTTATATGGCTGCCGGCAGCCTTAAGACGCCGCGTCAGCTCGTATGTGAACAAGAGATTGGCCGTTTTGGATTGACCGTAAGCCTTTTGCGGACTGTAGTTCGCCTCCCATTGCAGATCGTCGAAGTTGATACCGAAAACACGGTCTGCGCCCGATGAAACCGTCACGATCCTCGCATCGGGTGACAGCATGTCAAAAAGTGAGCGGGTCAATGCAAAATGACCCAAATGGTTTATCCCGAACTGCGCTTCGAAGCCTTGTTTGGTCGTCTGGCGTTTGGGCGGCATCATAATGCCAGCGTTGTTGACGAGCACGTCTAGCGTTGAAATGCCAGCTTCGCGCAAGGCGGCCGGGAGCTTGGCAACGCTGTCCAGATCAGCCAAATCCAGAGAAACCAGATCGAGCCTTGCATCACCATGTATCGTTCGAATGGCATCAAGGGCTTCGGCCCCGCGCGCTTCGTTACGGCATGCCATAAGTACATGCGCGCCTTTGCCTGCCAGCATACGCGCTGTCTCATAGCCGAGACCGATATTGGCTCCGGTGACGAGAACCGTTTTTCCGGTCTGATCCGGGATGTGAGTTTCGCCCCAGTTCTTTCGGATCGTCTGCTTCATCTATAATTCGCTCACGCCACTTCATCGCGTGTGCATCCTAGCCAGACAACCTGTGAATTTTGTCAAGGCGCCCAAGAGTTTCGCTGCGCTGAAATGCGTTCACCAAGCGCCCAAGTCTCTCCGTCGTCAGCACTATGTTCCATGGTCTTGCCCTATCCAGTCTGACTGACCCAATCGTATTGCTAAAGGCGACGTTATGGTTATGCGGGGCAAGCCACGATTGTGAGTGTTACGACTGCAATCGCGTCGCAACCAGACAGTCAGCTTTGTCTCAGCACTCGTGCTTAAGCCGCTTGATCCTCTGACACAGGGCGTGCGGATAATTCGCGCCGCAGCATCTTGCCCAGCGGGTCGCGCGGTATCTGATCCACAAATTCGACATAGCGCGGGCGCTTATAGCCAGCGATCCGGGCTTTGAAGCGCGCGGTGATCTCTTCGCGCGATAGGTCCATACCGGGCTTTAGCACCACGAACGCTTTGACCGCTTCGCCCCATTGTTTGTCCGGCACGCCTGCACAGCCAGCATCGGCCACTTCAGGCATGTCGGCGAACACGGCATCGACTTCAGCCGGGTAGACATTCTCGCCGCCCGTTTTGATCAATTCCTTCGCTCGGCCAAGCAGATAGCCAAGGCCGCGCTCATCCATTGTGCCCAGATCGCCGGTACGCAGCCAACCATGGCCGAGCGCTGCTTCGCTGGCGTCCTCGTTGCGCCAATAGCCAAGCATGACTGACGGGCCGCGCAAGCAAATCTCGCCTTCTTCGCCCGGCGGCAGTTCGCGCCCTTCAGGATCAAGGATCGTCATCGCTACATGCGGCATCGCCCAGCCGATCGAACGGGGATGCTCCAGCATATCGGGATAATCGATAAAGGTTGCAAAGCCGCACACTTCGGTCTGGCCATAGCCGCCAACCACCCGGCAATCCCAAGCCTGCTCGAACCCTTCATAGATCTGCGGTTTTCCCATCCCCGCGCCGCCTGTGTAATTGGCAAGCGGCATTACGCCTTCGCGCACTGCATCCATCTGAAACCAGGGAAAACTGATCTGCGGGAAAGCGCTGGTGGTGGTGCAGGCCTCGCGGTGGACCAGATCAAGCACCGCGCCGCTGTCCATATCGCGCCCGGCAAAGACGCTGCATCCCCCGCACGCAAGCATTGCGGCGATCTGCTGCATCCCTACGACATGAAACAGCGGATTGATCGACAGCAGACGTTCCGCGCAGGTGAAGCCCCGGCGCACAGCGAAACCGAGCGCAGAGGAAGCAACCGCGCTGCCGGCCTGCAAACAGCCTTTAGGCTTCCCCGTCGTGCCGCTGGTATACATCATGTAGATAGGGCGCTGGGCTGGCAGGTCAGGGAAGGGCTGCACCGGCTGATCATGCGCTGCGATCGCTTCGAAAACCCCGTCTCGCGCGTGCGCTTCATCGACTTCGATGATTTCACCTGCCGCGCTTTCAGCCAGCAATTCTGCAAAGCGCGGGCTTACGAAAGTCATGGCTGGCTCGGCATTCCCGCAAATCCATGCAAGCTCAGCTGGCGCGAGACGCCAATTGAGCAGGGTTGCAATCGCGCCGATCCGCCCGCATGCAAGCAGGATCGTCAGGTAAGGCGTCCCATCGGTCAGCAGCAGCGCGACCCGATCACCTGGACCAATCCCGCGCGCAAGGAGCCAATGCGCCAGCCGCTCGACCCGACGCTCAAGCTCGGCATAGGTCAGGCGCTGCGCCCCATCGACTGCGGCTTCGCGCGAGCTGTGTTGGCTTGCGCAGGCCCTTAGCAGAGTATCAAGCGAGAAATCGCGCGGATGGGCAGCGGGGCTCGCAAACATGGCTCTCTCCTCAACCTCTCAATTAGCTGAGAGCGCACCTGGGCTCCATCCACGATTTTGAGGGCGCGGCCTAGCTTGCCGGCGCATCAAGCACTGTTCCGCAGCGACCGCACACCCGGTTAGGCCAAGGCACAACAAAGATCCCGCGAAAGAACAGGTTCTTGCCGCAATTCGGGCAATTCAGGCTAAGCATGCGCCGATTAGCGGCCACCAGACCGGCAATCGCTGCGGCAAAGGCGAGCGTCGAATGCCCGAAGAACTGATCGATTACCGCAACGAACAAGATCGCAACCACAAGCGCGCCGGCCATCCACCAAGCGTGACGCGCAGCCGCTGCGTAGACGCTCACGCGAGCTGCTCGAAAATGCCTTTGGCAAACGTGCTGAGAGTGTCATCGCGCGCGCCCATTATGACGATCCGGTCGCCTGGCTCAGCAAGCTCGACAATCCGCGTGCCGCAATCCTCTCGCTTAGCGATATGCTCAGCCGTGCCGCCTTGTTTACAGATGAGTTCGATAATCCGCTCGGTTCCTTCACTGCGATCGACAGTGCCGCCGTAATAGACCGGATCGCACATGATAGTGAGATCGTCTGCGCTAAGCTCTTTTGCAAAGGTCTCAGCCAGTTCCTCGCCCATCTGTTTAAGCGGTCCGTAGCCATGCGGTTGGAAGAACGCGATCACCCGCCCGTCGGTGGCTTTCAAAGTGCGCAAAGTCGCAGCGCATTTTTCAGGATTGTGCCCGAAGTCATCGATCACGGTGATGTCGTTATCGCTCGTCCCGACCACTTCGAACCGGCGCGCAAGCCCTTCAAAAGAACGCAGCGCATAGGCTGCTTTAGCGATGTCGATGCCGGCTGCATTGACTGCGGCGATGGCGGCAAGGGCATTAGACAGATTGTGCAGACCGGGCATTGGCAGGATGAGCGGAAAGACCTCGCGCGCGCGGTTGTCGAGTACGGCCGCTCTGATCCCGAACGGGCTTTGATCGATCGAATCCGGTTCAACCGTAATATCAGCATCGGAATGTGTAATCCCGAAACTCACCGTCTGGCCCGCTCGTTTTGCCAAAAAGCGCGCTTCTTCATTGTCAAAATTGACCACCGCGCGGCCCGATACGCCCAGGTAATCGCCGAACAAGACCCGCAATTCTTCAATCGATTTGTGATCGAGGCTGACATTAAGGAGCACGCCGATCGTCGGGCGATAAAGCGCGATCGACCCGTCGCTTTCATCGACTTCGCTGACAAAGATCTGCGGTCGGCCCACCCGCGCGCTCGCGAACGGATTGTCGGTGCCGACAAAGTTCTTCATCACCGCGCCGTTCATCACCGTTGGGTCATAATTGCCTTCGGACAAGATCCACGCGATCATGCCGGTCACTGTTGACTTGCCTGATGTGCCGCCAACCGCAATCGAATATCCGGCATCGTTAAACAGCGCGGAGAGAAGCTCAGCCCGGGTCATCCGTTCACAGCCAAGCTCGCGCGCGCGGACCATTTCAGGGACAGTGTCTTCGACAGCGGCAGATGCAATCAGGATCTGCTCAGACGAGGTGATGCCGCTGCCGTCTTGCGCAAACAGATCAAACCCGTTGTCTGAAAGCCAGGCAAATTTTTCGGGCGTTCGGCCCTGATCGTAGCTGCGATCCGAGCCTGCCACGTCAAACCCGATGCCGTGCAGAATCTGCGCCAGCGGGAGCATGCCCGATCCGCCAATCCCGCAAAAAAAGAATGGTCGGCCCTGAAGAGCGCCGATATCGACCCCTGGTGTCATGCGCGGCATGGTTATTGGCTTGCGCCGAAGCTGACAAGCGACATAGGCTTAAGCGATGACGAATATTGCAGTTTGTGCCCCGGCAACGCCGATCACACGCGCTCACGCTTATGCGCTTCACGCGTTGGTGGCGGCGGAGTTCCCCGTCCATAAGGTCACCTTTCACGAGCAGTGCTTTGTGCGGGCTGGCCACTTTGCAGGCGATGATTTGACGCGGCTCACTGCGTTTCTTGAATGCGCTAACGATCCGTCGTTCGATGCGGTGTGGTTTGCCAAAGGCGGGTATGGTTCAAACCGGATTGCCGAAGCGGCAATTGTCAGGCTCAATGAGGCGGCCCGGGCAAAGACCTATGTCGGGTTTTCCGATTGCGGCTATCTCCTTGCTGCGCTGTACCGCGCGGGGATCGGCCAAAGTGTGCACGGCTCCATGCCGGTCAGCGCACGCTCGGAGCGAGGACGCGAAGCCGTGCGCCGGGTGCTGCAATGGTTCGGCGGGGACAGTAGCGGACTTGAGCCGAGCCTTGATGGAGCAATTCCGGCCGCCGCTTTCAACCTCATCACGCTGGCGATGCTCGCTAACACGCAGCTGATGCCTGACCTTACCGATCATGTTGTAATGGTCGAGGAAGTGAGCGAGCACCTTTACGCGATCGACCGGCTGTTCTTTCACTTAAGCGGAAATCTGCCGCGCCTTGCTGGGCTAAGGTTAGGCGCGATCTCGGATGTCCCGGAAAACTACGTCGAGTTTGGCCAGAGCGCTGAAGAAATTGCTGAGTTCTGGTGCAAGCGTGCTGGCATCCCCTATCTTGGCCGCGCTCAAATCGGACACACCGCCGATAACCGGGTTGTCCCATTCGGTCTTGCCAGCCCGCCGGGCGCTGCCTAGGCGCTTGCTGCTTTAACCGACGAACCACCTCCACCTAAGAAAGTATGTCATGCGCGCATTCGTTTTCCCCGGCCAAGGCAGCCAAAAAGTGGGCATGGGCAGCGAGCTTGCTGCTGCCAGCTCTGCGGCGCGCGACGTGTTTGAGGAAGTCGATGAAGCGCTTTCGCAGAAGCTCGCCGCGATCATGCGCGAAGGCCCGGAAGATCAGCTTACCCTTACGGAAAATGCGCAGCCGGCGATCATGGCGAACGCCATCGCCACGTTGCGCACGCTGGAAAGCGAGTTTGGCGTAGCGCTTAAAGGCACCGCCGGCGCGGTCGCGGGGCACTCACTGGGCGAATACACCGCGCTGTGCGCGGTCGGCGCGTTCGATCTTGCAACCACTGCGCGTCTACTGAAGCTGCGCGGGCAAGCGATGCAGGCAGCCGTGCCGGTCGGTCAAGGGGCAATGGCGGCGCTGCTTGGCGCTGACATCGACAAAGCGACCGCGCTCGCCAATGCCGCTGCGCAAGGCGATGTGTGCGAAATCGCCAATGACAACGATCCGGGCCAGGTTGTGATCTCAGGCCACCAAGGTGCGATCGAGCGGGCTGTCGCACTCGTCAAAGAGCATGGCATTAAGCGCGGCGTGCTGTTGCCGGTCTCTGCGCCGTTTCATTGCTCGTTGATGGCGCCTGCGGCTGAGCGCATGGCTGAAGCGCTCGCTGAGACGCCGCCGCAAGCGCTCACGCTGCCGCTCTATGCCAATGTGACCGCTGCGAAGGTCAGCGATCCTGAAGAGGAACGCGCGCTCCTGGTCGAACAGATCACCGGGCGCGTGCGCTGGCGTGAAAGTGTCGCAGCGATGCATGACGACGGCGCTGAGCAATTCGTCGAATTGGGCGGCAAAGTGCTCACTCCCATGATCCGAAAAATTGCGCCTGAAGCCGAGACTGCCAGCCTGATCGCGATGGAGGACCTGGAAGCGTTTGCAAAGGCGCTTTGATGCGATAGTTTTCCCCTCGTTGCGGGGAGATCAAAATGCGGATTGTCAAAGCGCTAGCCGGGTCAGCTTTGCTCTGCGGTTTGGCCGCCTGTGCGAGCCTGCCTGATCCCGAACGCGGTCGGATCGGCATCCCGACATTTGCCAATGGCGAGGAAATCGACGCTTACATCGCTGCGCAAAGGCGGGCGCGCAAAGCGTTCTACAAGCGTCTACGCAAAGCCGGAGCTCCGGATGACAGGATCATCGTCACAGGCGCGCGGGCTGAAGAAGTCTCGATAACCAATGTCCAGGAAGCCGGAGTGGATGAAGGCGGGATCGTCAAAGCCACTGGCGAGCATCTGGTGATCCTGCGCCGCGGTAAGGTCTATGTCGCGCGCTATGCGGACGGCGCGCTTGAAAAGGTCTCCAGCATCGATGCGTTTCCGCCGAGCGATCCTAACCCTGACGATACCTGGTATGATGAAATGCTGCTGAGCGGCGATACCGTGACCGTTATCGGATATTCGTATGGCGGCGGCGCCACCGAAATTTCCCGCTTCAGGCTCTCAGACGCAGGCGCGCTGAGCTATCTCGATACCTATTACCTCTCGTCTTACGATTATTATTCATCGCGCAATTACGCGACCCGGATGATCGACGGAGAATTGTTCACCTATTCGCCGGGCGAGTTTGATGAAGATTGGCGTGAAGATCTGCCGCAGCTGGAGCGACGGCTCGAAGATGGCACGCGCGAGCGGGTCGAAGTCACTCTTAAGGTCGAGGATATCGGTCTATCGGCTGCCCAGCTTGAACCGGTCGCGCCTTTTGCCACTCATCTTCATACGTTCACGCGCTGCGATGTGTTTGCGCCTCAACTGACTTGCTCGGCGCGTGCGGTACTGGGGACGCGATCTGCGGAATATTATTTCAGCCGCGAAGCTGCGTATCTTTGGACTGAGGAAGGACGACAGACTTTCCGCAGATATGGCGGCGATAACGAAGATCGCGAGCGGCACGTGCTCTATCGCATCCCGTTTGGCGGTTCAGAAACCGAAGCGATCAGAGTGAGCGGCGCGCCGGTCGATCAGTTCTCATTTCACGAAGATGAGGAGACCGACAGTCTGTTTGTCCTTACGGCCGGTGACTTCACTTTCAGCGGGACGCCGTGGTTTGGGCTGACGATGTGGGATAGCGAGTTTTCAGACGGCCCGAGCGCGCTGGTGCAGATCCCGCTCGGCGAGCTTGGCAATGGCGCAGGTATCCTCTCGCCAGCGCGGTTTCGTCCGTTGCCAAGCCCTGGTGGCTGGCGGGTCCAGAACCGCTTTGTCGGGCGGCATCTGCTGTATGGCGGTGGGGATTACGATGACGAAGGCGAGACCCCTCAGCTCTATGTCACGCCGCTTGATGCGCCGTGGGTCCAGCGGATCGATCTGCCGCACGGAGTGAGCCGGTTGGACCGGCTTGGTGCAGACGGCGTTGCGGTCGGGCAGGACGGTGAGCGGCGGCTTGGTTTTTCAGCGATCGAGCTCAACGCATCGAGCGGCTCAGCCAAGCTTGGTTCAACCAGCCTGCTCCCCGCTGCTGATGAAGGCGAAAATCGCAGCCAGGCGTTTTTCTGGCGGCCTGATCCAAGCGATCCGGACAGCGGCAATGGCGTTATGGCGCTGCCGGTCGATAAGGAGCTTGAAAACTCGAACTTTGAGTTTCTGGGATCAGCCACCGCGATGGCGTTTCTGGCGCGCGACAATGGCGAGCTCACGCAGATTGGAGAGCTTGGGACCTATCCTGATGAATGGGCGCTGGCGCAGGCTGAAAAGCTGGAGGCGCTTGATGAGGAAGGCGAATGCCAGGCGTCGTGCGTCGACTGGTATGGCAATGCGCGCCCGATCTTCATTGGTGAGCGCATTTTTGCCTTGATGGGCGATCAGCTGGTCGAAGGTCGCATCGAAGCCGGCGTCATGCGCGAGATCAAGCGGATCAATTTTGCCCGTTGAATTGGCTGTGCGCGGTTGACCGCATCGCGCAGCCTGCGCATCAGGCGTGGGCTCCATAATCAGAACACACGGGAAGGCTGGCTTGATGTTTTCACTTAGCGGAATGAACGCGCTGGTCACAGGCGCGAGCGGCGGGATCGGCTCAGCGATTGCCAGCGCATTGGCACAGCAAGGCGCACGGGTCGCGCTGTCCGGCTCGAATGGAGACAAATTGCGCGCCTTTCGCGAACAACTCATCGAAGAGGCCGGCTCTCCGGAAGCAGGCGATCATGTCGAGATCACCTGCAATTTGTCCGACCCGGTGCAGGTCGAAGAGCTTATCCCCGCGACACTCGATACGCTGGGCGGGATCGACATCCTCGTTAACAATGCCGGGATCACCCGCGACAATCTTGCAATGCGGATGAAGGATGAGGAATGGGACCAGGTCATCAGCCTCAATCTTGAAGCTGCCTTCCGCCTCATGCGCGCTTCTGCAAGACCGATGATGAAAGCGCGCTTTGGCCGGATCATCAACATCACATCGGTCGTCGGCACCACCGGTAATCCAGGCCAGATGAACTATTGTGCGGCGAAAGCCGGGCTGACCGGCATGACGAAGAGCTTTGCTCAGGAAGTTGCCAGTCGAGGGATCACCGCCAATTGCCTGGCTCCCGGTTTCATCCGCACGGCCATGACGGCTGCACTCGATGACAAGCAGACTGAGACAATCAATGCCAAGATCCCGATGGGCAAAATGGGCGAAGGCGCCGATATCGGCGCTGCGGCAGTTTATCTTGCCAGCCGCGAAGCTGGGTATGTGACGGGCCAGACGCTGCATGTGAACGGCGGGATGGCAATGCTGGGATGACGGCTAAGCGCTCAAGTTAAGGCCTTATCCCCGGTTGAATTTATCCTCGCCTCGCAACAAACTTGCCCGTATTGTCCATGCCGCTAAGATTTTGGGTCAATTCGGGGCTGATAGGGGCGATTCTGATCCCGTCAGTGTCACAACATAATGAATGATAGGCTGAAGCGATGAAGGCTACGATCGAACGCGCGACACTGCTCAGGTGTCTCTCTCATGTTCAATCGGTGGTTGAACGGCGCAACACCATTCCGATCCTCTCCAACGTCCTGATCGATGCCTCCGATGGCGGTAGCGTCAAGGTGATGGCAACCGATCTTGATCTGCAAGTCGTCGAGACCATGAGCGCGGCGTCGGTTGAAACTGCTGGTGCGATCACCGTGTCGGCCCATCTGCTGTTCGATATCGCCCGCAAATTGCCGGATGGTAGCCAGGTCAGTCTGGAAACCGCGGAAAACCGGATGGAGATCAAAGCCGGGCGCAGCCGCTTTAAGCTGCCGACGCTTCCGCGTGACGATTTCCCGGTGATTGTCGAAGGCGATCTGCCCACCAGTTTCGAGCTGCCTGCGCGCGTACTGGCGGAAATGATCGACCGGACCAGATTTGCGATCTCAACCGAAGAGACGCGCTATTATCTTAACGGCATTTTCCTGCATGTAACAGACGATCACGAGCCTGTCCTTAAAGCGGCGGCGACCGATGGCCACCGGCTTGCCCGCTTTACGCTGGCGCGGCCCGATGGCGCAGCCGGAATGCCCGACGTGATCGTTCCGCGCAAGGCCGTGGGCGAGCTTAGAAAGCTGCTCGATGAAGCGATGGACAGCAATGTCGAG
>JBCCJD010000072.1:0-10845 GCA_039027955.1 Pseudomonadota bacterium
GGTCGCCACCACCATCACCACAGCGCCTGCAGGCCAATACATCACACCGAAAGAGGCGATGTTGCGATAGAAAGAGCGCTCGGGAACTCGCAGCAACGATGGCAGAGTAAAGCCGAGCGAGCGCAGCGAAAAGAATGCGGCGATTGCCATGCTCAGCATCCGGCCCAATACCACTCCGCGCCAGTCCCAGCCTGCAAGGAGGAACGCGACTATGAAGATCATGCTCAGGACCGCCTGCGCAACCTGCGTTGCCAGAAACGCTTTGCGCCGGTTGTGAAACTGCTGAAGCGCAAGAACCGTGTAGAAGACCTCATAAAGGAACGCGGCAACCACAACGCTGACTAGCCAAGCTTGCGGGAACTTGGTTGCGCTCGCCAGAATCTCGCCAAACGCGATCGTCACGACCGACACGAACGCCGCTAACACGAGCATCACGAACAGAGCGGTATGCGTGAACTGATCAAGCTGCTTTTGATCGAAATCGTAAAACCGCATCCTGATCGCGTCTTGAGTCGTCAGACCGACGATCGGGCGCATGAAGGTAGCGTAGGTGACGAACAGCACCCAGATTCCATATCCTGTAGGATCGAGCATGCGCGTCAGGATTGGTGCGAGCAGGAACGGCACCAGCGCTTCGATGCTGTTAGCGAAGGCGTAGAACAGCGATTGGACCGCCAGAAATCTCTTGGCGTTTAGTGTGAATGCTTTTCTTATCATTCGCCGCTCTTGTGAAATTGCCCCCTTGAGCACCCGCCCGGGCCAGTGCTTGATAAGTTGTAAACCGAACTTGTTAACGATTGCCTGAGATAAGGTTCGCAAGCCGTGGTCGGTATAGCCGTCCGGCTTGGGGAAACTGATTGTCTTGGGGTAGGTCAACGTGGCTTTCAAAGCGGTTAAAAATGAGGAAGAATTCACTGAAACGCTGGACGCCAGACCATTTGCAACTCAAGTCCAATCTAGGGGTGAAGGTTACAACCTAACTACCGCGCTGGGAGTTGTGCGCGAGATGGAGACTTCCGCAGGACGCGCGGCAGTTTACGAGGAAATCAAGCGCAAGAATCCGGTCTATCGCTTTGTCGACGCGCTTTACGTCGCAGCAGGTCCGCGGTTCTTTCAGCCGTTCCTCCTATTTATCTACATGCTCAAATGTGTGATGTCTGTTGGCCCGTCCACCGGCCATGATGCACAGGTCGTTGCGATCTCCAACTTCCCTAATGAGCATAAGACAATCGAGCGCGTGGCGGCGCTGGTCCCTGGTGTGCAGCTCTTGCGAATGGCGATCGCGCGCAAACATGTGATCCGCTTAAGTTCTCTCTTAGCGACTGGAAGGATGCTTGCATCGTTCGGGCGGCTCTGGCCGTTCTTGCAAGCGCTCGCACGCGCATACAGCTTTATGCCTGCGGCCCGGATCGCAAGCGCGCTCGCTTTTTATGTGAGGTTTTCGCGCCTGTTTGCTGACCGGCCTGAGCTTAACGCCGCTGTAATCGCCAGCAATTACAGCCCTGAAGCGGTCGGCATGGCAGCCGCGGCGCACCGAATGGGTCGGCGCGTGGTCTATGCCAATCACGCACCTGTGCCAGCAAATACCGAGGTTATCCCACCAGTCCTTGCCGATTGCGCACTGCTCTACGGTGAGATGACCAAGAAGACATACGAGGATCGCAGCCGTTGCGCCGCTGAGGTTGCGCTGATCGGTCAGCCTGGCACGGCGGGCGCGATGGAATGGCGCGAAGACGTTCGCACTGTCGGCATTTTCCTGACTTCGGGCACCCGGATTGATGTCTTGAAGAGCCTGATCGCGACGATCCGCCTTAGCCTGCCCACCACCCGTATTCTGGTCCGGCAGCATCCTGTTACACTGCTCAAGACTGACTTCTCGGGACTTGAACTGGGCGATCAAAACGTTGAGCTGACCATCGGCAACCCGCTCGACGATGAGATTGCCGCGTGTGACCTCGTTATTTGCGGCAATAGCGGCGTGGCGATGAATGTTCTTAGCGGTGGCCGGCCAGTCGCTTATCTCTCAAGTCTTGACGGAATCATGTTTGATGCAAACGGGTTCGTCGCAAGCAGGCTGGTTTATTCGATGCCATGGTGGAGCGATGACATCTACGCCCGCCTTAAAGGCTTCTATCAAGCGCCCGGTTGGAAAGCCGTCATGCAAAACTATGATGCATCTTACGGGGTCGACATTGAAGGTCTGCATCGCGAAGCAGCAGCAACCTTGAAGCGGCATTTGCGACCGCGGCTGTTGGCGGGAAGACCTGAGGCGCAAACGCCAACCGAAGCAAACCAGCTGGTCGCCTGACTGTCCGGCTCACCTTCGCGATCAAGTCTCGGCTAATCATTCCTCATTATCATCTGTTTCAGGTGGAGCCAGGTGATCGAGATGATCAAGATCGCGTTCTTCGTGATGCGGATCACCCCACATCACTAGCGAAGGCGCAAAGTTCTTGCCTTGAGGGAACATCTGTCCGGCGAGATGTTTGATCAGGTCCTCTTTCGTCAGGAACGGATTTGTGCTGGTTTCCGTCGTATTTTGTTCTGACGCATTGCATCTCGCGGTCGCTTTTGAAGGGTCCCGTTCAGGCGTCTTGTGACTACCGTTGCTCATGCCATCATATCCTAAAAGTGGATCGCTCTGTCGTAGGCGTCGAGAACGCTTTCATGCATCATTTCCGATAACGTCGGATGCGGGAAGACCGTTCGCATCAGGTCGACTTCGGTAGTCTCGAGCACCTTGCCGACAGTGTAGCCTTGAATGAGCTCAGTGACTTCAGCTCCCACCATATGCGCGCCCAGCAGCTCGCCATTGTCGGCATCGAACACGGTTTTGATGAAGCCTTCAGCCTCGCCCAGAGCGATCGCTTTACCATTCCCGATAAAGGGGAAACTGCCGACCTTGAGCTTGTGACCAGCTTCGCGTGCAGCCGCCTCAGTCATCCCGACGCTGGCGACCTGGGGATGGCAATACGTGCATCCAGGAATCGCGTTGCGGTCAATTGGGTGAGGATCTGCCGAATTCTTACCAAGCTCGCGCGCAATCGCTTCAGCACAAGTCACACCCTCATGGCTTGCCTTATGCGCCAGCCATGGCCCTGGCGTGCAATCACCAATCGCCCAAAGGCCTGATGTCTTGGTGCGGCCATAGGGGTCAATCTGGATGAAGCCGCGGTCCATCTCGACCAGCTCTTCGATCCCGATATTTTCGGTGTTAGGCTGAATTCCGACAGCACTGATCACGTGGCTGAATTCGCTTGCGACGGTCTTTCCGCTCTTGTCCTTTATCTTCGCGACGACGCCTTTGTTGCTGACTTCGACGTCCTCGACGCCGGCGCTGGTCATGACCTTAATACCCTGTTTGGTCAGCGCTTTTTCCAGGAATGCCGAAACTTCGTGATCTTCCACTGGAACGATCCGATCAAGCATTTCAACCACGGTGACTTCGGCGCCGAGATCGTTGTAGAAACTCGCAAACTCGATCCCGATTGCGCCGGACCCGATCACCAGCAGCTTGCTAGGTAATTCAGACGGCACCATCGCATGACGATAAGTCCACACGCGCTCGCCATCGGCAGGTGCAAATGGAAGCTCCCGCGCGCGCGCGCCAGTGGCAATGATCACATGTTTGGCAGCCAAGGTCTCTGTGCCCTTGTCGGACGCAATTTCGACTGTGCCGGGCGCGCTCAGCCGTCCCTCGCCCATGAAGACTGTGATCTTGTTCTTCTTCATCAGGTGTCCAACGCCCTGATTGAGCTGGCTCGCAACGCCCCGGCTGCGCTTGACGATCGCTTCAAGATCAGCCTCGATCTCTTTCGCAGCCAAACCATAGTCTTTAGCGTTCTGCATGTAATGATAGATTTCGGCAGAACGCAGCATCGCTTTGGTCGGGATGCAGCCCCAGTTGAGGCAAATTCCGCCAAGGTTCTCACGCTCAACAATTGCTGTCTTGAGGCCCAATTGCGCTGCTCTGATCGCAGCGACATACCCGCCTGGGCCCGAGCCAACCAAAATGACATCGTATTCTTCTGCCATGCGTTCGATGTCCTTTATCGTTGCGCTTTAGTCATGAGGCTTGATCGACGGAGCATTCAACCCGCCAGAAACTCTACAAAGTACTTGTGGACCCAGCCATACCGACAAGGTCCGCGATATGCCCCGACATAGGATGATGGGGTGCTCGCTCCGCAATCCACTAAAGCGTCACCTGTTTGCTGGTAAACCACACCGTACCAATCATTGTGCTCATCGCACAGAAACAGCCGCGTGCCATTGGCAATTCGATCACGTTCTTTCGAAGCAGAACCCGGCGCAATGCGAACACTCAGAAAATCATCACCATCCTTCTTGAGGCCGTGCACCTGACCTAAGCTCGAGCAGGCGTCCAGTTCGGCGCCATCCCGACCGACCATCACCAGCCTTTCGCCCGCTTCGATCCGCGCTGCCAGTGGACCCGCAAATGTTGCGATCAGCAACGCCGCGCAGGTTGCGAACGTCAGGCGGTTCCTCATACGACCAAGCCCATCGGATGCTCGCAAAGATGCTTGATCGCTTCCATCAATTGCGCGCCGTCCGCCCCGTCGATTGCGCGATGATCGAAGCTTCCTGAGGCATGCAGGACTGTCGCTGGCTTAACCTCACCATCGATCACAAATGGCTGTTGCTGACCAGCGCCAACTGCAAGGATCATCCCCTGCGGAGGATTGATCACTGCATCAAACTGTTTGATGCCATACATGCCCAGATTGGATAGCGAAGCCGTGCCGCCCTGGTATTCATGCGGAAGGAGCTTTCCTTCGCGCGCTTTACCAGCCAGCGATTTCATCTCGCTCGAAATTGTCGCAAGCCCTTTGCTATCGGCTTCGGTGATGACCGGCGTGATAAGTCCGCTCGGTGCCGCGACAGCCACTGATATGTCGGCTCGTGCATAGCGCCGCATGGTTTCGCCGTGAAAGCTGACATTGCACTGCGGCACCCTGATCAGCGCGCGTGCAAGCGCTTTGATCAGCAGGTCATTGACTGACAGCTTCACGCCATCCGGTTCAAGCGAGGCATTCAGTTCTTTCCGCAGCGCCAGCAATGGATCGAGCCGGATATCAATTGTCAGGTAGTAATGCGGGACGGTGTTTTTGCTCTCGGTCAGCCTGCGCGCGATGACTTTGCGAACGCTTGTGACCTTTTCCTCTTCGAATGGAGCGCCAAAGTCAGGCACGGCGCTGACAGGCGTTTCGTCTGATTTTGGAGAATCCGAAAACATCGGCGCACTGGCAGGGTCAAAGCTCTCAACATCGGCTTTCACGATGCGGCCATTGGGCCCGGTTCCTTCTACGAGCGAGAGATCAATGCCGTTTTGTGCCGCAATACGTTTGGCCAGTGGGGACGCAACGATCCTTGATCCACTGGCGCCATTCGCAGATGGCGAAGGCACGGACGATGGCGGCGGTGTATCGCCCGTCACCGATGCCGCGCCCCCGCCACCTAATGCACTTTCTACATCCCCCTTAGTGATCTTGCCTTTAGGACCCGTGCCTTCAATCTGAGACAGGTCCACGCCGTTGGCTTCGGCCAGCTTGCGCGCGCTTGGCGAAGCGGCCGGTCCAGCAGCAGGAGGTGCGGACACAGGCTCGAGCGCTGGCGTAGGGGCTGATGCCGCAGGAGCGGGCGCTTCTACCGTCTCGGAGCCCTCGCCTACGGTCGCGATATCCTCACCGTCTTCTGCCAGCATCGCAATCACTGCGCCGACTTTAACGTTTTCGGTGCCTTCTGTGATCATTATCGCAGCTATCGTCCCTTCATCGACCGCTTCGAATTCCATCGTGGCTTTATCGGTTTCAATCTCAGCCATGACGTCACCTGAATTAATCTCATCGCCGACTTTCACCAGCCATTTCGCAAGTGTTCCTTCCTCCATGGTTGGCGAGAGCGCCGGCATTTTGAGCTCGATTGGCATTGGCAGGACGTCTCCTTGGCAGACCTTGCTGATCCTTGTGTGGCGAATAAGCTGAGCGTCGGCAAGGCCTTGCAATCTGCGCTATTAGAACGGATAGCGCTTCGGGTTGAGATTTGCCTATGCGGACTTTCTTAGTCGTCATCGATGAAACAGAAGAGGCGCGGTCAGCCTTGCGCTATGCTGCAAGGCGTGCGGTCAATGTCGATGGCGCTGTGCATATCCTCGCGCTGGTTCGGCAGCAGAATTTCAGCGCTTTCGGCACTGTGCAAGCGACGATCGAGCAGGAAGCACGCGATCGGGCTGAAATGCTTGCGCATGGCGTGGCAGGCAATCTGCTCGCCGAAAGCGGGATCATGCCCGCAATCTCGGTAAAGTCCGGTCCCGGGCAGAAAATCGTAAGCGAGTTCCTCGCTCAGCATAAGGAAGTCGCAGCGCTCGTGCTCGGCGCAGCCAAAGGCAATAACCCCGGTCCGCTCGTGGCGCACTTTTCAGCCCATGCTGGCAGCCTGCCTTGCCCGTTATACGTCATTCCTCAAGCATATGACGAGGCGACCAGCGATCATGAGGCTTGATTAGGTCAGCATTCCGCGGGTCGGGTAGTCGTTGGCAATGATGTAATCCAAACCCTGTAACAGCTGATCGAACGGCGGCCGTGTGAACGGAGCGTTCTGGACGCTGGCGAAGTAAAGTGTGTTGTCGGGTCGAACGAGAAACATTCCGGGCTCGGAAAAGACGCTGGGTTCATCTGTATCAGGCCGGCCAGACGAGATGTAGAGACCCCATTCGCGTGCATTCGCTTCGCTAAGGTCATAGGCAAGCGGGACGTCACCGGTGCTCCATTTCTCATGGACCTCCATCGCTCGATCTTGTGCGTCCATTGAGACTGCAACGACTTTAACGCCGCGCTTGCTGAATTCATCGAGCTTGCTCGCTAAGTCCTTCAGCTGGCTGCGGCATACCGGGCAATGCTTACCGCGATAGAATACGACCAGCGTGAAATTCTCGGGCGACTGCTTCGCCAGGTCATAGCGTGCACCGTTAGTGAGGGGCAAATTGAGTGCGGGAACTTGGTCGCCAGGTTTGATCACCGTGCATCTCCTTTTCACATAGGATGTACGTTCAACTTTGCGCCTTGGTTACCTACTTTCGCTTTCGACCCTGATGGCGAATGTTCCCGGGGCGACCGCGCTGCCCTGCAATATACTTGCCAGCCTTCTTAGGTCCGCGCGGGCGCGGCTGACGCCTTTCGCCTCGCGGATCTATGTCTTGTCCGTCCGTATCAACCGGGACAAACTTAAGCGCACCAGTAAGCGCATTGGCTTCTGCCAGCTTCAGTTTCAAACGGTCGCCGGCGGCATAGGAGGTCCCTGTATCCTCGCCAATCAGCGCCTGCGCCGCTTCGTCGTGACGGAAGTACTCGCGTCCCAGCGTGGAAATTGGAACTAACCCGTCGCCGCCAAGGCCGACGATAGTCGCGAAGAACCCAAAGCCCTGAACTCCGGTAATGCGGGTGTCGAAGGTCTCACCCACTCGGCCCGACAGCCACGCCGCGACATAGCGATCAATCGTGTCGCGTTCAGCTTCCATCGCGCGGCGCTCAGTGGAACTGATCGTATCGCAAATCTCCTGCAGGCTCGCGCGGTCCTTGTCCGAAAGACCGCTTGAATCTGGTAGGGAGCCCGGCGGCTTGGGCTGTTCGAGACCATAGGCGTCTACCAACGCTCTGTGGACCAGCAAATCCGCATAGCGCCGGATCGGCGACGTGAAATGCGCGTAGGACCCGAGCGCCAAACCGAAGTGTCCCGCATTAGCCGGACCGTAATAGGCCTGCGTCTGGCTCCGCAGCACAGCTTCCATAACTTGCGCGCGCTCCGATTCCTCGGTGACGTCTTGCAGCATTCGGTTGAAGAGACCCGGCGTTATCACCTGGCCGAGAGCCAGCTTCTTACCCATCGTCCCAAGGTAATCTCGCAGGGCAATAAGCTTCTCGCGCGCGGGCGCTTCATGCACCCGATAAACCACCGGCGCACTCTTCGCTTCGAGCGCCTTGGCAGCTGCCACATTTGCCGCAATCATGAAGTCTTCGACCACCCGGTGAGCATCTAACCGTTCGCGCACGGCGATTTCTGCGATTTGCCCTTCCTCGTTGAGTAGGACACGCCGCTCAGGCAGTTCCAGTTCCAGCGGATCGCGCCGTTCGCGTGCGCTCGCTAGTGCTTGCCATGCAGACCACAGGTTAACCAGATAGTCAGGCGCGTCGCCTGCATCGATCTGAGCTTGCGCGTCCTCATAGGCGAGATTGTGGTGGATCCTGACTATAGCCCTGGTGACGCGGTGCTTGGTAACCTTGCCTTGGCCATCAATATGCAAATGACAGACCATCGCTGCGCGGTCTTCATTCTCGCGCAGAGAGCAGACGTCGGCGCTCAAGACTTCGGGCAGCATCGGCACCACCCGATCAGGGAAGTAAACCGAGTTACCGCGCTTTCTTGCCTCTCGGTCGAGCGCTGAACCCGGCCGCACGTAGAAACTTACGTCGGCAATTGCGACGATTGCGGTGAACCCGCCTTCCCCGTCCGGCTCGGCCCAGATAGCGTCATCGTGATCGCGCGCGTCAGCAGGGTCAATCGCGACGATCGGCACCCCTCGCAAATCCTCACGCTGCTCTTCGCTCAGGCGCAGTTTGGCGGCGCGCGGCGCTTCATCCAGAACCTCGTCAGGAAACACATGCGGGATACCCTGTTTCGCAATCGCTATCAGGCTAAAACTCTTGGGCGCGAGTGGATCGCCAATCACTTCGATGACCCTGACGCCGGAACGCTCTGAACGGCTTGTGCGCTCGGCTAGAACCAATTGCCCTGACTCTGCTGAGCCCAGATCGTTGATTGCCACCGAACTGCGCACCCGCTTATCGACGGGCGCGAGCCAAGCTTTACCGTTCGCACCGACTTCGACGACGCCCATCAGGCCTTCGGTGCGCGCTGGCAGCTTTTTCATTGGATAGGCTATCCAGCCCCGGTCCGTCTCCTCCGTTCGGGCAAGGACGCGGTCGCCGCGTTTGAGTGCAGGGGGACGCTTACCGCCCCGCCCTTTCATTTCCTTAAGCACCAATCGGGGAGGTTTGTCCGGCGCTTCCGGCGACCAGTTATCTGGCACGGCGACAACTTCACCCTCATCGATCTCTACCACCCGGAGCACGGTAACTTTCGGGACGCCTCCCATGCGGTGATATGCAGTCTTTTTGCCATCGATCAGGCCTTCTTCGGCCATGTCTTTGAGCAAGCGCTTAAGGGCGATCTTTTCCTGACCTTTGAGGCCAAACGCCCGGGCGATCTCGCGCTTGCCTGCCGGGACGTCGGACGATTGGATGAACTCAAGCACTTGAGCAGCGCTAGGCATCCCGGCCGCTCTTTGCCTTATGGGGCGTTTCACCATGCGCGATGCGTTTTTTCAGCGATCGACATCAATATGCGCGCGCCAAGAGGATGCGTTCTGTCGCAGGGCCGCCTGTAAAGATGCATGTGCCATTTGCAGGTTCTGTGTGGCGCGGAACATTGCGGATCGTGAGTTTTAAAGCTTTGAGCTGCTCGACGACCGCTTGAAGCGCATCACCGCTTGGCCTCGACCATTCCACTTCGACCCAACCGGGATATTTGCCGCCATTTTCGAAGTGATGCGTAACTTGCTGCCAGTCCGTCAATCCGCGCGTGATATTGGCATCGCGGTGTGCGGTTGCTTGGGAAAAAAGATGGTTCTGGATGTCTTCCAGCAAAGCAGGTGCATCGCTCAGGAAGTGGCCCTTCTCAGGGAAGGTGTTGGCGAGTTTGCCGGTCTCTTCGACCCAGAGTCGATCGCGGCGCACCAGCGCGACTTTCTGGTTCTCCATATCGCGCGGGCCGATCTCTACGATTAGCGGCGCTCCCTTGCGGACCCAATCCCAACGCTTGGCTGACGCTTTGCCCGGGCTTTTGTCCAGCAATACGCGGATTGGTTCACCGAGCGCCGATTTACTCGCGAGTTCGGTTCGAATGCCTTCACAATATGCCAGCAACAGATCATCGTCAGGCTTGTCCCGGAGCATCGGGAGAATGATGATCTGGTAGGGCGCGATCTTGGGCGGTACGCGCAGGCCATCATCATCGCCATGAGCCATGATGACCCCTCCGACCATGCGCGTGGAAACGCCCCAACTGGTCGTGTGGCAATGCTGCTGAGCGCCTTCGCGATCCTGATACTGGATTCCGGCTGCTTGTGCGAAATTGGTGCCGAGGTAGTGCGATGTGCCTGCTTGAAGCGCTTTGCCATCTTGCATCATCGCTTCAATTGACCAGGTTTCGACGGCGCCAGGAAAGCGCTCGTTCTCGGGTTTTTCGCCAGCTACTACCGGCAGCGCAAGATCTTCCTCTGCGCATGCTCGATACATCTCAAGCGCGCGGTGCGTCTCGGCTTGGGCATCTTCGCTATTCGCATGCGCGGTATGGCCCTCTTGCCAAAGAAATTCGCTGGTGCGCAAAAACATTCGCGTGCGCATTTCCCAGCGTACGACATTGCCCCATTGGTTAAGCAGCAATGGCAGATCTCGCCAGCTTTGGACCCAGCGTGCCATGGCATCGCCAATGATCGTTTCCGACGTCGGGCGCACAATCAGTGGCTCTTCGAGCTTCGCTTCGGGGTCTGGCACAAGCCCGCCATCGCCGTCCGCGATCAATCGATGATGCGTCACCACCGCCATTTCTTTAGCGAAGCCTTCGACATGGCTTGCTTCGCGTTCGAAATTGGCGAGCGGAATGAAAATCGGGAAATAGGTGTTCTGAACCCCGGCGGCTTTGATCCGTTCATCGAGCAGCCGCTGAATACGCTCCCAGATGCCATAGCCCCATGGCTTGATAACCATA
>JBCCJD010000073.1:0-10614 GCA_039027955.1 Pseudomonadota bacterium
GCCTTGATGGAATTTGCTGGCGCTTGAGACATCGCAGCTGCGCGCGGGCAAGCGATTGCGGAACTGCGGCCTTACGCCGATCATTACGACACAGGATATCGCGGGCTAATTAATGGAATCACAAGCGCTTGTAATTGCCACAATTGGCGTGCTGGGGATCGGCGCGCAGTGGCTTGCATGGCGCACCGGCTGGCCTGCGATCGTTCTGATGCTCGCAGCAGGCTTCATTGCCGGACCGGTTACAGGGCTGATCAATCCCGAACAGGCTTTTGGCGACGCGCTTGAACCGATGATCAGCATCGGGGTTGCGCTGATCCTGTTCGAAGGCGGGCTAAGCCTGGACCTCAGAGAATTAAGGCATTCAGGCAGTGCAGTCTGGCGCCTCGCCACTGTCGGAGTGCTGATCGGATGGGCGCTGGGGACCGCGGCTGGGTACTACATTGCTGGGCTGGTCTGGCCGGTCGCGGTGTTGTTCGGCGGAATCCTGATTGTCACCGGGCCGACTGTCGTGATGCCGCTCCTTCGCCAATCCAATATCCAGACGCGGCCTAACTCGATCCTCAAATGGGAAGGCATCGTCAACGATCCGACCGGAGCGTTGTGCGCGGTAATCGCGTATGAGTACTTTTTGACGCTGGCCAGACGACCGGAAGCGACTTTGTTTCAGGTTGTGCCGCCGCTCATCATTTCGGCCATTCTGGCAGGACTGGTCGGCTATGGCGCTGCCCGGCTGATCGTGTTTCTGTTTCCGCGCGGTGCGATCCCTGAATATCTCAAAGTGCCAGTGCTTTTCACCAGCGTCATTGGCGTGTTTGTGCTGACCAATGCGATCGAGCATGAAGCGGGTCTGGTCGCGGTTACAGTGATGGGCATCACGCTGGCTAACCGCGATGTTGCGAGCATTCGCAGCATTCACCCATTCAAGGAAAACGTCGCGGTGCTGCTGGTCTCGGGCATCTTCATCCTGCTCGCGTCCAATCTCGCTTGGCCTGATCTGGTTGCGCTTGTCTCGCGCACCGAAGTTGCCGTGCGGTTCGGACTGTTCCTCCTCGCATTGCTGTTCCTCGTCCGCCCGGCGACGGTGCTGCTCAGCCTGCTTGGCTCTGGCGTCCCATGGAACGAGCGCTTGTTCGTTGCCTGGATCGCGCCGCGCGGCATCGTGCTTGTCGCGATTTCAGGCCTGTTTGCGCTGCGTTTGGGTGAGCTGAACATCGGTGATGAGCAAGTGCTGATCGGGCTCAGCTTTGCTGTCGTCGTCACCACTGTGGTCGCCCACGGCTTTACGATCGATCTTGCGGCACGCTGGCTCGGCGTTAAAGGGACCTCGCGTCCCGGCCTTATCCTGGTCGGTTCAACCCCGTGGACGATTGCGCTCGCGCGTGAAATGCAAGCGCTTAAAACCCCGGTCATGGTCGTGGATTCAAGCTGGCAGCGGCTGGGCGCCGCCCGGCGCGAAGGTCTGCCGTTCTATCACGGCGAAATCCTTAACGAAGCGACTGAACACAATCTCGATCTGACGCCGTTTCAGGTGCTGGTCGCCGCGACTGATAACGAGGCTTACAATGCGCTGGTTTGTAATGAGTTCGCTCACGAAGTGGGCCGCGATAGCGTCTATCAATTGGGCGAAAGCGTGGAAGACAATGATCGCCACGCTTTGCCTGAGAGCATTCGCGGGCGGGCTTTGTTCGAAAGCGGATTTGGCGTGACGGACGTTGCCGAAAGGCAGCAGCAAGGCTGGGTGTTCCGCAAGACCAAGCTTTCGGATGAATTCGATTTCGAGCAGGCGCAGGAGAAACTTCCCAACAGCGCTAACATGCTGCTGCTGGTGCGTCGCGGCGGGGAATTGCGGTTCTTCACCCACGCTGCGCGGCCTGAACCGCGCGCTGGTGACACGATCATTTCGTTTTCGCCGCCGCAATTGAAGACGCCTGAAGACAAGGCCGCTAAGCGCGCTGCAAAAGAAGCGGGCAAAACGGAGGTAAAGCCGGCTGCGCCTGGCGCGCAAACAACATAAGACTTCGCTTACGAGGCATTGATGATCCGCATTTTTCCCAAGCTTGCTCTGACTTCAGGACTGGCGCTGCTGGCGGCATGCAATCAGCCGGTGCGTGAGCCGAGCGATGATGTCTCGCCAGAGCCTACGCCCGAGGTCGAAGCGACCGCGCCGGTTTCGATTCTGCGCCCTGAAGTCTCGCAGCCCGAAATGAGCGAGCCTGAACTCAAGCCTCTTCAAGCGACGATTGGCTTTCCGGAAGGCGGGTCCGAGCTTGATGCCGATGCGGTGGCGGCGCTCGAACAGGCGCTCGCCGCGCCTGCCATGCAGTCAGGCTTGCCGATTACGCTTGGCGCACACAGCGATTCGGCAGGGACTGACACAGCCAATGCAGATGCCGCTGAAGCGCGCGGGCTGGCCGTTGCGAAGTGGCTGATTGATCAAGGGATCAATGAAGATCGCATCACAGTCATCGTGTTCGGCGAGCAAAACCCGGCTCAGCCCAACGCGCTGCCTGACGGTTCGCCTAACGAAAGCGGACGAGCGGCGAACCGCCGGGTGGAAATCGAAGTGGCCGCAATGTCCCTGACTGTAAGCACCACTGAGGATACGGACGCGGAAGCTCCGGCGAGCGATACATCAGCCGAGGCTGGCGACTAGCTCCAGCACGCGGGCCGCATATTCCGGGCGGCAGATCAGCAGGTCGGGAAGATAAGGGTCCGCCATATTGTACCGGATCGGCGCGCCATCGATGCGCGAACAATGCAGACCATAGGCGGCCGCGACCGCCACCGGAGCGCAGCTGTCCCATTCATACTGGCCGCCGGAATGGAGGTAGATTTCGGCTTCGCCGCGCACCACCGCCATCGCTTTGGCGCCAGCGCTGCCCATCCCAACAAGCTCTCCGCCCATGGCTTTACACACAGCTTCGGCTTCCTTGGCAGGGCGCGTGCGGCTGACCACGAAGCGAGGTTTCGCCGCGGGCTCTGGAAGCTCGTTTACCTGATCAGTCCGCAACACGGTTCCACCATCAAGGCCGGGAAGCGCTACCGCACCGGTATGCGCCACCCCACCAATTGAAAGCCCGACATGCACCGCCCAGTCGGAACGCTGTTCGCCATATTCGCGCGTCCCATCGACCGGATCGACAATCCACACCCGGTCCATCGAACAGCGTGCGGTGTCGTCCTTTTCCTCTTCGGACAGCAGCCCGTCATCAGGCCGGCAGCTGCGGATCGCGTGGCACAGGAACTCATTCGCTGTCGCATCGCCCGCTTTGCCGAGCGCTTTGCCTTCAAACATCCCTGAAGAACGGACGTCCAGCAGAATGCGTCCAGCCACGTCAGCGAGATGCGCAGCCAGCGCGGCATCCGTCATGTCAGCCGGGCTCATTTGAGCGGAAGGATTTGCTGGATGATGTATTCCGCCGCTTCGACCGGCGTCATATCAACCGTATTCACGCGGATTTCCGCATTCTCGGGCGCTTCATAAGGGCTGTCGATCCCGGTGAAGTTCTTAAGCTTGCCGTCGCGCGCTTTCTTGTAGAGCCCTTTGACATCACGCTGCTCTGCCACGTCCAGCGGGGTATCGACGAAAATCTCGATAAACTCGCCTTCAGGCATCATTTCGCGCACCATCCTCCGCTCAGCGCGGAATGGTGAGATGAACGCGGTGAGCACAATCAGCCCTGCATCGACCATCAGTTTCGCCACTTCGCCGATCCGCCGGATGTTCTCGATCCGATCAGTCTCAGTGAAACCCAGATCCTTGTTCAGCCCATGGCGGACATTGTCGCCATCAAGCAGGAAGGTGTGCCGGTTCATCAGCGCAAGCTGCTTCTCCACTTCATTGGCGATGGTCGATTTGCCTGAACCCGAAAGCCCGGTGAACCACAGCACACGCGGTGTCTGGTTCTTCATCAGCGCGTGTTCTTCGCGCGTGATCGTGGTCGGCTGCCAATGGACATTCTGCGCGCGGCGCAGGCTGAAATCGATCATGCCTGCCCCAACGGTCGCGTTGGTGAACTTGTCGATCAGGATAAACCCGCCGAGCTGGCGCGACGTCGCGTACGGCTCGAACGTGATCGGGCGGTCCGTGGCAAACTCGCACACACCGATCGAATTGAGCTCAAGCGTTTTGGCCGCCAGATGCTCGAAAGAATTGACATCCACTTCGTGCTTAGGCGGTTGGACGGTCGCGGTGACCATCTGGCTGCCGAGCTTCAGCCAATAGCCGCGTCCGGGTTTGAGCTTTTGCTCATCCATCCACACGATCGTCGCGGAAAACTGGTCGGAAGCCTCAGGCGGATCACCTGCGGCAGCGATGACATCGCCGCGGCTGCAATCAACCTCGTCATTGAGCGTGATGGTGACCGATTGTCCAGCGACCGCTTGGTCAAGCTGGCCATCGAAGGTCTCGATTGATTTGACGGTGCTGGTCTTGCCAGCGGGGACGACGCGAACCGCATCGCCCGTCCGGACAGTGCCGCTTGAGATGAGGCCTGCGAACCCACGAAAATCGAGATTGGGGCGGTTAACCCACTGCACTGGCATGCGGAAGCTGCGTTCCTGTGCGGCTTCGTTAGCAAGCTCGACGGTTTCAAGATGCTCGATCAGCGATGGACCCTGATACCAAGGCGTATTATCCGAAGGCGCGGCTGTAATATTATCGCCTTTAAAGCCCGAAATCGGGATTGCGGTGAAATCTTCAATCCCGACTTCTTTGGCAAAGCTGCGATAATCGGCAACGATGTGTTCAAAGGTCGATTGGTCGTAATCGACCAAGTCCATCTTGTTCACTGCAAGAACAAGATGCTTGATCCCCAAGAGATGCGTCAGATAGCTGTGCCGCCGCGTCTGCACGAGCACCCCTTTGCGCGCATCGACCAAGATCACCGCTAGGTCTGCGGTCGAAGCACCTGTCACCATGTTGCGGGTGTATTGCTCATGTCCCGGCGTATCAGCGACGATGAACTTGCGCTTTTCGGTGGTGAAAAACCGATACGCGACATCAATCGTGATGCCTTGTTCGCGTTCTGCAGCGAGACCATCGACCAGCAGCGCAAAATCGATCTCGTCGCCTTGAGTGCCAACCTTCTTGCTGTCGCTTTCAAGCGCTGCAAGCTGGTCTTCGAAGATCATCTTCGAATCGTACAACAGCCGTCCGATCAGCGTCGATTTGCCGTCATCCACGCTGCCGCAGGTGATGAAGCGCAAAAGGCTCTTGTGCTGATGTTGATCGAGATAAGCGTCGATGTCTTCAGCGATCAGCGAATCGACCTGAAAGCTGGTTTCTGGCGGCAAAGCGGGGGAGGTATGCTCGTTCATCAGAAATACCCTTCCTGCTTTTTGTCTTCCATCGAAGCTGACTGCCCTTTGTCGATCGCGCGGCCCTGACGTTCAGAGCCGGTCGCAAGCAGCATTTCCTGAATGATGAGGTTCATGTCGGTCGCATCGCTTTCGGTCGCGCCGGTCAGCGGATAGCAACCGAGCGTGCGGAACCGCACTGACCGCTCAACCGGCTGTTCGCCCGCTTCGAACCGGAAGCGTTCATCATCCACCACCAGGATCAGCCCATCGCGCTCCACCGTCGGGCGCTTCTTCGACAGATAGAGCGGCACGATGTCGATCTTTTCAAGCGCGATATACTGCCAGATATCAAGCTCGGTCCAGTTCGAGATCGGGAACACGCGGATGCTTTCATCCTTGTTCTTTTTCGCATTGTAGAGGTTCCACAGCTCAGGCCGCTGGTTTTTCGGATCCCACCGATGCGAGGCGGTGCGGAAAGAGAACACGCGTTCTTTCGCGCGCGCTTTTTCTTCATCACGCCGACCTCCGCCGAACGCTGCGTCAAAGCCGTTCTCGGTAAGGGCGCGCTTCAAGGGATCGGTTAGCTGAGCCTGCGAATAGAGCGCAGAGCCTGTGTCAAACGGGTTGATGCCTTGCTCTTCGGCTTCCTCGTTTTGCGCCACGATCAGTTCAAGACCGTATTCGCGCACCGTCTTGTCGCGATGATCGAGCAGGTCCTGAAAGTCCCAGCCGGATGCCACATGCAGCATCGGGAAAGGCGGAGGCGAGGGATAAAAGGCCTTGCGTGCCAGATGCAGCATGACCGAGGAATCCTTGCCGACCGAATACAGCATGACCGGCTTTTCAGCTTCAGCCACGACTTCGCGGAAGATATGAATGCTCTCGGCTTCGAGGCGTTCGAGATGGGTGAGCGTGCGCATAGTCACGCAGCTAGAGCTTGCACCGCACAAAACAAGTCCGCTTTTCGGCCATGTCCGAAAGGCCCAAAAAGAGCACAGCGCATCTCAAAAGGGGTGGAGGCGGTGGAGCGGGTAGAGGGAATCGAACCCTCCTAGCCAGCTTGGAAGGCTGGAGCATTACCACTATGCTATACCCGCATCGCGCGGCGCGCCATTGCCATGGTTAGCGCGCATGCGTCAATATGTTCTCTCCGACGGTGCTGCCTCGCTCTGCACAGCGTATCAGCCAAGCGCCTAGCCAAGACCCATATTGTCGATCAACCGGGTGCCTCCGATCCGGGCGGCGACCAGCAGTCGCGCAGGATGCCCGCTGAGCGTATCGAGCGGTTTGAGCGAAATCGCATCGGCGAGCACGGCATAGTCGATCCGCTCAAAACCCGCGCCGAGCAGCGCATCTTTAAGCGCTGCAAGCGTCGCCGCGATGTCCTGCCCGCCTTCAAGCGCGGCAATGGCGTCCTTCATCGCCCGCGGCAGCGTGGCCGCTGCGGCGCGATCTGCGTCCGACAAATACCGGTTGCGGCTCGACATCGCGAGCCCATCGGCTTCGCGCACTGTCGGTACGCCGATAATCTGATGCGGGTGAGGCGCGCTGAGATCGAGATCGCGCGCCATTGTGCGGATTACTGCGAGCTGCTGGAAATCCTTCTCGCCAAAGAACGCCATATCGGGCTGCACTTGATTGAAGAGCTTAGCGACCACTGTCGCCACTCCATCGAAATGGCCGGGCCGGTCTGCGCCGCACAATCCTTCAGACACACCGCTGACCGAGATGCTGGTCGCAAAGTCCGCTGTACCGCCGGGATACATCGCTTCGACTTCAGGCGCCCACAAAAGCGCGCAGCCTTCGGCTTCCAGCATTGCCGCATCCGCTTCGAGTTGGCGGGGATAGGCGTCCAGATCTTCGCCCGCACCGAACTGCGTGGGATTTACAAAAATCGATGCGACCACGTGGTCGCACGCTTCGCGCGCGCGGCGCACCAGCGTGAGATGCCCGTCATGCAGCGCGCCCATCGTCGGCACGAGAGCAAGTGTATCTCCGCCTTGCCGCAGCTTAGCGATGCTCGTTCTCAACACATCGAGCGTGCGTGCGATTTGCACAGGCATTCCCCCTTGGATAAACTCTTCGCATGTGTAGCCCGGCCTGGCGCACGCTCACAAGCATCAGGCCCATGAGCGTAGGGAACGAACGCTGTCATGCCCAAGTCCATAGGCGATCAGCCGACCCGCAAGAGCGCGCAGGCCAGCCCAGATCAGCCCAGCGCTCAGGCCAGCTCTCAGGCCAGCGCTGAGGCCAGCCGAGGCGCGCACCGGATCGTGTTCGCTAACGAAAAGGGTGGCACCGGCAAATCGACCACCGCCGTGCATATTGCGGTGGCGCTCGCTTATCTTGGCGGGCGCGTGACGATGCTTGATCTTGATCCGCGCCAACGCACCAGCTTTCGCTATCTGGAAAATCGGGTCGCAACCATGATCAAGCGCGGGCTTGATCTGCCGACCCCGGCGGCGGAAGTGTATGCGGGTGAGAAGAAGAAAGGCCTCATCGCAGCGATTGAGCGTCTGGAAGCCGATTGCGACTATCTCATTATCGATAATCCCGGCCGCGATGACCCGTTGGCGCGGCTCGCGGTTGAAAGCGCGGATACGCTGATCACGCCGCTTAATGACAGCTTTGTCGATTTCGATCTGATCGGGCAGGTCGATGGCGAGACGTTCAAAGTCAAGAAGCTGTCTTTCTTTGCCGAACTGGTCTGGGAAGCCCGGATGAAACGCAGCCGTGCAACGCTCGAAGCTGCCCGTCCGGAGATGGACTGGATCGTCGTGCGCAATCGGACCGGACATGTCGAAGCCCGCAACCAAGCCCGGATCGAGCAGGCGCTTAAGGAAATGGCGCAGCGGGTCGGCTTTCGCGTGACGCGCGGATTGTCCGAAAGGGTGATCTATCGCGAACTCTTCCCGTCAGGTCTGACATTGCTCGACAAAGGGCATCTCGGGGAGCTTGGCACCAGCCATCTGGTTGCGCGGCAGGAATTGCGCAGTCTCTTGAAGGTGCTCAACCTGCCCGATTTCGCTCGCGGCGAACCGCAATTGGCGTTAGCGTAAGCGCATGATCAAATATGCGATTTTTCTGGGTCTTGCGGTGCTCATGTATCGCTGGGCTTTGGGTCAGTGGCCCTGGACGGGGCTGTTTCGCAAGCCAACCCGAGCGCAAGCGGTGTTTCAGGCGCGCAAGCTGTTAGGCGTCGAAGAAGGGGCAGACCACGATGAAATCAAAGCCGCGCATAAGCGGCTGGTCTCGATGGTCCATCCCGACAAAGGCGGCAGCAATGCAGCCGTGCATGAAGCCAATGATGCGCGCGACCTGCTGCTGGCAGAACTGCCTGATCGTGGGACACCTGTAAGTGCGCCGGCTGACCAGGACGAATCATCGCAGGATTGACATATTTCCCGTCCACGCCGTGCTGCGCGAGCGAGAATAATTGCGGTTTGCAGCCGCGCTCCCGGCCCATTTGGAACCACAGGATGACGAGACGCATATGAGCCACACCTTCGATCCCACGGTGCTCAGAGAATACGATATTCGCGGTATCATCGGTCAAACACTAGGGCCTGATGACGCGCGTGCGATCGGGCGCGGGTTTGCCACTTTGCTGAACCGAGCCGCTGAAGAGCGCGGGGAAGCCGGGCCACGCACAGTCGCGGTGGGCTATGACGGCCGGATGAGCTCCCCGATGCTCGAACACGCGCTGGTCGAAGGGCTTACTGCAAGCGGCTGTGATGTCGTGCGGATCGGCCTCGGAGCGACGCCAATGCTGTATTACGCCGAAGCATCAAGTGACGAAGTGCATGGCGGCATTCAGATAACTGGCAGCCACAATCCCCCCAATTACAATGGCTTCAAGATGGTATTTGAAGGACGGCCGTTCTTCGGAGCCGACATCCAGCGGTTGGGGGAACTCGGCGCCGCCGGGGAATGGACCGACGGGGCCGGCAGCGTCAGCGAACGCAGCATCCTCAGCGAGTATGTCGAGCGCATGCTCGAGGGACTGGCTGGGATCGACAAGGCCGCTCTCGCCAGCCTCAAGGTCGGCTGGGACGCTGGCAACGGTGCCGCTGGCCCCGCTCTTGAAGCGCTCGCCGCTCAGCTCCCCGGAGAGCATCATCTGCTGTTTACTGACGTTGATGGACATTTCCCAAACCACCATCCTGATCCAACCGTGGAAGCCAATCTGGCTGATTTGCGCGCGCTGGTCGCGGACAAGCAGCTCGATTTTGGAGTGGCTTTTGATGGTGATGGCGATCGGATCGGAGCAATTGATGGCGAAGGCCGGGTGATCTGGGGCGATCAGCTGCTGATGATCTATGCCGAAGACGTCCTGAAAAGCCACGCTGGCGCAACGATTATCGCCGATGTGAAGGCCAGCCGGGCGCTGTTCGATCATGTTGCGGCTAAAGGTGGTGAGCCGCTGATGTGGAAGACCGGCCATTCGCTGATTAAGTCCAAAATGAAGGAAACAGGCGCGCCGCTGGCTGGCGAAATGAGCGGACACATCTTTTTTGCTGACAGCTATTACGGGTTTGACGATGCGCTTTACGCAGGCGTGCGCTTGCTTGCCGCCTCGGCCCGGCTGGGCAAATCGGTCACCGAGTTGAAAAGCGCGATACCCGAAATGCTGAACACGCCGGAAATGCGCTTTCAAGTCGATGAAGCGCGCAAGTTTCCCGCGATCGATGAAGTGACACAGCGGCTGACCATCAATCCGGGCCCTGAGGTCGAGAACGTCAACGCAACCGACGGCGTGCGGGTGAACACCGCCGATGGGTGGTGGCTGCTGCGCGCGTCCAATACGCAGGACGTGCTGGTCGCACGGGCGGAAAGCGACAGCGAAGAAGGGCTCGAACGCCTGATTGCGCAGCTTGATGAACAGCTTGCCTTGTCAGGGCTCAAGCGCGGGGAGAGCGTTGGGCACTGAGCACCAATCACAGCGCGATCCGGCGGCGTGGCCGTGGTCAGCGCTCGGCCTCAACCCTACCGCTGACCGCGAGGCAATCCGCGCAGCCTATGCTGCCAAGCGCGCGGAGCTTGATGCACAGGCGATGCGGATCTCGGCTTTTGCGGAGCTGACCGAAGCGCGTGAGAAGGCGCTGTTTATCGCGTCGGAAATGCGGCGCGAGCTGTTGCGCAGCGGGCATGAAAGCGAGCCGCCAGCGAGCATGCAGCCAGCGCTTGACGCTTCTTCCGACAAGGCACAAGTGCCTGCCGAACCCGAACCCGAACCCGAACCCGAACCCGAACCCGAACCCGAACCCGAACCCGAACCCGAACCCGAACCCGAACCCGAACCCGAACCCGAAC
>JBCCJD010000074.1:0-9893 GCA_039027955.1 Pseudomonadota bacterium
GCAACGAACGCCCACAACTGGTTAGCGATAATCGGGAAGCTGACCACAAAGCCTGCAAACAAGGCGACTTTCAATTCGACGAAGAAGATCTCAGGCAGCTTTGTGAAGATCAATTGCCCTTCGCCTTCAGGAAAAGCATCGCGCAGCGGCTGGACCAGAAAACCAAGGATCGGGTCAGCGAAGTACAAGCAAACACTGAACGCGATTATCAGCGCGATAATCGAACGCAGCAAGCGCGTACGCAATTCGATCAGATGATCAAGCAGAGGCGCCCGAGTCTCATCAATATCTTTAATCTCTAGCACCATAGCGCGCGCTTAAGCCCGCTTTTCAGAGGCGGCTTTGCCGCCCCGCTGATTTGCCTCAGCATCTCGCCCACCTTGGCCTGGCGCCATGGGCGGAGCTGGATCATCGCTGTCCCAATCGTGCGGATCAGTCACGCCTTGTGTTTTATCACTGGCAACCGGAGGTGGCCCCGTCATCACCGGTGCGCCTGCATCACTTTCGGCAGAAGCCGCGCTTTGGCGCATAATCTCCTCGTTACGCGCCTGCCACTTCTTTTCCATATCTTCGAGCTCTGCCTCACGCACCATAGCATCGATCCCAGTCCGGAAATGGGCAGAGACACGGCGGACCTTGCCAATCCAACGACCAGCAGCCCGCATCGCCAGAGGCATATCTTTAGGGCCGATCACTAGGACCGCTACAATCACGATGACTAAAAGTTCGGCCGCGCCAAGATCGAACATTGCTCTACAAGACCTGTCGCTTTCCAGCGCTGCGGCAGATGCCGATCATGCTCGGCAAGGGGCGCTCAGCTGGGTGAGTTTTCGCCAGTTTTAGGCGTAGGCTGAACATCGGATACAGGCGTGGTCTGATCACTTTTAGGTGCTTCGATCTGAGCCTTGGATGCAGGCGTATCGTCCACCTCCTCATTCATGCCCTTTTTGAAGCTTGAAATCCCTTTCCCGAAATCTCCCATCATCTCTGAAATGCGCCCGCGTCCGAATAGGACGAGGATCACGACTGCAATGATTGCGATCTGCCAGACACTAAGACCCATGGGGACGCTCTTTCCTGAATTACTATGAAGGTAATATAGGCGTTATCGCCTTACAGCGCCAGTCGCGTGCACAACCAGCCAGTCCGCCAAGAGCTACCCGTCGCTAAGTTCGTCGCTCGATTCACCGCTCATGGCGCTCTCAAACGCTTCGTCGACAGGGTCGAGCAGACCAGCGGCGCGCAATTCGTCAATACCCGGCAAGTCTTTGCGGGAGCCAAGCCCGAAGTGGTCGAGAAACTCAGGCGTGGTGGCATAAATCACCGGACGACCCGGGACTTCGCGGCGCCCGGCGGGCTTGATCCAGCCCGCTTCGAGCAACACATCAAGCGTTCCTTTAGCGGTCTGCACACCGCGGATCGATTCGATTTCAGCCCGGCTAACAGGCTCATGATAAGCGATGATCGCGAGCACTTCGGTTGCAGCGCGGCTAAGCCTGCGCACTTGCTCGCGCTCGCGGCGAAGGATGTGGGCCAAATCAGGCGCGGTTTCAAAGTGCCAGCGTTTGCCTCGTTCGACAAGTTGCACACCGCGCGCGCTGTAGTGCTGAGACAAGACTGCCAAGCCAGCGCGGACAGCGGCAGGCTCAAGCCCACCAAGATGCTTGCTCAGCGCATCGACGCTTAGCGGGTCCTCTGATGCGAACAGAGCTGCTTCAAGCGCCCTTTGAACATCGTCGGGCTGTTCATCAGGCCGGCTGGCCGGCGTGCTTTCTTCAGTTGGCCGATCCGTACTCATGCGCCGACTTTCGACTTGAGCTGACGAATCCGTAGTGGGGCAAACGCACTGTCTTGCGCGATCTCGGCCCGGCCTGTCCGCGCCAGCTCTAACGTTGCCGCAAAGCTTGAAGCGAGCATCGACTTGCGTAGCGCAGGTTCGGCCCCTGACGGGAGAAAATCCCTCAGATCAAGCCATTCCAATGTCACGCCAAGCATCGCAGCGACCCGCTCAAGCGCGCTTTCCAGTGTCATCACCGGTCGATCCGCGACGTGATAGATGCGGGGCGCGGTGCGCGCTTTGACTTGCCCATAAGCCTGGATCAGGGAGTAAACATCGCTGGTCCAGACAGTCTTGCGATCGGTCCGTAAGCCTTCCGGCGCGCCTCGGAGAAAGATGTCGCGCCCGATCCGGTCGCGGGCCAGCAAACGCGCTGCCGCCTCACGCATCGCGCCAAGCCGTTGCAGCCTTAGTTGCAATCGCAGCGCGAGCTCTTCGGGGCTGGGATCCTCTTGCTCTTCCTTCGGAAGCAGTAGTGCCGATTTGAGATAAGCGAGCCATGCGGCCATCACCAGATAATCGGCGGCCAGTTCCAGCCGTAAGGTCTCGGCTCGCTCGATAAAGCCAAGATATTGATCCACCAGAGCGAGGATCGAAATCTGCCTGAGATCGACTTTCTGCCGACGCGCGAGGTCAAGCAGTAGATTGAGCGGACCTTCCCACCCATCGAGCTCGAGATAAAGCGCGTTATCGTCGCTGCTGCGAGCAGTCTCACGCCCCTCACCGGGCCAGATCGATTGGTCATCGCTAAGCGGCTCATCCAAGATCGCAGGCTTGCCTGGCTCTAGATCGGAAGACCGCTCTGTGAGCATGAACTCACGATCGCTCGCACTCTCCCCTGTCATGCCGCCGCTCCAGCAAGCGCCAGCAAGGCATCCCGCTTGGCTAGCAGCTCGGGCTGCTCCTCCGCCATCACATCCGCCACCCGCGTTGGCTCCAGCGCCCGTTCCAGCCGAGCAAGCGCGGCCTGAGGCATGGCTGGAAGAACCTCGCAAATCCCTTCCATATCGGACATTTTTGCCCAGCAATTGAGCACAATATCGCAACCTGCTGCATGCGCACGCGCCGCGCGCTGAGGGATTGTGTCCGTCAACGCTTCCATATCGATATCATCCGTTAGCAGCAGCCCGGTAAAGCCGATCTCGCCTCGAATGACGTCCTGGATGATGGTCTCAGATAGCGTTGCTGGGTTTTCAGGATCCCATACGGGAAACAGAAGGTGTCCCGTCATCCCGATCAAGGCAGAGTTGAGCATTCGAAAAGGTGCTAGATCAGCTTCAAGCTCTTCGGCGTTTTCCGTGACCGTCGGCATCTCCTTATGAGTGTCGACCATGCTGCGCCCGTGGCCCGGCATGTGCTTGATGCAGCCCGTCACCCCGCCGCTTGCAAGCCCTTCGAGGATAACCCGGCCAAGTGCTGCGATCTGCTTAGGCTCGCTCCCGAATGCGCGGTCACCGATTACGTCATGAGCGCCGGGCTGACGCAAATCGAGCGTTGGATGAAAATCAACCGTGATCCCCATGGCGGCAAGTTCCAGCGCCATCGCTTTGGCGTTCACACGCGCCGCTTCGATCGCGCTTGCAGGAGCCAGCTGATACAGCCGCGCAAACGCTTCACCAGCGGGATATGCCGACCAGTGCGGGGGGCGAAGCCGGGCGACCCGCCCGCCTTCCTGATCGATCGAAATCAGCAACCGTTCACGCCCATGCAGGGCGCGTAACTCGTCAGTCAGCGCCCGCAATTGTTCGCGGCTTTCGCAATTGCGGGCAAACAGGATGTAACCGGCTGGATCCGCATCGCGGAACAACGCCCGCTCATCATCGGTCAAGACTGGACCAGAGCATCCGAAAATCGCAGGGATCATTGGCTTAGCCTTGCAGCCCAGACGGTGTCAGGCAAGCGCACTAACGCTCCGTTATGGGGAAAATCGCCGATCAACCTGCCCTGTTTAACGCCAATTCAGCCTTACCAAGTCGCCCAACTCACCATCTAGCAAAGCCAATCAAAGCTCAATCAGGGCTTGACTGCGCATTCCAGTCCATCGGCTTTTAGGGCGCTGCAAAGCTTGTCGGCTTCAGCCCGATTAGGAGCAAGCGCCTGCAAACGATACACTGTGCCGATATCGACCACGCCTTTGACGATCCGGTAGCGCACCCCATCAAGCACTTTAGTGCTGCCGCTGAGATCGCGCCAGCCTCTCTCTGCGCGGGCACGATTACCGTAAGCCGCAAGCTGCACTGCAACGCCGCTGGTTGCGGCTTCGGCAGAAGTCGATTGCGATGCCGTTCCGGTTGTCTGTGTATCAATCGAAGGACGCGGAGCGCTGTCTGCGTTTGAGGAGCCTGCGCTATCGGCGGTTGCGATCTTGCCTTCGCGAACCTGCCCTTCGCCGACCGCTGGTGCAACATTGCCGGTGCCTGCAAATTCCTTGCCGCCAGGTTCCTCAGGGCGTTCCTTGATCGGACCCGCAGGCGCTTCGATCGTGCTGCCGTCAGCGATTATCTCGCCGGTGGTTGCACGATTGGTAAAGTACCACACTCCGCCGATTAATCCTGCAGCCAGCACCAACAGCAGCGCGAAGAAACCCATGACCTGAACCGTGTCAATTCCCCCTGCGGCTTCCTCTTCTTCATCGGATTCCAACCACGGCAGACTTTCATCAGGGGTGAGATCGAGTTCTTCCTCGGTCACCTTGATATCCTCGAATTCGGCATCGATTGTCATCGGTCCGTACCTTTTCCGGCCATTAGCGTGCATCGCCCCTTGGCAGCCTTACATCGTTTCGACAGCTTCCACGCCTAACACGCTTAGCCCATTCCGCAGAACTTGCCCGATCGCTTGCCCCAGGAAAAGTCTGGCTCCGGACAATCCCCTAGCCTGTTCCAGCTTGAACCGCTTTTCAGGTTGTTTGTTACCCATTGTATAAAACGAATGCAGCTCGGATGCCAAATCGTAGAGGTAAAACGCGATCCGATGCGGCTCGCGCGCTTTGGCCGCAGCTTCGATTTCGCGCGGGAACTGCGCAGCGCGCTTGATCAACGCCAGCTCGTCTTCGCCAAGCTGTGCAAGATTTGCCGGATCAGGCTCGATACCTTCCTCAGCCGCCTTGCGCAGCGTGCGCCGCAATCGGGCATGCGCATATTGGACGTAGAAAACCGGATTATCCTTGCTTTGCTCGACCACCTTAGCGAAGTCGAACTCCATCTGGGCTTCAGGTTTGCGGGTGAGCATGGTGAACCGCACGACGTCTTTGCCGACCTCTTCAACCATGTCAGCGATGGTGATGAAATTGCCAGAGCGTTTGGACATCTTGACCGGTTCGCCGCCGCGCATGAGCTGAACCATTTGAACCAGCTTCACATCGAACGGTGTTGGCGCACCTTGCCCTTCGGACAGGGCCGCCACCGCAGCTTTGATCCGTTTGACTGTGCCGGCATGGTCCGCTCCCCAGATATCGATCAACGCGTCCGCGGTTTCAGCCTTCTGCATATGGTATGCGAGATCAGCGCCGAAATAGGTCCAAGTGCCATCCGACTTCTTGATCGGTCGATCCTGGTCATCGCCATAACGGGTCGCACGGAACAGCGGCAACTCGACAGGCTCCCAGTCCTCAGGCGGAGCCTTGCCCTTGGGGGCTTCGAGCACCCCATCGTAGACAAAGTCATGCGCACGAAGCCATGCCTCGGCTTCATCAGGCTTACCCGCCGCATGCAACGCCGCTTCGGAAGAAAACAGGTCGTGATGAATACCAAGCAGGGCGAGATCGGCTTTGATTAGCTCCATCATTTGCGCAACCGCGTGTTCGCGAAAGACAGCAAGCCAATCGGCCTCATCGGCTGATGCGTATTGATCCCCGAATTCCTGTGCGAGCGCTGCACCGACCGGTTTGAGGTAATCGCCCGGATATAACCCCTCGGGAACATCGCCGATATCTTCGCCAAGTGCCTCGCGGTACCGATGATGCGCCGAGCGGGCGAGCACATCGACCTGCCCGCCTGCATCGTTGATATAATATTCGCGGATCACGTCATGCCCGGCGAATTCAAGCAGCCCGGCAAGCGCATCGCCAACAACCGCGCCCCGGCAATGGCCCATATGCATTGGCCCTGTCGGATTGGCAGAGACATATTCAACGTTTACCCTTATGCCTTCGCCGCTCGTCGAGCGACCGTAATTGTCACCCAGCGTGTCAATCGTTTTGAGTTCCTCAAGCCAAACGGACGGGTCCAGCCGCAGATTGATGAAGCCAGGTCCGGCAATCTGCGCACTGGCAATACTGGTTTCGGCGCTCAATTTTGCAGCGATCTGCTCGGCTAGCGCGCGCGGATTGGTTTTGGCCGGTTTTGCAAGAACCATCGCGGCATTGGTTGCGAGATCGCCATGCGATGAGTCGCGCGGCGGTTCGACCGCGACATTGGCAAAGCCGGTGCCTTCGGGCAACGCGCCGTCGCTCATTAACTCGGTCAGAGCGTTTTCGATCAGAGCCGCATAGGCGGCATAAAGAGTGCGATTCTCGGTCATGAAATACCTGTGCGCTCCCGCAAACGCAGGAACCTCTTAAAACGGGCCCTCGCCTTCGCGGGGACCAGTGCTTTTTTCAAGGGTTGCGCCTAACGCGTTGCGTTATACGCCAATTGCTCTTCCGTAAGCTGAAATCCGATCAGCATTTCGAAACGGGCCCGCTGGATCGCGGCGCGTACCTCTGGGGCGGAAAGCGGATCAAGCGCCGCTTCGGGATCACCGGGTCGTCGGCGCCGGGTAATGCGTTCGCGGATATCTTCAGGCAAGGTTGAAGCGGCTTTGTCGACGAAAGAACCGGCCTTGCCGCTCGCTTGGGCGCGTTCAGCGCCATCGGCGAAGGTTACAGTGACTTCACCGATACGCTTTGTGACCACAGCGCTTCCGCCGCGCACCACAGTCACAAAATAGGGCAAGGTAACCGTGCGGCTGCCTTGTACATCGCTGCGGCGAACCAGCACGTCGAAAGTCGCCTCGCTGTAGACTTTCTCACCGGTATCGTCGCAAGTTGCCCGCAGATTGGTCATCGCAGCGGTCACATCGAGACTACCCAGACTTGAATCGCCTGCCGTGCGGAAAGTGGTGATATCGCCGGTGTAGTCGGGAATCCCCACCGCTGGGCAGGATGACAGCACCGCCGTGATGCCAACGCCTTGGTCGACTACCAATTCGCCTTCGCGAGCGCATCCAGCCATTAATGTCGCAAGAGCAGCCATAGCGAAGATGGGCCGATACCGGCGGCGAAGCAGCATTGAGTGTGTCCTTGTTTTACGATCCAAGCAATTGGCCAGATAACCAACCAACGCAATTGCGCCCTAGCGAGACCCGCTGCAAAGCGCTAGAGGGAGCGAGATGAATGCTCCGTTTCCCAATTCAGGCGGCGCTGCCGATACACCAGTCGCCGAGCGTCCGCCACTCACGCTGCTGATCGCAGCTCCTCGAGGCTTCTGCGCAGGCGTGGACCGAGCGATTGAGATCGTTGAAAAGGCGCTCGAGCGTTACGGCGCGCCGGTCTATGTCCGGCACGAAATCGTGCATAACAAATATGTCGTCGAAGGCTTGAAAGCCAAAGGCGCGATTTTCGTCAAGGAACTCAACGAAGTGCCTGATGACGCGCCGGTCGTGTTCAGCGCGCATGGAGTGCCCAAATCGGTTCCTACGGAAGCGAAACGACGCGAATTGCTTTTCGTCGATGCCACCTGCCCGCTGGTCTCCAAAGTGCACCGACAGGCCGAACGCCTGATTGAAAAAGACATGCACATCATCTTCATCGGGCACGAAGGTCATCCCGAAGTGATCGGCACTATGGGACAAGTCCGACCCGGCCAGATGACGCTGGTTGAGAATATCGAGGATGTCGACAAGCTTCCTTTCGACAGCGATGAACCGCTGGCCTATCTCACGCAGACCACGCTTAGCGTCGATGACACGCGCGAAGTCATCGATGCGCTCGAGTGGCGCTATCCTAACATTGTCGGGCCTAAGGCTGAGGACATATGCTACGCGACGTCCAACCGGCAGGCCGCAGTCAAGGAGCTTGCCCAGGATTGTGACCTGGTGCTGGTTGTGGGCGCTCCCAATTCGTCGAATTCGCTACGGCTAGTCGAAGTCGCTGAGCGGCTCGGCACACCTGGCAAACTGATCCAGCGCGCGGATGAAATCGATCCGGCATGGCTTGATGGGATCGAAACACTCGGCCTGACCGCAGGCGCCTCGGCCCCCGAAGTGTTGGTGCGCGAAGTGGTCGATGCCATCGCGAGCCTGCGTACGGTGAGCGAGCGGACCATCACCACCGCTGAAGAAAAAATGGTTTTCAAGCTCCCGCGCCAGCTAACCGAATAAGCAAACCCGGCTGGCGCTGATGGCGGTCTACACGCATCTTGGGGCAGAGCAGCTGGGCGAGCTGATCGCGCATTACGGGGTGGGTGAACTCATCTCCGCCAAAGGCATTGCAGAAGGCGTCTCCAACTCTAACTGGCTGATTGAAACAGATGGTGTGCCTGGCTCGCGCACACGCAAACTCGGCCAAAGCGAGCGCTTCATCCTGACTATGTATGAAAGGCGGATTGAGCTTGATGATCTGCCCTACTTTCTTGGCTTGCTGGATCATCTCGCGGCAAGCGATTGCCCTGTTCCGCGCACGATCCATGACCGCGATGGCGCATCGTTCAGGATAGTCGATGGCAAAGCGGTCGCGTTGATCGAGTTCATGCCCGGGATCTCACCGACCCGTCCAAGCTCGCAGCAAGCTCGGGCGCTCGGCAGCGTGCTTGCGAAACTGCATCGTGCGTCGCAGGACTTTAAGCTCACGCGCAAAACGACCATGGGACCGGCCGACGTGCTCGGGATTTTCGAGAACTGCGGCGAGGACCGTTTGGCCGCGATCGATCCGGATCTCGCCGAGATGCTTGAAGCGTCCCGCATGCTTGCCGCACTCGACACCAGCGGATTGCCGCGCTCCAACATCCATGCCGATCTGTTCCCGGACAATGTCCTGATGCTGGGTTACCGGGTTGCCGGGCTGATCGACTTCTACTTCGCCTGCACTGATATTATGGTGTACGACCTCGCTGTGACGCATGCCGCCTGGTGTTTTGACCAGACCGGCAGGTACATCGATCCTCAACGCAGCAAGGCGCTGATCGAAGGGTATCAAAGCGTCCGCGAGCTCACCGCTGAAGAGCGCGATCTCTTGCCGCAAGTGGCACAAGCGGCCTCGCTGAGATTTGCAGCAAGCCGAGCCGAAGACTGGCTCAGCACTCCAGAAGATGCGCTCGTCACTCGCAAAAACCCGATGGAATTTGTGCGCCGATATCATACATACGCCGAAGCGGGCGCGGCGGCGTTTGCATTTGCCGATTAATCGGGTCAGGCAAGCACGGTATGAAGCAGATAGACATATTTACAGATGGCGCGTGCAAAGGAAACCCGGGGCCAGGTGGCTGGGGCGTGCTCTTACGCATGGGTAAGCATGAAAAAGAACTCGCCGGCGGAGAGCCTGATACAACCAACAACCGGATGGAATTGACCGCTGCGATCAAAGGCCTTGCAGCTTTGATCGAGCCGTGCGCGGTGAACCTTCATACAGATAGCAAATATGTGCTCGATGGCATCACCAAATGGGTCGATGGTTGGCAGCGCAATGGCTGGGTGACTGCCAGCAAGAAGCCGGTGCGCAATGCCGACCTGTGGCATCAATTAATCGATCTTACCGGTCAGCATCGGGTTGAATGGCACTGGGTCAAAGGCCACGCTGGTCATCCCGAAAACGAACGGGTCGACAAGCTGGCAAGCGCTGAGGCAGAAAAAATCGCCGCTGAAGTTTAGTTGGCCGACCTAAACAATCGGGCAGGATGGCTGCTTGAGACCACCCTGCCCGCATTACACCGAACCTTGCTTAGCTGTTGTCTTCGATCGGCGCGTCGGGGCCATTCTTCTTGATCGAGTCAATCGCATTCTGCGCAGATGACTTGCTCGAATAGCCTTGGGTCGAAAACATGACTTCGGAATTGTAGCTGAAGCGCACCCGGAACTCGCC
>JBCCJD010000075.1:0-8529 GCA_039027955.1 Pseudomonadota bacterium
CGCCAGCTTTGCCGGACAATCCTCCTCCGCCACCGCCTGAGCCAACCGACCCTTCCGAGCCGCCAACTCCCGACAGCTAGACCAAAGCGAAGGTCGTAAAGCTCAGCCTTCGCGTGCCTGTTCGTGGTGGCGGATCACTTCGTCGATGATGAAGCGCAGGAATTTTTCGCTGAACTCGGGGTCAAGGTCAGCCTCTTCCGACAGCTTGCGAAGCCGCGCGATCTGACGCTGCTCGCGGGCAGGATCGGCTGGTGGCAAAGCGGCGGTCGCCTTATACTTGCCCACCGCTTGCGTGATGCGGAAACGCTCTGCGAGCATATGGATTAGCGCTGCATCGATATTGTCGATGCTTTTGCGAAAAGCCGCCAAGGCGGCATCGTCAGCCGTGCCTGCCAGAGACGAATCAGGCCTGTCATCAGCAGCCAAATGTTTAGCGTTCATGTGCGTTTCATTGGACATCACATGCAAAGCTAGCAGCAATTCTGAGCTTGCCAAGCGCGCTGCACTGTCCCACATGCACATGCGAGATGAGTGCCGACATCGTCCCTTTGCCACGCAAACGAGCGACACTCGATCCGATGCTGTCTTTGACTGCAAGCGGCATGAACTCCGTCAACACCGTTATTCTGGAACGGATGCAAAGCGAGATACCGCTGATCCCGCGCTTGGCGGGGCACCTGATTTCCGGCGGTGGAAAGCGCTTGCGCCCGATGCTTACACTCGCAGGGGCCGAGTTGGTCGGGTATCAGGGAACGCGGCATCACAAGCTCGCAGCGGCGGTTGAGTTCATCCATACAGCAACATTGCTGCATGACGATGTGGTTGATGGCAGCGAATTGAGGCGCGGCAAAGCGGCTGCCAACATCGTGTTCGGCAATCCTGCAACGGTGCTGGTGGGCGATTTCCTGTTCAGCCGCGCGTTTGAATTGATGACTGAAGACGGCAGCCTCAAAGTGCTGAGCATCCTGAGCCGTGCGAGCGCGGTGATCGCTGAAGGCGAAGTTTCGCAATTGACTGCCCAACGTCAGATCGAAACCAGCGAAGAGCGCTACCTCCATATTATCGGAGCTAAGACTGCGGCCTTGTTTGCCGCTGCAAGCCAGATCAGCGCGGTGGTGGCTGAATGCGGCGATGAACAGGAGCGCGCGCTCGAAGAATATGGTCGCAATTTGGGCGTGGCGTTCCAGTTGGTCGATGATGCGATCGATTACGATTCGGACGCGACTCAAATGGGCAAAGACCAGGGCGATGATTTTCGCGAAGGTAAGATGACGCTGCCGGTCATTTTGGCTCATGCTCGCGGAGATCAGAAAGAACGTGCATTCTGGAAGGATGCAATCCTGGGCCATCGCACATCGGATGATGATCTGGCGCATGCCATTCACCTCATCGGTAAGCACAATGCAGTCGCCGACACCCGCGAAAAGGCGCGCCATTTCGCGCAGCGGGCAGTGGATGCGATTTCGATCTTCCCCGACAGCAAAGCACGCGCAGCGATGGCTGAAGCGGCGCAGTTTGCGGTTGCCCGAGGCTATTAAGCCCGTCATCGGTTTAGCGCGTGAGCGCTGATCTTCCCATCCTTTCGGTCCTGCCAGACTTGCGCGACGCGCTGGGGCGAGAGGGCACGGCTGTTCTTATTGCACCGCCGGGCGCTGGCAAGACGACCGCCGTTGCGCCTGACCTGATCGGGCAAGAATGGTGCACCGGGCAGATCATCCTGACGTCTCCGCGCCGGGTTGCTGCTCGTGCTGCAGCAGAGCGTATCGCTGATATGCTGGGCGAAAATGTCGGACAAACGGTCGGTTATCAGACCCGGCTCGACAGCAAGCGCTCAGCCAAGACCCGCATCCTGATTGTCACTGAGGCTATTCTGGTCAATCGCCTGGTGGCTGATCCTGAACTGCCGGGCGTATCGGCCATTGTGTTCGATGAGGCGCATGAGCGGCATCTCGAAAGCGATCTGGGCCTTGCTTTGGCGCTCGAGACACGCGCGGTGCTGCGCGAGGACCTGCGTGTTCTCGTGATGTCAGCGACGATCGACGGCACTCGTTTCGCTCGTCTGCTTGGCGAAAACGCCGCGGTGATCGAAAGCCAAGGCCGGAGTTTTCCGCTGGAAATCCGTTGGCTTGGCAGTGATCCCTTACACCCGGTCGAAGAGCAGGTATGCGCTGGCGTAATGACCGCGTGGCGTGAGAGCGAGCACGATATCCTGACTTTCCTGCCGGGTGTAAGAGAGATCGAACGGGTCCGCGAACGCCTTACCGAACGCTTGCCTCATACCCCAATCCTCCCGCTTCACGGGCAGATTGACCCCGCCGGTCAACGCGCTGCGATCAAACGCGATCCTGAAGGCCGGCGGCGGATCGTGCTGGCAAGTGCGATTGCCGAGACCTCGCTTACGCTCGACGGCGTGCGCGCGGTGGTCGATAGCGGTCTTGCCCGGATGGCCGAGTATGATCGTACAGCAGGAACCACGCGGCTCGTCACCCGGCGCGCTAGCCAGGCGGCGGCGACACAGCGGGCGGGCCGTGCAGCGCGGCAGGGACCTGGGCTCGCCTATCGTCTGTGGGAAGAGGCAGGACATGGCGGGCGTCCTCAATTCGCGCCGCCCGAAATCGAAACGGCTGATCTGGCTCCCATGGTGCTTAAGCTGGCCTTGTGGGGATCGAACGATCCGCGCGAGCTGCAATGGCTCGATCCCCCACCTGAAGCGTCATTGGCTGCGGCGAGGGCGCAACTTGAGCAGCTCAAGGCGCTCGACGCGGCTCGACGTATCACGCCATGGGGTCAGCGCATCGCAGCTATGCCGATGGCGCCTGACCATGCCGCGGCGCTGCTTTACGGAGCTCAGAGCGACTGCGCGGAGCAGGTGGCGCAGCTTGTCATGCTGTTGCAGGAACGCGGGCTTGGCGGACGTAGCGAAGACCTGTCACAGCGTCTGGCGCGCTGGCGCAGTGACCGTTCGAGCAGAGCCAAGAGCGCGCTAGGGATCGCGCAAGGGTGGGCGACGCAAGCCCAACGCGAAACGCAAATACAGCGCGATCTGAGTGCGCCGGAATGCCTCGCTTTGGCGCGGCGTGACTTTGTGGCAAAGCGCCGCGATCCGATGGGAGAGCGCTGGCTTAGTGCCGGCGGGAGAGGCTACACGCTTGATCCAGCATCGCCGCTTGCGCGAGCGGAATGGCTGGTCATCGGCGATGCGCAAGGGACAGCAACAGTTGCCCGGATCACCGCCGCGCTTGAATTATCGAACGCCCAGATTGAAAGCCTGTTTGCTAAACAACTGGAACAACGCAGTCTGGCTCATTGGAATGAAACCAAAAACCGAGTGGACGTCTTGCAAGAGCGCCGCCTCGGGGCGATCACGCTCAGCGCGGTGCCTGACGCTGAGCCCGATCTCGATGTGATTGTGGATATGTTGGTGGAAAAAGCTCTGGAGAAGCTGGGGGATATATTTCCGGCGGGCTTTCTCGCGCGGGCTGACTTTGCCGGTATCGAGGCATTGAGTGCGCAGGCTTTGCGCGAGTGCTCCGAGATCTGGCTGCGACCGCTGCTTGAAGGGCGCCGCGATTTGGCGTTAGCGCCGCGGCGTCTGGCTGATGCGGCGCTTGGGATGCTCGACTGGGCTGTGCGCGAACGGCTGGAACGCGCGGCCCCGCTAAACTTTTGCTCTCCTGCAAACACACAGCATAGCATCGATTACACTGGCGACGACGCGCCGAGCGTCGAGGTGCGCGTACAAGCCTTGTTCGGGCTCGACCGGCATCCGATGGTGGGAACCAAGCCGCTTTTGCTTAAGCTGACCAGCCCGGCGGGCCGGCCCATTCAAGCGACACGCGATTTGCCGGGTTTCTGGCGCGGGAGCTGGCGCGATGTCGCCAAAGAGATGAAGGGGCGCTATTCCAAGCATCGCTGGCCTGATGAACCCTGGCGCGAGGCGCCGAGCTTGAAAACCAAGAATGCGTTCGAACGCGGCTAGGGCTTGGCATTGAGGCCGCTTCTCGCCAGCGCAGATCGAATTGTTGAAATATCACGAATTGCCCGCCATATCGCGTGTCGGGAGTCGGGTGGACGTTTGCGTTCGCTCACCGGGTCAGGTCCGGAAGGAAGCAGCCCAGGTGAATTGCGGCGGGTCGCTCGGCTCCTTTTCTCGCCCAGTCTGCATGACAAAGCTCGGCTAAGCGCCTAGCCTCAGGAGCGTGATGTCCGATTCCAAGCCTGAACTGCCGGAAGCCGAGGAAGAAGCTGTACCAACCGCAGCGGAGCTTGAAGCGGCGGGACAGAACTCGATGTTTGGCGACCCGGAACCGCCGGAAAATCCCACTGGGGTTGAAGCGGATGCCCAAGTGCCTGAACCGGTCAGCCAGCCTTATCGCGTGCTTGCGCGCAAATATCGCCCGCAGACTTTCTCTCAGCTGATCGGGCAGGAACCGATGGTGCGCACGCTTGCCAATGCGATTGAGCGAGACCGGCTGGCGCACGCATTCCTTATGACCGGCGTGCGAGGGGTCGGAAAAACCTCTACCGCGCGGCTGATCGCAAAAGCGCTCAATTGTGTAGGCCCAGACGGGACCGGCGGCCCGACCATCGATCCGTGCGGGGTGTGCGAATACTGCACCGCCATTGCCGAAGGTCGCCATATCGACGTGATCGAAATGGATGCTGCAAGCCACACAGGCGTTGATGATGTGCGCGAAATCATCGAGCAGGTGCGCTACGCGGCGGTCTCAGCGCGCTATAAGATCTATATCATCGACGAAGTTCACATGCTCTCGCGCAACGCGTTCAATGCGCTGCTCAAGACGCTTGAAGAGCCGCCTCCCCACGTCAAATTCCTGTTCGCGACCACCGAAGTCGAAAAGCTGCCGGTAACGGTGCTGAGCCGCACACAGCGGTTTGATCTGCGGCGCATACCAGCGGACATGCTGGCGAGCCATTTTGGCCATGTCTGCAAGCAGGAAGGCGTTAACGCAGAAGGCGAAGCGCTGCGGATCATCGCGGCGGCCGCGGAAGGCTCGGTGCGCGATGGGCTGTCGATCCTTGATCAGGCTATCGCTCATGCCGATCTTGAAGAAGGCGGCGAAGTCACTGCCGCGCGCGTTCGAACCATGCTCGGGCTGGCTGACAAGAGCGCACAGCGCATGGTGCTGGGGCATCTGCTTGAAGCCGATGCGCCGCAATTGCTGGAGGCGATCGCTGAGCAATATGCGCTAGGGGTTGAGCCGCTTGCGTTGATGCGAGCGCTGATGGATTTGGTGCATCGGATCACTGTTGCGCAGGTTTCAGGCGAGCCGCCTGATGTCCCAAGCGAAGAGGAACGCACCGCCTTGGCGGGGTTTGCCGAACGGCTATCAGCAGCAAAGTTGCACCAGCTATGGCAGTTGCTGCTTAAAGGGCATGACGAAGTGCGCACAGCGCCTGATCCTTTGGTCGCCCTTCAGATGGGTCTCCTGCGAGTGCTTCATGCCGGGCAAATGCCTGATCCCGGCGCGCTTGCTAAACGGATTGAAGAACTGGCTCAGCGGCCTGCTGCTGCAGCGCCGACACAGGCCGTAGCAGGCGCGCCTGCTTCAGCGGTCGTGAGCGCGCTCGACTGGGCAGAGCTGGTCGATGAGGTTGACCGCGCTGGCCATATGCATGTTGCTGAGATGATGCGCAGCCGGGTTCGGGTGGTCGAACTGGCACACGAGCGTCTGATCTATGAACGGGCTGATAATTTTGCTGATGATCCCGGCCCGCAAATCCGCGATGTTCTGTTCAAGCTGACGGGCAAACGCTGGCACCTTGAGCAGGGTGAAGGGGCAGCGCAGCCGAGCTTGCGTGAGCAGGCCGCGGCCGACGCCAAGGCGGCGGACGAGAAGTTGCGGGCCGACCCGATGGTCAAGGCTGCCTTGGCGGCGTTTCCCGATGCCGAATTGATCGACCCTGATGAGACGAGCGCGCGCACTTCATCTGCGGGCGCACCATGGAAATGATGCGAAAGGAGCGCACCTTATGAAAAGCATGGAAGAAATGATGCAAGCCGCCCAGCAGGCGGCTGAAAACATCCAGAACCAGATGAATGACATGCAGGTAAAGCTCGATTCGATTGAAGTCGAAGGGGCTGCGGGCGGCGGTCTGGTCACCGTCCGCGCGACGGCGAAAGGACGGATCCTCGGCGTGAACATCGATGACAGCCTGATGAAGCTTGAGGAAAAGCACATGGTTGAGGACTTGGTGACCGCCGCCTTCAACGACGCGCGCGACAAGGCCGACCGGGTTTCGGCAGAGCAGATGAAGGAAATGCAGGGCTCGATGGGCTTGCCGCCGGGCTTTAACCTGCCGGGCATGGGGTAAGGGCCCATAGCCTTCAGTAGCCTAGCTTGCTCCGACCAATCAGTTTGAGCGCTAAGTTTCGTCCAGCGCGCATGAATGGATAGGCGCGGTGGGCGGACGGGTTCGATGAGAGGAGCGAGCCGGGCCTAGCGAGCATCGCGACCGCATCAGCACCGTGATAGAGCGTGCCTTCGAGTTCAAACACCATTCCATCGTCCAACACCAGGCCCTCCGAAGCGATGCGCTTAAGCAAAGGATGGTCGCGCTGCTCGCGCGCATCCAGTAATTGAAGATTGGGGTAACGCTGTTTGGCGACGAGATAGTCGGCATAACGCGAGCAGAACGGACAGTGACCGTCATAGACTATCGTTGCCATATCAATGCCTCTTCACAGATTTACACGGCGCTCTGCAGACCGCGACCGGCGCTTCAATCGCTTGGCGTTCCACAGCTTCTTAGCGCAAAGCATTGCGGCACCCTCGGTGTCTACCCATATCTCACAAGAAGAATTTTTGTTGGATAGAGAACATAATGACACAAGCTTTCCCTCTCCTTCCTCTGCGCGATATCGTGGTTTTTCCCGGCATGGTCGTCCCGCTGTTTGTCGGGCGCGACAAATCGGTCGCTGCGCTCGAAGCGGCGATGGAAGCGTCGAAGGATATCTTCCTGCTCGCGCAGCTTGATCCGGGGTGCGATGATCCGGAAGGCGATGATTTGTACGATATCGGCGTCGTTGCGCAGGTGCTGCAATTGCTCAAGCTGCCTGACGGCACTGTGCGCGTGCTGGTCGAAGGGACGCACCGTGCTAAACTGGCCTCGCTCAATCTGCATGACGATTATGTGCTGGCTGAGATTGATCTGCTTGAAGCCGAGACGGTCGCAGGCAGCGAAGTCACTGCGCTAATGCGGCAGGTGACAGAACAGTTTGGCGAGTATTCCAAGCTCAACAAGAAACTGGGTGAAGAAAGCGACGTCGATCTGTCCGATGTCGATGATGCAGGCCAGTTGGCGGATACGATCGCCGCAGCGTTGAGCGCGAAGGTCTCAGACAAGCAATCGCTGCTGACGGAAAGCAATCCGCTCAAACGCCTCGAACTGGTGATGGCGTTTATGGAAGGCGAGCTTTCCGTGCTTCAGGTCGAGCGCAAAATCCGCGGGCGGGTGAAGCGTCAGATGGAGAAAACCCAGCGCGAATATTATCTTAACGAGCAACTCAAAGCGATCCAGAGCGAGCTTGGTGGAGGCGATGGCGAAGACGGCGACGAGATCGCTGAGCTGACTGAAAAGATCGCGAAGACCAAGCTTTCCAAAGAAGCCAAGACCAAAGCGACAGCCGAGCTCAAAAAGCTCAAAGGCATGCAGCCCATGAGCGCTGAGGCGACTGTTATTCGCAATTATCTCGATGTCCTCCTCGGCCTGCCCTGGGGCAAGAAATCGCGCCTCAAAAAGGACATTGGCGCAGCGCAGTCAGTGCTTGATGCCGACCATTACGGGCTTGAAAAGGTCAAGGACCGGATCATCGAATATCTCGCCGTGCAGGCCCGCACGAATAAGCTGAAAGGCCCGATCCTGTGTCTGGTCGGCCCGCCTGGGGTCGGCAAGACTTCGCTCGGCAAATCGATTGCGAAAGCAACGGGCCGGGAATTTGTGCGCCAGTCGCTTGGCGGGGTGCGCGATGAAGCGGAAATCCGCGGCCACCGGCGGACGTATATCGGGTCGATGCCGGGCAAGATTGTCAACAACCTCAAGAAGGCAGGGACCAGCAATCCGCTGTTCCTGCTCGATGAAATTGACAAGCTCGGACAGGATTTCCGAGGCGATCCAGCATCCGCGCTGCTCGAAGTGCTCGATCCTGAGCAGAACAACAAGTTCCAGGATCACTATCTTGAGCTCGATCTTGACCTTTCCGACATCATGTTTGTCACGACCGCGAACAGTCTTGATCTGCCGCAGCCGCTGCTTGATCGGATGGAGATCATCCGGCTTGAAGGCTACACCGAAGATGAGAAGGTCGAGATTGCTCAACGCCATCTGTTGCGCAAGCAGGTCGAGCAGCATGGCCTCAAAGAGGGTGAGTTTGAGCTGACCGAAGAGGGCCTGCGCGATCTCATCCGCTATTACACCCGTGAAGCCGGAGTGCGCACGCTGGAGCGCGAGATCGCCCGGCTGGCGCGTAAGAGCCTGCGCAAGATCCTTGAAGGCGATGCGACCAGC
>JBCCJD010000076.1:0-8249 GCA_039027955.1 Pseudomonadota bacterium
CGCCAAGGCTTTGCCCTAGGGGACCGCCTTTCGCATCGCATCTTGGGATTGCGTTGGCCGGCTTAGCTCAGTTGGTAGAGCAGTTGATTTGTAATCATCAGGTCAGGGGTTCGACTCCTCTAGCCGGCACCATTGCGACGCGCGTTGCCCGTCATTGCGGTCCGTACAACGACCGGTCTTGGCCAATGCCAGCGGGAATGAGGGAGTTGGAAAGAGCCTTCAGCTCCATTGTTTCGCGCAGCAACGCAAACCTTGTGGAGACCTCGTTAAGTCTCGCTGCTTCCAGCTCAAGACGATCTTCCACCAGTTCGGGGAGCGTGCGAAGGCCTTCGTTGAATTCGATCTGAGCTGCCGCAAATTGCTCGTCCTGACGGTTCACAACTTCATTCCTGCGGGCAAGCTGGCGCGTCAGCGATGAAATCCGCCGCACCGCAACCTCGACGCGTTCGGCGAGATCCAATCTGAGGCGGCGCACATCGCTTTCGCGTGCAGCGCGATCGGCGTTCGCGCGCTGCTGGTCAGCTCGCAACCGCCCGCCTGAGAACAAGGGTATGGAGACATCGATCCCGATCCGCTCGCGGAGGCCAAAATCGTTATTGCCGAAGTTGTCCTGTGCGTAGGATGCGATGCCGACGAGATCGATCGCGGGGAGCCGATTTCGGCGGGCGCGCTGCGCTCTTACTTCCTGAGCTTCTCGCTGAAGGTCAGCGGCTTGTATGCGCGGGTTGCTTCCCAGCGCCCGCTCAACGCTTTCGACAATGCCCGGATCATCCGCTGCGGCAACCGCCATCAAAGCGTCGAGGCAAGGCGTTCCCGCAGCCCCGACCCGGCGCGACAGCGCTGCGCCAAACCGGTCGCGCTGGAATTCGAGCTCCAGCCGGTCCGCTGCAGCATCAGCAAAGCGCGCTGAAACCTCGGCCAGTTCCGATAACGTCGCCCCGCCGAGCTCAAGCGCGTCCGCCGTCGCTTGGCGCTCTCGTTCAAAAAAGGTTTCACGCTCGCGGGTTATGGCGATCTGCGATTCGACTTCGGCATAACCGATGAGCGCAAGTGCGGTCTCCAACGCGGTTTCATTGCGCGCGCTCATCACATCGAACTCGCGCGCTTCGAGCGCAAGGCTGGCTGATCGCCGTTCAAGGCCCGACGTTCCGAAATCGAACAGACGCTGCGAGACGCGAACACCAACCGAATTCTCCACCCCTGCCCCGGTCAGGTTGTTATCGCCCGCCTGCGTCCGCAGGAACGTCGAGACCTGAGGACGCGTGACAGAGCGCGCGTCAGCAAGGTCTGCTTCGGCGCGATTGCGATCAGCATTGGCAAGCTGAATTTCCGGGCTGCGTGTAAGCGCAAGCTCGATTGCCTGATCGAGCGACAGGCAGCGGGCTGCGGCTGGATCAGAGCCAAACTCTTGAGCCGACAGGCCCATGCTATGCGCAGCGCACGCTAGCGCGATAAGGCCGGCAACACCGCGTCGCATCAGCTCGTCCTTAAGCCGCGGAACATGGATTCAAGCACCGGTGCGAACAGATGATCAAGCAGCGTGCGGCTTTGACCGGAGAAGATAAACGCATCGACCGGCATGCCCGGGATTGCTTCGATCCCGGCTGCGCGCGCGCCTTCGCCAACGGTCAGCTCGATGCGCGCTTCATAATAGTCCTCCGCTGTCGCCTGATCGGTCTTAAGGTCAGCGCTGACACCGCGCACCACGCCCACAAGACGCGGCGCTTCCCACCCCCGATATGCCGCGAGTTGAGTGCGCACCTCCTGGCCTTCGAACAGGCTTGCTCGATCGACCGGGCGGATGCGAACCGAGGCTACGACCGCGTTGTTCTTAGGCACAATCTCCATGATGTTTTCGCCGGACGGGACAACCGCGCCCGGGGTTGTGAATGCCAGATTGAGCACTTCGCCGCCTTTTGGGGCCACGATAACCGCGCGATCGAGTACGTCTTGCGCGGTGTTGAGGCTTTCCAGTGCTGCGAGCCGATCAGCACGCGCATCGCGCAATTCAACCGAGGCCTTTTCGCGGCGTTCGGCGCGCAATTGCTCAGCCTGCTGCCGCGCATCAGCCGCGCTTGACCGGGCGGTATCGCGCTCTGCGGAAAGCCTTGCGATCTGCCCTGTCAGGTTAGCAACTTCGCGTTCGAGATCCGTCACGCGGTCGCGGCGTACCATCTTGCGTTCAAGCAGCGAGCGGAACCGGCCAAGCTCATCGCGCGCGATGGCGAGCGCTGAGCGTGTGCTGGCAATCTCGTCTTCCTTTTGAGCTGCGGTCTGCCGCGAAGCGGCCGCGCGCTGGTTCAACAGGTCGACTTGCGATCCGAGCGAAGCGCGTTCGGCATTGAACAGGTTTATCTCTTCAGCGATCAGCGCATCCGCACTCCCAGGCTTCAGCTCGAGCGCATAGAGAGCGGAAAAGTCGGGTTCGACATTGCCATTAAACTCCGCCTCAATCCGTGCTTCGCGCGCCGCGAGCGCTCCGATCTGAGTGCGAAGCTGATCGCGGCTCGAAAGCGAAGCGGTCTCGCGCAAGGTGACCAGCACATCCCCCGCGTTGACGATATCGCCTTCGCGCACATGGGTTTTTTCGACGATCCCGCCTTCGAGATGCTGGACGACCTGGCGATCGCTTTCGACGATGATAGTGCCGCGCGCGGCAATGCCTTCTTCAAGCGGCGCAAGGCCAGCCCACGCAACGAAGCCTCCGAGGCCCACACAACAGATCCCGATTGTCATCTTGACGATGCGATCCGACAGGATCCCGGTTTCAAGTTCGCTGTGTTCTTTTGTAATCGGCGGCACAGTCATGCGATGGCTCCTTTGCGAAGATGAGAGACAGCCCCGGTGGCAATGGGCGCTGCGCGTTCGCTGATGATCCGTTCAGCAAGCTCAAGGACCTTGGTCGCGCGCAAAAGCAGCCGCGGATCGTGCGTCGCGACCAGCGCGATGGCGCCTTCAGCGACGCGTGTCGCAATCGCTGATACGACCCGGGTTGCCGCCAAATCGTCGAGGTTAGAGGTCGGCTCATCGAGGATGAGCAAAACCGGGGAGCCAAACAGCGCCCGGGCAAGGCCGAGGGATTGGCGCTGACCTGCCGAAAGATGAATTCCGCCGGGACCGACACGGCTTTCATAGCCGTCGGGTAGTGCAAGGATTTGCTCATGCGCGCCGGCGGCCCGCGCCGCAGCGATAATCGCGTGCGGCGGCGCATTGCTGAGCCGTGCGATGTTCTGCGCGATCGTTGCAGGGAGCAATTCGACGCCTTGCGGAAGATAACCGATGTGCCGCCCGCGATCCGAATGCGGCCAGGCATGGATGCTGCGCCCGCCGAGCAAGGCTTTACCGCCCTCAATCGGCCAGGCACCGGACAATGTTTGCAGCAGCGTGGTTTTGCCTGATCCGTTCGCCCCGGTCAGCGCAACCAGCGAGCCTCCCCGAAGCTCGGCCGAAAAGGGACGGATCAGCGGCACTTCGCTGCCGGGCAAGGATGCACTCACGCGGTCGAGCTTCAAAAGGGCGGGTGGGGCAGGAAGCGGCGTGACGGCTTCGGCCCGGGGAAGCGATCCAAGGCGCTCTTGCGTATCGCTCCACGCGCGGCGCGCCTGGACGAGGCTGCGCCAGCTGCCAACGATAAGGTCAATCGGCGCAAGCGCGCGGGACAGGACGATCGAAGCCGCCACAATACCGCCCGGCGACAATTGCTGATTGAGCGCGAGCGAGGCGCCTGCACACAGGATCGATATCTGCAGGATCTGCCGTGCAGCGCGGCTTGATGCGGTAAAGATGCTGTCCTTGCGCGAGCTTTCAGTGGTGTCGCGCTCGCCGGTGCCGCGCATCGCAAACCAGGCATCGCGGGCACGCTCGACAAGGCCCATGGCAACAAGCGCAGACCGCTGGCGCGCCAGCCCTTCGGCAAAGCGTGCGGTATCGGTTTGCACAGCCAGTGCCCGTTCGCTCGGCGCGCGGTTGGAAAGCTCAGCCATGACGGCAAGTGCGAAGACCGCTGCGCCTCCGATCAGTCCGAGCGTTCCCAAAAGCGGATGGATCATTGCCAAAACCACGAGGAAAAGCGGGACGAACGGCAGATCAACAAACGCGAGGATCGTGCCGCTTTGAAAGGGGCTGGCCAGTCGGCCTGCATTGGCAAGATCCCGCGGTAACGCGGCGTTAGGCTCCTGGCACAGCTCAAACCGGTGGAATGCGCGCTCAGAGAATTCTGCCTCAAGGCGTTGTCCGGCAATCGCTGCAAGCCTGCGGCGTCCCGCTTCTGCCGCGCCGTAAATTGCTAAGAGAAACACGGCTATCAAAGTCAGCCAGATGAGCGTGTCATACGAACCCGACGTCAGCACGCTATCATAGACCTGAAGCATGTAGAGCGGCGCCACCAACAGCAGCGCGTTCACGGCAAGACTGAACAGCAAAAGCCACCGAGTGGTGCGCGGCAGACGAGCGCTGAGAGCTTTGAGCCAACTCGCAATGGCAGGGGACGCAGCAATAGAAGGCATCAGTTCAGCTCCAAGATGAAGAGAAGAGAGTGTGGGTAACCAGCCCGCCAAGGTGGGTGGCGGGCTGGTCCCGAAACCGACCAGACCCCTGGGAGGTCGGGGGTCGAGGTCTGGTCGGAAGCGGCTCGTTACAGGCCCCCGGTCGAGGCATCGACGTTGGCCTGCGCGAGCGCGGCAATCTGGCCATCGTCCAGCGGATCGTTGAACAGCGCATCCACCGGTACTTGTGCGCTCTCGGCAGCGAGAGTGACCTGGTTCGGCGCGCTGTCCGTGAACACGAAATTCTCCGCCGAGAAATTCGCCAGCGCATCAATCGCATCTTGCCCGGTGAGGTCTGTCTGACGAGACAGGATCTTGAGGTCAGCCGCAGGGTCCGACAGATCGGTCGAATAGACCAGCCGGTTCACGCCAAGGTTCGAATTCCAATAGACGAAGAAGCCCGGGCCGGGGTCATCGACCAGCGCTGCGATCTGCGCCGCTGCCGTACCAGCGAGGAACGGCGTGTTTGGGTCGCCATCATTGTCGCTGTTGAGCAACACGATGACATTGGCACCTTGCGGGATCTGCGCGCCTTGCGCGTTCGCATCAAGGCTGACGAAGCTTACCGTATCGCTGACGCCGAAATCGCTTGCATCGAACTGATAAAGGTCCGCTGCGAAATCGAAATCACGCACGAAATCCTCACCGCCGACGATCTGCCGACCAGCAGCCGACACGTCCGCGCCTTCAAACGGGTCACCTTCGAATGCGAGCACGTCATTGCCTTCGCCGGTAGTGATATCATCGCTGCCTTCGAGGCTTTCGATCAGATCATCGCCGGCAAGCCCATCGATCAGGTCGTTGCCAGCAGTCCCGGTCAGGGTCTCGCCAGCATCAGTGCCGATCTCAACCGAGCTGAAGAAGGTGAAGTTCTCAGCAGTGAAATTCGCCAGGGCATCGATCGCGTCTTGGCCTTCGAGGTCGGTTTGGCGCGAGACGATCTTGAGATCGGCATCGGCGCTTGAAAGATCGGTCGAATAGACGAGCCGGTTCACGCCAAGGTTCGAATTCCAGTAGACGAAGAAGCCGGGGCCCGGTTCATCGACCAGCGCCGCAATCTGGCCCGCCGCGGTACCTGCGAGGAAAGGCGTTGCCGGATCGCCATCATTATCGGAATTGAGCAACACGATAACATTCGAACCAGCAGGGATTTCGGCCCCTTGCGCATTGGCATCAAGCGCCACGAAATTGACCGCGTTGCCGACCGCGAAATCTTCTGCATCAAACTGATAGCTGTCCTCTGCAAAGTCGAAATCGGTAATGAAGTCTTCGCCGCCGACGATCTGGCGTCCATCCGCAGAGACATCCGCGCCTTCGAACGGATCACCAGCGAACAGCAAGCGGTCGCTGCCGGTTCCGGTCGTGATGAGATCGCTGCCTTGAAGGCTATCGATGATGTCATCGCCTGCCAGCGCATCGATTACATCGTCGTCTTCGCTGCCGACCAGGACGTCATTGCCCGCAGTCCCGACCACTTCGTTTTGGTCTGTCACTGTGATGGCGAGGTCCTGTACGACTTCATTGACACCGTCGCTCGCAGTGACTGTGACATTGTAGATATTGTCCGCGCCGTCATCACCCGGGTTTTCGAAATCGGGCGCATCGATAAACGCGATAAGGCCGGTTGCCGCATCGATCGTGAAGAGTGCCGCGTCGGTCCCTGAAAGGCTGAAGGTGATCGCATCGCCATCAGCGTCCTCGACTTCGACGGTGGTCACTTCAGCCGCGTTCTCGCGCACGGAAACCGCAGCGGCAGAGACAATCACAGGCGCGTTGTCGTTGATGTTGTTGACGGTGACCTGGATAAGCTGAGTAACCGGGAAATTGCCGTCAGTCGCTTCGACTTGGACTTCGAAAACATTATCGCCATCCGCATCGCCTGGCACTTCGAAGTCAGGGGCCGCGATGAAACTGAGCGCGCCGCTCGCAGCATCGATCTCGAACAGGTCAGCGTCCGCGCCGCCAACAATCGAAAATGTCACTGGATCGCCTTCGGGATCAGCTGCGCTGACTGATAGGCCGGTGGCAGTCTCGTTTTCATCAACCGTGACCGCATTGGCAGAATTGATGACCGGCGCGCCATTAAGGACAGGCGCATCATCGTCATCATCATCCGAACTGGCAATCGCGACAGCAGCGCCAGCTACGCCGAGCACGCCAAGTGCAAGGATCAGCGGATCGACCCCGCCACCGAGCTCCATCTCGGCGATCGCTTGCGGATCAATAAAGATCACACCGTTTTCGACGATGACTTCGCCAGCCGAGAGGACGCGGATCGACCCATCGTCAAATGTGAGAACGACGCTGCCATCACTGCGCATCTCATGAGCGATGACACCGGGCAGGTCAGAGATATCGACCAGACCTTGGGATTGGGACGCAGCAGCGTCGCCATTGGCGGCACTGGCCTTGCCTGACAGCGCGACAAGAGCAGCAAGACCGGCAACCGAACCAATCAGGCGGGGCTTTTTCAGGGGGGTATCAAAGGGCATTTCAGCAGTTCCTTCGTGGGATAGATTGACCTTCGTTGAGCGTCACAAGTCGCGCTGTGGCGGCTTGCTTGGCCTGCCCTGAAAACAACTGGAAACCCCGGATTATTCGGGAAATTTTTTGTTATTTATTTTTGAACCCTTTGCTGACCTGGTTCGATAGGAAGGCATGCGCGCGCCTGACTCCCACTTCGCCTTTTCGTCAGACACTTCGGCCGATTTCGAGCCCGAAGATGGCTCCATCGAAACCTTGGATTGCGCTTCAACCGAGGTGGAAGACAACCTCGCTCAACATCTGGAGAGGTTGTGGCGGTTTGCCTTGATGCGCTGCGCGGATCAGGAAATGGCTGATGATCTTGTCCAGGCAACTTGTGTGCGGGCACTGGAAAAAGCCGAGCAATTCAAGCCGGGCACAAGACTGGAAAGCTGGCTGTTCTCGATCCTGGAATCGATCTGGCGCAACACGGTGCGCGCGCAAGGTGTGCGCTGCGGCAATGGCATTATCGACATTGCAGATGCGGGCATCGAAAGCGTTGATGCAAGTGAAGACACGCGGGTCGAGCTCGCCGATACAATCCGCTTGATCGGCACACTGTCCGAAGGTCAACGCGCTGTGTTGCTGCTGGTATGCGCAGAAGGTTTCACCTACGCCGAAACCGCTGCAATCCTCGATGTGCCGATCGGCACCGTGATGAGCCGGCTTGCTTCGGCTCGCAGCAGCCTGCAGCGTTTCGGTTAATAGCGGCGCGCCCAACAGAAATTGAATAAAACTGCTGGTCTGCGTGTTATAGCAAGTATGCAGAGCGATCTCACAGCGGCGGGCAATGAAGCAAATCAGCAATCCAAACGATGATGGCGCCGATCGCGCTTCGACCCGATCGCAAGAAGCGGACGCGCGGATGCGCCAAGCCTTCGATGCGATGCTTACCCTTGCTCGTGAAAGGGCATTGCCTTCAAGGCTTGAACAGACGCAGATCAGCGTCGGCAAACGTAGCTCAGACCGCGGACCAAGCGGGTAGTCATTCGACATGTCGATCGATCGCAACCAGCTTTCCGATGAGGAATTGATGGGCCAAGTCAAGCATGCCGATAAGGCTGCATTGCGCCTCCTTTATGAACGGCATGCCGCAGGGCTGACGGCGTTTGTCGGACAGACGCTGGGAGACCCGGTCGAAGCCGCCGACATCGTCCATGAAGCGTTTATCAGCGTGTGGGA
>JBCCJD010000077.1:0-7197 GCA_039027955.1 Pseudomonadota bacterium
CGCCAGGTGAGCGCTGCGAGCTGCTGATCAATCGCGGACAGCGTATCGGCCTGTTCGATCGCGGCAATATTGAGGATCACGCGGCACCCAAAGATGATATTGAGTTGCACATGCGCGCAGCTCCTTTAAAACAGTGGTTCAAATGGAATAGTTCCGGAGAGATCGCAATGAAAGTCACCATGAAAACCTGGGGTACGCTGGGCCTTGCAACCGCGCTTGCAGGCGCTGGCTTAGCCGGATGCGCCGGTGAAGAAGGCAGCGAAGGCGGCGAAGCGGCCCAAGCCGGAGATGCCGCGAGCGCTGGTGAAGGCGGTGAGGGTGAAGGCGGCGAAGGCGAAGGTGGTGAAGGAGAGGGCGGCGAAGGCGGCGTTTCCATTGCGGCTGCCTCGAGCGACCCGGTTGTCTATGGCTCAGCACTCGCAATCGTCGAAGCGCACGCAATCGCTGCACGCGATGCGTATCTGGCGGGCAAGATCGAGCCTGCCGCAGAAATGTTTGGTCATCCGGTCTCTGAAGTGCTGGCTGATATGGACCCGGTCTTCGAAGAGCGCGGCGTAGCCGATTTCAAGTCGACCCTTAACGATGCTTCAGCAACTGTGCTCGATGGCGGCGACGCCGATGCCGTACAAGCGAGCTATGACGCGATCATCACGGCCTTGCGCGGAGCCGCTGAAAAGGCACCGACAAGCGACAAGAGCGAAGGCGCGATTGCCGCTGGCATTGTCTCTGACATGATCGAGCGCGCCGCGGGTATGTATGGCGAAGCGATGAGCAGCGAACGCTATGAGCCCTATCTTGATGGCTATGGCTTTTACAAAGCGGGCGCTGCGGCTTTCGCTGCATCGGATAGCGCGATCAAGGCTGAAAACGCTGACTTGCATGGCGACATCGCGGCAGCGCTTGGCTTGCTGGAAACTGCCTATCCGAGCGCCGAACGACCGGCAGAACTGGAGGCAAATCAAGGCCAATTGAGCGCTGCGTCCTCGAAAGTTCTGCTCGCTCTTTAGCCCCCTTGAAGTCCTGCAGCGAACGCGGCGCAATCGGCTCTTTCCATTGCACGGCCAATCGCGCATAGGCGCTGCCCATGCACGACATTCGGCTGATCCGAGACGATCCTGACGCGTTCGATAGAGCGCTTGCCCGGCGCGGGGTTGAACCTGTCGCAAAGGCACTTCTAGCGCTTGATGAAGAGCGGCGCGCGCTCACGACGAAGCTCCAGGAGCGTCAATCCCGCCGCAACGAAGCATCCAAAGCGATCGGCGCAGCGATGGGCGCTGGCGACACTGCGAAAGCCGACGCGCTCAAAGCCGAAGTCGCGCAGATCAAGCAGGACATGCCTGCGCTCGAAGAGCGTGACCGCGCGGTCGCTAAAGAGCTGGAAGACGCGCTTGCGATCATCCCCAATCTGCCGTTCGATGACGTGCCCGATGGCAAAGACGAAGCGGACAATGTCGAAGTCTCGCGCTGGGGCGACCAGCCAAGCTTTGACTTTGCGCCTAAGGAACATGCCGATATCGCGCCTGCGCTCGGGATGGATTTCGAAACCGGCGCGAAGCTGTCTGGCGCCCGCTTTACGTTCCTGCGCGGCGATATGGCGCGGCTGCATCGCGCGCTTGGTCAATTCATGCTCGATCATCAGGTAGGCGCCAACGGCTATAGCGAATGCGCACCGCCGGTGCTGGTCCGCGATGAAGCGATGTACGGCACCGACAAGCTTCCCAAGTTTGCCGAGGATAGTTTCCAGACCAGCGATAATCGCTGGCTCATCCCCACCGCCGAAGTCAGTCTCACCGCCAGTGTAATGGGCGAGCTGCTCGAAGACAGCGCCCTCCCCATGCGCCTGACCGCGCTCACACCCTGCTTCCGCTCTGAAGCGGGCGCAGCGGGCAAAGACACGCGCGGCTTCATCCGCCAGCACCAGTTCGAAAAGGTTGAGCTCGTCAGCATCGTCAAGCCTGATGACAGCGACGCTGAACATGAGCGGATGACTAAAGCGGCTCAAAGCGTGCTCGAAGCGCTCGGCCTGCCTTATCGCACTATGCTGCTGTGCACCGGTGATATGGGTTTTGGGGCGCGCAAGACATACGATCTTGAAGTCTGGCTGCCCGGCCAGCAGGCCTATCGCGAGATCAGCTCGTGTTCAAACACAGGCGATTTCCAAGCGCGGCGGATGAATGCGCGCTATCGGCCTGAAGGCGAAAAGAAGACCGAATTCGTGCACACATTGAACGGCTCCGGCCTTGCCGTGGGACGCACGCTAGTTGCCATCATCGAAAACTGCCAACAGGCCGATGGCAGCGTTGTCTTACCGGACGTGCTGCATTCCTATATGGGCGGCGTGACTAAGCTGGAGCCTGCCTGAACCATGCGCATTCTCGTTACCAATGACGATGGCTATCACGCCCCGGGCCTTACGGTGCTGGAAGAGATCGCGCACCAATTGTCCGATGATATCTGGGTTTGTGCGCCATCCGAGGAACAATCAGGCGCAGGCCATTCGCTGACGCTTAACCGTCCGGTGCGTTTGCAGAAATTCGCAGAGCGCCGCTTTGCTGTTACCGGCACGCCGACCGACAGCGTGATGATGGCGCTGCGCACAGTGCTTGATGCCCCACCGGACCTGATCCTTTCAGGGGTTAATCGCGGTGCCAATCTGGGCGATGACATCACCTATTCAGGCACTGTCTCGGCGGCGATCGAAGGCGCGCTTGCAGGGATCCGCTCGATTGCCTTGAGCCAGGTCTACAGCGCGGCTGATAACGGATTGTCGGATATGTTTGCGCCGGCGCGCGAATGGGGCCCGAAAGTGATTGCGCCGCTGCTCGATGCACCTTTTGCAGAGCGCACGCTTGTCAATGTGAACTTCCCTCCGCGCAAGCCCGATGAGATCGCTGGTATCCAAGTCGTGCGTCAGGGCTTTCACGATTATTCGCGCGGTAGCGTTGTCGAAGGGCGCGATCCGCGCGGCGCGAGATATTACTGGTTTGGCCTCCATGCAATCGAGCATACCGCTGATCACGGGACCGATCTTGAAGCGATTGACGCAGGCCATATCGCCGTAACGCCGCTGCAGCTTGACCTCACGCATGGCCCCGCAATGCCCGAACTGGCAAGCCGCTTTGCCGGGTAAGCCCGCGGCTGATATCTGAACGCGATGGCGGCGGACCCTCCTTCGAAGAGCTCGGTGCGCACGTGGCGTCAGCGACGCACTGCGAGGCGCCGGTTCAAGCCGCTCAGGCGCGCAGTCAAACTGCCGGTGTGGGGCGATGTCAGCATCCGGCTTGGCGCGGCCTTGTTCCTGATCATGATCGTGGTCCTGATCCACTGGTTTGATCGCGACGGGCTGACTGACAGTGTTGATGGCGAAGTCAGCTTCCTTGACGTTGTTTATTTCACCATGATCTCGATCACGACCACAGGGTTTGGCGATATCGCGCCAGTGTCTGACAGCGCGCGGTTGAAGGAAGCTGTGATCGTCACTCCGATCCGGTTTGCGGTGTTCTTCATCTTTGTCGGCACGGCCTATAATTTCATCATCAAACGCAGCTGGGAGAAATGGCGGATGGCCCGCATTCAAGACCAATTGTCAGGCCATGTCGTAGTGCTTGGCTATGGCGTGTCAGGCTCGCAAAGCGTCGAAGAGTTGATCGAGCGCGGCACAGATGCCGATCAGATCGTCGTGGTCGATCCAAGCGAAGAGCGGCTGGCTGAAGCGGAAAAGCTCGGCGTCAATGTGATGGCGGCGGATGCGACGCGCGATGAGACTTTAAAGGCGGTGCGCATCGAGGAAGCCGCCAGCATATTGGTGTCGGCCGGGCGCGACGATACGTCGATCCTGATTGTGCTGACGGTGCGCCATCTCGCGCCTAACGTGCCCATCAGCGTGGTGGTGCGCGCGGATGATAACGAAGTGCTGGCACGCCAGGCAGGGGCAAACAACGTCATCAATCCGGTGCGCTTTACAGGCTTGCTGCTCGCCGGAAGCGCTAAAGGCGCGCATATTGCCGACTATCTGGCGGATCTCGCGTCGGTTTCAGGCCGCGTGCAATTGGTCGAGCGCGTCGTCGAAGAAGCAGAATGCGGCAAATCGATCGGTCAGCTCAATAGCGGCGGACGCGGGCTGCGCGTCTACCGCAATGGCCGGGCAATCGGCTATTGGGAAGAAGAATGCCAGGTGCTGCAAAAAGGCGACGTCGTGGTCGAAATCATCCCGACCGACAATGGCACAGGCAACGGCGTCGGCCTCAGAGTATGAGCCACTCTAACTGCGCCGTGCCGCGCTCCTAGCGAAGCAGAACGAACGTTCCGCCCAGCGCAGCCATGCCAAGAATGAAGTGGGCAGCGTCGAGTGCAAACAGCGTAAACGGCTTGCGCTGGAACAGATAAGCGATCCCGATCGCAGGCGTCATCACGCACGCGCCAAAGCCGACCGCCATCATCATCACCGCGACGTCGCTTGCACCGCTGCGAACAATTCCGTGCCACAGCACCGCTGCGATCAGTAATTCGAACAGATAGCACAGACCAAAGATCACGCCCTGATTGCCCGAGGATGCTTCTTCATCAGTCAGCCCAGCAGCCTTTTGCCAAAGCTTGCCGAACAACGCGCCATACCAGATCGCGCCAACCACGAAAAACGCAGCCGCACCGACCATCACTTCCACCAGTCCAGACATGCCAAACATCGTAAACCCCCTTGCTGATCCCTGCATGGGTGTAGCGCAATCCTTGGAAGGCGTGTAGAGGCTCGCCGCAAATGAATGCCCCTGTCACCACTCTCCCTGACCAGAAGCGCGTCGGCATGGTCTCGCTTGGCTGCCCAAAAGCGCTGGTCGATTCCGAACGCATCCTGACGCGTTTGCGCGCCGATGGTTATGCCATGTCGCCTGACTATGAAGGCGCAGATGTGGTGCTTGTGAACACGTGCGGCTTTCTTGACAGCGCCAAGGAAGAGAGCCTCGCCGCGATTGGCGAAGCGATCGCAGAAAACGGGCGCGTTATCGTGACCGGCTGTATGGGCGAGGAAGCGGACGCGATCCGGGCCGCGCATCCGCAAGTGCTCGCAGTGACCGGAGCGCACCAATACGAGCAAGTGGTCGAAGCGGTGCACATGCATGCCCCGCCCACTCAAGGCCCGTTTGTCGATCTGATCCCGCAGCCTGATCCGGGCCTCATCAAGCTTACCCCGCGCCATTACAGCTATCTCAAGATTTCCGAAGGCTGCAACCATTCCTGCGCGTTCTGCATCATTCCGGATTTGCGCGGAAAGCTTGCCAGCCGCCGGATCGATGCGGTGCTGCGCGAAGCGGAAAAGCTCGTCGCGGCAGGCACGCGCGAGCTGCTGGTGATCAGCCAGGACACCAGTGCGTATGGAGTGGATACGCGGCACGAGGAGCGCCAATGGAAAGGCCGCGAAGTGCGCGCGCATATGACCGATCTCGCACGCGAGCTAGGCCAGCTGCGCACGTCAGACGGAACTCCGCCATGGGTGCGGCTGCACTATGTCTATCCGTACCCACATGTCGACAAAGTCATCCCGCTGATGGCGCAAGGGCTGCTGACGCCGTATCTCGACATCCCGTTCCAGCATGCCTCGCCTAACGTCTTGAAAGCCATGCGCCGCCCCGCCAACGAAGCCAAAGTGCTCGATCGGCTTAAAGCCTGGCGCGAGATCTGTCCTGAGATTGCGATCCGCTCCTCGTTTGTGGTCGGTTTTCCAGGCGAGAGCGAAGAAGATTTCCAGTATCTGCTTGATTGGCTCGAAGAAGCACAGCTTGACCGGGTTGGAGGCTTTCGCTTCGAACCGGTCGAAGGCGCGCGCGCCAACGCGTTGCCTGATCCGGTGCCTGAGGCGGTCAAGGAAGAGCGCTATGCCCGGCTGATGCAAGTGACGGAGCGCATCTCCGCCGCTAAACTCAGCGCCAAGATCGGCAAGACACTCCCAGTGATTATCGACGAAGTGGGCGAACCTGACGAGGACGGCGATATCGGTGCGACAGGCCGCAGCGAAGCCGATGCGCCTGAGATCGACGGCGCGGTTTACTTGCGCAATGTGCCCGAAACGCTTGCCACCGGCGATATCGTCGAAGTCCGCATAGAAGATGCCGACGCGCATGATCTGTTCGGCGTCATTGCGTGAGCGCGTGCGCGCACGAACGGTTCTGAACTTGCATGGATGACGCTTGCAGCATTGCGGTTGCTGACATTGGCGGAACCAATGCCCGCTTTGCACAAGCCGATTTGTCTCAAAATGGGACAGTCCAGCTGCATGAGCCAGTCGTTCTGCCAACGGCCGATTATCCCGATCTGCCTAGCGCCTGGGCTGAGTTTCTCAAGCGGAGCGGCGATTTTGCGCCGGAGGGCGCTGCGCTGGCGCTCGCCGGGCCGGTTGGCAGTGAACGCTTCAAACTGACCAATGCGGCCTGGGAGTTTGATACCGCGAACCTTGCCGCCGAGCTTGGCCTTGGGCAGGTTGCGGTGCTCAATGACTTTGCCGCGATCGCGCATGCTTTGGCGGGGGATGAGGACGCGGCGCAGTTGGCGCATCTGGCGGGGCCGGACGAAGCCTTGCCCGAAGATGGCACCGTGACTGTCATCGGCCCGGGCACCGGGCTTGGCATTGCGCATTATCGCAAGGTCGATGGCCGCGCTTTGATCCAGCCGACCGAAGGCTCCCATATCGATTTCGCGCCGGTCGATGCAATTGATGATGCCGTGCTCGCCGCGCTGCGCTGCGAGTTTGAACGGGTCAGCCTTGAGCGTGTGGTCTCAGGCGAAGGCATTGCTGCGATCCATACCGCAATCCTCGCGCTCGAAGGCGGCACCGCTGACCCGCGCGAACCGCTTGAAATCTGGCAGGCGGGCCTTGCCGAGACGGACCCGACCGCACACCGCGCCATCGCGCATTTCGTCACTACGCTTGGGCGGGTGGCTGGCGACTATGCGCTGGCGCATGGAGCGAGCGCAGTGGTGCTGGCAGGCGGGCTCGGCCTGCGGCTTAAAGACCATCTGATGCGGCCTCAATTCCACCAAGCCTTCCTTAATAAAGGGCGGTATCGCGCGATGATGGAAAAGATGCCGATCAAGCTGATCACTCATCCTCAGCCCGGCCTTCTTGGCGCGGCGCTCGCTTACCTGCAGCGGCATCGAAAATAGAGTTAGCGCGGCGTTAACTTTTGTAAGTTCCGCGTCCCCGCC
>JBCCJD010000078.1:0-6575 GCA_039027955.1 Pseudomonadota bacterium
CGGCTTTCGAAGTTGCAATGGCTTGCTGTCGCGATCGCCGCCAGTGCAGTCTGTCTGCTCGCCGCTGGTGCCCTTACCAGCCTCTGGATCAGCCTCAGTCTTGCCCTCAGCTTTGGTCTCTATGGCATTGTCCGAAAGCAGGTTTCAGTTGGATCGCTTCCAGGACTGACAATCGAAACGTTCATCCTGCTGCTTCCTGCTATAGCGATCACTGCCTTTCATGCTGCCAGCCCTGCCGGGGCGTCCTTCGGCCGAGAAGCGGGCTTGAGCCTGGCAATCGCATTTTCCGGTTTTGTTACCGCTGTGCCGCTGCTTCTGTTCGCTATTGCAGCGCGCCGAATGGCTTATTCAACCCTCGGCTTCATCCAATATCTTGCTCCGACCATCGTGTTCCTGCTTGGGTTGACGGTGTTTGATGAGGAACTGGAGCCGATACAATTGGCAAGCTTCCTGCTGATCTGGACAGCCGTTGCTATTTTCATAGCCGATCTATGGTCGCGCACTCGTCAAGTAAAAGCCGCCACCTGACACAAGCCGGACTACGCCATCCGCCAGCCAAGCGTTTCGCCAGCATGGAATGGCACGATTTCCTCACCGGCCAGCTCGTAACTCTGCGGCACATCAACCTCTGCACGGACTAGCGTGACGGTATCTTCATTCACGGGCAATCCGTAAAACGAAGGCCCACTAAGAGATGCAAAACCCTCAAAATGTTCGAGCGCATCTTCGGCATCGAATACCGCGAGGTAGCTTTCTAAGGCAAATGGAGCGTTGAAAATCCCGGCACACCCACATGCGCTTTCCTTGTCGCCTCGCAAATGTGGAGCGCTGTCGGTCCCGAGAAAGAACTTCGGCGAGCCTGACACCGCCGCTTCGCGTACAGCCAATCGGTGTCTTTCGCGCTTAGCGACAGGGAGGCAGTAATTGTGCGGCTGGATACCGCCCACCAGCATAGCATTGCGATTGATATGGAGATGTTGGGGGGTGATCGTGGCCGCTACATTCTCACTTGCTTCTTCAACAAACTGAACCGCATCGGCCGTAGTGATATGCTCAAACACGATCCTTAGTTTCGGAAATGCTTTGTGAATGGCGCGCATATGCCGCTCAATGAAGACCTTCTCACGGTCGAATATGTCGACTTCAGAATCGGTGACTTCGCCATGGATGCACAGGACTATGCCTTCCGCTTCCATTCGCTCAAGCACAGGATAAATCCGCTCGACATCGCTTACCCCGTCGGCCGAATTCGTGGTGGCGTTAGCCGGATAGAGCTTGGCCGCTGTAAACACTCCCTCTGATGCGCCTCTTGCAAGATCATCAGGATCAGTCGTATCGGTAAGATAGCAGGTCATTAGCGGGGTAAAGCCGACCCCTTGCGGCACCGCGGCCAAGATCCTGTCCCGGTAATCGACTGCCCTTGCGGTCGTCGTTACAGGGGGCGTAAGGTTTGGCATGACAATGGCGCGCGCAAATTGTCGCGCGGTGTAAGGCACCACTCCGCGCATCACATCCCCATCACGAAAATGCAGATGCCAGTCATCGGGCCGTTGAATAGTCAGAATATCAGTCATCTCGAAATACCCTAAGCAGCCAGGCTCAGGCTTTCCAGCACTCCTTCAAGCACTTAAGGCAAACAAAATGCACAAAGTCGGCTTTCTTGCCTGTGAGACAACTTTGCCCGCAACCGATGGCGGCTCTGTCGAAAGGCGCCAGGATGCATTTGAGCACGACAGGATGATCGCAGCACTCGAGCCTCCTTTCACGTCACACGGACTTGAATTGACAGTGCTTGACTGGGAAGCCCCTTTGCACACGTTCGACAACATCAGGCTAGCTCTGCTTGGCACTGCATGGAACTATCAGGACAAGCCAGATGCATTTCTTACCAAACTGAAGAGCCTAGAGAAACGCGGCATTAAGGTATGCAATCCGCCAGGTACGGTCCGCTGGAACATGCATAAGGCATACTTGCGCACCCTCTCGCAGTTCGGCGTGCAAACCATCCCGACCCTATGGCGCGATGAGGTAACGCGCAGCGATGCGAATGAGGCGATGGAAAAGTTCAACTGCGATCGTCTGGTTGTCAAAAGACAACTGGGCGCTGGCGCGCTAGACCAAGTACTGGTCACACCTGACACCTTGCTGCGTCTCGATTGGTCCTACAGCCATTCCGCCATGCTTCAGCCGTTTATTGAGAGCATCGCCGAGGAAGGCGAGCTCAGTTTCGTGTTTATCGACGGTGCGTTTAGCCATGCGATCCGCAAGCAGCCAGCAAAGGGCGATTATCGCATCCAATCGCTGTATGGCGGACGTGAGGAGGTTTTCCAGCCTTCGCTGAGGGAAATCGCTACCGCGCAGGAAATAACAAAGGCTTTGCCGTGCGAGCCGCCGGTCTACGCGCGGATAGATTTGGTGCGCATGGATGATGGCGAATTAGCGTTAATGGAAGCAGAGCTGATCGAACCCTATCTTTATCCAGACCAAGGCCCGGGCTTAGGCGAACGTCTGGCCCGGGCAATTGCAAAGAGATTGGATCAATGACCGCAACTCAGCTTGCTTCTCGTGCTATCATCAGGCTGTCGCCGCGTGCGCCGGATGAGGATGTGCGCGACTTTCTGCAGGGACTTATAACCAACGATGTGACTGGCGATCTGCCGGTCTATGCTGGCCTTCTTTCCGCCCAAGGCAAGGCGATGTTCGACTTTTTTGTTTGGGCCGATGATAGAGCGCTTCTTCTCGACTGCGAGGCGAACGCGGCGGATGAATTGACTAAGCGTCTGTCGCTTTACCGCTTGAGACGTGCGATCGATATCGCTCGCGATGACAGCATTGCGGTCCATTGGTCGGCTGACGCGCGGTCTGGAGCTGCTCGCGATCCTCGGCTCACAGCGCTTGGCTATCGCTGGCTCGCCCAACCGGATGGCGAGCCCTCTGACGCAGCATATTTGAGACACCGACTAGCCTGCGGCGTCCCGGAAACCCGTGCCGAAATGGGAGACATACTCTGGCTGGAGACAAATGCGATCGAGCTTCACGGTGTAAGCTTCGAGAAAGGTTGCTATGTCGGTCAGGAGAATACTGCGCGAATGAATTGGCGCTCAAAAGTGAACCGCCGGCTTGTGGTTGTCGCGCTTGATAAGTCGCAAGAGAAACGTCGCAAAGCGCAATATCCCGAATTGGGGTTAGCGGTCGATCATCTGAAAGTCGCCGATCTCGACCTCGCGGAGCTGCCCGATTGGCAACGCAGCGGCATCAAAACGACCGATCAGAGCTAGCCTTGATCAATCGCTGCGAGCGACTCTTCAAGCATTTGCTCCGCCCGCGCACGCGCTGAATCGCGTGGAAGCCCCAGCGACTTAGCCAAGGCTTCACCGATCAACGCATCTCCCAATGCGAGCAGAACCAGATTCAGAGTTTCCCGGTGAACTCGCATTTCATCGACCGCAAAATCTTCCTCATCCGGAGCAATCTCCTCGACTAAGTCATGGATTGTGCTGATAATGGGATGCAGCGCATCTTCATTGCCCGTCAGCAGCATCCAGCTGGTCAAGGCCCCTGCTCCTTCGCGGTCAAATGCGTCAAACGCGAGATCCACCACTTCCCGAGGCGAGCCCAGTCCAGCACGATTAGCCCGCACCACTTCGATGATGGTCTCACAAACGGTCTTGGCAAGATGTTCTGCAAGAGACTTTTGCAGCCCGGACGCAGAGCCGAAGTGATGCAACAGATTGGCATGAGTCCGGCCAACACGCTTGCCGACCGCTTTCAACGTAACCGATTGCGGACCGGTTTCGATCAAAAGCGCGCGAGCCGCCTCAAGCGCTGATTTGCGGGACTCTTCAGGGGATAGTCGCTTGCGTGTCGTCATCACTCAAAGGCCTAGAGCCAATCTCTCTGCGCTACAAGCACGCTCCTATGACCTCTAGCAACATTAAGTCGCTATTGGCCTTAAGCAGCGTAGGAAAGTGCGCTTTCGCAGTCCTTTAGCCGAAGTTTGTACTCCACAGCCGGCGCCGCTTCGCCCCGCCCGAGCGAGAACTGTTCGCATGTCGTCCCCGTTGGCCTGAAGCCAAGCTTACGCAGAACCTTGCCCGAGGCCGGGTTATCAACAAAGTGCTTAGCCGTAAGCACATCATGGCCGAGGCTGCGGGCGGCGCAAAGCACCCCTCGCCCGGCTTCGGTAGCATACCCCTCACCCCAAAAAGGCTGAGCGAGCCAATAGCCGAGTTCTGGATCGCCGCAGCTTCCCGGGTCGAGTCCGATAGTCCCCAGCACCGATGCGTCCGCGGCAAGTGTGATCAAAAAACGCGGATATCTTGGCGTAAGTGGGCGCCGCGTAAACTCCTGAGCATCTTGATCGTTATACGGATAGGGCGCGCTCGCGAGGTTCCGGAGCACCGCAAGATTAGCGATTCCTACCTTGATGGCGGGCCAATCTTCCGGCCAGATCGGGCGCAAGAGCAATCGTTTGCTGCGATAAAACACGGGATACCCTCAATTCGTCAGACGCAGCCCGGTTAAGCTGAAGCCTTAACGATCCTCTTGCCTGACAAGCTGGTGTTTCCAGGCAGGTTTACTGAGGGAGCAAACGAAATGAGGAGCGAACACCCCTTCGTCCGGGGTGATCCGCTCCCTCTTAAAAGCCAGTCATTTGTCTGGCTGGGACCGCCCCGAAGGACGATCCTGTCATCGAACCGTCCGTTTACTCTGCCGCTTCGGCCGTCATATCAACTGACACGTATTTGCGGCCCAGCTTGCCCTTGTGAAAGCGCACAATACCTGCCTCAAGCGCAAACAGCGTATGATCTTTACCCATCCCAACATTGGTGCCTGGATAGAACTTGGTACCGCGTTGACGTACAATGATATTGCCGCCGATCACGTCCTGACCGCCGAATTTTTTGACGCCAAGGCGACGACCTGCTGAATCACGACCGTTCCGCGATGAACCGCCTGCTTTTTTATGTGCCATGGTTCGTGGTCCTTACTTGGTATCGTCTGCTTTGGGAGCGGCCTTCTTGGCCGGCGCTTTCTTCGCAGCAGGCTTGTCGCCCGATGCGCTTTTGCTGGCTGCACTCTTCTTTGGAGCAGCTTTCTTGGTCTGAGCGGGCTTAGACGCAGCAGCTTTCTTTTCCGTTGCTGCAGTCTTGGCCTCAGGCGCATTTGCTTTCTTGGCCGCCGCTTTCTTTGCCCCGGTTCCAATATCAAGGATCCGCAACAAAGTCATTTGCTGGCGGTGGCCAGCCTTGCGCCGATAATTGTGCCGCCGGCGTTTTTTGAACACCACGACCTTTTCGCTCTTGGCCTGCGCAATGATTTCAGCGGACACCGTTACTTTAGACGCATCGGCGATCGTCTCACCTTCGCCTGCAAGGAGGACGTCGCCAAGCGTGACGGTGTCGCCGGCCTCTCCGCTGAGCTTCTCAACGGCAATCTTGTCTCCGGCGGCAACTCGATATTGCTTGCCGCCTGTGCGCACTATCGCGAACATAGCGTATAACTCTCATTCTAAAGCTGTGCCTGACTTCGCGCGGGCTCCGCACAAAAACCTTGCAACTTGGCGGCGCTGCGATTCCAGCGCTCGAAAGATGCGGCGCGTTAAGGGAAAGCCATGAGCAAGTCAACGCCTCAGAGTCTGTCATAGATATATGCCATTGATCCGAAAAGCGACGACCAGCGGGTTTGCCGCGATGATTTGTCATGATAACATGACAATTTGTTATGTTCAGTCAGTATCTCACACCGGCAATTTCATCTCTTCTCGCTATGTCGCTAGTTGCATGCGCGGGCGATTCAGAACGTTATCCATCGCTCGCCGTTCGCGATGTTGAGCGTCTCAATGGCGAATTCTCGACTTCGGCTCCGGCATCCATGCCCGCCGAACTGCCAGAACCGATCAGCCAAACTCGATCCGTTGATGCGCTTATGGCTAGCGCCGAGATCTCTCATGCAAAGTTTATGGCCGCCGTCCCGAACGCTCGGGCGATGCTTAACAGAGCGCAGTCTAGCGCGGGCAATCAGCAGCCCAACCCCGATACGCTGGTGGCGCTTTCCAAGCTTGCGGCTTTGCGCGGCGAAACTGCCATTGCGCTGAGCGAACTCGATTTGCTCGCAGCCGACACAGCCATGCGGTTCGAAACAGCATCTCAGGTTGAAGCCGCGCGGATGCAGGTCCTAACCTTCGTGAGCGAACAGGATCGAACGCTCAACCGTTTGTGGTCAGAGCGCGCGCTGTGAAACTGGCTTGTGACACCTGCCCGGTTAAGGACAGCGCTGCGTGTTCCGTCCTGACTGAAGAAGAACGCACTGCGCTCGCTTCAGCAGGTCGCACTCGCTATCTGAAGCCTCGCGAAATGCTATTTGCCGCAGGAGATGACAACACCGCTTGCGCAACTCTCGTCACGGGCGCGCTTAAGGTAGCTGCTTGCGATGCTGACGGCAATGAGCAGATCTTGGCATTGGTGCATCCAGCCGGGTTTGTCGGCGAGATGTTCGCCCCGTTTGCACATCATGATGTTATCGCGCTCACTCACAGCCAATTATGCGTGTTTGCCAGAAAGGACATGGAGCGC
>JBCCJD010000079.1:0-6518 GCA_039027955.1 Pseudomonadota bacterium
CCAGTCGCCTGCCATGCGGCGCATGCTGCAAGCAACCGGGCTGTGGACCATCGCTTTACCGGGCCTGTTCGCGTTGCAGTTGCACGCGCTCCATCCGTATGATGATCGCGGCTACTTCGTCACTTTCATCCCGGCGATCGTCATGATCTCGCTTTCGCTTGCTCTGGCGGTGCGCAAAGGGAGCCGCGCAGCCGGCTTTATCGCGATTGGCTGGTTCCCGATCATCGCGGTCTCGATCGAGCGGATGCTGCGTGGCCTCGGCGTTTATGCCGGACCATCAAGCCTTGATCAGGGGCTTTATCTGGCGACGGTCGCTGAAGTGGTGATGATGTCGCTGGCGCTGGCCGACCGGTTGATGGCGTTGAAACGCGAGCGGGATGCAGCGCTTGCCGATGCGCGCGCGCTTGAACGCCTGTCCGAGCATGATCCGCTGACCGGTCTGATGAACCGGCGCGCGGTCGAAGCGCGCTTTGACAAGCTTTATGCAGCCGGATTTCACACCTTTGCACTGGTTGACCTTGATCTGTTCAAGCAGATCAATGACCGCTTCGGACATCAGGCAGGCGATGCCGCGCTGGTCGCATGCGGCGAAGCGATCAGAGGCGGCGAAGAGCGCAACGAAATCGCGGTGCGCATGGGCGGCGAAGAATTCGTCGTGCTGCTGCGCGGGCGCCAGACGCTGCAGCGCGCCGAAGCGCTCCGCCAAGCGATCCCGCTGCGGATCGCGACCCGCGTGCCGGGCTTGGATCGCCCGGTCACCGCTAGCATGGGGGTAATTGAATTACCCAAGACCGGCGGCAATGCGATGGGCTTCAACCAGCTTTACGCCCGGGCTGATGCCTTGATGTATCAAGCCAAGCAAGGCGGGCGAAATCGCATGTGCTATGAAAAGCTCACTGTGTTCCGCGAAGCCCCGCCCACGCGCCGCGCTGCTCCTGCCGAAGATAACAGCGCGCAGGACGCAGCCTGATCCGTTAGACGGACGCGCTTTCCAGAAACGGCGCGATCACTGGGTCGCGCACCCGCGCTAATCGCCCGCTGGCTTTATCGAGCATCGCCCAGGTCGTGCGTGCGGCGACCAGCACTCGGCCGGTTTCATCGGCGAATTCAGCGCAGCGCACCGATTTCGCGCCTTGCGGAGCGCCCGGGATCCAGGTCGTCCCAAGCGCGCTCTCACCCACGGCGATATTGGCGCGGTAATCGATTTCGTGGCGGATCACGACCCAGAAGAATGCCGCATGGTCTTCAGCTCGCGCAGCCGCATCCCAATGCGCGGTTGCCAGGTCCTGTATCCATTGCACCCAAACCGCGTTGTTCACATGGCCGAGCTCGTCAATGTGCGCCGGCTCGGCCATGAAGGCGCGGGTGAAGCGGGTCGCCATGTCTAGCCGCCCGCAGCGGGCTCGTCGCTCATCCCCATCTGCCACAGGATAAAGTTGAACTCTTCGGCGGTTTCATAAAGCGAATTCCACCGGCCCGACTTGCCGCCATGGCCTGCGCCCATATTGGTCTTTAAGAGCAGGATGTTGTCATCGGTCTTGGTATCGCGCAGTTTTGCGACCCATTTGGCTGGCTCCCAATAGGTGACGCGCGGATCGTTGAGGCCAGCGGTCACCAGCATCGGCGGGTAATCCTGCGCTGTCACTTGATCATAGGGTGAATAGGACAGGATATAGGCAAATGCCTGCTTGCTTTCGATCGGGTTGCCCCATTCCTGCCATTCGCCCGGTGTGAGCGGCAGCTCTTTGTTGAGCATGGTGTTAAGCACATCGACGAAGGGCACATGCGCGACGACCGCGCCGAACAGCGCCGGATCCTGATTGACCACAGCGCCCATCAGCTCGCCGCCGGCTGAACCACCGCTTGCCGTGACCATGCCTTCTGCGGTGTAGCCTTGCGCGATCAGACCGCGCCCCGCATCGACGAAATCGTTGAACGTGTTGGTGCGCTCATTCAGCTTGCCTTGAAGATACCAGCGCCGTCCAAGATCATCGCCGCCCCGGATATGCGCGATGGCATAGGCGAACCCGCGGTCGACCAGCGAAAGCCGCGTGGTCGAAAAGCCTGGCGGGATGGCATACCCATACGCGCCATAAGCGTAGAGATGGAGCGGTCCGGGTCCTTCTATGCCAGCTTGTGCAAGGATATCAGCGCGATCCTTACGCATCACGACACTGACAGGCACCATCGTCCCGTCACGCGCTTCGATTTCGAGCCGCTGGGTCACATATTGCGATGCGTCATAGCCGCTCGGGATTTCCTGCTGCTTCAACAGGTCGAGCGAAGCGCTTGCAACATCGTAATCATAAACCGAATCCGGCGTAATCATGCTTTCATAGCTGAGGCGCAGCTTGGTCTGATCGTATTCAGGATTATTCGTCAGCCCGGCATTATAGCTCGCTTCGGGAAAGCTGACCGGCGTGAATTCAAGCGGCGTTCCATATTGCCGGATTTGAACCTGATCGAGCCCGTTCAGCCGCCCTTCGGTCACAAAGAAACCTTCGAACACGTCAAAGTTGGTAAGATAAAACTCGTTTGAGCCGGCAATCACGGTTTCCCATGCGCCAGGATTATCAAGCGAAGCTTTCGCTAAGCGGAAATTGATGTGCTCATCGTTAGTGAGCACGAACAGCTCACCTTCGCGGATGTCGACACTGTATTCGACGCCCTTCTTGCGCGGTTTGATCAGCGTGAGTTCCCCGGTCGGGTCCGCTGCAGAGACAAACCGCACTTCGCTCGTCTCGTTATCGCCTGTGGCAATGACCAGATAATCGTCCTGCGCGGACAGACCGAACCCTACGCCAAAGCTCTGATCGTCTTCTTTATATAGCGTCACGTCCTGTTCGATCGGCGTTCCGATGACATGCAGCCGCGCTTCAAGCGTGCGCCAGTTTTCCGTCGACGGGCCGTAGACCAGCGCCGTGTCATTCGCGACCCAGGTCAGCCCGCTGCGAAGATTAGGAATTTCGTCCGGCAGCAACTCACCGGTCTCCAGATCCTTGATCCTTGCGGTGTAGCGCTCTGAGCCATCATCATCAGTCGAATAGGCCAGATAGCGGCCGTTCTGGCTGACCGAGAGTGCACCGAGACGGAAATATTCAAGCCCTTCAGCAAGCTCGTTCTGATCAAGGATCAGCTCGCCTTTAGCATCTTCGGGCGCGCCGACAGGCTTGCGGTAATGTTTGCGATATTGTGCGCCTTCTTCGAATTCGGACCAATACAGATACTCGCCTAAACGCTGCGGCACAGTGCTGTCGTCTTCCTTGATCCGCGCGCGCATTTCCTGGAACAGCGCTTCGGTGACGTCTTCGCGCGGCGACATATTGGCTTCGAACCAGGCGTTTTCGGCCTTCACATAATCGAGCACGTCTTCATCATCGATCTCGGGATAGGATTTGTCGTACAGCCAATCGTACGGATCGCGGATCGTAATCCCGTGATAGGTATACGTGTGTTCGCGCTTTTCCGCGACCGGCGGTGCGGCAGGAACAGCGACTTCTTTAGTGGCCACGCTGGAATTGTCCTTATTATTGGCATCGCTGGCGGCAAGCGGCTGCGCTCCAAAAGGAGCGAGGATCAGACTTGCGGCCAGCGCCATGCGGGAAATGCGGTGTAACGTCATAGGGCTTTGATCCTTAGGCTAACGAGTGCGATAGTGGAAAGCGGACTGCGCTCAAGCTATGTAATTGTCTAACCAGCTAAGTATGCCTCTTGCAATGGGGCGACAGCGCGCAAGGATCGATGAAATGCTGATGCAGACCCATGAAGCCCGCCTCAAAGCTCTGCGCGAGGAATTGAAAAGGCGCGAACTCGGCGGGTTCATCATCCCGATTTCGGATGAGCATATGAGCGAATATGTCGGCGATTACGCACAGCGTCTCCATTGGCTGACCGGGTTTGGCGGCTCAGCCGGCTTCGCGGCGGTAACGCTCGATCAGGCGGCGATCTTCGTCGACGGACGCTACACCGTGCAAGTGCGCGAGCAAGTGGATGAAAAACTGTTCGAATACCGCCGTATCCCGCAAGATACGCTCGCTCAATGGCTCAAGGCCGCAGCGTCAGCGGGAACGGGCATCGCGTATGACCCCTGGCTGCACACGGCTCGCTGGGTACGCGCACTCGAACGCGATCTGGCAAGCGCCGAGCTATCGCTGGTCGCTGCGAGCAGCAATCCGGTCGATGCGGTCTGGTCAGACCAGCCAAACCCTTCTGATGCGCAAGCGCTCATCCATGACGAAAGCATGGCCGGGCGATCTTCCGCTGAAAAGCGCAGTGAACTGGCTGAATGGCTCACCCGCGAAGGGCACGATGCAGTCGTAATCCCGGCGCTCGATTCAATTGCCTGGCTGCTCAACATCCGCGGGAGCGATGTTGCCCATACCCCGGTCGCGCTGTCCTATGTGATCGCGCATAAGGATGGGCAGGCCGATCTGTTTATCGCACCTGATAAAGTCACGCCTGCGCTAAAGGCGCATCTCGGCAATGCGATTAACGTCAAGCCACGTGAGGCGTTCATTGGCGCGCTTAGCGCGATGGCTGGCAAGAGCATCAGCGTTGATCCCGATTTCGGCGTCGCCGGGATCGTGCAGGCGCTTGAACAAGGCGGCGCGAGGGTTGCGCTTAAGCAAGACCCGACCATTCTTGCCAAAGCGATCAAGAACCCTGCCGAAATTGCCGGACATCGCGCTGCACAAGCCCGCGATGGCGCTGCTGTCGCGCGGTTCCTGCGCTGGCTTGAAGAGACCGCGCCAACCGGCACTGTCGATGAACTGAGCGCCGCGGCCAAACTTGAGAGCTTTCGCCGCGAGCAGGGCGATCTCAGGGATACAAGTTTCGATACGATCTCGGCTGCGGCTGGCCATGCCGCGCTGCCGCATTACCGGGTCGATGAAGAAAGCAATATCACGATCCCACCGGGCTCGATCTATCTGGTCGATTCAGGCGGACAATATGCCGCTGGCACCACCGACATCACTCGCACCGTGTGGATCAATTCAGCAGATCGCACAGCGCAGCCCAGCGCTGAGATGAAAGATCGCTTCACCCGCGTGCTTAAAGGCCACATCCAGATCGATCAGGCGGTGTTTCCTCAAGGCACCTGCGGCGGGCAGATCGATTGCCTTGCGCGGCAATATCTGTGGCAGGCAGGGGTCGATTACGCGCATGGCACAGGCCACGGGGTCGGCAGCTTTCTGGGTGTCCATGAAGGTCCGCAAAGGATTGCCAAGCTTAATGGCGGACAGGCCGGGACCAGCCAGGAACTTCATGCAGGCATGATCCTGTCGAACGAGCCGGGCTATTATAAGCCTGATGCATTCGGCATCCGGATTGAGAATCTGGTGCTGACGGTCAAGCACGAGATTGAAGGCGCAGAAGGCACCTATCTGGGCTTTGAAGCGCTTACTTTCGTGCCGCTTGATCGCACCTTGATCGAGCCCGAACTGCTCACTGCGAGCGAGATTGCATGGCTCGATCGCTATCACGCACAAGTCCGCGAAGTCCTTAGTCCGCAGCTCGACGGCGCCGATCTCGCTTGGCTTGAACGCGAGACCGCTCCACTTTGAAGGTAATTGCAGATAGACCGATGTTCTTGTAATGTTCCTTCATCGCGAGTCGCGCTGCGCGGCTCGGCCAGTGGAGGATGACGATGATCGGCTATGTTACCTTAGGGACTAATGATCTGCCGCGCGCGGCGGCGTTCTACGATGCGCTTGCGACCCATTTCGGCGTCGGGCGGATGATGGAGTTCGAAACATTCATCGCATGGGGCGAGATGGGCGGAGCACCCGGGATCGCTGCGACAAAGCCATTCGATGAAGAACCTGCCAGCGTCGGCAATGGCACCATGGTCGCGCTGCAAGTCGATGCGCCGGATAAAGTGCACGCAATCTACGACACTGCGATGGCGCATGGCGGAAGCGATGAAGGCGCACCGGGTCCGCGCGGCGATGACGGCTTTTACGCGGCCTATTTCCGCGATCCCGATGGCAACAAGCTTAACGCCTTTTGCATGACGGAACCGAGCGGATGAAGCGATGAGCATCCAGCGGCTAAGCGCGATCTTTATCACCGCTGGCCAAGGCACTGAAGCGCGCCCACGCTGAACAGGCCGCTCAATAAGGCAGCGCAAGAGCATCGATGCTTACACCTGTGTGAACGGCTCTGTCAGGCCGATACAACCTGCGACAATTCACCTGCCCGGCGGGATAATCCTGCGACATTGGGCCGCTAGAACAGCGTGCATGAATTGTAGCGAGCGCGTTCCATTGCGACCTCTCCCCCCGTGCAAGCTTCCGGCGCTTAAGCCGGATCGGCGAGTCTTACTCCGCCGCGCTGCGTCATCGCATGGAAGCGCCGCTGCAATTCTCATGAAGAACCGTGAGAATCTGAAAAGGAAAACCCATGCGCAAACTGACTTTGACACTCTCGGCTGCCGGCCTTTTGCTGGGCGGCGCGACTTTAGCTCTGGCCGCTGGTCAGCAAACCGGCCCGCGCGGGCCCATGGCGGCAGATAGCGA
>JBCCJD010000080.1:0-6447 GCA_039027955.1 Pseudomonadota bacterium
GATGCCGAAACGGCGACTGCGATTGCGATTGAGAGCGGTTCAAACCTGCCCATTCTGCGTAACAGCGGCACTATCAATGCGGTCACCGCAAATGACGAAGGATCAGCCACGGCGATTGTTGATCGCAGTGGCAGTCTTGGTGTGGTGGTCAATCGAGGCGCAATCATGGCTTCAGGGGCAGCGAGCGGATCGGACCGCAATGTCGCGATTGATCTGTCGACGCGCGGCCAGGACACGGCGATCCGGCAGCTTGTTGCAGCTTCGGGCACAAGTGCTCCGGTGATCTCTGGCGATGTGCGGTTTGGCAGTGGAAACGACAGGTTCGAGATCGCTGATGGCAGAGTGACCGGGCGCACGACGTTTGGCGCTGGCAATGATCGGCTGCTGATGTCCGGCGATGCGGTCTATGAAGGTTCAGTCTCGTTTGGCGGTCAAGCCGATGTCTTTGAACTGAGTGATACCGCTCGCTTTAGCGGTGATGCGAATTTCGGGACTGGCGCCGGCACGCTTACCCTGTCTGACGAAGCGATATTCTCAGGCCGCCTGTTCGGCGCGCAGAATGTCGACGTTACACTCGAGGCTGGAACGCTCGATGTGCGAGGGCAAACCGCGCTGAGCTCGCTTGATGTCGGCGAAGACGGTGTGCTGGTGGCAACGCTTGATGGCGAAACCGCTCAAACAACCGCGCTTCAGGTAAGCGGCGAGGCCGCGTTTGAAGATGGCGCGCAGATCAGGCTGCGGGTTACCGATCTGAACAACGCAGTCGGCACCTACGATGTCGTGACCGCAGGCTCGATTGTCGGTGGCGGCGACCTCGAAGCAGACGATATGATCCTGCCGTTCCTGTTCGAAGGCGAGCTTGCCGCGACCGCTACGACAATCAGTGTCGAGATTGAGCGCAAGGCGGCGGAGGATCTCGGCCTCAATCGTTCCGGAACCGCAGCGTTTGATGCGCTCTATGAAGTGCTCGGCGAAGATGACGAGATCGCGGATGTGTTTCTCGCGGCTGATGATGCGCAATCGCTTGGCGCGCTGGTCGCACAGACTCTCCCCGATCACGCTGGTGGCTCTTTCGAAGGGATCAATCGCGGTATCCGCACCCTCAACCGGCACTTTATCGACCCGCAGCCCCCGTTTGAAAGCGAAGCGGGACTGCGAGTGATCTCTGATCTCGCTTACTGGGGCACTTCGAAGGATGAACGCGAGACCGCGCCGTACGATCTCAACGGCTATGGCGCCCGCGGCGGGATCGAAGCTATCACCGGGATTGGTGCGTTCGGGATCACCACCAGCTATCTGTGGAACGATCACGACACCGAGATCGGCAATGAGGTGTCGTCGGAGACCTTCGAAGTCGGCGCGCACTGGCGCCATACGTTCGGCCCGGTGGCAGCGTTTGCGAGAGGCTCGCTTGGTTGGGCTGATTTCGAAGGAACCCGCATATTCGTTGCTGGCACCGGCGATGACCGGATCGATGATGTGTTCGGGAGCGATTGGTCAGGCGACTTCCTCGCGATTTCTGGCGGGTTTTCCGTCGAAGGCGGCTCGCAATTCTTCTTCTTTCGTCCTTCGGTTACGTTCGATTACCTGGACCTCACCGAAGACGCTTACACCGAGGTTGGCGACCGCGAAGCGTTCGAACTGTCCGTGGAGGAGCGCTCAAGCGACGAGCTTGGGATGAACTTGGCCCTTGCTCTCGGCGCGGACCTGTTCGGGATGCAGCGCCGCGACGATTTCTGGCTCAGGCTTGAGGCTGAAGGCGGTTGGCGCGAGATTCTGGCGGGCGATCTGGGTGAGACCACTGCGCGGTTCGGCGAAAGCGATGATGCCTTTACGCTTCGGCCTGAAGACAATGATGGCGGCTGGTTCGCTCGGCTCAAAGCCTATGCCGGCGATGGCGGGTATCTGATCGGCGGCGAAGTAGGGGCCGAGGAGCAGTTCGGAGAAGTCGGTTACAGCGTTCGCGCCACCTTACGCTTCGGCTGGTGAGCGTGTGCGCGGAGCGGCGAGCGCCCCCAAGTGACCGCTCCGCGCAAACCCTCCGGGATGGCAGGCATCTGACCCCCGCAGGCCATCCCGGAACATCTTTTTGACAGCATGTAAAAGGAACTCCCCAATGACGACTACGAAACTGAAATATGCAAGTGTGCTCACCATGGCTGCGCTCGCCTGCGCCTGTTCCAGCACCACGATATCGTCAGGCCGCAGCAGCGGTGGCGGGATCGGGTCTGGCCTGACGCCGGCGAGCCGCCTTGTAACGCTCGAGGCAGACGGCAGCATCCCTGATCAGAACTTTGCAAGTTCGGGCACACGCGGAGAGGTTTCCGACATTCGCAACAACAGCGGAGCGGTAAGCGGGTTCGCTTATCAGTATGGCCGAGTGCAAGGCTCTAACCAGTATCTCGGCGTCGCGGGGATTGTGCCAACGACCGACCCGGGCGGGGCTCCAACCGATGCAACTGCGACGTATCGCGGCGATTACGCGTTCAGCTATATTGATCGCGGCAGGGCGCAGGATCGGACTGGCAAGATTTCGCTCGACGCAGACTTTACGGCGGGCACGCTTGAAGGGCAGGCCGACGGGCTTGAGATCGATGGTACGATCAACGGTCAGACAGTCGGCGGTACTGCGAGTTTTCGTGATGTAGACGCCGATATGAGGGGCGTGATCGGCTCTGAGCGCGCGGTCGCCGCATTCGCCGGTAACAATAACGGGGCGGTGTTGGTTGGCGGGGTGAATGCTGACATTCAGCCTGAGAATTAGTGGCGCGGATTTGTGCTCGCCAGCACTACCGATCGCGGCTTGTGCCGAGCCATTGGCGTTGCGCGGCTCTTATGCTGTCTTGTGTTGATCGTGTCACCGGGGGCCGCGCTTGCGAGCGATGGCGGCGAACCGGTGCCGTGTGCTGAGGCATCGGTCGCTTCGCGATCGATCTGTGCAGGCGAAACTGAAGCGGTGACAGCGCAGCCGAGCGCAGGACCGGTGGTTTCCGATGCCGCGATACCAGTGGTTTCCGATGCCGCGATTGTGGCGCTGATCGCGCGCGATGCCATTGCCGAAGCCCGCGCACTGTACGCGCGCACTGGCCCTGATGAAGCGGACTGGATGTTTTTCGAAGGCCGTGTCGCTAAAGCTTCGGGCCAATTGGACAAGGCGCAAACCGCATTTCGTGAAGCCTTGCGGCTTAACCCAGCGCATCTGAGCGCGAAGCGTGAATTGGCGCACACCTTGCTGATCGCAGAGGACTATAGCGGGGCAGAACATCACTTCCGCGAGTTGCTGCAAGCGGACCCTGAAGCCGAATATCGTCAAGGGTATGTCCGCTTTCTGCGTCAGATTGATCGTCTGCGCCCGTTCTCGATCAACGGACACTTGGCGCTGGTGTCCTCCAGCAATGTCAATCGCGGCAGTTCAGAGACCGAATTTGTGCCCGGCGTGCCTGGAGTTCCTCGGTTCGACATCACCAGCCGGGCGCAAGATGGCCAAGGTGTCGAAGCGGGTCTTGCCGGGCGCATCCAGCACACGACCGCTAAGGATCGGCAACTCACGTTCGATTGGGGAATATTCGGGCGCAAGTTCGATCATGACCAACACGATTCACTCACGGTTTCGGCGCGGCTGCGATTTGGTCAGCTTCAGTCGAAAAGCCAGTGGTCAGTCGGCCCGCTCGTCCGCGCCAATGTGAACGCTGATGGCAATGACGCTGTCTCGGTTGGCCTCGCTGCGAATTATGAGCGCCGCGTGGCGCGGCGGCTTAACGTCTTTGCATCGGGGATTTATCAGTATCGCCACAGCCTTGACAAAGAGGGTATCGATGCCCCGTTCACGACCTTGCAAGCGGGCATTGCGCGCCCTTTTCGAAATGGAAGCGTTGCCATTGGTCCGCGGTTTGTGTTCTTTCGGCCTGAGGAGGAGCATCAGCGTTATGCCGGGCAATCGGTCTTTGCTCGCCTCTCGCGCTCGTGGAGCGGCGGGCTAAGCGGCGGGCTTGGGATTGAAGTTGGTCGGCGCGGTTATGCCGATGACTTTCCGCTTGCCGGAGAACCGCGAGAGGATAAGTTCTACCAGATCACCTTCACGGCTCAGCACGACCAATTCCGGCTGGGACGCTTCATCCCAACTATCAATTGCATCTTGGGCTCAACCGATAGCAATATCGCTTTTTTCAAGCACTCGGTCGAGGAATGCACACTCGGCGTGAGCACCAGGTTATGAGCTTTTGCCTTACCGATGAAGGTCTGCAACCATGCACCTCGCTTAAAGGAGCCAGCATGAAGTTTACATTCGCACCGGTGGTGATGGCAGCCGCTGTGTCCATCGCCAATCCCGTTATGGCGCAAGAGCCGGTCGGCTATTGGGAGGGGATGCTCTCGATCGGACCAACCGATCTTCAAATCGGGATCAGCATCGAGCGCGGCGATGATGGAGAGCTGCGCGGGACAGCCGACAGCCCTGATCAAGGTGCCTTCGATATCCCGCTCGATAACATCGATGTGGCGGACAACAGATTGCGGTTTGATGTCCCTTCGATTGGCGCAAGCTACGAAGCGGAATGGTCCACCAGCGAGGAAGGATGGGACGGGACTTTCCGCCAAGGGGGTATGGAGCTGCCTTTGACGCTGACCGCGGGTGAGCGTCCGGAGCGTGACGTCGCAGCACCTTTGCCTGCGGAGTGGACTATGCCGTCGGATGAGCAGATTGCGCGCATCATTGAAGAGCGGATCGCACAGCGTGACGGCAACGGAATGGTTGTCGGCGTGATCAGCGATACCGGTGTGCGGATCGTCGCCGGCGGTCCTGAAGGGCAGGCCGCATTTGATCGTACAACACTGTTTGAAATCGGTTCAATCACGAAGGTCTTTACCGCTTTGGTGCTCGCCGACATGGCCAACGAAGGGCTGGTCTCGCTCGATGATCCGGTTGCAAAGTACCTTCCAGAAAGCGCGAGCGTGCCTGAACGTGGCGGCAAGCAGATCACGCTTCGCAATCTGTCGCGGCACGATTCCGGCCTCCCGCGCTTGCCGAGCAACATGGCTCCGTCTGACAGCACCAATCCTTATGCCGATTACACCGAGCAGGACATGCTTGCGTTTCTGTCCGGCCATACCCTGACCCGCGACATCGGTAGCCAGTACGAATATTCCAATCTTGGAGTTGGTCTGCTCGGCTATGCGCTCGCACGGGCTGCGGGCATGGATTTTGAAGAGCTGGTGCGCACGCGCCTCCTCGACGAGCTCGAGATGAGCGACACCGCGATTAGCCTTTCAACCGATCAAGACGCTCGCATGGCGATCGCGCACGACATCTACAATCGCCCCACCAGCCGGTGGGATTTGCCGACATTTGCGGGTGCAGGCGCTCTGCGGTCGAGCGCTGACGACGTCCTGAAACTCATGCAAGCCGCGCTTGATCCTCAATCGCCGATTGCTGCGCAAGTGAAGCTCTCGCTCGCAGACCAGCGCGAAGCGCCTGGCTTTCGCGCAGGGCTGGGCTGGATGGTTGTGCCTGCACCCGCAGGCGAAGTCATTATGCATGGCGGCGGCACAGGCGGGTTTCGCTCCCATATGGCGCTGCAGCCTGACACAGGGCGCGGCGTGGTTGTCATGACTAACAGCGCCGTCGAGCCGTCCGCACAGGACGTCGCGATGCATATTCTGCTGGGCGCGCCGCTTGCCGAAACAGGCCCGGTGCCCGAAGCGCCTCAAGCGGTCGCGCGCGATGAGATCGAACTGAGCCCGGCGCAGCTCGACCGGGTAAGCGGCACTTACCAGATGTCGCCAGGCGTCGAGATGACTATCGCGCGCAAGGGCGATCAATTGCTTGCCGCCATCACCGGCCAGGGCGCGTTTGAGATATTTCCGCGCGCTCCGCTTGAGTTCTTCTGGCGCGCGGTCAATGCCGAGATCATCTTTGAGGAAAGCGATGGGACCATCACGGGTGCGAGATTCTCGCAGGATGGTCTCAACGTGGCGATGGAAAAGGTGAATTGAGCGCCGCGCAAGGCCGGCTTATTTTGCCGCGGCTTTCTTGCGTTTTCGAAACCTTGGCAACAGGAACAGATAGATCCCGGTTCCCCACATAATCAGCAGCAGGACGCCTGTCGGCAGAAAGACGTAAAGCTTGACCCAGTCGGCGAAAAACGAGCCATCGTGGATGCTCTCGATCAGATCGGATCGGCGATAGGCAACTTTAAGCACTTCGGCTGTTTTGGTGTCGACTTGGACTTCCCAGCCTGAATTGGCCCGAAGCTTGGCTACTCCGCGGCCGACCCGCAAATCGATCCGGTCGATATCTGACCAGGTTTCTATCCCGGCTTCGGGATGCTGCCGGGCAGCTTTGAGCATTTGTTCGAACGATGCTTGCGGCAGCTGCGCTTCAGCGACCCCGCGGGTTGTGCCAGGCTGGATCCACTCGATCTCTTTCTTCAGCATCAACATACCGCCAGC
>JBCCJD010000081.1:0-5337 GCA_039027955.1 Pseudomonadota bacterium
AGTCAAGCATGCCGATAAGGCTGCATTGCGCCTCCTTTATGAACGGCATGCCGCAGGGCTGACGGCGTTTGTCGGACAGACGCTGGGAGACCCGGTCGAAGCCGCCGACATCGTCCATGAAGCGTTTATCAGCGTGTGGGAGAAGGCCTCCGGCTTTCGCGAAACGCTCTCCTTCAGGGCGTGGCTCTACACGATCGGACGCAACAAAGCGGTCGACCGGCTTCGCAAAGGCACGCGAACCGTCTTGCGCGAGCCAGATGAAGCGCAACCCGATCTGGACCCTGATCCTGAACAGGTCGTGTTGGCATGCGACGATGTCAGCCGTGTGCAGGCATGTCTCGAAAAGCTCTCCAGTGCGCACCGCAGAGTGGTCAGCCTCGCCTTCTATGAAGACCTGACCTATCGCGAGATTTCAGGGATTGAGGATGTGAGCGAAGGGACCGTGAAAAGCCGCATCTTTCATGCGAAAAAACTGTTGATGCACTGCCTGTCGCAATGAGCGCGCTACTGCTCCAGCACCTCATCGATCAGCTCAGCGCTTTGCTCCAGCCGGACCTTGGCATCGGCAAGGCTGGCCTCATCCGGAAAGGCGATGGTGTAGAACCCAAGCGCAGACGGGCCATCGACAATCCGGGCGTCGATCTCTCGCAGGATAGTGCGCATCTCGCTTTCGCTGGCGGTCTCGACAAAGGCGATACGCAGCGTCGCGCCTTCGCTATCTGCGGTGCCAGCGAGCACGTATTCGGGCTCGCTTTCGGCTTCAGCGGTTATGATTGTCGGCGCGATGGCAGCTTGCCAGACGAACAGCGCCAGAGCGATCCCTGCAGCCGCCTGCCATGGCGCAATGACCTGCCGGGCCCAGAACGGTTTTTGTACGATCGTGGCTTTGGCTGCGCTCGATTGATCAATCGCGCGTTCAATCCGTGCCCAACCAAACTCGGTCGGATGGCTTGCCGCGATCCTCTCTGCATGGATCTCGCGCGCGGCTCGCCAAACCGCGATTTCGGCGGCCAGTTCGGTGTCGCTCTCAGCCGCAGCAGACACAAGCTTCGCAGTCGGTTCATCGAGTTCACCGGTCACGAATGCCTGGATTGTCTCTGGCGGAAACTGCGCGGTATTGGTCATCAGATCGTGGAGCCCATTAGCAGAAAAATGATTATAGCAGACCCTATTCGGCTGAGCATCGAAAAGGGTTCAATCATAGCTCAAAGTGCGGGGAAAGATATCGCTCGGGGGTTCAGTCGGTAAGGATGGCGAAGGTCTTCACAGCCTTGCTTGGAGCGCTGGTGCTGGCAACGCGTGCCTATGCCCAGCCCGGCGCTAACACAACCGGCGATAGCGATGTCGCTGACGGCCCGCGCATCCTTTTCCAGGCCGACACACGCTTGCGCTATGAGTTTGCCGAAACGCGCGATTTGCCGGATGCAGGCGAAGCGCTCACTCTGCGCATACGCCCCTCGGTTGAAATAACTCCAGTGCCCGAAATCAGCATTATCGCAGAAGCAGAAGGGATCGTATCGCTGCTTCCTGATCGATTGAACGGGTTTGTCACCGGTTTGCAGCGGCCTGGCGTTGCCGATCAAGAGACCCTGGAGCTCAACCGGCTCCAAGTTGAGTTTGCGCCAAGCGAGCTGGTGAGCTTCGCGGTTGGTCGCCAACGCATCTCGATCGATGACGAGCGCTTCATCGGAATTGTCGATTTCCGCCAGAACCAGCAGACCTATGACGCTGTGACCGCCTCGCTCGAAACCCCAGATGGTGTTCAGCTGCGCGGCGGATATATCTGGCGCGTTGGGCGAGTGCTTGGCCTGGAGCAGGCCGACGGCGTGTTCGAAAGCGACAGTTTTTTCCTCAACGCATCAGCGCCCGTGCCGCTCGGCCAAGTGAGTGCGTTCCATTACAACCTCGACCTCGATGACCGCAGCGGCATGCTGATCCGCTCACAAACATCCGGTGTCGCCTATCGCGGGCGGGTGTTTCGCGGAGCTTTGGGACTGTTCTGGGAAGCAAGCTATGCACGCCAGAACAGCGATGGCGGATCGCCCGAATACGCCCGCGCTGCCATCAGCGCGGACTATCGCGACATTTCACTTGCACTGACATTTGAAGAGCTTGGCAGCGACCGCGGCATTGCGTTTCAGACGCCGCTTGCGACCCTCCACCGGTTTCAAGGTGCGGCTGACCTGTTTCTTGTGACCCCGCCTGAAGGCATCGAAGACATCCAAGCCCGCGCGACATGGCGCATCGGCTCGCTCGGCTCAGCGCGTGCGACCAGTCTTGCGATCCAGTACAACCGCTTCGATGCCGCCACCGGCGGGGCAGATTATGGCGAGGAATGGGGCGCTCGGTTCGCCACGACCTTTATTTCGACCAGATTTTCCGCCGAAGTCGCGCATTATCGCGCGCGTGAGTTTGCCAGCGATACGACCCGCTTCTGGCTGACTGCATCGCGCAAATTTTAGATCTGCGCAGTTTGAACCGACAAGCATTGTGAGACGAAGATCAGATATGGCTGCACTAACCACTACATTGACCCATCGCCTGTTCGTTGTTTCCCTGCTTACTTTGCTGGTGCTTACCGGCTGTCAGGCCGCACGATTGAATCCGCCTCAAGATAGGGAAATTCTGGCCGACAGCGATGACGTTGTCGATGACACAGAACTGGTGGTTGTGACGCCTTCTTCGGCTGAAGCGCGCAGCCTGATGCAGCGCGCCTCGCCGCTCGGCTACACCCTGTTAGCGCGCGACACTATGGGCGAATTGGGGCTTACCATGCTCACCGTCCGCATCCCGGAGGGGCAGGACGGGGCGTCCGCTATCAGGGAGCTTGAGGGTCTTGAGCCCGGCATTACCGCAGGAGTGAACCACGCCTACCGGCCGCAGCGGCAAACCTCGCGCGCAAGGCCCCGCAAAACGCGCGAATACGCGCCGCGCCTCCTGCGATGGCCAGAGGTCGGTTGCCGCGCACACGTTGCGATTGGGGTGCTCGATTCAAAACTTGTTGGCCCCGCGCTTATGGAAGTGACGTCGGCTGACTTTTCGCGGGACAACCGAAACGAAAACGCGCTTCACGGCACGCAGGTTGTAAGCTTGCTGCATTCTTCCGGTATGCTTCGCTCGCCCCGCATCTTCCACGCCGATGTTGTCTCGCCCAGCGAGCGAGGAGGAGATGCCGCAAGCGTCGATTCGCTCGTCAGAGGGCTTAACTGGGTGATCGGCAAGGGCGTTCGCGTGGTGAATGTCAGCCTGGCGGGACCTTATAACAAAATCCTAGATCGCGCGTTCGCCAGCGCAGAAAGGAAAGGCATCATCATCGTTGCACCTGTTGGTAATGCCGGACCGGAAGAACGGGTGCGCTATCCCGCTGCCTTTCGCTCGACGATTTCGGTCACTGCGGTCGATGCAGAGACGCGCATCTTCCGCAAGGCCGTGCGCGGGCGGACGATCGACTTTAGCGCTCCGGGAGTTGATGTGGCGATCCGGATGCCGTCGCGCGAAATGTACGTATCCGGCACCAGCTTCGCTGCGCCCTTTGTGACGGCAACAATCGCTGCTGATCCATCCATGATGAGCGCGCGCAATGCATCGAGTGTGCGCGCCAGCCTTTCACGCAGTGCGCGCGACTTAGGGATCGCGGGTCATGACCCCGTCTTCGGAAACGGCCTCGTCCAAGCTCCTTCGAACTGTGTCTGATTTGGCAGCGCGAGACGAGTGCTAGCCTCGCGATCAGCGCAAATCCGGTGATCGCGCGGGCGTGAACCTGATCAAGCGACCACGCCGCGCGGCGAAACCCATGCGTATTCGCTCAATGCTGCAATGCACAATTTGCTTGGCGAATCCCGATTAAGGCGTATGCTCGCGTTGTGGGCGAGTTTTCCTCTCTGACTTTCGCCATTCCGCTGCTGTTATTGGCCGGAGCCGGAGCCGGCTTCGCGGGCGGACTGTTTGGCATCGGCGGAGGCTTTGTGGTTGTCCCGGCGCTTGTCATTTTGCTGCCCGTGCTCGGCATCAGCGAAGCGCAGGTTGCGCATTTGGCGGTCGGCACATCGCTTGCAACGATCATCTTTACCTCGATCCGCTCAACCCTAAGCCATGCCAAGCGCGATGCGGTTGATTACGCAGTGCTCAAAGGCTGGGCCGTGTGGGTTGTGTTAGGCACCGCGCTTGGCGCGCTGGTCGCCAATCAAGTGTCAGGCGGGCAACTCGCAATCATCTTTGGGCTCGGAGTGCTCGCCTTTGCGATCTATTTCCTGCGGCCCGCCCAAACCACTGAGCCGGTCTTTGCCGACATGCCGACCGGACTTCCCCGAGCCGGGATGGCCGGTTCGCTCGGCGCGTTTTCGGCGCTTCTGGGGATCGGTGGAGGAACGCTTACAACGCTCACCATGACCGTGTGCGGCAGCCCGATCCACCGAGCGATCGGCACCGCGTCGGGTATGGGCGCGATTATCGCTATCCCCGGCACAATCGGATTTGCGCTGATCGGTGCTGGCGAACCGGACCTGCCATGGGGCTCGCTTGGCTATGTCTTCGTGCCTGCAGCCGCTGCCATCATTGCCACATCAATCCTCTTCGCGCCGCTCGGGGTCGCAGTCGCGCACCGCCTGCCACCAGCGATCTTGCGGCGCGTCTTCGGAGTTTACTTAGTGGTCGTCGGGGTTGCGATGATCCTCAAAGCGTAATTCAAACAGGGAGCCGCTCATGCCTACCAATCGCCGAACATTCCTTGCCGGAAGCGGACTTGCAGCGAGTGCGAGCACGCTCCCGCTGAGCGGCCTTAGTGCAGCCACCGGCGCGAGCGACAGCAAACCCGATTTCGGGCCGATGCCCGGACAAGCGCTGCTCAGCCGCAACGAAAACCCTTATGGCCCTTCACCGTCCGCGATCACTGCGATCAGCGAGAATGCCAAGATGGGCTGCTATTACGCCGATCGCGGACAGGAACGCTTGCAAGCGATGATTGCCGAGCGCCACTCAGTCTCGCCTGCACAGGTCGTGCTCGGCAGCGGTTCAACCGAGCTGTTATGCGCGATCGCGCTTGCATGGGGCCGCAACGGCGCGATCCTGTGCCCTGATCTGTTCTGGGATACCACCGTCAAATATGGCGAGCGCCAGGGTGTGCAAACGATCCGAGTGCCGCTCGCAAGCGAAATGAGCGTCGATTTATCCGCCTGCGCAGCGGCGCTTACCGAGCACGTCTCGCTGGTGCAGATCTGCAATCCCAACAATCCGACCGGCATGCTGCTCGACAGCGCAGCGCTGCGCCGGTTTGCTGCACAAGTGACGCCGCAAGCAACTCTGCTCGTTGACGAGGCCTATAACGAACTGACGGAAAAT
>JBCCJD010000082.1:0-5299 GCA_039027955.1 Pseudomonadota bacterium
CTCGTTGCCTTCGAGATACTCCATCATCACATCGTCGTCTTGCTCGACGACGAGTTCGATCAGCTTCTCGCGATATTCTGCGGCCTTGTCAGCGAGATCATCGGGGATCGGCACGTGCTTGTAGCTCGCACCAAGACCTTCCGATTCCCACACGATGCCGCGATTGCCGACCAGATCAACGACGCCTTGCAAGTCGCTCTCGGCACCGATCGGGAGATAGAGCACCAGCGGGGTTGCGCCCAGCCGGTCGATGATCGACTGCACGCAGTAATAGAAGTCGGCACCGGTGCGATCCAACTTATTAATGAAGCACATCCTGGGCACGCCGTACTTATCAGCCTGCCGCCAGACTGTCTCGGACTGGGGCTCAACCCCTGCCACACCATCAAAAACGGCAACCGCACCGTCTAGCACGCGAAGCGAGCGCTCAACTTCAATCGTGAAGTCGACGTGGCCAGGCGTGTCGATGATGTTGATGCGGTGCTTCGGCGTGTCGTTACGCAGCGCGTCAGGCTCCGACAACGGATCCATCGACGCATCTTCGGCATTCCAGAACGTCGTGGTTGCAGCCGAGGTGATCGTGATCCCGCGCTCCTGCTCCTGCTCCATCCAGTCCATCGTCGCAGCACCATCGTGCACTTCGCCGATCTTGTAGGACTTACCGGTGTAATAGAGGATACGCTCGGTCGTCGTGGTCTTCCCGGCATCGATATGCGCCATGATGCCGATATTGCGATAGCGCTCCAGCGGATACTCGCGGGCCATAGTCATTTCCTTAAGCGTCTTGGGGAGCCGCCGGTGTAAGCAGCTGCGTTCCCATATAGTTACGATTGTGACAGCCGGAAGACTTAGTCCCCCGGCGATCCACAATCTTACCAGCGATAATGCGAGAAGGCGCGGTTGGCATCCGCCATCCGGTGCGTGTCCTCACGCTTCTTCACCGCATTGCCGCGATTGTTCGCTGCATCCATCAATTCGCCTGACAGGCGCGCTGACATAGTCGTTTCCGGACGCCCGCGCGCTGCCGAAATCAGCCAGCGGATCGCCAGCGCCTGCGCGCGTTCAGGGCGCACTTCAACCGGCACCTGATACGTCGCCCCGCCGACCCGGCGTGAGCGCACTTCGACCTGCGGCTTTACGTTGTTGAGCGCATCGTGAAACAGCTGGACCGGATCGGCCTTGGCTTTGGTCTCGACTGTATCGAGCGCGGAATAGACGATCCCTTCAGCCACGGACTTCTTTCCATCCAGCATCAGGTTGTTCATGAATTTCGACAGCACCTGATCGCCGAACTTGGGATCAGGCAGGATTTCCCGCTTAGGCGGCTGACGACGACGTGACATCTTTTTGAACTCCTTCGTCGTTGGGTCCGGGCCTACCCTCTCCCCCGCCCTGCCACCCGGCCAGTATCCTCAAGGGAGGAAGGGTGGGGGAGAGGGTAAGCCCGGCACAAGCGGCTGACGGATGTCAGCCGCGCACCCAACACAATTGCTTACTTCGGCCGCTTGGCCCCGTACTTCGAACGGCTTTGCTTGCGATCCTTGACCCCTTGCGTGTCGAGCACGCCGCGCAGCACGTGATAGCGCACGCCGGGAAGATCGCGCACACGCCCGCCGCGGATCAGCACCACTGAGTGCTCCTGGAGGTTGTGGCCTTCGCCCGGGATGTAGGAGATGACTTCGCGCTGGTTCGTGAGGCGCACTTTGGCAACCTTGCGCAGCGCCGAGTTCGGCTTTTTCGGTGTCGTCGTGTAGACGCGCGTGCAGACACCGCGCTTTTGCGGGTTTTGCTCCATCGCAGGGACCTTCGACTTGGCCTTCTGCGGCGTGCGGCCCTTGCGGACCAGCTGGTTAATAGTCGGCATAAATTCTCTTCACCTTGCTTGGCGCTCTTAAAGCTCGCAGGTGAAGGATGCAGGAGATCGTGCCGAAGCCCGACGCGCCGCTTGTATAGAAGCGAGCCGGAGCTATCGCACGAGCCTGAAACGCTCCACCCGGGGCCATCAAAGCGCCGGATTACTTTGCCGCCTCTTCCTTAAACCGTCATTCCGGCGAAGGCCGGAATCCAGTCAGATAAAAACGCCAATGTTCAGCTCTATCGTTTGAGGGGTATCGGCACGCGCTGTGTGAGCCGTTCCTCGAATGGCCGCGCGCATAGGGGAGTTGGAGGCGGGGGTCAAGGGAGAGCGCGAATCAGTGGGACGACAGCGTCAACAAGTGCACCAGTTAGATGTATCAACGACCCAAGATAAATGACCGACAATAATGTGATGCTGCATGCAGATAGTTCTCGCTTGGGAATTGAAGTGAGGGGCAAGGCAACCTATTTAACTAACGCTGACTGTTGTCGTGATCCCGGCCTGGTCCAACTCGGGCGCAGGCTTGGAGTACGGCGACCATCGCGGCGCGGTTCGTGTCGTGGTGCAGGCCGACGCCCACGCGTCTATCGACGTTCAGGCAACGCTTGAAGTTCGCCCGCACGCCCCGGCTGATGATTGCGAGGTAGCTGGTTCGCCATTGGTGGCCTGTCGATCTACCCGCGAATTTTATTGTCGTCCTGGGCGGGTGACCTCGCAAGGGCTTGACTTGCCGAAAAAGCTGCTAGGCTTAACGGAGAGAAAACTATGCGCAGTCGCGGAGCCTATACGACCATCATGAAGCGACTCTTAGAGTCCGCTTTGGTCGCACTGTTTGTCGCTGTCATCCCGACCTGGTCCAACTCGGGCGCAGGCTTGGAGTACGGCGACCATCGCGGCGCGGTTCGTGTCGTGGTGCAGGCCGACGCCCACGCGTCTATCGACGTTCAGGCAACGCTTGAAGGTCGCACCTAGTCGGGGACAACCTTTGTCGACAGGTCCCACAACTAGCTCATCGCATAGCAGAGCATTTCGTGATCTTAGGAAAACCCGAACACTTCTGCGAGCTTGGCAAACAATCAATCGCAATGCGGAAACCTCTGGCAGCCAAACGACCCGTTCAAAGGCAAGGGAATTTGCCAAAGACTTACCATCGAACCTAAGAAAAATTCAGTCGGATCTACGAAACGGGTACGCGTTCGAGAAGCCATTTGGAGCTACGCCGCCCAAGGGTGGTGGCAAGAAGGGCAACCGTCCCATCGTCGTAGCGTCCCTAAGAGATCGCGTCGTGCAAAGAGCGATTTTGGACACCTTGCAGTCCGAAAACCATTTCCCCAAAATTGCTGAGATTTTAGAAACCCCGACTTCGATTGGAGGCATCCCCGGCAGGGGAGTAGATCATGCTATACGGCTTTTCTCTGCGTCAGTAAAAGAGGGTTCGCAGTACGTTGCCGGATCGGACATCGGGAGTTTCTTCACTAAAATCGACCAAGAGGAGGTTCTGGATTTCCTCAGGTCAGCAGGGGTTGCCGAAGACTTTCGCAATTTGATCGCAAACGCCTTAGCTGTGGACCTTCGAAATGCTGGCGACTTGACTAACGAGTTGCGTGCACTTTTCCCGACAGGCACTGACGGCGTTGCGCAAGGTTCCCCTCTATCTGCACTCGCAGGCAACGTCGTTCTGCGAGAATTCGACAAAAAGATGAACGGTCGAGGGATCGTCTGCATCCGCTACATCGATGATTTTCTAGTTTGTGGACCAAACAAGCGATCAGTGAGTAAGGCGATGAAGAGCGCTGAGGCCTTGCTCGACGCCAAAGGAATGTCGATCTACGATCCGACTGAGACTCCTGAGAAGGCATTTGTGGGTCCTATCGATAGTCATCATACCTTTCTCGGCTATCAACTAATTCCTGGCCAGTTCCCGCCATCCACGGCCTCTTGTCAGAAGTTATTGAAGAACATCGACGGAGAGCTGAGGAACGGCAGAAAGTCCATAGCAAGAGCAGTGCGTGGCAGAGATCTAAAGCCAACCGACCGGCTGCTAGTCCAGTCACTCGTTCAAGTTGATCGAATTGTGCGAGGCTGGCGACAATCGCATAGCATGTCGAATTGTCCCTCCATATTCGAAGAACTAGACCGACAGATTGATCGACGAATTAACTCATTCATGAAGTACTACAGAGACCAGACCGCCGGAAAGCCAACGCACGCTCGGCGGTTGGCTCTTGGGGTAAAGCCACTTTAGTCCAGCGAAATTTTCCTACTCCCCCAAAACCTGCCACATACTCGCGGATGACAGCCGCAAAGCCCCCTGCTCCCATCCCCACTCGCGACGAATCTTTGTCTTCGTCCGCCGAGGACCTTCGCTCTCATACGCCAGACACTGTCCCTGCCCGCGTGCCTCGCGCACATGGAGAACTGGTCAACAAGCGGCGGATCGCCCGGCAGGCCACCAGCCGTGTCGCGTTCGAGCGCGAGCCGCTTGCCGATGATGATCCGCTGCTCGGCTTTGAACCCTATCGCCACAAACAGCCGCGCGCGAACTCGATCACCCCTGATCTTCAGCGCGAATTCGTCGCTCACCTCGCCGCCACCGGGATCGTAACCAGCGCCGCGCGCCATATCGGGCGTTCGATGGAAGCGCTTTACAAGCTGCGCCACAAACGCGGGGCCGAAGGCTTTGCGCGCGCCTGGGACAGGGCAGTGCAGATGGGGGTGGAACGGCTGGAGGACACAGCGCTCGCCCGCGCGATCGAAGGCTCAGAACGCAAGATCATCCGCAATGGCGAAGTGATCGCGACGGAGCGGTATCATAACGAGGCGCTGGTGATGTTTTTCCTCAAGACCCGGCTGGCGGATCGCTATGCTCCCGGCGCGCATGTCGGTCCGGGACAGCCGCTGTATGAGCGGATCCGGCGCGAGATTGAAGAGGAGCGGCGCAAGGCGGCGAACGATCCTGACGTGCTCAAGCGCATCCGGGCAGCGATTGATCGCAAGCTTGCCGATGCGATACAGGCGGCGGGGCAGCAGGCGGGTGAGCCCTTGGGCCAGGAAACGCGCCAGGAAACGGGCCAGCACACTGGGCGGCAGGCAGAGCGCGAACCGGACGCGCAGGACAGCGCGTAGCGGCGGTTTTCCGCTCGGGCGCAGCTACGGGCTCAGCGCCATTCGCGCCGCAGCAGCCCATACCAATAGACATCGCACATCCCGGCATGGGTCTTTTCATGCTCGCGAAAATGCGCTTCGCGAACAAAGCCAAACCGCTCAAGCACCTGCACTGAAGGGACATTGCGGGTATCCACTTCGGCGATCAGCTTGCGGGCGCCTTCGGCAAACAGATGCTCGATCAGCGCGCGGGTGCATTCGCGCGACACGCCTTCGCCTTGCCGGTGCTTGGCGGTGATGTATCCGATCTCGACTACGCCGGGCGCGTGGGCGGGC
>JBCCJD010000083.1:0-3792 GCA_039027955.1 Pseudomonadota bacterium
CTATGCTGGTTGGACAGAAGCGTGTTGGGGGTTCTTATTTTGGACTGAGAGTGATTCAAGACTGCCTTTTACGAGGGCATTTATGGCGCGTGGTGATCTGACGGATAAGGAGTGGGAGCTGATTGGACCGTTTTTGCCTTCCGAGCGAGGTCGTTGGGCGCGACCATCGCAGGATAGCAGGCGCTTTCTCAATGGCATGCTGCATGTTTTGCGTATTGGCTGTCCTTGGAGGGATATGCATGAGCGCTATGGTAAGTGGAACTCGGTCTATGTCCGGTTCAGGCGCTGGGCCGAGCAGGGCGTATGGGATGCGCTCTTGCAAACGCTGGTTAATCTCGGGCTGACCGATGACTGGCAGCACATGATCGACAGGACCAGTGTCCGGGGCCATTCGCAGACTGCGGGCGCAAAAGGGGGACTTGTAAGGAAGCTTTTGGTAGATCGCGCGGCGGTTGTACGAGCAAATCCACGCCCGGTGCGACAATCAAGGAATGCCTCTTGGCTTCCTTTTAAGCGGTGGTGAGGTTTCGGACTACACCGCTGCTGAGCCGCTGATGTCACTACCTATCCCAACGCTCAGACGCTGTTGGCAGACAAGGGCTACGGCGGTGACCGGTTCCGCGACAGTCTGCTGATGCGCGGCATCTTGCCGATCATCCCACCCAAAGCAAACCGCAAAGCGCCAGAGCATCCCGACTATCGCCGCTATCGTGATCGCAACCGCGTCGAGCGCATGTTCAACAAACTCAAGCAATTACGCGGGATCGCCACCCGCTACGACAAGACCGCTCTATCCTTTGAAAGCTTCCTCAACCTCGCCAGCGCAAGGCTATGGATAAAGTCTTAGAGCAAAAGGACCTAGCTTCTCTAACCGGCTCGCAGCTCTTCAGCCAACAGCCGGAAATCGGCCTCGCGTGGGGAGTTCTTGCGCCACACCAAGACGATTTCACGCTTCGCGGTGTCGCTTTCGACGGGCCGTGCAACCACATCAGTGCCCGCGAGAATGTCGGCGTCGACCGCCATTTCTGGCAGCATGGTTAGGCCCAGATCGTTATCGACCATCTGCACCAAGGTGTGCAGGCTGGTGCCGATCATGGCAGCCGAAGCGCGCAGTTCGGATCGGTTGCACGCAGCGAGCGCGTGATCACGCAAGCAATGCCCATCCTCAAGCAACAGCAAGCGTCCCTGATCGATCATCTCCGGCGGCACAGAGGCGGGTGGATCGCGCGGATCGTCCTTTGGGAAAGCGATGAACAGGCGATCATCGGCGATATGCTCAAATTCTACATCGCCGGTATCAAACGGCAGAGCCAGCAACACGCAGTCGCAGCGCCCATGTTGCAAGCTTTCTATCGCATCCTGGCTGGTCTCCTCGCGCAGCATAAGCTGGAGGTCCGGACGCTCGGCGCGCAGCCGTGGGAGCAGGCGTGGCAGGACGAAGGGCGCGATGGTTGGGATCACACTCATCCGCAATTGCCCTGACAACGGCTTACCCGCGGCCTGCACCAGATCGGAAAGCTCCTCTGCCTCACGCAGCAGGCGATTGGCCTTGGCGACCACCTGCTCCCCTAGCGAGGTAAAGCGCACCACCCGGCGCGAACGCTCAACCAGGGTGACGCCCAGAAGCGACTCCAGTTCGCGAATGCCTGCGGAAAGAGTGGATTGCGAGACATAGCTGGCATCCGCCGCGCGGCCGAAATGCTTGCTCTCGTGAAGCGCCACAAGATATTGCAGCTGCTTGATCGTGGGGAGGTAGGTGCTCACAACCCGATCACTCCGCCGCCAGCGCGTCTTCCATGCTCGCCTGCATATCGTCGATATGGGTCATGGCGAGCTTACCGTTCTGAACGGCAAAAGCGAGCTTGCCCTCAACCAGTTCGAGCGCATCCTTGCCGAACACATCGTAGCGCCAGCCTTGCAGGACCTTAAGATCGCGAACCCCAGCGGCAAGCGCCTCCATCTCATCGGCGCGGGTCAGCAATCGGGCGGCGACATCGATCTCGCGGGCGCGGATTTTGAGCAGCAGCTTGAGCAGGTCCGCCACCAAAGCGCCTTCCTTGCCCAGCGGGGCGCCGCGTTTCATTTTTTCGGGCATTTCGGACTTGGGCAACGGATCAGCGTCGGTGATGATCTTCATCATCCGCTTGCCGATATCGTTGTCCTTCCACGCTGAGGAGAGCCCGCGCACCTTGGCCAGATCGCCCTGTTTTTTCGGCGGGTGGCTGGCGATGTCCGCCAGCGTTTCATCACGCATGATCCGCCCGCGCGGTATGTTCTTGTGCTGCGCCTCGCCCTCGCGCCATCCCGCGAGTGATTTGAGGCGGCCCAGAACTTGCGGGTTGCGCCCCGGCGAACGGATGCGCTTCCACGACGTGTCGGGATCGATCAGGTAATTCGACGTGTCTGCGAGCTTTTCCATCTCCGCATCCAGCCACGCGCCCCGGCCCGTCTTGATCAGCTTTTTCAAGATTTTGGGGAAGATCTTGGACAGATGCGTCACATCGCCAATGGCGTATTCGATCTGGCGTTCGGTTAGCGGGCGGCGGCTCCAATCGGTGAAGCGCGCGCCTTTATCGATCGTGATGTTGAGCCAGGTTTCGACCAGGTTTGCGTAGCCGATCTGTTCAGACTGGCTGATCGCCATCATCGCAATTTGCGTGTCGAAGATGGGGAATGGGGTCTTGCCTGTTAGGTTGACGATAATCTCTACGTCCTGCCCGCCGGCGTGGAAGACTTTGAGCACCTCTTCGTTTTCGGTCAGCAGCTCAAGCAGCGGTGACATGTCCAGGCCCTCGGCCAGTGGATCGATCGCGGCGGCTTCTTCGGTGTCGGCGATCTGGACGAGGCACAGCTCGGGCCAATAGGTGTTCTCGCGCATGAATTCGGTGTCGACGGTGACGAATTCGGATTTCGCGAGCCGCGCGCACAGGTCAGCGAGCGCATCAGAGGTGGTGATAAGGTCGTGTATCTTCATCTAAACTCATACGCATCTTGGAGCGGAGTGCCGCTCTCGGGTGGTTCCCAGTGCCTTCGCTTAAGCACGAAGGGCCGCCTCTCCCCTGACAAAGCCGCCCTTGACAAACCGGTGGCCTTGCCCTGTTAGCGCGCCCAACTTGGTAGGGCTTTTGGATTGCCCCTTTAGGTAGCTGGCGCGCCCTTAGCGCCTTACCCTCGAACAGGACAAGAGTTTAGATGCACCTCTATCGTAGTCACACTTGTGCCCAGCTTTCCGCCGCGAATGTTGGCGAATCCGTTCGCGTATCGGGCTGGATGCATAGAAAGCGCGATCATGGCGGCGTGTTATTCATCGATCTGCGCGATCATTACGGCATTACGCAAATCGTGGCGGATGAAGATTCGCCCGCTTTGGCCGTGCTGGAAAAACTGCGCCCGGAAAGCGTCATCACCATCGATGGCGATGTGAAGGCGCGCACGTCCGACACAGTGAACGCGGATCTTCCGACCGGCGAGATCGAAGTGTTTGCGCGCGCAATCACCGTGCAGAGCGCGGCGGAAGAGCTACCCATGCCGGTCGCGGGAGAGCAGGAATATCCCGAAGACATCCGCCTCAAATACCGCTTCCTCGATTTGCGCCGCGAGACGCTGCACGCAAACCTGATGACGCGCACGAAGATCGTTGCCGACATTCGTCAGCGCATGAACGCGGCGGGCTTTAACGAGTTCTCGACCCCGATCCTGACCGCGTCTTCGCCCGAAGGCGCGCGCGATTTTCTGGTGCCCAGCCGTCTCCACGCCGGACAGTTCTACGCGCTTCCGCAAGCGCCGCAGCAG
>JBCCJD010000084.1:0-3737 GCA_039027955.1 Pseudomonadota bacterium
CTCCGCCAAGCAAACGCTTGGTTGCAATCTCGGCGCTGGCATAGGCTTCTTGGTGCTCAGCGCTCCAGTAACGCAATTCTTCCAGCGGGATGACCTCTCCGCTGATCGCGCACAGCACGTGCTGTCCCGGGCGCAGGACGCGGAAACTGGCAGGGCCGTAATAGAGTTTGGCGGCGTTCTCACTCGTTGACATCAACATATCGAGATTAATAGCACGCAAATTTATCCGAACAAATCATCTTGCGCCGGATTGGTTGATTTTGCTTGGCGGCTGGCAGGCTTACGGCCCGGTTTACGCGGCGGTTGCGGCTCGCGAGGCGGCGCTTTCGAGCGATCCGCGCTGGCCGACACATCGAGCGTGCCATCGCCGAATTGGAGGCTCAGCGCGCCCGCCTCGGCCGCCGCTGCGCGATTCGTAAGCGCCGCCCCGGCCTGGTCGCGCACAATCGCATAGCCGCGTTTGAGCGGGCCTTCGGGATGCAATTGCTCAAGCACCCGGGTCAAACCGGCAAGCGCATCGTGGCCCATGCGATGCGGCCGGCTAACGAGAACCGGATCAAGCCGCACCCGGGTAAGCCGGTCGCGCGCCTGGCTATGCGCGCGCTTCAGGACTGCGGGCGAGAGTTGCGCGGCAAGCCCGGCAAACCTCTCGCGGCCTTGCTGCGCGCGGTCCGTCAGCCCGCGCTGCAGCCGCTCGGTCGCTTCATCGAGCCGCTGGGCTTGCATCTGAAGCAGCGCTTGAGGCGCGGGAAGCCGCTGCGCGCGTGCCGCCAGCCGTTCCCGGCCAAGCTCGACCGGGCGCAGCACAGCGCGGCGCTCGCGCATCGCAAGATCAGCCACCGTCGCAGCGAGGTCAGCACGCACCGGGACCGCCATCTCGGCGGCTGCGCTTGGCGTCGGCGCCCGCCGATCCGCTGCGTAATCGACCAGCGTGGTATCGGTTTCATGGCCCACTGCCGAGATGAGCGGGATCGTGCAGTCAGCCACGGCGCGGACCACCAGCTCTTCGTTAAAGCACCACAAATCTTCGATCGAACCGCCCCCGCGCGCCAGGATCAGCAGCTCTGGACGCGCGATCGCGCCGCTTTCAGGCAGGTTTGAAAAACCCCGGATTGCACCGGCGATCTGCTCGGCTGCCCCTTGCCCCTGGACCAGCACCGGCCACACCAGCACATGGCTGGGAAACCGGTCAGCCAGACGATGGAGGATATCGCGAATGACCGAGCCGGTTGGCGAAGTCACGACCCCGATCGTGCGCGGAAGGAACGGCAATCGGCGTTTGCGCTCTGGTGCGAACAGACCCTCTTGCGCGAGCCGCGCGCGGGTCTTTTCCAAGAGCGCCAAAAGCGCGCCTTCGCCCGCCAGCTCCAATTGTTCGATCACGACCTGGTATTTCGAGCGGCCAGCATAGGTCGTAAGCTTGCCGGTCGCGATTACTTCAAGCCCATCTTCGGGTACAAATGCGAGCCGACTGGTATTGCCGCGCCACATCACGCCGTCGAGCACCGCTTTGTCGTCCTTCAGCGCGCAATAGAGATGCCCGGAAGCCGCCCGCTTCACCCCTGACAGCTCGCCGCGCAGCCGGACATAGCCGAACCGCTCTTCCACGGTGCGCTTGAGCAGGGTCGAGATTTCGGTGATCGAAAGCGGCTGCGCATTGTCGCCTGGAGCGGTGCGCGCTACCAGCCCGGTCTCATTTGGTGAGGGAGGCGATCCAGCCATGAATGTCCTGTTAGTGGGCTCAGGGGGCCGTGAACATGCGCTGGCGTGGAAGCTCGCGCAATCCCCCTTGCTGACGCAGCTTTACGCTGCCCCCGGAAATCCGGGTATTGCCGAGCATGCTGAACTGGTCATGCTCGATGTGAACGATCACGCAGAGGTCATCGCCTTTTGCCAGGCCAAAGCGGTCGGGCTGGTCGTGATCGGCCCGGAAGCCCCGCTGGTCGATGGGCTTGCTGACAGTCTGCACGCGCAAGGCATCGCGGTGTTCGGTCCTTCTGCCGCCGCCGCGCAGCTTGAAGGAAGCAAAGGCTTTACCAAGGATCTGTGCGAACGCGCGCATATTCCCACCGGCGCCTATATCCGCTGCGCCAGTCTTACCGAAGCGCAGGCCGCGCTTGATCGCTTCGCTGCGCCGTTCGTCCTTAAAGCCGATGGTCTTGCGGCAGGCAAAGGCGTCGTCATCGCTCAGGCGCGCGACGAAGCCGAAGCCGCGCTCGCCGATATGTTCGGCGGGCAGTTCGGAGAAGCGGGCGCGCAGGTTGTGATCGAGGAATTCCTTGAAGGCGAAGAGGCAAGTTTCTTTGCCATCACTGACGGGGAAGCGATCGTGCCCTTCGGCACAGCGCAGGACCACAAGCGGGTCGGCGAAGGGGATACCGGGCCGAACACAGGGGGGATGGGCGCCTATTCGCCTGCGCCGGTGCTGACGCCAGCGCTAGAGGCTAAAGTCATCGAAACGATCATACAGCCGACCGTCGCTGCACTGCGCGCGGACGGCATGCCTTATTCAGGCGTGCTCTATGCCGGGCTGATGCTGACCGCTGATGGCCCGAAGCTGATCGAATACAATTGCCGGTTTGGCGATCCTGAATGCCAGGTTCTGATGATGCGGCTGCAAAGCGATCTGCTGGAGCTGATGCTGGCCTGTGCGCACGGCAAGCTTGCCGGGTTCGAGCCGGACTTTGCGAGCGACACCGCGCTGACGGTCGTGATGGCGGCGGAAGGCTATCCCGGCTCACCTGAGAAAGGCGGCGCGATCGATCTAGGCGACGCACAAGCGGGCGGCGCCAATGTCTTCCATGCCGGGACAGCGCTTAAGGAAGGCACCCTTATCGCCAATGGTGGCCGCGTGCTGAACGTCACTGCAACCGGTGCCAATGTGACTGAAGCGCACAGCGCAGCCTACGCGGCGGTTGCCAAAGTGGACTTTCCAAGCGGCTTTTACAGAAACGATATTGGCCGCCGCGAAATCGCTCGCGAAGAGGCATCTCAGAAAGCCGAAAGCGACTAGCAAAATTTGATCCAGATCAATGAATGGGCGCGCCAGACATGCTCATAGTGCAGCATGTCAAAGTCCCTCCTCCCCTTGATCGCGCTCGTTTCAGCGCTTGCCGCTTGCCAATATCAGCCTAGCGAACCGGCGCGATCCGCTTCTGCCAAAACACCGCCTGCGCTGGTCCAGGGCGTATGCGGCGATTGCCACGCTGTCGAAACACCGTTCCTGTCGCCGAACCCCGAAGCGCCAAGCTTTTCAGCGATTGCCAATCGCGAAGGGCTAAGCGAGGAAACGCTCGCTTCCTGGCTAGTCGATGCGCACAATTATCCTGAATTGATGGAATTCGAGCTTACGCAAGAAGAAGCGCAAAAGGTCGCGACCTATATGCTCACTTTGCGCGATGAGGATTACGAGCCTGACCCTTAAGTTTCCTACTGCGAGCCGGTCCGCTAGAACTCGATCTGCTCTTTTACATGGTCAAGGATTGCGCTCGTGAGGTGAGTAGGCTGCTGTCGTCAGGCTTGCGCGCCCAGGTTGCTACTGATCGAGAAAATCAATCAATACAGCGTTCTGTGATCGATTGGATTTTTACCCCAAGACTGTGTTCCATGTGTTCCAACCGTGCGCCACATGCGATGAATGGAGCGAGGCGCACAGCCTTCGTTTACAGCGACGCTTCCATCAAGGCGGGCATATCGCCTTCGGGCCGCGGTCCGTAATGCGCGATCACTTCAGCGGC
>JBCCJD010000085.1:0-3695 GCA_039027955.1 Pseudomonadota bacterium
AGGACGCCTGCCCGTTCAACCCGCTTTATTGGCACTTTATGGACCGCCACCGCGACCGTCTGGCCAGCAATCACCGGATCGGGCGAATCTACGCAACCTGGGACCGGATGGGCGAGGACAAGCAGGCCGATTATCTGACCAGCGCCGAGCGCTTTCTGGACACTCTGGAGCCGGCCGCGCAAGGCTGGGCGAGAGCCATCGCGCATGATGACGAGCGCGAAGCAGCGGAGTGACGAGCACCAGGAAGTCGGAATAAGTCACTTTTCGACTAACCGCTTGCGGCGTTCGACAGCGGTCCTTTTTTCAGCGAATCACCTGACGCACTAACGCGCCTAAGTATCGCTCTGTCGCCAAGTCTTACGCTGTCGCTACGGGCTGTAAACGTGGCATTCAGGTCAAACCACGGCTTTCTGGGACTTTCGGAAATTGCCTAGGTTTCATTCATTTGTTCCGAAAAATCGCGATTTATGGTAATAGTTCTTTTGGAGCGCTCCTACTCTACCCACCCTCGATTGTAGGAGTAATACAGTGCGTTCGTTATTTAACCGAACAGGCGCTGGCCTGGTCGTAGCATCTCTTATTGTATCTGCTGCCCCAGCCAACGCGAATACATTCCCGTGCTTTGAAGAAACATCGATGCAGTCTGCCCGGATACATGATCTTCGGATCATGCTGATGGTCAATGCGCTGAAATGTCGGACCTCCGCGCCGGCCACGCTGCGCAAATACGGACAATTGCTCAACCAGCGATCCGAAGAACTGACCTATCATGGGCGGCAAGTGAAATCCGCCTTGGTCGATCGGTATGGGCCGCGCCAAGGGCAATTGGCGTTTGATCGCTACGAAACCCGGATCAGCAATTATCATTCGAACATCAAACCTTCGCGTGAGCAGTGCGAAGATGTGATGGCGTTTATGAAACTGGCTGGCCGGGCTAATTATGCCGAGCTCGAAACGCTCTCGAAATTGGTCACGAACCGAGCGATTGAAACCTGCCTTGTGCCCGAAGGTCAAAGCGGCTTTACGACCGCAGCGATCGCGCCTGCGCCTGCGCAGAGTGCGACGAGCGTAATAGTTCGGCGCGCTGCCAACGTACAAGAACCCGAAATCGTGGATGGGATTCCGACGTTCTCAGCGGCAGACGCTGCTCCAGCGAGTGCACCTGAGCCGCTCGAAACTGTCGCGGTGCCTGAACCTGCGCCGGCAATTGCCGTAGCAGATCCGGTCCCGGAGCCAGAGCCAGCCGGGTCAAGCGAAGATGACAAGCTGGGCCAGGCAATCAACGCGCTTGATGCCGCTGCGGCTGCGCTGCGCGATCTACGGCAAGAGCCAAGCTCTTCGATCAATTGATCGTTCGCCACAACACGATGTGAGGTCCTCGATCACTTCAGCTTGATCGAGTGGGGGATACGAAAAAAGGGGAGAGGTGGCTCCCCTTTTTTCTTACCTGCAATCAAACCGGCTGGGCTTCCGCATCCTCACGCTTTACCAGCTTATGCTCGGTTTCGTTGAGCCCGTGCTTCCAATAGCTCGAGGTGTAAAGCGCGCTCGCAGGGATCGCCAATTCATCCCGAAGAAACGCGCGCAGCCGCTGCATCCCGATAAATTCGCACGCCGCCCAGCCGCTTAGTGAACCCGCTGGACGCTTCACTGCACGAAGGGCATCAACCAGCAAATCCGGATGCTCTCCGGGCGCCGGGTTGATCAGCCATCTAAGTTCAATGCCGCGCGGAGCCGCGAGCTCTTGCGCATCGGCTTCATCCTGGATCTCCAGCACGGCAACGCCTTTCGCGTCCGCCGACATACGAGAGAGGTTTGCGCTAATCGCTGGCAAAGCCGACATGTCGCCAGCAATCATGTAGAAATCGAAGTCAGCCGGCGACGGCTTGGCAGGGCCAGGGCCGCGAATCGTAATCGGATCGCCAGGCTGCGCTGCAAGCGCCCAAGCTGTGGCAGGACCAGCAGTATTGCCGCCATGCAGAGCAAACTGGACATCAAGCTCACGCGGACGCTGAGCGCGGATCGTGTAAGTCCGCATCAGGGCTTTGCGGGTCTCGGTCGCAGGCTCAAGGATCAGCTTGAAATACCCGCCATCCTGACCTTCAGGGAACCGATCAAGCTGCTCACCTCCAATCGTGACCTGGTGCAGCGAGGGTGAGATGCGACGGGTTGCCGTCACCGTGAGATCGTAGAACGCCTGTGCCATGCCGATTGACTTAATGCGAGCGGTTCGCAATTCAAGAGAAGCTCGACAAATCTCTTTGCATAAATCGCTCGACAGCCGTCCCGGCCCGCGCAAGAGCCTTCGATCAACAGATCTGATCAGGGAGAGATTCATGCTGACCATTCACCACCTGCGCATTTCGCAATCGGAGCGGATCGTGTGGCTGTGCGAAGAACTTGGACTCGAATATGAGCTGAAGCTCTATAATCGTGATCCGGACACGCGGCTCGCTCCGCCCGAATTGAAAGCGCTGCACCCGATGGAAATCGCCCCACTGATTGAGGATGGCGACACGATGTTGGGTGAGAGCGGCGCGATTGTCGAATATATCATCGGCAAATACGCGCCAGACACCGATCTCGTGCCCGGCCCTGACCACCCCGATTTCGCCGATCACCTGTACTGGTTCCACTTCGCCAACGCGACTTTCATGACCAACGGCATGATGCAGATCGCCGTTGGCGCAGTCGGCGCCGAGATGCCTCCGCCGCTTGCAAAGCGCATCACAAATGCCTGGTCGCAGATCGAGACGCGGCTGAGCGAAGCGAACTATTTTGGCGGAACCCAGTTGACCACCGCCGATATCATGATGGGTTTCCAGCTCACGACAAGTCGGGCGTTCAACAATCTGAGCATTGACGATAAACCTAACCTCAAAGCGTATCTGCAGCGGATCGGCGCACGCGAGGCTTACCAGCGCGCTATGGCCAAGGCCGAACCGGGCTTCCCGCCGAAGCTCGATTGACACGCTGCACCCTAGTGTACCCTCTTCCACCCCGCGTGGACAGAGCCTATGATATAGTATATCGCACGAGGCCCTTTTCTGGTCCAAAGTGTGAGGCCTTATGGCAATCGTCCCCAGCACCTACGATGAGTGGGAACACTGCATCACGGTTAAGTGCGGCATAGAACTGACGCCGGACTACGTCGCCAAGCGCATCGCCGGCCTGGAAGATCAGAGCGACTTCTACACGCGCAAGTTCATCGATCTCTGGGGCGCCGAGCACCACGAAAAGACGCTCGGCTGGTTTCGCGAAGCCAAACGGCGTCTGGAGGCGTGACGGCGGCCGCGCCGCTTCCGATCACGATCCTCAACGGCTTTCTGGGCGCTGGCAAAACCACGCTGCTGCACAGTCTGCTGATGCAGGCCCGTGAGCGCGACGACGTTCGCCTTGGCATAATCGTCAACGAGATGAGCGCGCTGGACGTGGACAGCCGAGTGCTTGGCACAACCGAGGCGCTTTCCACACAGGACGACCTTTTCGCCTCGATCCCGGCCGGCAGCATCAGTGGCGCGCAAGGCCTCGCGCAGTTCAAGCAGGCGGTCCAGACGTTCCGGCGCGCCAGCGCGACGCACATCATCATTGAGACCTCGGGGAGCGCGCATCCCTGGCCGCTGCTGGAGACGATCCGGACGTTCAAACCGGTGCGCCTGCATGGCTTTTTGTCGATCGTCGACACGGTCACTCTG
>JBCCJD010000086.1:0-3578 GCA_039027955.1 Pseudomonadota bacterium
CGTTTCCATGAAAAGAACATGGAAAACTGGATGTGAGGATCAGGCATGGGTCCTGCTCAACTCGCTCCGACACCCACACCCTTTGCCTATTGGCCTTTCTGCATCTGGTGCATGGTTCGCGCGACAATTGCCGCGATGCGCTCTTCCTCGCTTTCTGTCTGCCCCTGCCCCAGCCCCCCCCCCGATCAACTCGGCTTGCCGTACCGCAGGCACCTTGCCGTAGCTTGTCAGGGTGGTGAGAACGCGCTCGTGGCCGATATTCTGCGACCATGCTTTGAATTGCTCAGGGGTGGTGCAGATGCGCTCGCCAAGATGCACCAGCGCATCCCTGAAGCAATGCGGGTTGAAATAGGGCAGGCCCGCCGCTTCGAAGGCATCCCGGTAGATCGCCCGTATTGGCCCGGTCCCGCTCCAGTGATCACGATCAAGGCCCAACGGCTGGAAACCGCCCTGATCGCCCAGCCCGATCAGCGTTTTGGGAAAAAGCGGGTCACCATCGCCCCACAGCAGCCCGGTGCACAGGTGCTCGCACCATTCAGTCACGATTTGCAGCGCATCGCCGCCAACCGGGCAAAACCACGTTGTGAAGGTCTTGCTGGCCTTCGTCTTCACATCGCGAGCATCCTGATGGATGCAACCCTGCTCCAGGTCGATATGCTTCAGCTTCAGGCTGGCAAGCGCCCCCGCCCTCGCTCCCGTCAAAAGCGCCAACGCAATCAGTGCACGATTGCGTTTCTCGATGTCCGTTTCTGCTGGCATGCTCGCAAGAACGTGGTGCACTTGCTCCAAGGTCGGCACAGGCTTTTCGCGCCTCGCTTTGGCGATACGCACGTCCTTGTCGGACAAGTTGAAATAGTCGGCATCGCTGTAGGCGATCCGTCGCTTGTATCCTGGCTGACCAGCGAGCCAGATGAAGAACTCGCGCAGCGCCGATAGGGTCGAATGGACCGTAGCGCGGGACAAGGGCTTGCCGGTGCGCCCGTTATTTTCCTTTTCCAGCAGCCGCTTGAAAGCTACGGCCTGTTCGCGGTGAAACCGCTTGAAGTCCCTGTGCCCGGTCGATTCTTCAAAGCGCGCGAGCGCCTTGGCGATGGGGTCGATAGACTTGTCATCGCGCCGCCGCGCTTCCTTCAGATAATGGAAGTATTCGCGCTTGATCCGCGTGTTTGCTGCGTTGTGCTTTGCCATGTGTCAGGTTCCTTTGGTTTCGTCACAGTTTGGGGTGGGATGCGCCCGCTCAACTATGCGTGAAGGTGCCTGCGTGATTTGAACGTCCAGTCCGGGCATTCTGGCGGCGAGATTGGCCAGACGGGCGCTTTGGTGCATCATCGTCTCGCACGTCTCGCAGATGGCATTCAGATTGCCCGTCACTGCGTTTGTGGCAACGTATTCCACCTTGCCTAGCGCAGGCCGTTTCGGCTCACGGCACTTGAAGCAATACATCTGTCCCGGCTGGCACGAGCGCTTTGCGGCTTTGCGCTGCTTGCCCCACCATTCTTGAAATTCACTGCCAAGGATTAGGACCGGGCGCGTCCCGTCCACCACTGGCAAACCGTTTTTGATCCATTTGCGCACTGTATTCTTTTGCACGTCCAACCGGTCGGCAAGCTCGCCCACGTCATAGGACCGGTGTAGCTTGGCGCGGCGCGGATTGATCCGGCGCATCGCTTTGTCCCCTAATTCTTCTTGTTGACAAGCCGCCGGAGCGATTCCGCGGTGATCAGCCGCCGCCCCCCCCATTTTGCGGGTGTCGAGCTGGCCGGAGCGCATAAGCTCATAAACAGTGGTGCGACCAACGCTCAGCGCCTTGGCGGCATCAGGGATAGAGACGAGAAGAATTTCCATCGCGGTGCTTCCTTGTGCATCGCCAGCGGTTGCCAGCGGATGCGAGGAATCATCCACGGATCGGCGGAAGAAGTCGGACGGAAAGGCCAGAAATAGGCCTGCAATTCACTTCGGCGGAATTTCAGGCCTTCGAATATTCGTTCCAAATCAGGTTCGCATGCGGACGCACCGTGCTCTCGGAGGGTTCTTTGTCTCCGCTCGTCAAGTGAAGCTGAAGTGCTCTTTCTAGAGCCGCTTGGTTTTTAGGGATCAGCTCGCCGCGAACTATTTGACCCCAAATCGCGGCGCTAGCTGCCTGCCAGTCATACTCAGGCTTGCGGCCCCGCTTTCCCTGCGGCGCGGCTGGCTCAACCGCATCAAGTCCCAAGTTGACCAGACCTGATGGATGGAAATGAACGCCCTGCAGTTCGATGTCTTCGAAACGGTGCTTGTTGCCGCCGCGCCCCGAAAACTTGTCCAGCCGCCAGTCATTTCGCGCATGTTGCGCAGTCGCAAAGTCGCGCCAGTAGTAGAGCGGTATATCCCACTCGATTGCGCCCCATACATATCGGTCCGAGTCCATTGTCCCAACGCCACGCACGAAGCACCGCGCCCTCATGGCACGGCCAGCGATCTGGCCAAGCTGGCATGCCTCCAGAAGCTTGGCTTCAAACGGCCCGCCCTTCGTTGCCATGAGGCGATTTAGCTTGCTCGCGCTGATCCAATCGTCATCGGCAATAACGCTGATCCGCCTGAGCGCAGCGGCCTGCTTGTCGGCGGACACAAGCTCGCTCAGCGCTGTGAAGTCGAAGCTTACGCCAAAAGCCTTCACCTCCACCTTTTGATCTATCCACGTCGAGAAGTCGCCCGCCCGCCAGTCCTGTTCCAGCGCCTCATGGCCTTCCGCCCACCAGAAGCTCTTACCAATCCTGTGCTCACGTTCATCCTTGTCGCCCCATACGATCCTTTCAGCCTTTGCAGCGATCAATCCGGCGTGGGCGCGCTGGCAAATGCGGAGCTTCGCCGAGTAGTCAATCATCCCATCGGACACGTAGTCTAGCGCCAACGAAGCCTTGATCCATTCATGCAAGATAGTGCGATGCTAAATCGCAATCGCATGTTTGGGCAAGAGAGCCTTGCTAGAAGCGCCAGTTAAATCGCAATGCTCGCCAGCGCCTTTCTGCCTCTTCCTGCGACAGGAAATGCGTCAGCTATCGGAAGGCCTGGAAAACTGATCAAATGGCCGACATTGGAGGTGGAAGCGGACGCCAGTTAATGCCTGACGCCCTCTGGCCGATCTCGTTTCTCAGAAGCCGAACAGCACCGTCGCGCGCGTTCCGATATCGCCCTGGGCAGTGTTGCCGCTGATTCCGGCTGACAAATACACGTCCTGCCCGATCTCGCCGGTCAGGTTGCCCGCAATCGCCTGTTCGCCGCGATAGTTCGCAACCGAGAGCGAGAGCGAGACCTTTTTGCCCGGAGCGATCGCCGGGCCGCCCATCGCCATCGCCGAGGCGATCCCGCCGCGCATCCGGTCATCGAGGTCTTCCAGCTGGAACTCGAGCCCGGTCACCCGGTTATCGAGTGCGAATACGCTGTTCTCGAGGCTGTTGAACTGCGCTTCGGTCACTTGAGAGAGCGCGTTCATCGAGACGCGGACATTCTCAACCGAGGCTGCTGTTGCGACTTGCTGGCGGCCCAGAACCCCGTTGCCATCCACCGTCACCACATCCACCGGCCCTTCCTGCGCTGCC
>JBCCJD010000087.1:0-3431 GCA_039027955.1 Pseudomonadota bacterium
GATAACCGGGCTGTGCGTCACTTCCCCAGAGCTTCGACGCATCGTGTTCCGACGGGGGCTCGCGCTCATAGGCACAGGTCCTCGTTTTTGGACTGGGTGCGGAGGTCATGCGAAATGTCTGATTGTGGAGCGTGAGCGGAATGTCGGTTTCTAAGCGCCAGCCAACCAAGATCAGTCATTCCGCCCACGGCCCAGCTTTGCCAAGGACTTGTAATCAGTCGCGGAGTTCTCTGTTCCGTTCTAGCTTGTCTACGCGTGTTAGGAACCACCGCACGATGCGCGGATTTTCAGAAAGATGGGCTCCAAGTCGCCAACAACCTACCAAGATGTCTATCCGTCGGATCCCTTGGTCCGCAGTAGAGATCTTATTCGACCGCGGGCTTCTGAACTCATCCACCTCGAATTCTTCGAAGCTGAAGCAGCGGAAATGCCACGCGAGCGGTTTGTGCAGCACCACATACTGATCAATCTGCTTGAGGAAATGCAGCAGGTCGAAAACTGGCGCGATGGCACGCATCATGAGACCACTCTTGTTCGCGATGATGTAGTGATCACCCCAGCGGGGTTGGAGAGCGGCTGGCGATGGCACGTCCGATCCAAAGTCATCATCATCACTATCGCCCCAGCGAAGCTTGAACGGTTTGCGCAGCGCGAGCTTGGAGTGCTGCTCACGGACCGACAATTGCTCGATGTCCCGCAAGTCAACGATCTAGATTTAAGCTCTGCAGCTCAGCTTCTCCTGAGTGCGCTCGAGACCCGTTCGAGCGGTTCGGAGGTCATGTACGAGTCTCTGGCACGGATCTTCGCGGTAAAGCTGCTCGAACGGTATGGTGATGAAGCCGCTACCGAAGCGCAATTCTCCAAAGCCTTCACAGCCAGCCACTACAAGCGCGTTCTCGATTTCGTGTCGGAGCGGTTCGGTGATCAAATGGCGATCGCTGATCTGGCATCGGTCGCAGGCCTCAGCGAAGCGCATTTTTCGCGTGAGTTTCGCAAGACAATTGGCGATAGCCCACACCAGTTCTTGATGCGTTACCGGGTTGAACAAGCGGCGAACATGCTCGCCGATCCGGGGCGCAGCACAAGCGAGGTTGCGCACGCCTGCGGCTTTTCCGATCAGGCGCACCTTACGAGGCTGTTCAAGCGCTTTATTGGGCAGACTCCACACCAATACCGCACCAAGCTATAGCGAAATCCGAAAGCAGGAATCTTCAAGAAACGCGCAGACAACTGCAATCACGAATTAGCGCTTGAGGGTAATCCAAGGTCATCAACACAAACCTTGGAGACCCCCGATGGATTACTACACTCTTGGAAACACCGGCCTCAAAGTAAGCCGTCTTGCGCTTGGAACCATGACCTTTGGCGATGACTGGGGATGGGGCGCGGACGACGCCGCATCGCGCCAGATCTTTGAAGCCTATGTCGAAGCAGGCGGGAACTTCTTCGACACCGCCGATATGTACACTAACGGCAATTCAGAGCGCATGTTGGGGCGCTATATCAACGAATCCGGTATTCGCGACAAAGCTGTGATCGCCACTAAGTTCAGCTACAACGCTGAGCCCGGCAACCCCAATGCGGGGGGCAACGGACGCAAGAATATCATGCGTGCTCTGGACGGCTCGCTTGAGCGGCTGGGCACCGATTACATCGACCTGCTGATCCTCCACACGTGGGACCGGGTCACGCCCGCTGAAGAGGTGATGCGCACCTTTGACGACCTCGTATCCTCGGGCAAGGTTCGTCATGTCGGATTGTCGGATGTCCCGGCCTGGTATGCGAGCCGGGCACAAACCATTTCTGAACTGCGCGGGTACGAGCGACTCTCGACCCTGCAGCTTGAATACAGCCTGATCGAACGTAGCGTTGAGAACGAGTTCACCGATCTCGCTTCGAACCACGGCATGGGAATGATGGTTTGGAGCCCGCTGGCTTCGGGCCTGCTGTCAGGGAAGTATCGTCCCAGCGAAGGCGAGCAGCCTTCTGGCGATGGACGCCTGTCGATTGCAGCAGGTTCGGGCAATCCTGCCTTCGAAAAGTTCAACGATCGCAACTGGGCGATTGTTGCCGAGCTAGAGAAGGTTGCTGGCGAACTTGACCGCTCGATGGCTCAGGTTGCGCTCAATTGGGTGGCCAACCGTCCGGGCGTGTCCAGCGTCCTTATAGGTGCCACAAAGCTAAGCCAAATTGAGGACAATCTAGGCGCGCTCGATTTCGAAATTCCAGCCGATCTGCGGCAACGGCTTGATGCCGTGAGCGAGCGGGAGCTGCAATTCCCATATAGCTTCTTCACACCGGGTATGCAGGCGATGTTGCAAGGCGGCGTTCCAGTTGGCGATAAGCCATCTGGATATATCCCAAACCGTCTAATGGCCGGCGAGGCAGTAGGCGTTGGTGAAGACTGAGATCATGCGATCGAAGATTTAAGGCGGCTGCCATAGTGTAGCCGTCTCTATACTATCGTTCCCTAGTCTCTTTGTCGATTTCGAACGTCAAGGCGCATGTCGAATTTCGAACGACGGTTTTTTGATAAGCGGCGACCAGAGACGGATGGGCCGCAATCGGCCCAACTTGAGAAATAGTCCAACGACCGCAACTGGGGGTGAAGGCCGAAGTATCCGGCTCTGGCAATGCGGCGGAATCTGGAAACGCTCGTATTCCGAAAAAAACCGACATTGAAGAGCAATCTAAGCCTCGATCCCAAACTCGGCAAAAGCCTCCTCGAAAGCGTCTTTGAAGCGCTGCAGCATCGGCATTTTCCGGCTGATCTCTTGCACGCTGATATCGGGCATCTTGCGTTTGAGTTGACCAGCCAACTCCCGCCCGCGCTGCGTGCGACCGGCTTGGTGGTAGGCCAGCAAGGCAATCGCATAAGTGGGCATGATCGCCCGCGGAGAGGCTATGGCGAGGTCTGCGTTTTCGACCGCTTCCTCATCTCGGCCAAGCTGGAGGAGCGCTCCGATCTGCGTCGCTCGCCATGTGTGCATATTGGGGTCGAGCGGGCTCAGTTTCATCGCTTCGGAATTGGCCTGAATGCCCGCTTCCGCTTCGCCCATAACCATTTGCAATCCGGCAAGGTTGGTGAGCGCGGCGGTGGAGCTGGGGGCGATTTTGAGCGCGCTGCGAAATTGCTGTTTGGCGGTGTCGATCTTGCCGGTGAACCAGCTGGAACGCCCCATGGAAACCAGCACGGACGGATCGCTGGGATCGAGGTCTTCGGCGCGCTTGGCCGCTTCGATCAAGCCCAACAATTCGGCAGGCCTCTGGCTGATCTCCAGATGCAACATGCGCAGCCAGCGCGTGTGAACCATTCCGGTGTAGGCTCTGGCAAAGCGCGGATCGATCTCGACCGAGCGCGCAAGATCCGCGAGCGCTTCATCCAGCTTCATCGTGTTGTGGCCCAGCACCTTGGCCATGCCGCCGTGATA
>JBCCJD010000088.1:0-3369 GCA_039027955.1 Pseudomonadota bacterium
GATCAAACTCTCAAGTTTGTGTCACATACTAAGCAAGCACGATCACAAGGATCGCCAACCTGCTAGGCATGAGCTTCAAGGAGCCGATACCTGCACTGTCAAACGTAATGGATACGAATGAACATGCATCATCACAGACCACCTGTGGGGGTGATCAGGATGTGGCAATCGGCTTTAGGTTATCCGGTTACTGCGACCTTGAGTTTCGCAGACCGGGCGCCGTCGCCCACATGTCCCTTCATCAAAAACCAACAATGTCAAAGAGCCCCAACATAAATAGGCGGACAGCTAAGGTTTCCCCGATTTACACCGGGGGACCGGCTATCCGATTATGTTGGCGACCAACCCAGCGGGGCGGAAATGATCCGGCAGCGCCGCGTCGGTGGAGGGCATATATGGGTGCCCTCAGATTCGGTCAACGCCTTTTTGCAATTTTATTTCAATCCGCTTTGACCCAGGCAGATCTACCCCCGATTTACGCCATTTATTGCGGCCTCCGGTAATCGAAATATGGTGGCTCAGTGCTTAATTTCAATCCCTGATAAATCCTGCTGAAGCCCAGTTCTCGGCTGGTCGCATCGTTAAGCGGCAATTGCACGCGGTAGATTCTTCACCATTATCGGCTAAGCGCTGTCGCATGACCGCCCAGCGCCCTCCTCCATCCGGCACGATCGCGGACGAATCGCTAACCCCTGAGGCCGGCGCCTCACCGACGCCCGAAGCATCAGACGCGAGTTTTGGTACGCGTGTGCGCCGCGCGATCGCGTGGCGCTATGGCGGGCAGATCGCCGCGCAGCTGATTACCTGGAGTTCTACCATCCTCGTAGTCCGGCTGCTTGACCCGTCGGATTACGGCCTGTTCGCCATGAGCCAGGTCCTCGTCACCGCGCTCGCCTTTCTCAATGGCCACAGCTTTGCGACCTCGCTGATCCGAACCGAGCACGTCGGGGAACGTGAGATCGGGCAAGTGTTCGGACTGTTGCTGCTGCTCAATCTCGGCCTGTCTGGGATCATGCTCTGGCTTGGGCCTTACGCTGCGCAGTACTTTGGCGAACCGCAGGTCGCGGAGATACTGCGCATCCAGATCGCCCTCTTCCTGGTCGTCCCGTTCATCGCCTTACCGGACGCCCTCCTCTCGCGTGAATTGCAGTTCCGCCCGCAAGCCTATGCCACCATGGCTGGCGCCATCACCGGTGCTAGCATTGCATTAGCGCTAGCGTGGCTGGGATGGGGCGTGTGGGCGCTGGTCTACGCGCCGATCTTCGCGTTTGCAGCGCGAGCGCTTGTCGTTTCACTTACAATCAGTGGATGGACATGGCCGCGCTTCGATTTCCGCGGAGCGCATGCGATCATCACCTTTGGCGGCGCGCTGACGCTGTGCCAGTTCTTCTGGATCATCCAAAGCCAGTCCGACATCTTCATCGCCGGCCGCGCATTCGAAACCTATGAGCTGGGCCTTTATTCGGAAGCCTTATTCGTGGCGCTGATCATCACAGGTCGATTCCTACCTCCGATCAACGAAGTGGCATTTCCGGCCTTTGCCGAGTTGCATCATCAAAAGCGGTCGCTTGCGCCTTATTTCGCTCGGGTCCAGCGGACCGTCGCGCTCGTGGTCGCACCGCTCTACATAGGCTTAGCGCTCACGGCCCATGAAGCCGTCGCCACGCTGTTCGGGCAGAAATGGATCGCAATGGCCCCGCTCTTGAGCAATCTAGCGCTGATCATGCCGGTGTTCGCGCTTCAGATCATCTGTAGCCCAGCGACCAACGCAATCGGCCGCCCCCAAGTCTACCTGACAACCTCCATCATCGGCGCGATCTTGTTTGCAGGGTGCTTTATGGCAGGCGTCCATTATGGGCCTGCCGGTCTGACATACGCCTGGTGGGTCGCAGCGCCGCTTTTGCTGATCGCAACGCTTGCGCTCACTCTGCCCGCGATTGCACTACGCCTGCTTGACCTTTTTGCCGCGTGGCTACCGGCTTTCGCTGCGACTGCAATCATGGCGGCGGTGGTGAGCGCCGCACAGGTCGCACTGCCCGCGTGGGCACCTTGGTGGCGGCTCGCTTTGCTGGTGGCGCTCGGCGGCGCAAGCTATCTGGCGACCCTATGGCTTATCTGGCCGCAGGTGGTGCGTGACGCGTGGACGATGCTGCGCCGGAAGCATGATCAGCCGAAACACCAACCGGCACGCGCGCCTGCATCAGCGCCAGCGCCTGCCGATCAGACCAATACCATACCGGGCTGAGCCGAGCGCGAAAGCGCGGCAAGTAGGCGGGATAAAGCTCCGCCAGCATGCTGGGCAATCCCGTCGGTCCTACCCCGCGCATCACATCGCGCACGATCAAGTTCTGGAAATGCCGCAGGGAGTAATTGACCATCCGAGCCGATTGTTGACGCAGGCCTTGCAAAGTGAGCCGATTTGGCTCGCACAAGAAACCCGCGTCTCGGCAAGGCACGACCCGTTCGCTGCGCCATTCGCTGTCAGGGCCAAGGTCAGTGCATGCCAGTGCGCGGATCAATCCATCATCGCCCACCAGATCATCAGGCAAGCGAATGCCCGAGGCTCGCAGTCGCTGAACGAAGTCTCCGCTTAAGGCATAACAATCGCCGAACAGCCCTTTGCCGCGCAGGATTGAGCGGCGATATAGCCACGCTGTACGACCATTAGCAGGTACGCCAGCGGCCACGTTAACACCGGGCGCGGCACGGATCGCTTCAGCAAGGCGATAGACGCCCCCTGGCAGCAATTCAGCATCACCGTCGACAAACACAAACACATCTGCCTTCGGAGCCTGATCGAGCACAAATCTATTCCAACTGCGGGCTTTGCCGCCTTCGGCATATTCCACGAGTTCGACGCCGCTATCGCTGCGTACCTTGACGATCTCAGCGGTTCGGTCAGTGCTACCATTGACCACCACGCTCACCGCAATTCCCGGCTCGCCCACAGGCAGACTGTCGAGGCAAGCGTCAATCCGCGCCTCTTCATTATGCGCCAGAACCACGATCTGGATCGTACCGTTTCGAAGAGCGACATCCACCATTGCGCATTGTTAGCAGGAGGTTCTCAAACGCGCCCTAAATTCTCGGCAAACATAACGATTTGGGCAAAGGTCAAACCTCTGTTAGCTTGCTATATTGCCAGGCGCGGTCAACGCGTACGGCATTGGGATGGGATAACGTTATGAAATTTGGCCCGCGCTTCTTCGCTTGTGGGATCAGCATCTTCGGGCTGCTGCTGCTCTCGATTGCTTTACCGGTTAAGGCCGAACCCGCACCGATCACGGGAATCGTTCAAGGGCCGATCGCTGAGCCGCAACCGATCGCGCCCAGCATTGCCGACCCGGCGACCGAGATTCTGGATCTTGA
>JBCCJD010000089.1:0-3076 GCA_039027955.1 Pseudomonadota bacterium
CCGAATCCGCCCCAAATTCAGAGTGTCAATGCTCGTTCCTGCACAGCTGCATGTGCGCATGTCGATGGCGATCACTGTTGCGAGACGGGACCGCATATGGAGAATGCGGGGCGCAAAACGCATGGGATCGGCAGCGCAATCAAGTTTCAATGATCTAAACCACCACGTCATTCGGGTTACGTTGCCGCGTTTATGGGAGGATACACGATGACCGCCGCCATCCTTGAATCACCCTCGAAGCGATATCGAATAGGCCATCAGGTTCTCAAAGGGGTTCTTGGATTTGTTTTCTTGGCCGCCGGTAGTGCGATCTTGTTGGGACTAATGGATGCTGACTTTGAGCGGTTGGGATATCCCGAATACATATCGCTGATCCTTGGCGTTGCCTACCTTATCAGCGTCGTTTGCATCTATCAGCCTCGATATCGTTTTCTTCAGGATTGGGCTTACGCCGGAATGGCCGTGTCGCTTGTCGGCGCAACCGTTAGCCACATAATGGCGGATGATCCGTTCACGAGCGCCATGCCGTCCATCCTGCTGCAAATCGTCCTTGTCGTCACCTACGCGATGCGGGCCAATCTGCTTTCCGCCAAAGACTGACAAACGCCAGCAATCGATGGGATCCGATATGCTTAGGTTGATTGCCGCCGCTGTTGCAGCGCTTGCTCTGGTTGCAACGCCAGCCAGTGCCCAAACCGAAGCGGGCGAAGGCAAAGTCCGCGATGTCTTCTATTCCTCGATCGAGCTCTGGGAAGACTACCTCGATTTCGCTGATGATCTGGAAGAAACGCTTTGGAAGGACTCGCAGTTCAACGAGGTCGAAACGTGGCAAATCTGGCTGCACAACTCGCTCGGCAGCAAGAGCAAGTCGCTAGAAGCTCTTGCGCAGAGAAAGCTACTTTCCCTGGGTCAAACCGAAGAACAGATCCGAGCGCTCTACACACTTGATCCGCGCCTCTACGACGCTGCTGATTTGGCGCGGTTTCGCGTTGCCCAGCGCGCGGGTTCGCTCCCCGTGCGCACCAATTCTAGCGATTTGGCGGATTTGAGGCTGTACTATGACGAACGCGAGATCGTCGATGTGCTCATTTTGAGCGGGTACGGTGCGATGATGAGCATGCTCTACGGCACGGGCTATGTTGATGATCCCTCGGTCAATCCCGATTTCGCGCTGACCAAGCTGCAGCCCGATCGCACTGCGCTCAAGCAAGAGAAACAGCAGACGCCGATGGGCTTCGAAAAGCGGCAATATCTTGAATCGCCGATACTCTCGCCCAATTTGTCGATGCCCTATCTCGGCATGGACTGGCTCATGTTCAATGAACACGCCTTTTCAGAAGGCCAAGCCTGGGAGTTTTTCATGATCGGCATGAAAGCTTCCGATTGCAAACACTGCCAGACGCACGCCGCTTTGGGCATGCAATATTTTGGCCGCGAACACAGTCGTATTCAGGCGCTTTATCTATACGGTGAAGATCCCTCACCCTTTACACCCAAGGAAAGAGCGGCGTTTGATTTCGTGCGCGCCGCCGCTCAGCTTCCCTCGCAAATGACGCCCGAAATCCGTGAGGCCGCCGAAGCCAACTACACCGATTTCGAGATTGATCATCTAATTGGCATGGCCGGGGTCATCGCCTTTCTGTCTAACTACATGCAGACAAGCGCCGTCGTGACCGACCAGGAAAGCGTGAACTTTGCCAATCAAGTGCTGGCGCCGGTGGGATGGCATTTGGGTCGTCACGCGGGTTGGCCTGAAGAGCAGCGTGTCATGCATCCGACAACCTTATTTCGGCTCACCGAGGGCGAAGGCGCGTTTGAAAAGAACCTGTTGTTCTACTCACACGCGTACTGGCCAGTCCTGACGGGGTATTGGACCGATCGCCTGGGCCCAAAATTTGCTGTCCTGATCATCGAGATCATCATAGCCGCTTTGCTGTTGCTGCTTGTTCCCAAGTCGTTTTACGTTCTGCGCGATCCAAGCCTGTGATCGGACAACGAGCCAGATTCAGACGAAAGGCTTAAACCAACACCGCTTGACCGACCGAATATGGCGCTAACAAGTGTCCGCTTCGACCTGCAAGCTGCGCCAAAAAAGGCGCGCCGACCTCGCCTCAAGCCGCCTCGACGTCCTCGACAAACTCCGGATAAAAAGTTGGCGCTCGGGTGGACCAGCCCGGAGCCGTCGCCGCCGCTTCGCTGAGCGATTGTAAAAGGACCTTGCGCCGAGCGGGGCGGATCATTGGCAGGGCCGCCGCCGCGCAAAAGATCGCGGGCAGATAAGGCCTAGCGCGCGGACTGATAAGGCGCTCATAAAGAAAACGAAACGCCGAGAAGCTCTCGATCGCGTCTTGCTCAAGATCAAACACAGTGATGCGCATGAGCTTACTTATCAAGCGCTCGACTTCGCCAATTGCAGCCTCCTTTGGCACTGAGCCGCGCACCGCCTTTAAGTCTTGATAGACGACATACTGGCGGCGGATTGAGGCGCTTTCATCCTCGCTGCGCGCCCACATCTTCAAGGCATCTCCGCGTGCCAAGCCAATGTCGAGGCTGCGCTTTATGTAGCGTTGCTCGGCCGCGCTGAAGCTCGCGAACTCGCGCATTTCACCGATTGTCGCTGTGGATGTGCTCGCCAGTGTCACGTTTGGTCTCCTCTGTACGAGGACGACCTTTCGGGTGCTTTGGTTAATACGGAGTAACCGCCGGGAACGCGTTAAGGCTAGTCTCAGATCAATCCGGCGAGCGGGCTGCTTGGATCGGCGTATTTGCGACGGCCCATGCGACCAGCAAGATAGGCTTCGCGACCCGCCTCAACCGCGAGCTTCATAGCGCAGGCCATGCGGATCGGGTCCTTCGCCTCGGCGATGGCCGTGTTCATCAGGATGCCGTCGCAGCCGAGCTCCATGCCCACAGCTGCATCCGAAGCCGTGCCCACACCCGCATCCACAAGGACCGGAACACTTGCGCCTTCCACTATCAGTCGGATTGTAACCTGGTTCTGTATGCCAAGCCCCGATCCGATCGGCGCGCCTAGAGGCATGATGGCCACAGCTCCAGCATCCTCCAACTGCTTCGC
>JBCCJD010000090.1:0-2788 GCA_039027955.1 Pseudomonadota bacterium
ACTTCGGCGATCAGCTTGCGGGCGCCTTCGGCAAACAGATGCTCGATCAGCGCGCGGGTGCATTCGCGCGACACGCCTTCGCCTTGCCGGTGCTTGGCGGTGATGTATCCGATCTCGACTACGCCGGGCGCGTGGGCGGGCACCGCGATAAAGCGCCCCGCGACGTCTCCGCTGGCATCCTCAGCGATCCAGGTGCGGCCCGGCCAATCAGGCGCGGCAAACCACTCCCACAACTGTGCAGCGCTGGTGAAGGCAGGGCGCGTCAGATAGAGGCATTGCGCAGGATCAGACAAAGTCGGGAGCAGCGCTGCGGCATCATCGCGCCGAAGCGGGCGCAGCGTAAAGCGCTCGGTTTTAAGAGTGGGAACATCGCTCATGGACTGTCCTCGTTGAGGTGCGGTGGCTGTCTTCGCCTTGGCTTGCTCCGCCGGAATGCGGCCCGGAGGGATTGGAGCGGGCGACCAACAGGCGCGCGGGCGATTTGGTCACCCGGTCAGGAATGCGACCAGCGCTTTCACTTTCTTGGAGCGCCATTGCGGGAGGGGAGCAACGAGCCAATAGGCCCGGCGGCTTTCTACAGGCCCATCCAGCGCGCTTAAGGTGCCTTCGGCGAGCGCGTGCTCGACCAGCGGGAGCGGGAGCACGGTGCGACCCATACCGGCGAGCACGGAAGAGAGCGCCTGGCCTGCACTGCCCGCCTTGATGCACGGCTTGACGTCTTCGGGGAGCGCGGCGCCGGGCCATTCGATCCAGGCATCGCGCGCGTCAGGGGCAGCGACAGTGACGCGCATGGCAGGCGCAAGCTGGATCCCTTCAAGCTCACCCGGGCCATCGATCAGCCGGATGGCAAGGTCAAGATTGGCTTCAGTAAAGTCAGCGCTTTCATCAGGGGTGATCGAGTATAAGACGCCCGGAGTACCGGCCTGGAACTCAGCCAGCCGCGGAGCGAGCCAGGCGGCGTAGAATTCATGGGGGACCGCAAGGGTATAGCGATCAGAGGCTTGCCCTGCCTGCATCGCCTGGACGCTCTCTTCGAAGCGGAGGAACCCTTCGCGAAGAGCATCAAGGCCGGCTCCGCCTTCAGGCGTAAGCTCAAGCCCTTTCGACGTGCGGCGAAACAGGACAACGCCCAGGTGATCTTCGAGCGCGCGGATCTGTTGGCCCACCGCAGCAGGGGTCACCGCAAGCTCATCAGCCGCGCGGGTAAACGAGAGATGGCGCGCAGCCGCATCATAGACGCGCAGCGCATTGAGCGGGAGATGAGTGCGTTTCACGAGCGCTCGCCTAATCGCGCAGGCTAGCCCTCGCAAGCGCCTTTAGGCGCCAAATCAGGCGGAAGAGCGTCCGTCAGCGGTTTCCGGTGCAGCAAGCGGGAAGAACGGAATGCGCACTTCAAACGGGCTGCCGTCAGCACGGAAGAAGGTGTAGAACCCTTCCATCGAACCGTGCGGTGTCGTCAGCGGGCAACCCGAGACATAATCGTGGCTCGCCCCTGGTTCGAGCAAGGGTTGTTCGCCAACCACCCCTTCGCCGTCGACATGATTGACCATGCCGCGCGCATCAGTAATCCGCCAATGCCGCGTACGCAGCTGGAGCGGCTCATGCGATCCGTTTTCGATCCGGATGTGATAGACCCAGAACCATTTGCCCGCTTCGGGGTGAGATTGCTCAGGCAGGAAGTTGACTGCGACTCGGACAGTGACCCCATCGGTTACAGCGGCGTGTTGGAACAGCTCTTTCATAGCAGCCTCAAGGTAACGATTCTGGATTGGGTCACAAGAGCATCAACGCGCTTAATCCACCCTGTATCCCACGTGCCACAGTTTTTGCGCGGCTGGCGCGTAAAGCAAATGTCCGCGCCTTCACACAGATGCGAGGCCCGCTCGCCTAGTCGCTTCAAAAGCAGGGAAAATTCGCGAATCCATTTTCCAGGAATACTCTCAAGATAGAATCAATCTGCACCTGCCAACGCCGAGACAAGCGGGGTTAGCCAGCACTTTTTGCCGATCATTCAGGCAAGCGCCAGTTGCTCTTCGATCTGCGCGAGGCGCTCTTTTCCGAAATACATCTCGGTTTCCTCAGCGCTGGAACCGCTCCGCCCAACAAACATCGTAGGGATGCCGAACGCTCCGCGGGCGACGGCGTTATCAGTGCTCACCACTAAGGCCTGCTTGATCTCATCGCTTTGAGCTCGGGCGAACAGATCACTCGCGTCAAACCCAGCCGCGCCCAGCGCCTCACTCAGTGCTTGCGGGTCAGAGATATCAAGCCCCTGCTCCCAGATCGCAGGGAGCAAGACTTCAACCAATTGCACCGCCCGCCCATCTTGAGCGGCGGCCAGCAGCATCCTTTGCAGCGTGATCGAATTGAATGGGAACTGTGGATGCATGCGGTACTTGTCGAGCCCGTGCTTCGCTATAAAGCGGCGCATCTCCAGCATAGCGTATTCGTTCTTGCCCTTGACTTCCGCGTCGCGGATCATCGGCGGCGCGTTACCGGTAAGCTTGTGCATTCCCCCGAGAAAAACCGGCGTCACTTCGAGTTCAGCACCGGTTCGCTTGATCAAATCGCGCAGCGGCCACCAAACGAGATAGGCATTGGGGCTGACAAAATCGAAGATCAGCTCGACGCGGTTGGCCATGGCGGTGCTCCCTTGGTGCTCGATGCGAGGCATGGCAGCGGCGACTTGCCGGTGCAAGCGCTGCTGCGGCTAAAGTCCGGCAGCGCTCAGCGCTTGGTCGATATCTTGGCTGAGGTCTGCAAGATCCTCCAGCCCGACATTGATCCT
>JBCCJD010000091.1:0-2468 GCA_039027955.1 Pseudomonadota bacterium
CGCTCATGCCTATGATAATCCAGCATGCAAGCTCAGCGGCAATTGCTCATTTTGGCAAGGTGCATGAGCATTCCACGCACGCTAATGCGATGCTCCAAGGGAGACCGGAATGAGACTTGAAGGAAAAGTGGCCGCGATCACGGGCGGTACCGCCGGGCTTGGCCGGGGGATCGCAGAAGCGTTCATGGCTGAAGGCGCGAAAGTCGCTTTGTTCGCACGCAATCCGGACAAGGGCGCGCGGGTGATTGAACAGCTGCGCGTCAATCGGCAGGGCGCGGATCGCGCAGTCTTTGTCGCAGGCGATGTCACGAACCAAGCCGATGTCGAAGGCTTTATCGACCAGACCATCGATGCGTTCGGTACGCTTGATATCCTCGTTAACAATGCGGGCGGCGCGGGCGATCTTCAGCCGCTGGTCGAACTGTCCGATGAGACCTTCGATGAAACGATGAAATGGAATGTCTATTCGACCTTCTGGGCGACCCGGCGCGCTCTGCCGCCCATGCTCGCCAAGAAAAACGGGCGGATCATCAATATCTCGTCGATGGAAGGCAAACACGGCAAGCCGGTGCTGACGGTCTACTCCGCTGCTAAGCATGCCGTGAACGGCTTTACCAAAAGCCTCGCGCGCGAAGTCGGCAGCGAAGGGGTGACCGTCAATTCGATTTGCCCGGGCCTGGTGATCACTGACATCATCAAAGAAAACGGACCCAAAACCGCAGAAGCGATGGGGATGGAATTCGATGAGATGATTAGCACCTTCGCGCAAGAAGCTGCGATCAAGCGGCCTAACACAGTCGAGGAAATCGCCGCCATGGCGCTGCTGCTGGCGAGCAAAGAAGGAGCCGGGATCACCGGCGCACAGCTAAGCGTGGATGGAGGTACCGCGCAGTATTGAGCTTCAGGTGCACTCGCACGCTTGAGCCCGAACCACGCCTATTGCTCCTGCATCTTTGCCATCGCCGCGCCGACCGACGCTTCGATGTCTTTCGCTTGCGGATTGCCTCGGATGGTAAGCCCGCCATTGGGCTGAATGTTCTGGCCGGTCACAAAGGCGTGATCAGTGCACAGCCACAGGCAAGCATGCGCGACATCATCCGACGTGTTGAGCCGTCCCAATGGGTATTTCGGCAGGAAAGCGTCAACCAGTCCGGGGACCTGGAAGCTCTCGGAGGTCATCGGGCTTTCGGTGAAAGCAGGCGAGACGCTGTTCGCCTTGATCCCCAGATGCCCGAAATCGTTAGCGACGCATTCGATCATGGCTTCGCCCGCGCGCTTTGTACCTATGTAAGCGGCGTGATTATTGATCAGCGCTTTGGTGGTGGCCGAGCTCAAAGAGATGATGGAGCCGCCTGAAGGTTCCTGCTCGGTCATGACCTTGACGAAAGCCTGCAAGAAGTGGTGCACGCCTTTGAATTGCAGGTCCGTAATCTGGTCGAGCTGTTCTTCAGTGGTCTCCAGCAGGTTCGAAAGAAGGCCCCAACCGGTGCAATTGATCGCCGCATCAACTCTGCCAAAGTCGGCTTTGGCCTGTTCCGCGAGCGCGTGAACCTGGGCGTGACTGGTGATATCGCACAGCGCGTAAGACCCGCCAATTTCCTCAGCGATCGCAGCAAGCGGCGCTTCATTGCGCCCGGCAACCATCACCTTAGCGCCTTCGCTGGCAAATAGGCGGGCGATAACCTGGCCAATATTGCCTGTGCTCGCTGCGCCCAAAACGATTGCGCTTTTTCCTTCGAGTTGTCCCATCATGCGCTCCTCTCTTAAGGAAGCGAGTTAGCATGGCGCGATGCTCCCTCACCCTTCCCAAAAGTGTTCATTGTTCGGACCCGGTCAGGGCTCGATAGAACGCTGGGGTTTTAGGAGAGGCGCTTATGTTTATCGGGCCATTGGAAGATCGCGTGGCGATCCATGAATTGAACGGTATCTATGCCGATGGCGTCGTACGGTTCGATGCCGAAACATGGGGCTCGACCTGGGCCGAGCACGCGCATTGGAACCTCATGGGTCATACGGTCGATGGCCGCAACGGCATTGTCGCGTTCTGGCAACAAGCTATGAGCGGACTGGATGCAGTAAGCTTTATCAATGTCCCATGCATGATCGAGGTCAGCGAGGATACCGCCACAGCCCGCATACAGACGCAGGAAATCCTCAAAGCCAAAGATGGCTCGACCCGTCATGTCGGCGGTCTTTATGAAGACGAGCTGGCTAAGATCAAGGGACACTGGCGCTACACTAAGCGCGTGTTTAAAATCGTAGCCGAATACGGCGCGTAAAGGAACGTGATAGATGGCCAAAATCGTAATTGCCGCGCAGATTGATCTCGACCCGTCGCAGCGATCCGATGCGCTGAGCCTAGCCAAGCCGCATATTGATGCTGCGCTCGCTCAGCCGGGTTGCCTCGCTTACGATTGGAGCGCTGACGGCAATGATCCGGCCCGCGTCAACGTGTTCGAAGAATGGGA
>JBCCJD010000092.1:0-2357 GCA_039027955.1 Pseudomonadota bacterium
ATCGCGGCGAGCAAAAGCCATAAAATAGGTTGCAGCATGCAACCTATGTAGCAGCCAGTACATTTAATGCCAACTCACGCCAGTTTCCACTCCCAGCCCATCGGGTCGCCGTCCATAACCTCCACACCCTTGGCGGCAAGTTCGTCGCGGATCGCGTCGCTGGTAGCAAAGTCCTTTTCAGCGCGCGCGGCCTTGCGCCGGGTGAGCGCAGCCTCGATTTCGGCCTCGGCGATTTCGGCGTCTTTGGGCCGGATCCGCAGCGCCTCACGGGTGAGATCGAACAAGTCAAGGCCAAGGACAGCGTCTATGCTCTCGATGACGGCGCGTTTAATCCCGGCGTCCACTTTCTTGACCGCCAGCGCGTCTTCAAGCGCGGTGAGCGCGATGGGCGTGTTGAGATCATCCGTCATCGCCTCGTCAAACTTGGCAAGCGATGCAGCGAATTTGGGATGCTCCGCGACCGGCTGCGCTTGCGCATCGGCAAGCCTCCCCACCGCTATCACCATCCGCTTCAGCCGAGTGAGAGCCGCCTCCAGCCCTTCCCAGCTGAACTCCAATTCGCTGCGATAATGAGCCTGCAGACACATCATGCGGTAGGCGAGCGGATGATAGCCTTTATCGATCAGCAATTGCAGACGCAGAAACTCGCCCGACGATTTTGACATCTTTCCCGAACGCTCGACCAGAAAATTGTTGTGCATCCAGATGTTCGCGCCCGAATTGGTCGGGTTGTCGAGCCCCAGACCTCCGCAGCACGAACTATGGTTGGCCGCTGCAAAGGCCTGATTCTGCGCAATCTCGTTGGGGTGATGGATCTCGCGGTGGTCGATCCCGCCGGTGTGAATGTCGAAGGGAAAGCCTAAAAGCTTCTCGCCCATAACGGAGCATTCGAGATGCCAGCCCGGCGCGCCCGGCCCCCAAGGGCTGTCCCATTCCATCTGGCGTTTTTCGCCCGGCGGCGTCTTGCGCCAGATGGCAAAGTCGGCTGCGTTGCGTTTGCCATCGACCGTATCGATGCGACCCTCACCCTCTTCGGTAACAGCGCGCGCGAGGCGGCCATAATCCTCAACCGTTGAAACGTCGAAATAAAGGCCGCTGTCGAGTTCGTAGCAATGCTTGTCCGCAATGCCTTTGGCAAATTCGATCATCTCGGGCACATAATCGGTTGCGACCGACCATTTGGCCGGATGCCGAATGTTCAGAGCGTCGATATCGGCCCAATAGGCTTCGGTGTAGTGCTTGGCGATATCCCAGATGGATTGCGCTTTTTCAGCCGCCATCTTCTCCATCTTGTCCTCACCCTCGTCGGCATCATCGGTCAGATGGCCGACATCGGTGATGTTGATGATGTGGGTGAGCCTGAGCCCTTGCGCGCTTAGTGTGCGCCCCAGGATATCCGCGAAAACATAGGCGCGCATATTGCCGATATGCGGATAATTGTAGACCGTGGGTCCGCAAGTGTAGACGCGCGCTTCGCCGGGGTGGACGGGCGTGAAAGTCTCGATCTCACGCGTGAGCGAGTTGAAGAGGCGCAAGGGTGGCATGTCGCGGGCGCTTTGCCACGCTGGCGCGGATGGTCAACTTCAAAGTCGTCAATCAAATCCGACGAACTGGACCTGTTCATCGAGAGCCACACGCTCGCGCTCGAAATTGTTGAGCGGCGCGTTTGGATCGCGATAGCCAATCGCCATACCGCAAAACAGCATATAGCGATCGTGATCGAGGCCGAGATGATCGCGGATCACATTGGCGTACAGCGCCATATATTCCTGAAAGCAGGAATCGAGCCCTTCTTCGCGCAGCAGCAGCGCAACCGTTTGCAGCCACATCCCGGTGTCCGACCACTGCGCTTCCTTCATAAGACGTGGGAAATAGGTGAACATGACGGCGGGCGCGTCAAAGCTGGTGGCGTTGCGCATCATCGCCTTCATCCGCCCCTCGCCATCATCGCGCGCAATGCCCATCGCGCCGAACATTCCTTTCGAAACGCCGTAGAGACGCTGTTTATAAGCCTCCTCCTGCCCCGGCGCCTCCCAATCATATTCCGCCTTTTGCGGCGGCGTGGTGGTGATCTTGGCCTGAAGCCCTTTGAGCGGTTCGCCAGTCAGAATGGTAGCTTCCCACGGCTGATAATTGCATCCCGAAGCGGCCCAACGCGCTTTGTCCATAACGCGCTTGAGTGTTTCGAGCTCTACCGGCTTGTCGAGAAACATACGCACGGAGCGGCGGGAAGTGACGGCTTCGGTGACGTTCATGGCAAACCTCTGTTGGTGGTCCTTTGCGCGCGGAAATAGAAACCCGCGTGCGAAAGAGCAAAGATTTATGCGCGCATCAGCCTTTCTTCATGATTTTACGAC
>JBCCJD010000093.1:0-2278 GCA_039027955.1 Pseudomonadota bacterium
ATCGCCTGCGCGCCTATCTCGATAGCCAATTAACCGGGCTTCAGGGCGTCGTAACGCGCCTGGCCAACCGTTTGCAGCGTCGCCTGATGGCGCAGCAGAACCGCAGCTGGGATTTCGATCAGGAAGAGGGCATTCTTGACGCGGCGCGCCTCAGCCGCGTCGTCGTTTCGCCGGGCACCGCGCTCAGTTATAAGGTCGAGCGCGATATCGAGTTTCGCGATACGGTGGTCACGCTTTTGATCGATAATTCGGGTTCGATGCGCGGGCGTCCGATCTCGATCGCCGCGATCAGCGCCGATATCCTCGCGCGCACGTTGGAGCGCTGCGGGGTCAAGACCGAGATACTTGGTTTTACCACCCGCGCGTGGAAGGGTGGGCAGGCGCGTGAGGCGTGGCTCGCTGACGGCAAGCCGCAAGGGCCGGGCCGCCTCAACGATTTGCGCCACATCATATACAAGCAGGCGGACGAGCCGTGGCGCCGCGCACGCCGCAATCTTGGCCTGATGATGCGCGAGGGGCTGCTCAAAGAGAATATCGATGGCGAAGCGCTGCTTTGGGCGCATTCCCGCCTGATCTTCCGCCCAGAGGAACGCCGCATCCTGATGGTGATCAGCGATGGCGCCCCGGTCGACGATTCGACACTAAGCGTAAACTCGGCTGGCTATTTGGAAGCGCATCTTCGCGGGGTGATCGACTGGATCGAGAATGTCTCACCCATCCAACTGGTCGCCATAGGCATCGGCCATGACGTAACCCGCTATTACCGCCGCGCGGTGACAATCATGGATGTCGAGCAACTGGGCGGCACAATAATGGAGCAGCTGGCCGAGCTGTTTGAGGATGAAAAAGGGCCGAAGGGGCGGCGTTAGCCATCGACTGTAACGGTCGTCGGCTCGTCGCCAGTGAATAGAACCGTATATAAAAAGCCCTCATCTACAAGCTCAAAAGCCATGCTCCAATCAAACTCAAGATCCGGACGATCGTGTAGATCAATTGAAACAAGTTCGAGGTTGTCGATTTGCCCTTCGTGCTTGAAGCCTGCCATATGCTTTAGCAAGATTTCTCTTGCGTCCGCTTTATGCTGTTCGGCTGATTCGACCAGTTCCTTCCATTTAGCCACCTGTTCAATTGTGGGGCCGCTTTCCGGAGCGTCGAACATTGGTTCCATTTCGCCTAGTTTTGTGGAGATGGGCGCATCAACCTCCCAAGAATAGCGACCGTTCCCGTAATCGACTACGGCTTGCATTCTTCCAAAAGTTGCGTTGTCAACTGAAGGTAAAGACGATTTCGATCCGAAGAGACGCGATAGAAGGCTCATTTCGTTTCGATAGACTAGCGAGAGTTAAGGAATAACGACATGTACGTAACCCAAGCAGTAACCAGCCGCCGCTAGTCCACTGGTCGCTTTCCATCGATCCGGCTTTGCTCGCGGGGGAGTTGCGCCTGCAGGATCAATGGCAGGCGCTCAAGCAGCGCGCGGCGCAGTTCGCGCCAGAAGGCGGCGAGCAGCACGATAGAGGCTCCGATCAGGAGGACTGTGAAAGGCAGGTTCTCTATGCCCAGCATCGCGTGCACCGCCGCGCCCAGAAACAGCGCCGAACACAGCGCCAGGAACACGCGGTTAACCAGCAGCGCGACCATTGTCAGGCCAATGACGAGCGCAAAAATCAGAGCCGCAGAAAGTCGATCAATCGGATTGAATTCATAGACCGGTCGAAAGCTGGAAAAGCCTTGCACATCGCTGGCGAAAAGGGCGACCAGCAGGCTTGAGAAAAGCATGAAGCCGCCAAAGATATGCAGCCAGAATGCGACATCGGATCGGACAGTCTCGCGATAAACGTCTGTCATGTCCCACCATACGGCAAGGCTGAGAACGCAGAGCGCAAAGACAATCGGCCATCCGACAAACACAGCGGCGGGCAGATCGGCAAAGGCTAGATGCAGGACGTGGTCGCCCAGCGATAGGGTCGCAAGACAGGCGAGCGCAAAGGCGATCGGGAAACGGAACAGCGTCCAGTGGACAAAACAGGCGCCTGCGCAAAGCCCGGCGACCAATGCGCCTTGTTGCGGAGTCAGAGCGACGAGTTCGGGCTGCGATGCGCCGACGGCCAGCGCTAGATGCAGCGCGCTCATCGCGACGTTGATGATAAAGCCGGCCAGAAGCACCCCTTGCGACAAACCGTCACGGCGGTCCCGGTAATAGAATGACAGCCAGAAGGCGACAGCGATGACTGGCAGCCCACCAAACTCGAACAGGAACGCAGCCGACGCAACGGAG
>JBCCJD010000094.1:0-2070 GCA_039027955.1 Pseudomonadota bacterium
CCCTTCTGACGAGTGTTTTGCGAAATCTGGTCAGCAACGCCATTCGCTACACTCAATCGGGCGGCGTGCTGCTTGGGGTTCGGCGCTCAGGCCAAGAGGCGCTTTTGTGCGTTCACGATACGGGGCGCGGTATCGCCAAAGACGATTTGGGTCGGATTTTTCAGGAGTTTGAGCGCGGGTCCTCCACCGATCGCGAAGGGCTTGGACTGGGTTTAGCTATTGTGCGACGGACAAGCTCGCTTCTGGACATGCGTATACTGACCCACTCGATCGAAGGGAAAGGCAGCCGATTTGCGCTGAGCGTTCCTGTCCATCGCTGGGGCACACCGATGCCGATCACATCAATTGAGCGACCCGTCCGAAGGATTGGTGAGGCCCGCGTTCTGGTGGTTGATAACGATCCCGCCGTGCTGACGGCCACGTCCGCGCTTCTGTCTAAATGGGAACTCGATCCAAAGAGCGCGACAAGCCTGCACAGCGCGCTGGAGCTCTGCCCATCGCCGCCTGATGTTGTCATTATGGATTATCGGCTCGATGGAGATGAGCGCGGCGACACAGTCTATGGTGAATTGTGCATGGCGTGGAAGGCGCAACCGCCGGCCATCCTGCTGACCGCCGAAGACAGCGAAGAGACCGAATTTGCAGCTGTGGCAATGGATGCAAACCGGCTTTTGAAGCCGTCTTCGCCAGCCGCTTTGCGAGCTTTGATTTCAACCTGCCTGGTGCAACGTGGCGAGGATCGGACGGTGCTTGATTCTCAAACAGCGGCGCGGTCTGCGCTCGGCTGATCGACGTCGAGTTTGGCGGCAAGCAGCACGGCCTGTGTGCGGTTTGAAACGCCCAGCTTGCGAAAAACGGCTGTAATGTGAGCTTTGACCGTAGCCTCGCTTATGCCCTGTTCGTAGGCGATCTGTTTGTTGAGCAGCCCTTGCCGTATCGAACCCAAAATGCGCCGCTGTGCAGGCGTAAGGCTCGCGATGCGCGTCAGGTCGTCGTCCTCATGCGTATGCGTTTCGGGGAAGGAATGGTCTCCATCGCGCACAGCGGCCAAGCTCGCCCGCATATCTTCCAGCCCGGCTGACTTTGGAATAAACGCCGCCGCGCCCAATTGCTGAGCTGCGGCGTATACTCTTGGTTCTTCGCTGGCTGAAACAATGGCGATCGGTAGAGCCGGATAGTCTTGTCGCAGGTCCATCAAAACACTGAGCCCGCTTGAATCTTCCATATGAAGGTCGAGCAAGAGCGCCTCCGCACCGTCCGCCAACTCAGCGCGAGCCTGCGCAGCCGATTCCGCCTCGATTATCTGCGCGCCGTCCCACACCTTGGCCACCGCGTGGCTCAAAGCGGTGCGAAACAGCGGGTGATCATCCGCAATTACAATGCGCATACTGGCCTCTCCCAAAGCCGGATCCCATATGAGCGATCCGTCCCGAAAGGCCGTCTGCCCATTCATCGATTTTGACGCCCCTCGATCAGTCGGTCAACCAGAGACGGGTCCGCGAGGGTTGACGTGTCTCCGAGCGATGCGAATTCGTTCTCGGCGACTTTGCGCAGGATGCGTCGCATGATCTTGCCCGAGCGTGTCTTGGGCAGGCCGTCGGTGAACTGGATGTGGTCGGGCGTGGCGATCGGCCCGATCTCGGTGCGCACCCAGGCGCGCAGCTCTTTGTAGAGCTCATCCGAGCCTTCCTCGCCCGCGTTGAGCGTAACGTAGCAATAGATGCCCTGGCCCTTGATATCGTGCGGGTATCCCACCACGGCCGCCTCAGCGACCTTGGCGTGCAGCACCAGCGCGCTTTCCACTTCCGCTGTGCCCATGCGGTGGCCCGAGACGTTGATCACATCGTCGACGCGCCCCGTGATCCAGTAATACCCGTCCTCGTCGCGCCGGCAGCCATCGCCGGTGAAGTATTTGCCCTTATAGGACGAGAAATAGGTCTGCTCGAAGCGTTCATGATCGCCGTAGACACTGCGCGCCTGCCCCGGCCAGCTGCCGATGATGCACAAATTGCCCTCGGTCGCGCCCTCCAGCACCTTGCCATCGTTATCGACCAGTTGTGGCTGGACGCC
>JBCCJD010000095.1:0-2017 GCA_039027955.1 Pseudomonadota bacterium
AGGCGCTGACGATGCGGCGCCGTTGCCGCAAGTGACGTATCCAGCGCTGTCCGCTTCCACGCTTGCAGAAGCGATGGATTATGCAGCGCAGCGAAACAGCTCTGCCTTTGTAATCGTCAAGGATGGCGCGGTGCATGCCGAACGGTACTTTGGCGATTTTGGCAAGCGCACACCAATCGTCTCCAAGTCGCTCGCTAAGCCGGTAACCGCTCTTCTTATCGGGCGCGCGCTTCAGCAGGGTCACATCCAATCACTTGACCAGCCGGTCGCCGAATTCTTCACTGAATGGAAAGGCGATGCCGGGCGCGAGCAGATTAAAGTGCGTCATCTGCTTGATATGCGCACCGGCCTTTTGCCGCAGGGTTTCTCGCCTGATCCCAAGGACATCCTTAATCGCGCTTATCTGCATCCGCGCCATGACGAAGTTATCATCAACGATTACCCGATGACGCGTACGCCGGGTGAGCGGTATGAATATTCCAACGCGAACTCAGAACTGGTCGCGCCGCTGATCGAGCGCGCTACGGGCATGCGCTACGGCGAATACCTCTCCGAGGCATTGCTAAAGCCGATTGGTGCGATGGGCGGTGAAATCTGGGTCAATCGTCACGGCGGAATGGCGCATTCGGGATGCTGCTTGCTGCTGCCTGCAGAAAGCTGGGTGCGCATGGCGATGCTGATCATGGCCGATGGCGTATGGGATGGTGAGCAATTGCTGCCCGATGGCTATGCGGAGGCGATGCGCACTCCGACTGAGCAAAACCCCTATTACGGGATGGGTGTGTGGGTCGCTGGCCGATACGTCGAAGAGCGCGGGTTTGCGCATCCCGACGTGCCGTTTGGCAAGGTCGCTCATAAGGAGCCGTATCTCGATAAAGATCTCGTCCTGTTTGACGGCAATTCCAATCAGGTCGTCTACATGATCCCATCGCAGAACATGGTTGTCCTGCGTACCGGTGGCAGACCGCCTAAAGACAAGCCGTGGGACAACACTGTCCTGCCGAACATGCTGATCCGCGATGCGGCGGCGCGCGGCGGCACTGACCTGCCGACACCGCAACCCCGTTAAAGCCTGAGCTGGAGACACTATGACCCGAGGACACAGCTGATGGCGACAACTGCAATCCCGACGACTCCTGCAGCCACGCACGAAGACAGCGCGCTGCCTGTAAGCCTTAAGCTCGGTTGGGCCACCGGCGCGTTCGGCATCGCTTTGCTGATGAATGGTATTTCGGGCGTGATTTTGCTGTTTGCGGTCAGCCTGCTCGGAATTGATCCATGGCTGGCAGGTGCGGTAATCACCACCAGCAAACTGTTTGATGTCGCGACCGATCCGCTGGTCGGGATCTGGAGCGATCGGCACCGGTCATCGAAAGGTCGCCGCCGCCCATTCCTGACCTGGGGCGCTGTGCTGAGCGCAGCGAGCTTCGCGATCATTTTCACAACCCCGCAATTTGATAATCAATATCTCACCGCCGCTTATCTGTTTGGTGCGCTTTGCCTCTATGCGTTCGGCTACACGCTGTTCAACATCCCTTATATGTCGATGCCGGCTGAGATGACTGACAGCTATCATGAGCGTTCTTCGATCCATGCCTATCGCATGGTGTTTGTCGCGCTGGGCGGCATGATTGCAGGCGCGGGCATAAAGTTTGCGCTCGATTTTCTCGGGAGCAAGGAGCCCGCCAGTTGGGCCTTGGTCGGGATCATTTGCGGCGGCTTGATCTTTGTCAGTCTGATGATCGCTTATTTTTCGACGTCATCGGCTCGGTTCACTGACCCCGCCGCTGCAACCGACAAAAACAAGTTTGAACAATTGGCCGAAGAATTCGATGCGGTGGTCGGCAATCGACACTTTGTGCGCCTCATCGGCGTTAAATTCTCGCAATTGATGGGCGTCCAAACGATGGGCGCGGCGATGGCCTATTTCTTTGTCCAATATCTCCAGCAGAGCTTTACCATCCTTGGCTCGTTCTTCCTCGTTGTCTCGATCTCAACCATCATCTGCTCGCCGCTG
>JBCCJD010000096.1:0-1717 GCA_039027955.1 Pseudomonadota bacterium
CTGCCGATCATTGAAACCCAAGGTGGCGACGTGTCGGCCTTTATTCCGACCAACGTGATTTCGATCACCGACGGGCAAATCTTCCTTGAAACCGAGCTGTTCTATCAGGGTATCCGCCCGGCGGTGAACACCGGTCTGTCAGTGTCTCGCGTGGGCTCTTCGGCCCAAACCAATGCGATGAAATCTGTGGCGGGCCCGGTGAAGCTGGAGCTTGCTCAGTACCGCGAAATGGCGGCCTTTGCGCAGTTCGGCTCCGACCTTGATGCCGCGACGCAGCAGCTTCTGAACCGCGGTGCGCGCCTGACCGAGCTTATGAAGCAGCCGCAATACTCGCCACTGACCAATGCCGAGATCGTTTGCGTGATCTACGCAGGCACCAAAGGCTATCTGGACAAGCTGCCAGTGAACCAGGTTGGTAAGTTCGAAGCGGGCCTTTTGGCGCATTTGCGCGGCAAGCATCAGGACCTGCTGGACTACATCACCAATGAGGACCCGAAGATCAAAGGCGAGGCTGAGGACAAGATCAAAGCCGCGCTTGACGCATTCGCCGCTGACTTTGCTTAAGGGGAGACGAGGCAATGCCAAGTCTTAAGGACCTTAAAAACAGGATCGATTCGGTCAAATCGACCCGCAAGATCACAAAGGCGATGCAAATGGTCGCCGCCGCCAAACTGCGCCGCGCGCAGGAAGCGGCGGAGGCGGGCCGCCCCTATGCGGAGCGGTTCAACGCAGTGATGGGGCAGCTGGCGGCTTCTGTCGGAAGCTCCGAGAGCGCGCCAAAGCTGCTGTCGGGCACGGGCTCGGACCAGACCCAGCTGCTGATCGTCATGACCGCCGAACGCGGGCTTTGCGGTGGCTTTAACGGCAATATCGCAAAGCTTGCGCGCTATCAGGCTGAAAAGCTGATCGCGGCTGGCAAGACGGTGAAGATTCTGACCGTAGGCAAGAAGGGCCGTGAGGTTCTGAAACGCGACCTGTCGGATCACTTCATCGGTCATGTCGATCTGAGCGAGGTTAAGCGCCTTGGCTATGCCGATGCCGCTGATATCGCGCAGGATGTGCTCAGCCGCTTTGATGCGGGCGAGTTCGATGTCGCCAAGCTTTACTATTCGAAGTTCGAAAGTGTGATCAGCCAAAAGCCGCAAGAGCAGCAGCTGATCCCTGCGAAGTTTGACGCGCCTGAGGAAGATGCGTCCAGCTCGACCATCTATGATTACGAGCCAAGCGAGGAGGCCATTCTGGCCGATCTGCTGCCTCGCGGTGTGGCGACGCAAATCTTCTCCGCGCTGTTGGAAAATGGCGCAGGCGAGCAGGGCGCGCGGATGTCCGCGATGGACAACGCAACCCGCAACGCCGGTGAGATGATCGACAAGCTGACGATTGAGTTCAACCGCTCACGTCAGGCCGTGATCACCAACGAACTGATTGAAATTATTTCGGGCGCGGAAGCGCTCTAGACCCCGGAGAGACCAACATGGCCAATGCAAAAGGCAAAATCACGCAGGTCATCGGCGCTGTTGTCGACGTGCAGTTCGATGACCACCTGCCTGAAATTCTGAACGCGCTTGAAACCGATAACAATGGCAACAAGCTGATCCTGGAAGTGGCGCAGCACCTTGGTGAGAACACCGTGCGTGCGATTGCGATGGACTCCACCGAAGGCTTGGTGCGCGGGCAGTCCGTGTCCGACACGGCTGGCCCGATCTCGGTTCCAGTC
>JBCCJD010000097.1:0-1710 GCA_039027955.1 Pseudomonadota bacterium
ACGCCGAGCGAAGCCGATCAAAGGCCGGATTCGGACACCAGCGAGGAACCCGATTTGGACCAAGCGGGAAGCTCTCACGACGCTTGATTGCAAAGCGTGACTGGCGCGCGCGGCTTTGAGGCTCTATATTGACACTGAACCAATCAAGGAAAGTGTGTCCCCATGGGTCTCAGCGTCTGGCAAATTGCGATTATTGCGGTGGTTGTCCTCGTCCTTTTTGGGCGCGGTCGCATCTCGGAAATGATGGGTGATTTCGGCAAGGGCATCTCCAGCTTCAAAAAGGGAATGGCTGAAGATGTGGACGAGACGCCGGCCGCCAAGGCGCAGATTGAGGCCCCGGCAAAGGACGCTGCTGCCACCGAAACCGCAAAGACCGAAACAGGCGACGCGGCAAAGTCGTGAGGGGCTGTAGACGCTAAGTGATCCGCTGCGCGGGCGCGCGCAGCCGACCCGCATAAGGAGCAGCGCTAAGCCGCGCGAGACATGTTCGATATCGGCGCCATGGAATTGTTGGTGATCGTGATTGTCGCGGTCCTTGTCATAGGTCCTAAAGACATGCCGCTTGCGATGCGCAGCGCCGGGCGCTGGATCGGCAAAGTGCGCAAGGTTTCCGCCCATTTTCGCACCGGGATCGATGCGATGGTCCGCGAGGCTGAACTTGAGGACATGGAAAAGAAATGGAAAGCGCGCAACGAAGAGATCATGCGTGAGCATCCTCCCACAATGCAGACCTCCAGCGGCGCACAGGCGAGCGCTGAGGCGGCGGGCTCCAGTCTAATCGCTAAGGATACTGGCGCTGAGCCTCATGAGGGTGCGCGCGCTGGCGGGAGCGCTGATCCGGGTGCAGCGCCGAGCGATCCTGATACGCCTGAAAAGGCGTGAGGCGCAGTATGGCGTTTGAAGTGAAGGACATTGACGAGACCAAGGCGCCGCTGCTCGATCATCTGATAGAGCTGCGCACACGCCTGATGCGCTCGATTGTCGCGTTGCTGATCGCTTTTGGGGTCTGCTTGTATTTTGCCGACCCGATCCTTGGTTTTCTGGTGCAGCCGCTGCGCGACGCCTTCCCCGATGGCGAAGGGCAATTGATCTTCACAAAACTGCCAGAGGTGTTCTTTGTTGAGCTCAAAGTGGCTCTGTTTGCCGGCTTCATGGTGAGCTTTCCCATCATTGCCAATCAGCTCTGGGCGTTTGTGGCGCCTGGCCTTTACGCCAATGAGAAGAAGGCGTTTCTGCCGTTTCTTATCGCCACTCCGGTTCTGTTTCTTGGGGGTGCGGCGTTGGCTTATTACGTTGTGATGCCGACCGCCTTTCTGTTCTTCCTTGGCTATAGCGGGGAGACCGGGGGCCTTGATATCCGCGCGCTTCCGGCCGCTGGCGATTACCTTAGCCTCGTTATGCAATTCATCCTTGCGTTCGGGCTCACATTTTTATTGCCCGTTTTGCTGATGCTGCTTCACCGCGCGGGGATTGTCTCGCGGGCGCAACTGGCCGGAGCGCGTCGTTACGTGATTGTCGGCGTCGTAGCGCTGGCCGCGATCGTCACTCCGCCCGATCCGGGAAGTCAGGTGATTCTGGCAGTCCCCTTGCTGTTGCTGTTTGAGGGGTCGCTGTTTCTGATGCGCTTTCAGGAAAAGCATGTCAGCAACCCAAGCGAGGTGTCAGAGACCGATAAAAAGAGCGCCGCGGACGCATAGAATCATTTAAGCT
>JBCCJD010000098.1:0-1638 GCA_039027955.1 Pseudomonadota bacterium
CGAATTCTTCTTCGCCGTGCCTGAAGACGCGCAGGACGCATCGTACTTGGCAGCGTCAGCGAGAATTTCGAGTTTTTGTCGAAGCGTTAGCTTAGTCATAGGAGAACCGTTGGAACATTTTGTTCCTTATATGTTCTCAAATCTTCAAGTCCAATGCAAAGCGTGCAACCCTGGGAAGTGTCAGAGCGAGCGAGCCGGGTCGCTGCGGCGCGCGTTATTGGGCCTGACGGCGCTGGCGCAAAGATGATCCAGAACCGCAGAGTGCATCTCGCCTTCAAAGGCAACTCCAGCGATGCGGTCATGAACCCAGGCAATCGTACCAAGAGGGGCGTTAACCCCGCCCACTTTCATGACAACGCGATCCCCGACCTGAGCAAAACCCCGGCCACCGCTGATCTTGCACCCGCCTTCTGAAATATCGATCAAATCCACGAACACAACACGCGACTCGACCCGGCTTTTGACCAACAAGCTGAGCGAGCGGCGCTTCGATGAGCGTGTGATCGACTGCATATTCATACCTATTCGATAGCGGCCAGTTGTAAATGAAATGCTGACTAACCCGCGATATGCATGCGCGAAGTGCAGGAATACGTCAGGCAAGGGTTTTAGCCGTTACACGCACAAGCCTTGCAGATACCATTCTGGCAAACCGCCGCGGCCATCCCCGACTATGCCACAACGATAGATCCAGTACCGCTGACCGTCTTTCTCCTCGATACGATAGTAATCGCGCAAGCGAACGCTCGACTTCTCACGCCACCATTCGGGCGCGACTCGCTCCGGCCCTTCAACCCGCACCACCTCACGAACCTCACCGCGCCAGCGAAAGCGCTGCGGGAGGCCATCCGGCGAAGCGTAAAGCACCGCGATCTTCTCTGGTGCATCCAGCAATTTCAAAGGTCTGGGACGCAATGCAAGATTTGTTTGTAACACTGGTTCGGGCTCCATCGGTCCCTGCCAGCTCTGCGCGCGTTCGGGCACATGGCTGGCATAGGGAACCGGACGGCGCACCGCTTGGGGGCCAAGGCGGGCGCGCAGACGATCAACACAAGCGCTAAGCGATGTACCGTGACGCTCAGCCGCGCGCTCAAGATCGCGCTGGCTTGTGGCAAGAGGTTCCGCCCAGCTGGCGCGCAAACGCACTATTTCGATCCCAAAGCCAGCATCGACATCGTCCAGCTTGGCATCAAACAGCCGCGCAATGTGCGAAGGCTCGCGCGTGGCTGCGGCTAGTTCAAGACGGCGCACAACCATCTCGCCATCCACCCGCCACAGCCCCAGCTCGAGCCGCCGCGCGCCTTGTCGGCGCGCTTCGAGTTCGCGCGCCATATCCTGAGCCAGATCGGCCAGAACCGCATCAAGCAGACTGCGATAACGGATCGGTTCCATAAGCCGGCGCTGAACCAGCGGCATCGCCTGCGGCAGAATCGGCAGCAAAGGCTCAGGGACGCGGCCTAGCAGCTGGTCTAGGCGGATGAGTGGGTTGGCTAAAGGAGATTTGCGATTACGGAAACGGCGCTGAAGCGCATCGCGACCCGAGGCCGTATCACCCTCACCATCCATAACAGCGGACAATTGGCCCAGAGATTTAAGGCCCAAGCGCCGCAACACGGTGAGAACATCGGTATCAAGACG
>JBCCJD010000099.1:0-1508 GCA_039027955.1 Pseudomonadota bacterium
CGCGGAACATGCGAGGGCGGTTCTAATCACGATTTTCATTCCGGGCGCTCCAATCCTAAACGTTGTGTCCATTGTTGCACCTGCTCGCGAACGCGCAAGGGCGATGTGCCACCATAGCTCTGCCGGGATGCAACTGACGCCTCCACAGTGAGAACCGAAAAAACGTCATTCGTAAGGCGCGGTTCAATTGTTTGCATTTGCTCAAGGCTCAGATCGGGGAGATCGATCGAGTTTTCTTCCGCCAGAGCCACCAAGCGCCCAGTAATGTGATGGGCATCACGAAACGGGATTTGCAACTCCCGAACCAGCCAATCTGCAAGGTCGGTTGCTGTAGAGAACCCATCCGCCGCTGCGGCTCTCATGGCGTCCGGCTGGAACGTGATTGTCTTCATCATTCCTGACATCGCTGCGGCGCAGAGGCCGAATGTATCAAAGCTCGCAAAGGTCAGCGCTTTGTCGTCCTGTAAATCCTTCGCGTAAGCGAGGGGGAGCGCTTTCACACCGCCTTGAAGCGCCACGAAATTTGCCGTGATCGAGCTCGCCTTTGCCCGGATCAGCTCCGCCGCATCAGGATTGCGCTTCTGTGGCATGATCGATGACCCTGTCGACCAGGCATCCGAGAGGCTGGCAAAGCGGAACTGCGTACTCGTCCAAAGCACAATTTCTTCGGCAAGGCGCGATAGATGCGTTGCTGAGATCGAAAGCGCGCTCATCGCCTCTAAAGCAAAGTCTCGCGCTGAGACCGCGTCCAGAGAGTTCGCCATCGGACGATCAAACCCCAAAGCTTCTGACGTCGCATCGCGGTCAATCGGAAAGCCAGTGCCGGCAAGGGCCGCTGCGCCGAGCGGGCTTTCATTCAAACGCGCTGCGCAGTCCGTAAGGCGTGTGCGATCGCGCTCAAACATCTCAACATAGGCCAGTAGATGGTGGCCCAACGTCACAGGCTGTGCCGTCTGCAAATGCGTAAACCCCGGCATCACCGTGTCTGCGTGCTCGCCTGCGCGGCTGACAAGGACGCTCTGCAAAGCTTTCAGCCCATGACGCGCCTCGGTCAGCGCGCCACGCGTCCATAAACGGAAATCCGTCACGACCTGATCGTTTCGAGACCGCGCTGTGTGCAGCCGACCGGCGGGTTCACCGATAAGTTCTTTCAGCCTCGCCTCAACATTCATATGAATGTCTTCCAGCTCGGCGCGATAAGGAAATGTGTTCGCGTCGACTTCAGCAAGCACTTGATCAAGCCCAGACTGGATCGCAGCGTGATCAGCTTCTGAGATAATGCCCTGCTCGACCAGCATGTCTGCATGGGCGCGTGACCCGGCAATATCCTCACGCACCATGCGCTTATCGACATCAATGGACGCATTGATCGATTGCATGATATCGGAAGGCTGTGCGGCGAAGCGCCCGCCCCACATTTGCTGGCTTTTTTGAGTCTCACCCGCCATATCGCTCTCACTCTTAAGACCGCAAGGACACTCTATATGGACCGCCTGTTGCGTTACGCC